>CAIOKO010000144.1 GCA_903858935.1 uncultured Schlesneria sp. | reverse complement strand
TATGCTACGACGGTCGTCGCGGCTTCCATTAGCTTGTTTTCGGTGAACTCACCTCGCTTGAATTCGGCAGTGGCCCGGCCTTCGCACAACACCATAATGCGATCACACACGGTGATCAGTTCGGGCAACTCGCTCGACGTGATGATGATGGCCAGGCCTTGTCCGCACAGTTCATCAATCAGTCGATAAATCTCGGCCTTGGCCCCGACATCGATTCCTCGCGTGGGGTCGTCCAGCAACAAAAGCTTGGGCCGAGTTCTGAGTGCTCGGGCGATGATGCACTTCTGCTGGTTGCCGCCACTAAGACTGGTGATGGCCGCTTCTCGTCCGGCTGTTTTCACTCTTAATGATTCAATTGATTCGTCTGCCGCGCGGTTCTCGGCACCGGCGCTGACGAAACCCGCAGAGGCGACTTCTGATAACGACGACAACGTAATGTGGTCTCGTACAGTCATCTCGGTGAAGATGCCATAACGCTTGCGGTCCTCTGTCACCAGGCCGATGCCAGCACGTAATGCCTGGTTGGGGTTAGCAAACTGGACCAGTCGGCCTTCGAGTTCAATACGGCCGAGCGGTGGCTCAGAACTCGCGCCGAACAAACATTCGAGAAGTTCGGTTCTGCCCGCCCCCATCAAACCCGCAATCCCCAGCACTTCGCCTCTTCGAACCGTAAGGTTCACGTCCTTTAATCGCCATTGACGGACATGGCCTCGCCACGGGAGAGACAGGTGCTCGACTTTTAGAACTTCAGCACCGGCAGTTCGATTTGCCCCGAAATCACTGGCGCCAATCTCACGACCTACCATCAGATGAGTCACCTCGCGCGGCGAGGTCGCTGACCGATCGAGCGTCTTCACTACCTGGCCGTCTCGCAAGATCGTAATCCGGTCGGCGTGTTGAAAGATCTCGTCCATTTTGTGCGAGATATAAACGATTGTGACACCCTGGCTGCGCAAGCGGCCGATAATTCGGAACAACCGCTCGACTTCCGATTCGGTCAAGGCACTGGTCGGCTCATCCATGATGAGTGTCCGCTGTGCCGGAGCTTTTCCAGAATCACTTTGTTCGGTGGACCCCAGCGACAATGCTTTGGCGATCTCAACAAGTTGCTGATCACCGATTCTGAGTGATCGAACAGCAGCACGGGGGTCGATACGGCAATCCAGTTGTTCAAACAACTTTGCCGCTTCGTTTTCCATCCTGCGGTCATCCAACAGGCCGAACGGTGTCCGCAATTCACGACCGAGGAAGATATTCGCGGCGACGGACAGGTCGCTGACAAGGTTCAGTTCCTGATGAATGATACTGATGCCGCGCGATTCGGCGTCGCGGGTTCCACGTACGACAAGAGGCTGCCCGGCGAGTTCAATCTGCCCGTCATACTCGGTAATGACACCAGACAGGATTTTCATCAACGTGCTTTTGCCCGCCCCGTTCTCGCCGCACAGGGCGTGGAACTCACCCGGCAGCACGTCGAAGCTGACGCCGTCGAGCGCCGTGACAGCGTGAAACCGCTTGGTCACGCGATCAAATCGAATCAGCGGCAACGTCATGGAAAATCCTACGTCAGCGAGATGACGTGATTACTTAGCCGCTCATAGCCGGTTTCCGTAATCAGATAATTGTGTTCGATGCGGATGCCACCAATCCCCTGGACGTAAAGTCCCGGTTCCAGCGTGATGACATCCCCTTCCATCAGGACGTCTTCACTTTCGGGGACTAGAATGGGCGCTTCGGGATGAGCCAGCCCGATCCCGTGTCCCGCGTGATGGGCAAACTTGTCAGCCAGACCCGCTTCGAGAATTGGCTTGTTGACGGCATGGAAGACGTCTTTGGCTCTTGTTCCCGCTTTCAGGACAGATTCACCACTGCGCTGAGCAGCCGAGACCAGATCGTAAAGATGGCGCTGCTCAGAATTCGGTTGGCCCACCGTCATGCAATTTGTGAAGTCCGACCGATACCCTTCCAGCACAACCGAATAATCGAGCGTGAACATATCGCCGTTTTGAAGTTTGTAATGAGTGGGCAAACCGCCCGCTTTTGGGGCGGCAGCCGTAGCAGCGCGGAAGTCACCATAAATCAGACCGGGACGTCCTGCCGCAGCGATCGCGGCATGTTGGACCTCGCAGAAAATCTCGAACTCGCTGATCCCTGGCCGGATGATTTCACGCAGTCGCAACATCCCTGCTTCGCCAGCTCGCATGCATTCTTTCAACAACGCAATTTCGTCGGCATGTTTTTGCCGTCGCAGCGACCGCAGGATTGTTCCCAGATCAATCGCACCTGGTTTGCCCACGTCTTTTGCTTCAGTTTTTACTGAGTGCTGTTCGTGATCCAGCCCAAGCAACTCGAATGCCCCGACCGGCAACCATTCCGCTTCAACCGCCCCGCTCCGCCCATACAAGCGGTCGGCGATCATTTCGGCGGCCTTCAGCAGCGCATGGTCGCGGTTCATAACCGAATGCTGATGGTCATACCACTTGACCATGACTTCGCCATCAACGAAGGGGTCGGCTGATCGTGACCTGAGCGAAAAATTATCGCCAAGCAGGGTTGCCTTTCCGTCCCGTTCCAGCAGCAGCCAGCATCGCTCACCGGCCGAAAACGTCAGTGGGTTAATCCAGAAGTTCGACAAATAGAGAACATGTCGTGGGTCAGCAACCAACAACCACTCACATGATGTTGGAACGGACTCCCACAACAGAGCACGACGAGCCAGACATCCTTCTCGCGTCAGCATTTATGATGGCTTTCAAATTTAGTTTTGTTAATGGAATCCGTGGCTGCCCAGCCATCGCTCTGCGTCCAGCGCGGCCATACACCCTGTTCCCGCCGAGGTGATTGCCTGTCGGTAATAACTGTCGGCGACATCACCTGCCGCGAAGACACCATCGACGCTGGTGTTCGTGCGGAAAGGGAGGGAATAGACAATGTAGCCCTTGTCATCGGTCTGCACCTGACCTGCCAGGAAGTCGGTGTTCGGAGTATGCCCGATCGCACAAAACATCCCCGTCGCTTCGATCACTTCTGATGTCGAATCCTGCAGGTTTCTCAACCTGACACCGGTGACACCCCGGTTTTCGTCACCCAGAACTTCGTCGACTCCTGAAAACCACTTCACTTTGATTTTCGGATTATCGAGAACGCGTTGAGCCATAATCTTGCTCGCTCGAAATTCCCCGCGTCGATGGACGAGATAGACCGTTGATGCGAACTTCGAGAGATAACTGGCTTCTTCCATCGCACTGTCGCCGCCGCCGATGACCACAAGAGGTTTATTGCGGAATCGGGGAAGTGCTCCATCGCATACCGCACAGGCCGAGACGCCCCGGTTTTTGTAGCGATCTTCGGAAGGAAGTCCCAGGTAGTTGGCTCGGGCGCCTGTCGCAATGATCAGCGAATGTGTGGATATTTTCTCACCTTGGAGTAACGACAAATCAAACGGCTTCTTCGACAGGTCGACGGAAACAACATCGTCGGTAATGATCCGCGTCCCGAAGTTCCTGGCCTGTTGCCGCATCAATTCCATCAGTTCCGGCCCGGTCACTCCCGTCATATGAGGGTCACGATAGGGGACGTTCTGTTCGGGAAGAGATGACTTCAGGTATGGCGACAAGTCACCAGCAGGAAAGCCGGGATAGTTTTCCACCTCGGTTGTCATCGACAGTTGACCGAGCGGCAAAGTTCCCCGGATTCGATTGTCTTCGGTAATCGCCCCCTCAATGACCAGCGGATTAAGATTGGCTCTTGCTGCATAAATGGCTGCCGACCAACCGGCAGGGCCGGACCCGATGATGACCACGCGTTCCGTCACGCTGAAACTCCTCTAATATCTGATTATTTAAAGCAAAAATCTTCGTAGCGGAGGCTTTCAGCCTCCGATTTACATTCGTACCAAAGGCTTCTGACCTGCGAGGTATTTTTCCAGCAGCGACTTTCAGCCTTCGATCAAAAGTCGATTGCCCAAATCGATTCATTTTAGACAACAAACGAAGACGATACTCGCGGGAACGAATGACAGCAACCTTCCCGCCGCTGTTCGCGCGCCGTCGGAAACGTCATTCTCTTCGAGCTCAACGGACCATCCGTTCAAATAGTCCGGCCCATCGGGCCAGGAATCAGGCAAATCGACAAATCACAAGGCCGTGAAGGGGTTCATAAAGCACCCACCACACCGCCCCCGCGGCAGTGTTTACGGGCCTTTGCCCCAGGAATTTCCAGGATATTGTGTATCGGTGTTTGGTGGTTCCGGCCTGTGCAAAGGCCCGGTTACCTCCTGAGCGGGGGCGGTGGTGTTTCGTCGGATCGCTTGATGTACCGCGAATCTCGCTGCAAAAAAATCCTTCGCAGCATTGCCCTTCAAGCCTTTTGGGAATTTCAATTCCTGAATCCTCAGTCGATTGCCTTGGGCTATTTCAGCGAATGGCCCGTTGCGCCGAAAGAAAGATCCTGATCGACATCTTTTTCCGAATCCAAAAATCCTGAGAATCGCTTTTGCACAGAAACAGAATTCTGTTACATTCCTTTAGAAACCCTAATGCAACGGGAATGTCTGGGGCGGTAGCTCAGTTGGGAGAGCGCTGCGTTCGCAATGCAGAGGTCGAGGGTTCAACTCCCTTCCGCTCCACTCGAAAAGCCTTGTTCACAAACTCTGTGGACAAGGCTTTTTCGCTTGGTTCGTCGTTTTGCGCACTAGCTGCCTATTAATCTGGCATCTGTTGATGAAGCGATTTGAGCGTGGTGGCAAAGTTCACTTGGGCGGATTAAAAACGTGCGCTATCTGGTGGGCTTCTGCTGGCAGTACATCCAATATCCTAGAAACGCGCCTCCCAAGGCACCATTGATGAAATTTGCCGTAATCGCTCCTTGGACGCTCCAAATGGAATACCCTACTAAAATCCCAAGGGCCCAAACTGAAAAGAGCGACACGACTAATAAACTATCGACATCTCGTTTTTGTGTCCCGTATTCGTCGCAACTCTGGATGAGATTTCTCTCAATTGTCAGGAAAAGCCAAATTGCGAAAAACACCGGAAGCAAAATCGTACCGCCGACCAATCCAATCAGTGTTGATCGAATCATCCCGGCAGTGTCTTCTCGCAAACTCAAGCTCGAATTCCAATTCACTGACGTAATCATTTATTCAACCAAAAGCATAACGAAATCAGGTCTGGTAAAAAAAGTGCATTGACGGCAATTTAGTTTCCAAGCCCATCTGTGCGTGGGAATTTAGGCCTCATTAGTCAAGAAAACAAGTCTTCTTTATTAAAAAGAGATGAAACTTCGGGTTTTATGCATTAATAATAGTGCTCTAATGTTCAGTTTTTAGTGATTCGATGCCTCGAGGGCGTTCGGTTAGTCCTCGAATATTTCGATTCCGTAAGTTTGCGAAGTTCGGCAGTGCGACGCTGTTCGCGTCGGAAGCGTTGAGAAAAGCCGTCACGCCTTTAGAAGCAGCAGCAAGGGTTGGCTGCCGATGCCGATATTGGTGACGGATTACCTGAACACTCTGAACAGGTCGGCAGTTGGCAGAAGGCAAGCCTGGATTAGCGTCTCAAGATGCCCCGCCGTCGCGTTGAAGGAATCAAGTGCATCAGCACCAGGTGGAGGAAAGTTGCGGATGGATAATTCGTACGAGGTAGGATCTCGCCTGTCACCTGGGCTTCGAGTGATGCGTCTTGCCGGGCGAACGTCGATCGGTCGAAGCGATGATGTTGCACGCATTGCCAGCATCGCAATTAAAGAGTCCTGAACAAGGGTGCGTTGTCAATGTGACGTGAGGATTTTCACCAGCAAGTGCGTCAGTTTTTAGTCCCCATTGCCAGGGCAAAGGCCTGTTAATCACATCTGGCGCTAGGGCAAAGGCCCGTTAACCACCCCCGCAGGGGGGGGGGCTTTGCTTTGTTTTTCTGCGAAAAAAACTGGGCGACGATTTCCGCTTGCGGGGCCGGTATTTCATGGGACTTATGGGACGAATGGGACCTATGGGACAAAGACGGTATGGTCGTTTTCATACGGTCCTATAGGTCCCATTCGTCCCATGCCGTCCCATTCTTGTCTTCATCACCGATGATTCCCACGAACATCTTCCAAGCGTCAAGAGTCTATGTCGTTGTTTGTGTTGACATATCTTGTCGTTGCTGTATATTTCTTGTCGTGTGGTTGTGTTTTTATTTCGACAAGGGGATTTTCAGATGGTGCAACGATTTTCGTCACGGGAAGAGGCTCGGCAGCAGGCGATTGAGCGACAGCGGAATCAACCGGCGGCCTATTGGCCGAAGGGGTTTCGATACAAGACTTTTGCAGATATCTACAGCTTGATGAACCGCCCGGCAGCGAC
>CAIOKO010000143.1 GCA_903858935.1 uncultured Schlesneria sp. | reverse complement strand
CCATTGCGTAACCGTTCGCCACGCACCATGCCCCGATTCGTTCCCGCTGTGCATCAAGAGATACACCGTCGGTAACTTGTCCATCGGTCGAAACTCGAATGTAGCCGATTGCAGTTTGCATGATCCGTTCCCCCTTGTGTGTGATCATTCTATATGCCTATCGGCGTATGTCAATAATACTCTTCGAACTTTCGGCGGGTTTTTCCGGGATTTTGTACGCAGGGGAACGGTTGCGTACAAAACCGACTTCGAACCCGTCCAGATTCCCGGTTCAGTTCGGGTAACATTCATGTTTTTCAAGGAACGCCACGAACCCCCCAAGGAGTTCCGCCAGTGTGAAGCATCCCAACCAGGCGAACAGCAATTCAAGAAACGTCGGCAGCCAAGAAAGCCCACTCAATTCACCTCTGGTCATTGGGGCAAATACCGCCCCAAACGATAACACCGCCCCCAGCATGGAAACCGTCGCTATAACTTTCAGTGCAAACTGCATCCATCGGCACGCCAAATACGGTCGGTAATATCTCAATGGCTTTTGAACGGGAACCGCTTCTTTCTCTTCCCACTGCCGTTCCAACCATTCTTGTGTCGGACGTTTCACCATTTGCCGTTCTGGACGTTTCACCGTCGGCAGTTCTGGTGGGGTTTCAGTCGGGTTTGCATCCTCTTGGCCCTTCAGGGAGTCGACCGAAAGCACCTGCCCAACATCGATACCCGTTCTTGAAATCTTGTCCGGTACCGAAACCCTCCCATCGCATTTTGGACAATGAAAGATCTTGCCCGCCTGATCGTCTTCCGTTTTCAGTTTCGCACCACACGGACATTCAAACCGAATCATCTTCGCCGTTCCCCCGCCGGATGACATTCGTTCCACAGTCTCGAATCGTCGCACGATCAGGCCGAAACAGTCAAACCGTCCCCGTCCCCAGGATGGACAGAGCCTTTCCGCGCCTCGTCCAATTTCCTTTTTAGAAACGAATGTTCTTCGATTAACGTTTCGATCAGTTTCGTTGTTTCACGGGAATAGCCGAGGATGTAGGCATGAACCTTGTGAAATGCCTGCCGAATCTCTTCCCTACTCATTGTCTCTGGATCGTAGTCAAGGAAATTGCCCCGTAACGCTTCCATGCGATCAATCGTCATTTGGACTACCGATTTCGCCTCTTCGAAAAACGCATCGAATTCTTCGTCCATTTCCCTCAGACCTTTCCGTACAGACGAACCCCACAGGGAAACCCCACAGTCTCGACCATCGAAACCGATATTCCGCCGGTCACCACCTCGTCATCTTCAGGAAACATCGTTGCTGTTGACGATGTCGGCAGCCGGTCACCTCCCCGCCGCCATCAATCGAATTCCGTTTCAAAAGTCAGAACCCATCACATCAGCGTCTTCGCCCCAGTTGACGACATCGGACAAAGCCGCCGCCTGTACCGGGGGAGCCTTTGCCCCGTTCCCGCCCAGGTTGACGCCGACATGCACGTTCGGCGCCTGAATCTGAAACTGAATATTCGGGACCTTCTGAACCCGTTGGCCACCCTTTCGGGCCGCCTCTTCGTCGGCAATCGTACTTTGAACATCGGCCTTGAGTTCTTCAGCTTTCAAATCCCGCATTGCCTGATCAACTACGGTCGCGTTATCTCCACCCAACACACCGCCCAGCATGCGATGTGTTGAATGCCCGTAGAATGAATCGAAGAAGTCGTAAAGCTTGTTCGCACCGTACTTGACGATATCGGGCATGTTCTTCGACTCGGTTAGGGTTCTGAACTTCTCTCGATCGAGTTCAGACCCCGTATCCCTCGCCGATTGAAACAACTCCTGTTTCACTTTCTGGCGTCGAATTTCGGCGTTTGGTCCCGTCGTCGTCATGGCGACATCGGACGTAAATTGTTGTTCCGCCTGCTGTCCGGTCATCTTCCGGCGAAGATCTCGAATCTCTGCCGACGATTGAGTCGTACTGATCGCTGACGAGATGTTCCGCCCTTCAATCAGAGTGTCCCAGGCTGTCGCCCGTTCCGTCTCGGTTGGTAGTTTACTGATTGCCGCATTCAGCTTTTCCAGGACGTTTTGCAACCCGTGGGTTTTGGGGTTCACGTCGTCCGCACTCATCCCCAACGCGCCCAACTGGTCGACAACTTTGGGCGAACCGCCGGCCGTCGCCAACTGGCGAACCATTTCACGCATGTGTGTTGATGCTCGCTCTGGTTCTTCGACCCGTCGCAGTTGTCCGAATATCGCCAATTGTTCTTCGTCGGTCACTCCGCCGATTTCCCGAAGCAATGACGACTCTCTCGCAAGGTGCTGAAGATCGGTCACTTTCATAGGCGTGTCTTTCAGTCCCTGCACCATCACGCCCAGGCGTTGAACGTTCTGAGCGTTCAAATCCTTTTTGTTGGCGTTCAGGAACTGAGAGAACGATTCCGCCATTTCTGTATTCGAGACGGTTTTCCGTGGATCAATCGCGTTGGCTTTCATCGTCTGCAGGAACGGAATCAACGATGGTCCTTGAGCCTCTTTCGTTGAAAATCCCGTCGACACCATCGACGCCGCCGCGTCCGAGGCCTCGTCAGTCGTCGAGCTCGTCCGCAATGCAGACTTCATGATGTTCAACTGCGCCTCCCGCCCCTTTAGCGCATCCAACGAACCTTGGGCACGAAAACGAACCGTCTGGCCCTCCTGTTTAGCTCGTGCAAATTCAGCCAATTGCATCTGTTCTCTATTGGCCGTCGTTAAGAAGCTTACCGCCGTCCGAAGCGACAGATAACCAGCAGCCAGGCCAGCAAGATCTCTTGTCAGATTCACTGTCGAAGCAGAAGCCGCTCGCTGCGAAGGAACGAACCCCCTGTTGAGCATGTCCGAGTTCAACCAGGCCGCCCGCCGTTCTGCATCTAACTGAGCGATCATCCGCCGCGCTTGAGATAGACGTTCGGTCGATGCTTGGTTTTCCGACTGTCTCCGCTGGTTCTGAATCTGGCGAGCGTCCGCCGCCTGTTTTCTCAGAGATTCCAATTCTCTCTGACGATCGGTATCCAGCCTTTTCAGCAATGCGCCAGCCTGTTGAAGTCTCAATTGACGATCAGCCTCTTCAGACTCCCGGGCTTTCTGTCGAACGGCTTCCAGTTCATCAGCGGCCTTTTTCTGATCGGCAACTTCCTTGTCATGCTTCGCGTCTAACTCCTTCATCTTGGCCGTAGCCTGTTGAAGCCTCAACTGACGATCGGCCTCTTCAGACTGACGGGCCTTCTGTCGAACGGCTTCCAGTTGATCGGCGGATTTTTTCGCCGTCGACTGTTCGGCCAGGGCCGCCGCCTTCAACGCCGCCAGCTTGACCGCAGCATCCTTGCCAGGATCGCCAGCAGGCTTGCCGATCTTGGCCAACGCTTTCGCAATTCCAGCCATACCCGTCTCGACATCCTTACCCGCTGCAGATCCGGCTTGTGCAATGCCGCGTAGGCCGTCGATCGTCTTCTTCTGTTCGGAATTTATCTTCTGTAGATCGGCGATGACCTTGCTTGCATCGCTGTTCATCACAATGTTGATTTCGTTCGTCATCGTTTATGACCTCCTTGTAGTTTGATGGATTTTCAAAGGTTTATTTTTTCAGCTACAGCCAGCGTTGCCCCATGCGGGGTTTTTAAGAGTTTTGCTCTCTCGTCACGAATCATCGCCGCCGTATTCTTCGTTGGTATTTCATCAGACATCAGTTTCGGGGAAGTCCCAACAACTTCACCGACATTATGAGAATCGATAGGACAGTCGATTTTGTCCACAAGATTCTTTCCCGGCATTGTCCCCAGCTCTTCGGCTTCCCCCTTCGGTAATTGATCCTTTTTTAATTTCCGCAGGAGTCCAAGACGGGCCGTAGGATTAGTCCTCTGAAAGTCGGGGTTCACTGTCGATCGAGACGGGCCGAATAACTTCACTACCCCTTCATCGCTCAACTCGTTCAGCTTTTGGCCGAAGTCGTTTTCGAGTTCCCCCAGCTCTTCGGCTTCCCGCTTCGATAATTGTTCCGGTGTCCCGACTGGATACGGACTGACGGTTGATTTGTTGATTGTGGTGTCCTCGATTGGTGGCCAACCGAAATCCACATTCCAATGAATCGCGTCTGGCGTCCGAATCCGTTCGACAATCGCCCCAGCGCCAATCTTCGCTTTTCGTTGTGGATGTTTGTCATCGTTGAGCCACTCCACCCAGGCGATGATTTGCGGAATGGAAAACCCGGCCGCTTTTGCATCTGTGATTGCATCAGTCACCCTTGCCAGTCCGTATTCCCTCAGTCGCTCCCCCACCATCCCCCAGTCGGATTGTGGCTCGTCAGATTTCTGTTCAGCCTGTTGCGCTTTAATTGGTTGGTTGGTTGGTGGGGGGTGATTTGAATATGAAGTCGAAGATGAAGATGAAGATGAAGATGAAGATGAAGATGAAGGGGTTGGGTTTCGGTTGCCGGTTTGGTTAACCATGGGGTTAACCGATTTCTTCAGTAATGGACTGCCACCCTTTTCACCGTTCTCCTTATTAGTCTGTCGTTTACGTTCATCGTCAACCATTCTTCGACTGTAAATTACCCCCCTATCATCAGTTCTCGAAAACACGTTTGATGACTCCAGTTCATCAATCAACTTTTTGATTTGATTTGAATTCGCACCCGTCATCCGTGCGAGTTGCTTATTCGAATACGGATTTCCGTTTCCATCCTGAAGATATCCACGCTTCTCAGACTCCGACATCAGACAAATCAAGTCAAACCACAATCCACGGGCCGCAAGACTTACACTCCGCAAAGCGGGATCTTTGAGCCAGTCCCCAGGGTAAAACTGGAATGACGGTAGCCGTTGCGCAGGCATCAACCATCCTTCCGTTTGCAGGTCGACCGGTTCCCGCCGCGCCGTGGTTTTCGAACAATCGGCTTGCCGACTTTCGGCTTAATTGGATTGGCTTGGAGTTGATCGATCCAGGCTTGAATGTCAGACGGTCGATACATGACACGATTCGGCAATCTGACGCACCGCAGTTTTATTATCGCCCCGACGCTGTCTCCGCGTTCTGTTATGGAATACAGCGTACGTTCCGAAATCGACAGGGCCGTCGCCGCCTCTTGCGATGTCAGCAGCAACTTGCCCACCTCGAGACATTGGGCGGGGTTGTCAGTTGGAGACATTGGGTCCTCCCGCCGGATCAAACAACGTTGCTTGGATAGTCGAGACATTGACCACCGGTTTCACATCCTCCACAGCATCATTATTGCGGGATGGCGATGTCGTCCGATTCGTCTCCGGATCCATATTTGTTGACGTCGATTGTTCGGCAGCTGGGGTTTCATGTTTGGCGACGGGGTCACCAGGTGCAACAGCGATAAGGGGCGGATTTTCGAGCAACCATTTGTTCGTTGCCTCTTCATCGCCTGTGTATTCCCATATCCGCACGTCACCGCCGCGCCGTTCTTTCCGGCTTGATTCAGTGACCCCGACCTTCCGAAAGATTCCCGCTTTCGCAAGTGGGGTCATAATATTTGGAACCCACTTTGACCCTTCGTCTTTTGGAATCCCAAGATCAACCCTAATATCGTCGGTAGTTAATTTCTTGACTCGCCTGCCAAGAAAGATCGCTCCCCGCCGAGCATGTCGCAACGCAAAGAAGCTGGGGCCCTCCCGTTTAGCTTGCCCGTCAAGCTTCCTTCGACGCCCTTCTCGCCGTTCCGCTCGTTTGGCATCGTCTTCATCGTCTGGCGGATTTAAAATCGGCAATGGCATGCCACACCCCTGTTCTTGCATGTCGCAATTGGCATGGTCCCACTTTGGCGAGGCGGTCCATGCCTTTTGCATTGGTGGATTAGGTCAAGCGACGGTCGGCTCAACGACCGCTGAGGGAAGTTCCACGATTGAAGCATCTGAAACTTCGATAGGACGGATGCGAACACGGCGAGCAATCCGACGGCGTAACATTCGCGTCGCCTCTTTGGTGGCAAGATCGAAGGTCCAATAGACGGGACCCTCTAACTTCCATCCGGTCTCGAAAAGCCGCTCAATTAAGAATGCCTGCATTGAATTATCTCCGTTCGGTGATTCACCCGTTCGGAAGACAATTTAGGCGTGTCGATGATTCGTCAGCCGGTTCAGCCGGTCTGCCAAGCCGAATGAAATTGATAATACGCTACGTTTTGAGGGGAAAATAATTTCCATCGCTCGTATTTTGCAGTCGGTTCAGTCGGTTCAATTCCGTGGTGAACGGCACATTTTACGTAGTTTCTGACGGCACAAATTAGCCGCCGCAGTGGTTTCCACGATCTCAATGAAGTCGGCCAGTGCGTCGAGTTGGTATAGATACGCTTGAGATTTACGACAATCATTCCCAATAGGATCAGGCAGTTTCGGATCTCTGAAATTTCTCCATCTTTTAGCGGCGTCAGTTGCCGCAGTGGATTCATTATCACTGAGCAGCAATGCGGCATCCCTCAGCGAAACCCCTTTCGGCCTCCCATTTCCGTTCACTGCCGCATCGGACAGTGTGACGCCTTCCACGATTTCAATATCGCCTTGATCCCCGTCCGCCGAAGTCTTCTGCCTTACTGGTTCACTTCGTTTCTTGGATGCGACATACTCCCGCTCGGCAATTCGGATTTCTGTCTGTGCGAAGGTTATCGCCTGATGTCGGTCTTTAAACTCGACGCAATCCAAAAAAAGCAAAAGTGCTTTCGACTCTCCAAGCATTTCAGGGAAGTTCTCATCTGGAACGCCGAATGTTTTAATCACGTAATCGCATTGCTGAACAAATTTGATAAACAACTCAAACGTTGTTGGAGATGACAAAGGCGTCTTGACGGGATAACAGACGGGGAGAAATAGACGGATGTCATCCCGAATTTTCAATAGTGGGACGAGATAAGCAGATGACTCATGTAAGCGAACCCAAACCACAGACCGCATCTCAATGAAAAGTTCTTTGTCGGTTGTTATTAGGCGTTTCACGGCATCTGCAAGTATTTCCAATGATCCCGCCGCCGACACAAGTAAACCTTCAATCTGCTTGAAGTCGATCGACTGGGCCGCTTTCATGGTGTCAGTGTTGTCATCTGATTTTGTCGCATCAATGATTTTACCCTCGATCTCAAAAAACTTGTCGCAGTGGATTGGACCGTAAGCCATCCGTTCCCGTGGCGTTGGATCGGACTCTTTAACAACTCCCTTGTCAGCCAGGATCTTCAATCCGGCAGACACCAACGGGCCGATCTCTGGTCCATACGCCTTTTCGACTCGCTGGCTAATCGCAGTCTTTGAAAGCCGAAATACCCCACCTTCGAAGGCTTTTCGAAGTGACTCTTCGATTCGCTGGGCCGCTTCAACTGGCGTCAGATTTGGACGTGATGCGCCTTCGTTGATTCCAGGCGAAGTATGTACGGATTCGCTCTGCCGATTGGCTTCGTCCATGATTTCCCCCCAGTTGAATCGGGCCGCGATCGGCAGCGAGCAGGGGGACTGCTTCAACTGCCGATCACAGATTTCATTCCGGCTCGCTTCGAATCAAGCCGGAAACCCGTCGCGACATATTACCCAGGCACAAACAGCGCTGCTACTACGTCACCGCTCAAATACAAGTACGGATAACGTTGTGACAGTCGGATGAAGACGTTCGTCAGTAGGGACCCTCGATCGGACAGTCGCCACGATTCACCGTCATCATGGAAACGCGATCGAGCGAAACAGGGACGTTGACAAGATCAATTCTGACATCCTCTTTCATCAGTCCGGCCATTGTTCCGGCAAAGGCAATCGCCTCTTCTTTGTTCAGAAACTTGCGGCTTTCAACTAAGTACACCGGGAATGTTTCATGTGACATACTTGCCCGCCTTTCTTAAAAAACAACACGATGAACGCCACCAGGCGTTAACAAGTCCACACAACACAAAAACTTTTGTTGGCATGTTGATCATTGCCACTACTCAGGCGTCACCATGGATAACGGTAATTCCGTTTTCCCGATCTTTGGCCGTGGCTTTGACCGAACTCGTTTTGTCTTGGGAGACGCCGCTTTCGGCTTTGCTTCGGGATCGATACCAAGTCTGATCAGATCATCCCACAACCATGTCATGTCCAGAAAAATCGTTGAGCCAAATGTAATTGTCCGAATCGACGGATTGGCGTTAATCATTTTTCTGAAGTACTCGACTTCCCTTCGAAACATTGGTGCAACATCTTCGATCAGAAACCTACCAGACATCGGGACCGGCGGTACCTGATTGACATGCGTCCGTTCGTTCCCCTTTTGATTTTCCGTCATGATGAACAATTCCCCCTCTTTTAAGTTCATTCCCCAGGCACCGAACCCGCTCGGCTGCCGCATCACTCAAATACCCGCCACAACTCGAAACGCCGCCCGATACCGTCAAACCGCCCCTTTTGGACGATGGTTCAATCGTCTTTCGTCCCGAACTCGGCAAAACGCAAATTTGAGCGTTGAACAACATTCCGCCAAAACGGGCCGAAACTTCAGCATCGGACAACACACCGGGCAAAACCGGCAAAACTACAACACGGCTTTCCACTCCATGAAGTTATTAACACAACAGTCATTCAAGACGTGGTAACGTTCAGTAATCACAGAACTCACATCGAAGACATCACAACAAAAACAGATCACGAACGGCTTGCCGTTCATTGCTCTGGCGGAATCAAAGGCATCTGGACCGACTTGAAGCATTTCCCGCAAGCTTTGCACTTGTGGTAACGAATCATTCCATCGCTGGTTCTCACTGGAACGTTCGTAGACCTGCACTTTCGAACCGGGCATTGAACCATGTGGTAATAAATGGGGCTTTGATCAATTCCCCCCTCAATGAGTGAACGCCATTTTTCAGAATCTTCGACGTTGCCAGGCGTTGACCGTTTCCGCGCCCGCTTCGGCCGTACGTTCGTTGGTTGGTCGGGTAAGGCGTTCGAATCTGTCATGTTGAAAGACTCCGTTCCAGATCGACCCGAACACACACCGCAATTCAACCGCTACCCTCTTTCGTGAAACCTCCCCAGGCTGTTCTGATTCAATCAACTGCCGGCAGAGTTCCCGCCAACCGTTTCAATCTCGATTCTCGCTGATAATGCCGCCTACAGAGCCCCATGGCGTGAACTGGATCCCCGCACATCTCACAGGGAGTCGTCCGCACTGGCTTCAACCCCAGCTGCTTGTAATGGGTCGAACAGCGTTTCCGAGCCAAAGCCGGTTTACCACAGATCTCACAGGGAGTCGTCCGCACTGGCTTCAACCCCAGTTGCTTGTAATGAGTCGAACAGCGTTTCCGAGCCAAAGCCGGTTTACCGCAGATCTCACAGGGAGTAATCCGCGCCGGCTTCAATCCCAACTGCTTGTAATGCGTCGAACAGCGATTCCGGGCCACAGCCGGTTTGCCACAGACTTCACACAATTTCGGCGGTAGTTTCGGAAGCCGCTTCAACAGTTTGTAACACCGTCGGCACCGGTTTCGGGCAATAACGGGAACCGATTGGCAGACTTCACAAGTTTTGGTCATTTAACCCCCCGACCATGTAGGAAGTTCTTTTCACGATGTCATTTGTGATTTCCGGCAAACCAAGGCGTTTTTGAAACAGGAGGGAAGGAAGGAACACGAAATTTTTTGTTATTTCGTACAGATTTTTCGCCATCGTCTGACCGCGCCGGGGGAGGGGGTGTCCAGGGAGGACCCGTGAAGGGGGAAAAAAAGGGGTGTCATCGCCCGCCATGATTGGATTGCCGGTCATCTTGTGGCAGTTCATCGTCATCGGACACCGCCAGTCACTCGGAATGCAATCAGATGATCAACATGTTCCCGGACAGCTTCCTGATCGTCAGTCGAAAGCATCGGCCAGTTCTCTTGGAACCATGTCAGATCCGTATCGGAAACCTGCGACGCGCCCGAACGTCGCGAAACATTGGGTTTGTCCGAGTTTGCAAAGGTATTTACACAGGTATTTTCAGCCGACTTGTTTTTGCCATGACATTCGGACGGGTTCGAATCCCTCATCACCCATCCTTCAACCCCTGATTCTTGCGGATTTCCGTGAGTTTCAGGGGTTTTTCGCATGGCGATCACATCATTGTGCGACGCGAACTCGGACGGCGGGATACTCCGCCTGTTTCGGCGATCTTTTCTGCATGTCTGAATCGAGAACTTGAAGTCGCGACAGGGTAATCCGCAATCCGCTAATAAAATCCCGATCTTGAACAGAAGGCAACGAAAGAGTTTAAGCCACAGATGCACACATAACCGCACAGATAAAGAGGAATAAATCCCAAAAAGAATCGTTGAACAACTGCAAAGCCTGTCTTTTCCTGGCTTGCATTTATCTGTGTGACTCTGCGTGCATCTGTGGCCGATCCTCTTCACTTTCCGAAACAATGAGGTCGGCTGACATTTAACAATCGAAAGTCTTTGGTGTAAGAAAAGCTCGTCTGCAAACTCGCGGCAAGAACCCTTCGCCCGGTTCTCAAAACGGTTCGAGTTCCGGAGGTTTTTCACGCGAAGGCGAGCAGCCGCGAAAAACAGGAAAAGTCATGGCTGCTCCATTTGCCCCTTAGCGTGGTACCACTTTCTTCCGATCCGCAGCCCCATTCGACACTCGTGATTAATCGTCCTGAATTAACACAAACGATTGCCAGGCGGCCCTTCATCAAGCCACCATGAAGGACGCGAAGAGCGCGAAGGAATCACGATTTTCAGGGAGAATCAAGATCGGTTTTCTGAGGCGGCGGCGAGGTCTCGGCAATATGCGATTCTGATTTCGGCGCGCGGCCTAGTTTTACTTCTGAGATCAATATCTGGCGAATGTTCTCGAGCTGGTCTTTCACAGGCCAGAGATCATCTTTCACCGGCAGTTTGCGGCCTGGAATGTCATCAACGACGGCGATGAAACGTTCCAAAGGGACATTGGCCGCTTGAGCCTCAGGGATCAAAACCTGCGTCGTCCACCTGCGTATCTGCCGCTTGAACAGAATCGTTTCGGCAACCAGCGTTGCCAGCACACCTGCTCCTAATGCGACGGCAGTCCAGGACCAGTTCTGTCTTTCGAAGGCGTAGATCAAAACCAGACCAACCATCATCGCAGCCGCGACGAAGGGGAGAAATCCTGACGATACAGGAAATCCGAAGGCCATCTGTCGAGCGAATTTCCAAGCGTGCGACAGCGCCCCGATGTGCTCCGACAATTCTGTCCTTTGCGTTTCACCCATGCTGGGCCAGTCAACCAATTTTCGCATCAAATCGGACCGAAGCGGTCCTGGCCGCATACCATCGACATTATCGAACGCAACAGCGAAACGATCGTCGCCACCCAACTCCCGAATCTGCTCTTTGAAATGAATTCGATCGGCCAGAATCGGGTTTGTCTTCGTCAAAAGATCGTCCAGTTCCATGCTGCTGGCTTCCCGGATCGGCACCACCCCGGCGTAACTCCAGTTCGGCTTGCCGGGAAACGTCTTGAGACAGTCCGTGCACATGCAGGAACTTTCCCGTGACAACTCCGCCATTTTCACGAAGAAGACGTAGTTGCCTCGACTCACAGTCCTCAACAGACAACTCGTCAATCGATCACAGTACGGACAATTCTCCGCAACGACGCCCAGGTCGTTCGTCTCAATCACCTCCCCACCGAAAGATCGCATCGACTGAATCCTCGCAAAATTGAGAGTTATGCGGCCCCAAATATATGACTGAATATGGAAGGTTTCCACACTTTAAGTGGGATTGTAGGCACTTGCCAATCACATCATATTGTTTCGGTGCAGAATTTCCCGAAGTACCATGGGGAAACGCAGTAAGCTGCGGCATTCGGCATGGGTTTGAATTCTGCCACCTGCAGCCTCTGAATTTAACGAAACGGATCGTCACAGCTTTTTCGGTGTCGGAAACGCAACTTACTAAGCGGTAAGGCTCACAACAGCGGCATATTTCGTGGCGCCACGCGCAGAAAAAACAGAAACTTGCCTGACGTTAAACGGACGGAATTCATCAGTGTTTGATGAGATCGTTCACCAATCTTCGGCATGAATCCTTTGCCTGGTACTCAGAACAGGCCGTGTTCTTGATGTTCTGGCTCTTTGTTCTACGAACGTTTTATTTCTTTGCGTAGCGCGATGAGTTTCTCGAAAAAAAGAGTTCGAGGGATGACGCACCCCGGCCGGTTCAGCCGGTTCATTCGCGTCGACTGACGGGTTTAAAATCAGGGAAATCATTCGCGCGTTGAACGAGGCGAGCCAGGGTGCGTCAGCCTGCGGACTCTTCGCCGATCAAGTTCAGCGACGGAATTAACCACGCATACGCGGAAGTGGGTTACAAAAAAAACGACCGACAGTCCGTATTCGCCGAATAAAGAGTCCACGGGGCTGACGCGTCGACTGGTGTATTTCGTCTGTTCTGTGGTTCAGATTCTTCGCGTGATCGGGTTGCGGACGAAGCCCGATCAGGGAGCCTGCCAGCCCTGAGGTTCGATGCGACCGCGTGACAACTGACCTTTCAAACGTTTGTTGAATTTCGTGTTTTGCAGATTTTTTGACTTCCGCTGTTTCCTTCGGTTGGGTAGACTCGGCGAGAACAAAAAAGACGTAGCGTCTTTTTTTAAACCCCCTAAAGCCGCTGTTTGAACCGAATATGAGCGGACCATGCGACGACGAGGATATTCTCTGATCGAGCTACTGGTTGTGATGGCGATTATCGCCCTGTTGCTCGGATTTGTACTCGCTATCATTCAGCAAGTTCTCGCCGCGGTACGGCATCTCACAGAACTCGTCAATTAACGAAGACGACATTGAAATCGCGGTGCTGGGCGGCGTCCCAAATTCTTCCGGGTCTGGTTTTGAATTTGTCGGGAATTCAAACCGGCGAATTGAGCAGGAATCAAGGAAAGACGCGGAAGTCCGATCATACGATTAAATCAAACTGGCCAACGGAGCTTGCGAGATGATGTTGCCGGAGGCGAACCAGGAATGAACAGACGGCCGCCCCCTGCCAACTGCTCCTTCGTTGACTTCATTGCCCGCTGTTCAAGATCCTGATTATCCTCCTCTAATCCACGGCGGGATAAACAAAATTCTCCTCCGAAAAAACACCACCGTTTGGACGTTTTTTGTCTGGATGGTTTCCCCTGCCTTTTCAGGGTGATTTTGGATTATTGGGATGAGTACCCGGGGCGGCGCTCGACGACGAGCTTGCCCCGAGCTGATGTGCGTCAGCCCTTCAGACTGTGAACCGACCGACCTTCGATGAGCGTCGGAAATCGGCTGGAAATCGCAGACCGACAGGAGCCAACATACTCTCCCTTCTCCTGCGAACCAAATTCCCCAACCACCATCTCTCCACCCGCCTGAACCACCAATAACGACAAATAATTTAGTAAACTTTTATTGACACTACATGATTTTATTATTATTCTTCTTGCGGTTATTGCGATGACCATAGAGTTTTTTGGCATTGGATGTTTTATTGATCTGGAGGACTTGTATGAATCTGGAAAAGTTGAGCGAGATTCCTGCGAAACCGCTGGGATGGATTTGGAACGGGGTGATCCCCGAGGGGCAAGTGACGTTATTGACCGGGGAGCCGGGAGTCGGGAAAAGCCTGTTTGCGATGGATGCCATCGCCCGGTTGACTCAGGGTGCGCGTGGTCTGACTATCGCGGAACAAGGGGAGCCGGGTCAGGTCATACTGTTTTCGGGTGAAGATGATGTCGCCAGAGTGGTTCGAATTCGTCTGGAAGCTGCGGGAGCCGCAATCCCTTTGGTCAACATCGTGGTTAATGACACGAACACAACACTGGAAAAACCTGAATTCAGGCGCAGTCGGCTCGATGACGATGGTGAAATTGAATCGCTCGAATTGTATCTGACATTGCTGCGTGAGACGGGTGAGCCTTGTCGCCTGATCGTGATTGACCCCGCCAATTGTTTTCTCGATGGGACGGGTGGGCGTGACGACGCCAAGCTCAGAGGAACGATGGCAAAGCTGACGGATCTGGCAAACCGAACAGGTATAGCGATCCTGTTGATCGCGACGCCGTCCAAGGTTGAGAAAGGGAAACGTGGCAGTTGGACGCCGACCTCTCCGGTTCTCGCCGAGGTGGCTCGTTCGGTCTGGACGATAGTTCATGATCCCAACGAACCGGGCCGACGAATCCTGCTGCCTGTTAAAACCAACTTGAGTGAAACACCTCCTGGCATCGGCTTTACGGTTGAGAATCACCGGATCTGTTGGGAAAACGAATGGGTCCGTCAGACGGCGGAACAATATGTGGCTGAAACGACGGTGACGGAGCGACTGCATCACGTGGCGGCGAAGGGTGAAATGTCTCGGGTGACCGAATGGCTGAAAAACCGTTTGAATGGCGCCCCTGTTTATACAAGCGTCCTCAAAGCGGATGCGGCTGGTCATGACATCAGTGAAAAAACGTTGATGCGCGCACTGATCCTGCTGGGTGGTATCAAAGGTAAAGAAAAGAAATCAGACGGGCGATGGTTCTGGCGTTTGCCAGATCCGCTGACGGGACCTGTCAGCTCCCGCTCCCCTGGGCTGCAGTTAAGAACGCCCGAAGTGAAGACAATGGCCGAGATATGTGCTGAATTTGACAAAGCGAAAGTTCACAAAAACCCTGCAAAAAATGGAACTTGACCAACTTGGCCAACTTTTCTCGACATGGATGAAACCACAGATTGAAGAGGGATCGCAGACGAATGAAGATTTCAATCTCTTCCTCGCCCTGTAGAAGACAAGGCGAAAACGAAGCTGGTCACGATCGACCAGCTTCGAGATGTGCCAAACCATACAAAAAAAGGAACTTGACCAATTTGACCAACTTGGCCAACTTTTTTTGGAACTTCGATGAGATGATTGATTGAAGAAGGATTGAGGTTTTGATTGGAAGGTATCACGCGATTCGCGAAGCAGAGCTTCGAAGAATGGCGTTACCAAGCTGGAGCTTGGTAACGAGAGAACGAGAGTGTTGTTTATCGCAAATCCTCGACTGATAGAACTTCACATTTGACACTCATGCCACCCGTAGCCTGACGTCGGACGATGAGAGTGCCACCGATCATCCGGGCGCGGTACTCCATGATCCGTAGTCCCATTCCCTGAGTTTCATCGGTGACCGCACTCGTCGGCAGATTTGCGGGATCAAAACCAACTCCGTTGTCTCGAATTTCCAACACAAAGCGATTGCCTTGTGTTCCCATGTAAATCTCAATTTGATTAGCCTGACCATGTTGAATCGCGTTTTTCAATGATTCCTGGGCAATACGATACAAATTCGTGGCGGTGGTCGCGTTCTCGACGGAGACAGGCTCGCGGCATTCAAAACGACAATTGATTCCCTTCACTTCATTTGTTGAATAAGCCAGCTGCGCTAAGGAAGACCGCAAGCCTTCGGGATCGATGTGAACGGGCATAATTCCATGAGACAGATCTCGGACATTCTTACTCGCTTCCGAAAGTCTCTGCCATAATTTACCGGAGATCTCAGACAGTTGCTTGTGGACCCTGCCATCGATCATCCCCTCGCCCTTGTCAGCGAAATCATGTTGCGACACCTGGCTCAGCAGGTTGACCATGACTTCGGCGAGCATCGACATTCCCGCCAGTTCTTGCTGCGTCCCGTCATGCAGTTCCTGAGCAATGCGGCGCTGTTCCTCAGCAGCGATCTCAAGGACATGTTTTTCCAGTCGTTTGCGTTCGGTGATATCTCGCAAAACGGCGGTGAATATCCCCAAATGATCAACGCTGTTCACACTCAGATCAATCGGAAGCAGCGAGCCATCTTTCCGAATCCCGATCACTTCACGACTGATACGGAAGTTGATGTCATCCTTAGCTTCTTGATAACGCTGAAGAAAATTCTCGTACCTTTCATGGAATGGGGGAGGCATCAGCATTTTGACATTTTGGCCAAGCATCTCGTCAGCCGTATAACCGAACATTTGCTCGGCGGTGGGATTAACGGTGTCGATGATGCCGCTCAGGTCGAAGACGACGATGGCGTCGGCTGCGGTCTTAAGAATCGATCGGAGTCGTTCTTTCTTGTCGAACAAAGCTTTTTCTGCCAGTCGACGCTCGGTGATGTCGGTAATCACTCCTGCAGAAAATTCCAGGGCACCCGACGCGTCGCGACAGGCTGTGGCTGTCACGTGAACCCAAACGGTCTGCCCGTTTTGGCGGAGATAACGTTTTTCGAAATCGTAAACCGAAATCGCGCCGCTCATAAACTCGGCATTTCGAGCTTGATCGACGGGACGGTCATCCGGGTGATCCAGATCCGTCGGTCGCATCCCGCCCAGCAACTGCTCGCGGCTGTAGCCAGTGATCTCACAGAAAGAATCATTGACTCGGACGAATTGCCCGATGGAATTAATTTGCGTCAAACCAACCCCTGCGTTCTCGAAGAAAGCGCGGAATTGTTTTTCACTTTTCATCAGAGCCAGTTCGACGCGTTTGCGTTCTGTAATATCAAAATTCACA
Source organism: uncultured Schlesneria sp. (assembly GCA_903858935.1). GTDB lineage: Bacteria > Planctomycetota > Planctomycetia > Planctomycetales > Planctomycetaceae > Schlesneria. The sequence goes on along the minus strand of CAIOKO010000143.1, from coordinate 72,348 downwards.
CCCAGAAACCGAGTTCCGACCCCTTGAATTTCTCCGTTGCCGCGACTGTCGACGACAAAACGCCCCTTACCAACCAGCCAGCGTTCCTCGCCATCGGCCCTGATGATCCGAAACTCAGAGTCATATTCTCCAGTGCGTTTCGCTTGTTCCCACCTCGTATAGAGTGTCTCGGCGTCCTCGGGATGGACGAAGCGAAAAAAGGTTTCTGCGGACGGTGGGGCGTCACCGGGGTGGAGCCCCAGAAGTTCATATTCGACGGAATTCCAAAACATTTCTCCGCTGGAAATATCGTCCTCAAACGTTCCTATTTTTATGGTTTCCAGCGCCAGACGAAGTCGTTCCTCGGTCAATTTCAATGCCAATTCGATCTGCATACGCTCGGTGATGTCAACCAGGACGGTAATTGCCCCACGCGGCTCGCCTGTTTCATTCCAGAGTGGCACGGCATAGCCCAGCATTTTGCGAACTGTGCCATCGTCGAAGACAAACTCAAAGTCAAAATCCTGAACCGTGATTCCGCGAGCGGCCTTTTGGGTGGGCATCTCACTCGAGCTCAATTCCTGGCCTCCCCTGAAGGCCCTGTAATTGGTAGGCCTGACCCCTTCGGGTGCGCTCAACGAGGCTTCCGCACCCCGAGTGATTCGCAGAAATGCTTCTGCGGTGCGATTCCCCGTCATATGCAGGCATTCCGGGTCGTGAGCGCGCAAAATCGGAATCGGCATGGTGTCGAGTGCCGCCTCCAATTCCGCCACAAGCTCGCGCACCCGCTGTTCGCTTTTCCGGAGATCTTCCTCAGCTTGCTTACGCGCTGTAAGGTCGCGGGTGATTTTTGAGAATCCCTTAAGATTATTACTGGCGTCGCGCAATGCCGTGATAACGACGTGAGCCCAAAAACGGGTGCCGTCCTTTCGCAATCGCCAGCCTTCGTCATCGATTCGCCCGTCACGAATTGCAATTGTTAGTAATTCTTGCGGCTTACCACGTTTGACATCGTCTGCAGGATAAAAAATCGCAAAGTTTTGACCAACCACCTCGTCTGCGAAATATCCTTTCATCCGAGTGGCACCGGCATTCCAACTGACAATGTTACCCTGCAGGTCGAGCATGTAAATTGCGTAGTCCTCGACCGTTTCAACCATCAGTCGAAAGAGCTCATGATTTGCGCCAGAGGAGCTGTCTGAAACAGCATGAGAGCCCGATTCGTTCGAATTCCACAGGGATTTGTCTTTGGCGGTCAGTTCTCCCACGTCCCGGATTTGACCAGTTCCAATGGGCGAGCCACTGCCTAAGAGTTCGTCGTTGGGAAAGACGGAAGATTCTCCAGCGTTACTGTTCAAAGGGGAACCACCTTTCCATCGAGCAGGAAGCGAGCGCAAATCTAACGTCTAAGGCAAGATACGATATTTGAAGGAACTCGCCTCACGCCGAGGATTTCGATACGAGGATCTACAATCACCTGACTGATTTAAACCAAGCCTTACACTATACAAATGACAGATTCCATTGAGTATCGTGAAGCGCGATCGCGTTCAATGTACAAACGATATTCCCAAGTTCGATAAACGGATTGATTGGCGTCAAGAAACAATGTTCTTTCGGTCTGAAACGAAGAATCGTTTCCGTCGTTCGCATTTGGGTTCGCGAGTCTTGACTTCCATTACAGGGCAACGCCGTGATGGAGGTTTCTTCAAGTAAACGGCACTAACCGTGGAACGCGGGGATGGAAAATGTTCTCCACCTACCTTGCGTCGGTGGCAGCAGCGACTGGCCAGCGACGCCGATTGAACAAATGTGAAATGCCCAGCTCTCCACCGAACTCGCGACGGTGGAAGGGGCGACTTTCAAGCCAATTCTTCTCGCAAACAACCGGGTTGATTCATTTGATAGCTGTCCAGTCGTTGCTTCAAGGGACACAAGGTCAGTGGAGAGCTTGCCATTCTGCGATTAAGCTTGGTGGTAGCTTCTCCTTTCACCGACGCGAGGTCGGTAAAGAGCTTGAAGCTTGAGAGTCGCCACTAAACTTTTTCAAATGCGCCCTGTTTTCCCTACGAAAAATCCTTCACGACGTTGTCTGAAGGGCGATCAAATATGAATCGCGTGATCGGACTACTGACGTATGAAGGCTCGAACAACAGGCTCGGCACAAAAAATGCCTGCATCCGAAGGGAACATTCTCACAATCTTCGCCGGGTGCAAAAGAATCAACAACGAGATTACTACGCTGGGAACAAACCAATGACGAAGAAATCGAGGACAAGTGGTCGTCAACCTTGCGAGGCATACTCTGAAAAACGGATTCATTCGATCAACGAATCTTGTTCGGGAACTTTTGCTCGCATTTTTGCAGGATTCTCGCTGCTGACGATTACGGCCTCAATTGCGAGATCTCAGGAGGACCCGCGTCTGGCAGAGTCACTTAAGCCAGTGATTTCCGCACATGAGGGAACTGTCACGGTTGCTGTGAAACATCTGACAACTGGTGCCTCGTTTCTTCATAACGCCGACGAACCGATGCCGACGGCCAGCTTGATCAAGTTTCCAATTATGATTGCCGCCTATCAGCAAGCGACCGATGGCAAACTGGACCTTTCATCGAATGTGGAACTGAAAGAAGCAGACAAAGTACCCGGTTCGGGCATCCTGACTTCGCATTTCAGTTCGGGACTTCGATTTCCTTTGCGGGATGCAATTCGACTGATGATCGCATATTCCGATAACACAGCAACCAACCTTGTGGTGGACCGGGTCAGTTTACCAGCAACCTCAGAACTGATGTCGAAACTGGGATATCCCCACACCCGACTCCATTCCAAGGTTTATCTTCAGGCGACGTCGATTGCACCGGATCGGAGCGAGAAGTTTGGGTTAGGGAGTACGACGGCAAACGAAATGATTCGACTGCTCGAGCAACTCGACAAGCAGGAACTCGTCTCGCCCGACGCATCTCGTCAGATGTACGAACATCTGCTGGCCTGCGAAGACAAACCGCGATTAGCCAGGTCGTTACCCAAGGGGACAAAGGTCGCTCTGAAGACGGGTTCGGTCTCGGCTGCCAGAAACGGAGCCGGGATCATCGAATCTCCATCGGGTCATATTGCCATTTGCGTACTGACATCGAAAAACAAGGACCAGCGTTGGGAGGATGACAACGCTGCGGAATTACTTTGCGCCGAGATCGCTCGGCTGGCATTTGAATACTTCAACCCCGCCGGTCTTCCTGACACCAACCAGTTACCAAGAGAACTGGCTCAAGGCGCAAACGGCGAACTGGTCGAAGCATTGCAGCGGACAATCAGGAAACATCTTCCCGGAACTCGATTGTCGGTCGACGGAGATTTTGGCCCGGCGACGCGACAAGCGGTGATCGCCTTTCAGCGCCACCAGAACCTTCCTCCCACAGGAATCGTCACGCCTGAAACCTGGAAGGCGTTAGGACCACTGATTCAGACTGACGAAGAGAAGCCGGTCGACCCTGATATCGTGAATAAAGAATCACTGCCGCAAAATTCAGCCGACTCGATCACGGGACCTCCCTTTGTGACCGCGAACGCCTGGGCCATTGGGGAAGCGAAGACTGGCCGAATTTTGTGGAACGAAAAGGGAGACGAACGACGCGACTTTGCCAGTACGACAAAAACAATGACTGCGTGGTTGGTCCTGCGAGAAGCGGACAATGAACCGCAGTTGTTAGACGAAGTCGTTTCTATCTCGTCCGCAGCAGACCGGACCGGAGGAAGCACATGCGGTTTGAAAGCTGGCGAACGGATTGCGGTACGAGACTTGATTTACGGCCTGATGCTGCCATCGGGGAATGATGCAGCCGTCGCGCTCGCGGAATTCGCAGGGCCCCGTTTCGCTGCGGAACGGGGATCGCCGGAATTTCAAAAACCGGTTGCAAGATTCATCGCTGAAATGAATCGTACCGCCGATCAACTAGGGATGAAGCAGACACACTATTCCAACCCTCATGGATTGCCAGACAAATCGCACTTATCGACCGCAGTCGACCAAGTGTTGTTGACAGCCAAGGTGATGCAGGACGCACGGTTTCGCAACTATGTTCAAACTCGTCAGCATGCCGTGCGCGTCCAGGGGCCGGGCGGGACGACTCGCACAGTCGTCTGGAAGAATGGAAACGAACTGCTGAAAATTGCCGGTTATTCCGGAGTGAAAACCGGAACCACGGACGCTGCGGGTGCATGCCTGATTTCGGTTGGAAACCACTTAGAAGACGAACTGATTGTCGTCGTATTGGGCTGTTCGTCGAACGAATCGCGTTACGTCGACACGCGCAATCTTTTCCGCTGGTCATGGCAACAGCGCGGGCACAAGAATTAAGTGTGGCGCGGCTGTGGTCTCAAATGAAAGGTACTTACGCGACTTGCCTTTTTCACCGTCAGAATCACGGTGATGCTGGTTTTTTAACCAGATTTTTCGCTTCCTGGGCAGTGTTATGAGCATCGATGGACACTGCAAGCGCGGCTGCCGACAACGCGGTGGTTGTCACCAGGAGAATAAGCCCGAGATTGCTACCGAAAATAGTTTCCGTCAATCCGTATTGACCGCGAGCACCGTTTTGTCCAAGTACTAAAAGTCCGTGTGGTTTCGCCGACGGCGGCGCTGTTCCCTCAGTCCAGAATCGATAGCTTCCAGTCGTCGCGCCGGAGCTAACTTCATAGACACCTGATTTCAGGTTTTTCACCGAGAAATTACCTTGTTCGTCGGTAATCGATTGACCAACTTCCGTTTGGGCGGCCCTTACGACCACGACAGCTCCCACGACCGGCGTCCCGTCGTGCTCGATTGCGCGGCCCGTGAATGTCCCCTCCTTGTCCAGCTTGGCATCGAGAATCGAATTCGGCTTAACAAGTTTCACTCGAAATGACGGAACCTTCTGCTCGCTGGCCAAAACTCGAGACTGTGGCAAAACAATTCCCGGTAGAGCAAGCAAAATGGCAGCAATTTTCAGGAGACGAAGTACGTTCACGATCAGTTTCTCCACCGGGGGATTTGCGTTTTTGAGATTGATGTGGATGCTGTTAATCGAGGGAAACGATTGTGGGTAATTTATCTTAAGATGGGACCAGGATTTTGTTTTTGTTCGCGATCTAGTCCAGACGAGATTCCAGGCAAACACCATATTTGTTGGCATGAGCCAGATTTTCGTGCGAACTATTCTCCGACATTCGCAAAAACTGCCGCTGTCACCGGCGAGCCGAGACGGCACCTTTTTTTCCCGAGTGGCATTACCCAACCGTTGGACTCGTTCTGCATTGAAAATCGGCCGATCCTCGCAGAAAGGCACTATTCATCGGTTCGAACGAAATTCCGCGTCAATGTCGTGTTTGCACGAATAACCACCAGCCTCCAGACAATACTGAGTCGTCCATGACAAGTGAGCAGTCGATCTGATGTCCTATCGGTTCACCCTGCCGCGACCTCCGCCATTCATCAAGGCTTCGATTTCGGATCGCGTCGCGTCATTGAAGTCGCCAAGAATGCTGTGCTTCAGGCAGCTTGCTGCGACCGCATAATTTAAAGCAGTCTTGGAATCCGAAAGTTCGGGAGATTGCAATGCAAATATCAGTGCTCCTGCGAACGAATCACCCGCTCCAACTCGATCCACGATATTATGAATTTCATAGGGTGAATAATTTCCTTCTGCGTCTGTTGGCGCGAATATCGCTTGGCCCTTTTCTGCATCGAAAAGCATCGCTCCCCAATTATTATGACTGGCCGAGATACTTTCTCTGAGGGTAATGGCAACCTGACGGATGTTTGGAAACCGCTCGACAATCTGCTTTGCGACGTGCTGGTAACCGGCGAGATTCAACTCACCTGCGTCAACATTTGTTTCGGCAGCATGAATACCCAGAACTTGCTCTGCGTCTTCTTCGTTAGCGATCAAGACTTGCACATGAGGAAGTAACTGTTCCATCGTTTTTCGAGCGAGCGCGGCTGGCTTTGTCCCTGGTTCCCACGTCCAGAGTTTTTTGCGGAAATTCAGATCGCATGAGACGGGAATCTTGCGCCGTGTCGCCTCTTTGACCGAAATCATTGAAACATCGGATGCAATGCGACTCAGTGATGGAGTGATTCCAGTGATATGAAACCAACTTGCGCCGTCGAGGATCGTGTCCCACGGATAGGCCGAAGCGGGCGTCAGGGCGATCGACGATCCGCTGCGATCGTATGTCACCGTCCCACCTCGTTGATTCGCTCCGTTCTCGACAAAATAAATTCCGAATCGGCCTTCTGGAGTTCTCTGGATCAGGCTGGAATCAACGCCAAACGACATGAGTTGGGCGACGAAAGCATCAGTCAACGGATTATCGGGAAGCGATGTACAGTATGCGGATTGTCCACCTTGCCGTGAAATTGAAACCGCAACATTGACCTCGGCACCCCCGAACGTGGCATCGAGTGTTCCAGGCAACGATTGCGAAATCCTCAACCAACCGGGCGGCATCATTCGAAGCATCACTTCGCCAAACGTAACGACTCGCATTCAAATCCACTCCTCAAAATTCACACCGCCATCAAGCCATACCGGCACGCAGACAAACGAATGCGCATCGAGTCGAAAAGGATACCGTTCGAAATCCAAAAAGTGAAAGTCTCGTCAAAATCCATTGATGTCGCCGCCGCAACCCGAGGATTCTACTTGACTAAAGTGCGTTGACGCTGGACGATGATGACATGCGGTCATGATCGATTTACTTCAGCGACAAGGGGTCACAGCTCTTAAAATCGCGCTGTTGGTTTTTTGAGCGGACGGATTGGGACGCAATACGTTCGACTTGTCCAAATTTTTATGATTTTTAAGGAGCATGCTATGCCATCTCGACGACGACAAAAGGGCTTTACCCTCATTGAGCTTCTGGTCGTGATTGCAATTATCGCAATGTTGATCGCGCTCTTGCTTCCGGCTGTACAGAAAGCCCGTGAAGCGGCCCGCCGCTCGCAGTGCCAGAACAATCTCAAGCAAATTGGATTGGCATTACACAATTACCATGACGTCCATAAAGTGTTGCCACCCGGTCAGATTAATAACATTAATTTCAACTTTTTGACGGACAGTGTCGGACGGTATGCGTTACCTGCAGAGGCGCGTACATTTCAGTTGCGAGGCCAAAACACCTTGGGGCTACAAGGGACCAGTTGGATGCTGCACATTCTTCCCGGCCTTGATCAAGCCCCCCTCTATAACAGCTACGTTTTCGGCGACAATGTTCGATCAAACGGTGACATCGGCGTGCAGGCCGCGGATCAAAGCATCATATATCCGCCGCGAACGGACCTGCCGTTTTTCTATTGCCCCAGTCGTCGTCAACAAATGCAGGCCGGCGGAACTTTTGCAAATTGCGACCGCATTGACTCGGCGAACCCCACAGCCGGAATTGTCTGGTCTCGCGGAGGGAACGATTACGCGGGCTGCAGCGGAAGCGGCATCACGTTCCACGACAATGTTAATGACGTAACAGACCGCCAGACGTATGCATTGCTGCCTGCACAGTTAGCACTTACGGTGGTCTCTGGCGTGACTGCCGGAACAGGAGTCGCCTTTAGCACATCTCCTTATACACAGTTTTCACAAAACATCGGAATCTTCGGAGTGAATTCCTCAACGAATTTCAGCAGCATCAGCGATGGTTCATCAAACGTCATCATGGTTTCTGAACGTCGGGTATTTACGAATGTCGCCCCTGCCAACTTAAGAAGTAGTGATGGTTGGGTCTGGGGCGGACCCGCCACGCTTTTCAGCAACAGATATGCACCACATACCGGACAGTCTTACGACGAAGCCGATAGCCCGCACGACCAGATGGTTCTGGTCTTGCTTGCCGATGGAAGCGTGAAAACGATCAGCGTCAATATCGATCTGCGAACCTGGCAAAATCTGGGTAATATGTCTAGTGGCGTTCCAGTCAACGTTCCTAACTAGCCCGGGGACATTGTCAATGAGTGCATTGAAGTGGAAAACCGCATTGAGTTCCCACTTCAATCCCATTGACGTCATGATCGCAAAGCCAAGACTTCGAAAGGGCATTTAGAGCCTCGCGTTGTTTAGAGACGTGACATTTCAGCGCGATCGTTTCTCCAAAATAATTGATTGAACACCTCGTCAACAACGCGGTCAATCGTTGCCGGTTGCCCGAGAATTTTTGGAAGCAGTGGCATGACGATTCGTTTTACTTGCGCGGAATGTGCCTCGGTCCTTAAAATCAAGGACGAACTCGCGGGAACGTCGGGGCGCTGTCCAAAATGTAAAACGAAGTTTGTGGTCCCGGCAACAGATTCGGAGATCGAGCTTGTCTCCAGAATCGAGGACGTCTCGTCGAACGATCAAACGACCAGTTCAACCGATGGTGCTACTTCAGGCCGTGGTAATTTGACCGATCAAATTCCAGATCAGCGAGCGCACGCAAAAGAACAAGACGACAACGACGACTCGTCAAATACCGTCTTGCCACCAGTTTCCGCACCTTCCAAGCCCCTACGACTCGATGACGAATCAAGCGAAACTTCTGATTCACTGAATTCGAATGCCGTGCCTCATCCGTTGACTGAAGGTGATGCTGAAAGTTCCGGCGACGAGGACCTTGATTGTCCTCCCATGCTGGTTTTGACGCATCATTCAAAGGCACGGACGGCAATATCGCCACCCCAATCATTTCGAAGTGAAAAGTCAACTTTCGCAGCGGACAAAGAATTCTTCAGTGCGCAGCCAGCGCGACCACCTGCTCCGGTCATTGAGCAGTTTGATCCATCGAAGTTCCTGGTGACAGACCCTCCGGTTGTTAAGCAGGAGCGGGAAATCGCACGAGCGAATGACCATGACGAAATTCCGGAGCTTTCTCTTTCTGATGATTCAGATATTGATTTAGAAGATCGCCCTGAACCAGCTCCGATTTCAAGGCGCGCACCAACTGCCCCCGTCCCGCGAGCACAGCCAGAAAAAGTGGACTTGGCGACGGCCGCGAAGATGATGAAAAAGGCAATCAAAGACAATCAGGCTGCAGAATCTCATCAACGTGAGATCGACGCTAATGCCGGATTTGATTTTGGAGAATTCTTTCGCGAGTTTGGCCTGAAAGGCCTGGGGATTCTCGCGGGAGCAACGCTTCTTACATTTGTTTTGTATTTCATGGCCGATCGAATGTTTGGAACAAAGCTTTACCTTCCAAAGATGGGGTATGTGAGTGGAGTGATCAAACTCAATGGTCAGCCTCTTCCCGGGGCGACTATTTACTTCTCGCCGGAAGAGGTGCAAATGGAAGGAAAAAAACGAGACCGAATCCGCACCTCAGTCGGAGTCTCCGACGCAAACGGCAATTTCAAGATGATGTATATTCCCGCCGATCGAATCGAAGGGGTTGCCGTTGGCCGATGCCGGGTGTGGGTCGATCACATCGGTCCAACAGGGCGCAGCGATGTTCCACCTGAATGGATGGAAGCTGCAATGCAGATTAAAGAAGTGACGCCCGGCAGCCAAAAAGCCCCGTTCGAAGTAGACATGAAATCGAAAATGAGGTGACCGCAAAACCGATTGGTCATTGGCGTTTGTGATTACCTCATTTGAGCTTAGGACTGCTGAGATAACAAATTAGACTTCATCTACGAAGATCACAACGCCCGTAATATTATCTTTAGACCCACCATCAGTTGCGGCCTGAACAATCGCTTCCGCCGTCACCTGTGGATCAATTCCGCCAGCAAGTATTTTAGAAAGCGTCGCGTCATCGGCACCGCCGTTTACGCCGTCTGAGCAAATAAGAAACCGATCTCCTACCTCGGGGCGAATCTGTTTTGGATTGGTACCAGCTCCACCTTCTTTACAGCCAAGATACCGATACAATACGTTCTTGTAGCGATGATGAACGGCCTCTTCGGGCGTCAGAGTTCCGGCTTCGATGAGTGCTTGAGTCAGTGAATGATCCGTCGTTAATTGCTGAAGTCTGTTGCTTCGCAACATGTAAACTCGACTGTCACCAACACCGCCGACAAACATCGTCCCAGCGACTTGAACGAGGAACGTGATTGTCGTCCCCATATTTTTGAGTTTTGGATCTAGTTCACCCAAGGCCATTATTTCATAGTTCGCCAGAGTAATCGCATCGTCAATAATTTTTGTCGCATGATCCGGCGATGATTTTTCAAAGTCGATGTCCTGCAATTTCTTCGGAATGAACTCCATTGCCAGCCCGCTGGCGCGCTCGCCAGCGGACTGGCCACCCATTCCGTCTGCAACGAGAAAAAAACGATCGCGCGGGTCTACGTAGTATGCGTCCTCGTTATTTTCACGTTTACCGACGATGCTCAGCCAGCCGACTCGCAATTTCATGATACATTACCTGACTGTCGATAAGGTCAATCTGTGATTTTTACCAGAGATTCATCGACCAATTGCGCCGATGATGGAGATGTAATTCTTAGTCACATTGAGTTTACGACCGTTGCAACAGAATGGAAGCCCTGCGTTGAGCAAAAACGATTTCACGAATTCACTCTACTCGGTCGCCTTCGGGCAAAGTGTTTGCATGAGGTCCCTGATTCCTAAGGTTGTGGCACTGATTAACATTTCGCCGGCTTCAAACCCTGCGCTCGCACCATAAAACCGATTTTGGCTTTCTACAAGTCGAAATACTCGATCCTTACTGGGCGGAAACTGCGTTTCATAGGCTCTGATCGCATCAAGCTTTACGGCGAGTACAGCCGAAATATCGACGATAAATCGCCCGGTCATTTCCGGGTGATCGAGCGTTGAAAGTCCCAACGGATACCAAAGTTGCTTTTTCACTGTGTGAACCTTCAAATCGGCAAACTCGTCGTCCCATTTTGAGAGTCGACTATAAAAGACAGCTGCGTCAGTAATCTGCATTGCCTGCCAGTGGTCTGGGGATGCCATTGGAGTTTTGCCGGCAATTCCCATCACGATTTGTGGCCGCCATCGACGAATCACTCGCGCGAGTGCGATTCGTGAGGCGAATGAGTCAAACAGACAGCGATTCGGGAGCGTCAGCGTTTCGCGCATGTGGACACCCAAAATTCGCGCCGCTTCAGCCGCTTCGGCAAGTCGCGTTGCCGGGCCGGGGCTTGCGGGAGTTGGTTCACCATTTGTCAGATCGCAAATTCCAACGCGATATCCTTGCCTGACAAGGTTTGTCAGCGTTCCACCAACGGCAATCTCGACATCATCTGGATGTGCACCAACCGCAAGAACATCTAGAGGCAACGGGAGTTCCGTAGACATTTTTTCCCTCTCCGTCTTGGCGTGGAATTTTACGAGTCGAATTTCGAGTGATTACTAAGAAACAATCCTGTGAAAAGACTCATCGAGCCCATGATCACTATTTTGGAGAAACAAAACACCTGACGTTTCTTTTCGGTGAGCGGTTAAAATTTCCACTAGGATTCAAACAAACAGAATGATTTTATCAGCTTGGCGACACGATGCGGATGGGTGAGACATGGGTGCTGACCAGCAGAATGCATCCATTCTGTTCTCTGGTTTTTCAGAAGGCGTTCGAGTACCTCTTGCGATTGCGCTGCCATACGGCCCTCTCCTTCTGTTCTCAGCAACAAAACCGGGCAATCGATATCGCTTAATCTTGAATCGACATTGAAGGAATTTACTGCCCAAGCTTGCCGGGCCAGATCCTGTAAAAAAAGCGATCCTGTGCTGTCGACCAGAAATTCAAATCGCGAGTGATCGAATGGTGGAAACCATGGCTGATGATTAACCGCTTGAAACCGACGGCGCTGCGGCATTCGATCTAACGTCTGGCGGGAACGCAAACAGACTGACATTAGGAGACGTTCAGACAGTGACAATCGTCTGGAAGCGAAACCATGTTGTAAAACAAGTCGTTTAATCCGTAGCGGACTGCTGATCGCCGCCTGCAATCCAACTGCCGCGCCAAAACCTGCACCGAAGACGGATATTTGTTGGTCGCCATGTTGATCAGCAATCGCAAATAAATCATCAGCGAAATCAGAAATTAACGGCCTCTTACTAATGATTTTCCGTCGATCACACGCTGCCGTGTCAAAGACCACACAGCGAAAATGATCTTTTAAAAGCCATGCTGTGAGGGAAAACATCTCAGCTGTTGCTGCAAAATTGTTTAAGAAATAGAGTGGCAGGCCTTCGCCCCATGTGTGACCAGTCAGCCGATGCGGCCCATGATAAAGCTCCCATGAAGTACTGTCATGCAGAAATTTCTCGCGAATTTCCTGCCAGACTAATGGGGTCGGACATGGTTCACCGGCACCATCCAAACGAAGCTGATCATTAGACACAGTCGAAACTTCCGCGTTGCACTCAGAAGATTCATCACAAGCCACGTCATTCGAAGCAGCGGATAATCGCGAAGTCGATAATGATTGATGGTCGAACATATTCCACGCTCGAAAACTGAAGCAACAAAATTACCCCACGAATCATCTCTCGCCAACCCAGAAGTTCAACCCATCCAGCGTGGAAGAAACTGCGAGTCGATTTTTTCCTGTGAAGATTACCGCAAGAACCGGATGCGATCCCAGTCTGGTAGCCGCAGTAGCAATTCGCGATTTCCCACTCGAAGATTACCCGGTTTTGAAGGGAGATGAACGAGAAACGGCTTTCCCACCAGATGCGATCGATTGACGACCGGGTTTTCCCACCGACGACTGTCATGTGAAACTGGGCTGTTGTCACCGAGCACGAAGAATTCGTCGGCATTTAATTCATATGGACGATTGACGGCGTGTCGGCTGCGCGTATCCGTATAATATACATCTCGATACAGCTTAAGACGACTGACGTTGATGTCGAGACCTCGTCCTCCAAACCGGACCGGAATTCGAGGGGCCTGAGCACCTGAAGGGATTTCGAATTTCCACGGCGCTATCACGACCTTGCCGTCCATCGCGACGAGAATCTGCTTGTCGAACAATGAAACCTCAATTAGTCCCCCCTTCCCCATCAACTTCTTTGGCAGTGGTGCTGAGGCAACAGGTTCTGAATTTGGTCCGGCTCCCATCAAGTCTGAGTTTAACGACATCCCCTCCGGTAGCGGCTCGGCATACAAATAGACTTCGTGCCGAACAGCATCAAACACAACGTCAAACACCATTGCGCCGTTAGTCATTTCAATGATGAACTCGCCTGCGCCACCCTTCATTTCCAAATTCATTGAAAGCATGAGATCGCGAACCGCATTTGGTGCTCCAGATTCGTCGCTCGGATTATAGCCGTATTCGTCTGAGATCGTGACAATATGTGAAGCTTCGTAAAGCTCCAGTACCGCATTGCGAAATACGTCATCATTTGTCGAATCAAGTAATTTCCTTGCAGCATTCGCTGGCAAGGCTCCCGTAACGCTAAACTCACCTTTCTTCGGCTCAAACCGCAGGCCAGCGGTCGGGATCACTGCGGAGTTGACCTCTTCAGGCCAATGTGAAAGCGGTACCGACGTATCGTGTAGCCCGCCTGCGCGAATCCAATGGTGGTATTCGACCCAGGCAATCGGCTCTTTGTCGGGTCGCCTGACGTCACGGCCATGCAGGCTGAACGAGGACAATTTACCAGTCCACGACGCTGATGTTGACCGATCAGCACCATGATTGTCTAAATTAACTGCTTCCCAATGAAGTCGAAAAGTATCTTCGTCGGCAGGACGGCGGTCGTGATCGTGAACAAGAATTCGTGTCGCCAATTGCTCAGCAAAATTCTTGCGTGCCAGTTGGCCATTGATCACAATGTCGCCACCAACGATCTGAATTCGCTCACCTGGCAATCCGACGAGACGTTTCACATATGCTTCCGTCGGGCGTCCAGGATTTCGAAAAACGATGATATCCCACCGCTTCGGTAATTGATAAAGGTAAGCCTGTTTGTTCACGAGCAGTTGATCCCCATGATTTCGGGGGACGTCTGAAACCTCAATTCCAGACTGGCCACAATTCGGGCAGACCGCGCGACTTCGACCAGCAATCGTGATGTCTGTATCGGGATCTTCATCAGTATCGTATGCCGTTCCAAACGGAAAAGTGATACCGCACGTGGGGCAGACAACTCGCTTATGATAACCCAAAAGACACGGCGCCATTGATCCTGTCGAGATCATATATCCTTCTGCCGCAAAAGTTCGGAACAGGAGGACTGCGACAAACAAAGATACGAAAGCTTCCACCAGCGCTCGAATCGTTCCGCGTTTATCCGGATCGATGGCCGAAATGCCCGGCTCATTTTTATCTTTTTTCGGCGAAGGCTGAAACAGTTCACTCATCAATACCAACCGTGAATACTCAAAAACACCTCACATCTTTTTGCGCTCCGAAGAACGTAATGTCGCTCAACAGCAGATTTAGTCTGCCGCGAAGATCTGGAAGTTCCGAATGATTCTACTTCAAGCGGCAAGAACCAGGAAATAGCAGCAATTTGATCTTTATGAATTGCGCCGACACACCAACCTGTCGCGTCGCTAGAAGAAGATCCGTCTTCGCGCGCATATCATCCATTGGTATCTTTCGACCTCGGCAAGAATGCCGCCTGCTTTTCATGCGCGTCGATACACGCGATCTTCAAAGATAGATTTCACCACGGAAGGTTGCTTCATGTCATTGGCAGCTTTGAGATGGACGAGGCTTGTGACAATTCTTGGTGTCACAATACTGTGTCTTTTCAATTCAGGATGCAGCTACTTTCAGTCGGCTTCGACTGATGAGGACATTGATTTGTCGGAGATCGATGAGCCGGTGCAGGAAGATGAAAATGAGATCGAAGCCATTCCAAATGAGAAGCGATCGGGCTCACCTCCGAAAAAGGAGACGGCTGGAACAGGTCTAAAAATTGGTGACCGGTTTCCATTTTCAAAGACCGTAGAAAATCGGTTAATCCAGACGGACAGAGAGGGTGTTCATGTCAGCGCTTCGCGAGCAGAGATCGCGATGTCCCTCGCCATTGACAATGTACTGGAAGATGGTCGAAAGCAAATCTCAGCTCGTTATCACCGAATCAGCTACGAGCAAAATATTCGAGGCAATCGAATTGTTTACTCGTCCGACCAGCCTGCGGAGCATGTCCCTCACGAAGCGATACTTTATTCCGGTCTTGTGAATAACGGATTCTCGTTCTGGATTGGCCCGAATAACAAGGTGATCGATGTCGTTGATTTTAACGACTTTTTGCAACGTTGTTTGCGAAATGTCCCGCCACAATATCACGGGATACTTCAACGGCAGTTGGAGTCGACAAA
Organism: uncultured Schlesneria sp.; assembly: GCA_903858935.1. GTDB lineage: Bacteria > Planctomycetota > Planctomycetia > Planctomycetales > Planctomycetaceae > Schlesneria. The sequence continues at coordinate 57,106 of CAIOKO010000143.1, read as the reverse complement.
AGGCGAAGGATACATCTCGACCTTTATCGACGACAGCATCGGGCTGATACCGCACGAATCAAATTCGTCGCAGTCTGATATCACTTTCGAGACAGGAGCAGTCTGGGAACTTGAACCGCAAACGTGCGAGACACCGATACCCATGATGACAAACACTCGGTGCTTTTTGAAAGAACGTTCGACAAATACCGATGAAGTTCTGTTAACTGGTCGGATAAGCGGATCTCCCAACCCATTCACGATTCAAAATCCAGATGGTGATCTAAAAGTACTTGTAAAGGGTGGCCACAGCTCTGGTGTGTGTCGCTTTGACCGGAGAACGGGATTTCCTACGGATTCTCGAATTCAAAGGTCAGTTGAGTTTGTTATGGATCTCCCCGATGGTCAGTCGATTCTGCAAACCAAAGAGACACTCAGTACTTTTTCTACGATGGTTGATGATCCACAGAAATCACCCTCCAGTATACGACCACATGTTCAGCAATCGAATTTCAAGGACGAAATTAGCAGCAAAGATCAACGTCGAGTTGTTCGATCTGGAGGTTTTCGCCAGAATTAGATCCATGTTCATCGTGGGTTGCTCGCGCTTCAATTCGCTGGTTGAATTGATCAATCTCCGACACGATGACTCAATGGGACCTAAATAAATGACTCGAATTGAAAACATCCTTGTGGGCGTTGATCTTCATCATGGAGACAGAATCGCATCGATTGAGTTGAGTGATGAAACGCAAGCGGCCGTCGACGAGGCTCTTCAACTCGCGGCGATTTGGGGCGGAACAGTCACCTTTTGTTCGGTGCTGGAACTATCAGCTCAAAGCCAGTCGCTGATCGAACACGACCACGAAAACATCCTGAAGACGGTGGAGGATGTCGCGAGCGCCGTACTGACGAAACTTGTAAACTACTCAAATAAAAGTGGTATACCCGCAGAAAGCGTTATTCGTTTTGGTACGGCCTGGGACGAGCTATCAAAAGAAAGTGCACAAGGCCCCTACGACCTGGTCATCATTGGAGCCCGAGCGTCGCATCGGACATCAACACTTCTTTTTGGCAGCACTGCTCACAAATTGATGCTATATTCAGCTTGTCCCGTGTGGATTGTTAAGCCAGCAGAATTGCGAGAAATTCGAGACGTGGCTATTGCTACAGATCTCGATCCAGCAAATCTGCCCGTGATTCGCGTCGCTGTCACAGTGGCTCGCGCAATCGGCGCTCGTTTACATGTTCTGCATGTCCTGGAGTTGGCCGACTTACGGTATCTCACTCTGGCAGGAGCATCAAAAGAAAAACTCGCCTACGCCGAAGAAAAACTGCGACAATCAGCAGACGAAAAGCTTAAAGATCAACTTCATCAAACAGACTTTCGAACGTTGCCGCACGGAGTAAAAATCGAATATCTGCGTGGAGCGCCAGATTTAGTGATTCCTGAGTACATCACTGCCAATAGCGTCGACCTGCTTGTGATCGGGACGCACGGACATCACGGAATCACGGAATTCATTCTGGGAAATATGGCAGAACGACTTCTTCCGACGGTACATGCGTCTTTGCTGGCAGTAAAACCGGACGGCTTTAAAAGTCCGTACGCGAAGTGAGATGCCCTGCGGATCCTTCTTTATTTTCGACGTTTAAGGAGCTTTGACCAGCCCGTTGTTTCGCTCGATCTGGTCTTCCATCCTGTGAATCTGAGATTCCCGCTGTGCCGCAGTTCCGCCCAAGGCGCGGTATTCAGTTTTCTTGCCGGTCAGCCGCTCCACCCAATAGTCCGCAAGTTCTCGGATTTCTGGTTTGGTACTGCGCATCCAATTCATGAATAGCCAGGAATTCGACTTCGAGTTTGTGACGTCCTCGCGAGAAAATCCCCACATCATCTGATAAATTGCATCGGCTTCTGAAGGCGGATAAAACAGTTCCAACTCTTTCATCAGTTTCAAACCACGATCTGGTTGAAGCGGCAACCAACGCCTTAACCCGTCGCGAGCTGCAAATCGGGCTTCTTCGTGCTGACATTCTGCTAATGTTTCAACCAGTGCGCTATAGTTATCTGTAGCGGACAGACACTGTGCCGCCAGCTCCGCGATCTTGGGAAATTTGGAATTCTTCACGAGAGTGATCATCGATGCATCGATCGGCTGATCCAGTTCGAACGTCTTCTCAAACAGCACCTGCGACTGATGTTTTCGAAGCGGTAAGGCCTTTCGTTTCCCGCTGTCGCACCAGTCTGGAACGACCGTGAATGAAATTGGATTCGAACGAATCTGTTGGTTCTTTTCCGGTGAAATGTTCAACGCCATATGATCACCAATTTCCAGAACTTTGCCTGCCTGATTAGTCCACTGCACAGAACCAGTTATTACATAAAGCGATGCTTGATACCAATTGCCTTCTTGAAGCTTTTGAAACTGTGTCGATTCACGGTGCGCCACTTCCAATCCGACCAGAGTCTCTTGAGAAAGCAAATCCAGTTTCCAGAGATCTTCTCCAATGGCGATCCCGATTCGGTGGATATGGTTTTCGTTGGAACGACTGCTTTGAAGCAATAGTCGCCCGCGCCGTACCTCAATCCCTGCAACGCCAACTTCAATCGGCTTGATTAAATTGACAACGGTCTCACCCAGAAGTGTTGTTCTGAGGCTGCCTTTTTCAAAATCGAGTACCGTTTCAAAAGGTTCGATATTCGCCAGAAGCTCGCCAGGTTTCATCGCGGATCTGTGCGGAACCATAAACCATCGTTGCTTCGGCACGTCAAAATGGAGAAGTACCCCTTCATTAGAATTGTACGAGATCGGAACTTCGGCAACGTTTTCGGCAGGAGCCGGAGCCGGATTTGACGGTGGCGGAAGCTCAGAATTCGCAGATTGTTTTGTGGATTTGTCCGACACCAGATTATCTGCATTCGATCCAGCGACGATTGGATTCGTCAATGGTGCCGGAGCTGGAACCTGCATTTCATCAAAATCGTCTTTCGGCGGCACAGGATCGAGATCGAGCGGTAGTTTCGTCAAATCGGAATTGGCAAGTGCAGGCCCCGACGCTCGCTTGGGGTTCGCGAGTTGTGAATCGGCGTCAATGACCCAGGGTGGTGATTCACTTGAACTTGACTGATAATCCGTAACACTCCGTGCCCCCCCTTTATCTCGTTCTCCGCGAAGTTGAATTTCGTTTTTGGCTTGCCGAAGACCAGTCATGATTCCAGGAGCCAACAGGCCGATGCAAGCAACAACCAATAACGCGACAAGTGCCGATGGAAAAAGACGCTGATACCAAGGAGTCCGTTTGAGATAGTCGGGGACCGTGATAGTCGCTCCGTCACGTGAAGGATCGGCTTTGACATTCTCGCCCGACACCGTCCTATTTCGTTCTGCAACCAGTTCGGACGATAGTTTCGCTCCTTGCGAAAATTGGTCGGCAGTAAGAGATAACTGCGACGAAACATCCACCGGTCCCAGCGCATAGAGTCGTTCTCGACTCGACGCAGATACCTCGATCGGATTAGCAAGCCAGACCGGCAACACCTGGTGACATGCCGCAGCCTCAGCCAACATTTCGTCGGAGGCCAGTAGAACTCGTTCCACATCAGCGTAACGCTCGGCAGGCAAGGTTGTATCGAGGTACTGGGCGACAATGTTTGGATCGATCCCCATTTCGGGGCCAAAAACTTCGGGGGCTTTCAGCCGGCGCCGACGCATCACATCTCGAATGCGACTCACCAGCAATTGAGCCATCGGACTCTCTTGAATCTTAATCCCTATGACTTTCGTGTCTGCAGGTTCTAGGACATCATCTAGATATGCCAACAGGGTTCTCAAAGTCAGTCGCATGACAAACACGCCTTTCAACAAACAAATATCCGTGGTTCTCTTTCTTGAATTAGTGGAATCTCGCGGCGGATTTCGTACAAGATTTTCTCAAAGTTTCGTATTCTTGATGAAAAGGTTTTTGCGAGGATCCTTGTCGCCTTTTTGCGTTGATGGCTCTGGGTTCAATTTTTGCGTTTACTTTTACGGTGTTACATGCGGTCTAAATCCCTGCCTGCATTTTACATTTCGCTCACTCTGGCCTTCTCATCGTGGTCGTCGTATATATTCGCGGCCGATCCAGTGACGCGGACTTCGACTTCTAAACGAGTCCTATTGCTGGGCCAACGCCCTGACACACACCCCAAAACAACTCACGAGTACATGGCTGGAATCCGGTTGATTGCCAAATTTCTTAATGATTTAGGAAAATATAAGGTCATCATCGAACAAGCAGACAACCCTTGGAACAGCGGTCCAGAACTTCTCGATGGCGCTGACGCAGCGGTTCTGTTTCTTACTGAAGGTGCTACGTGGGTCAGCGAAGAGAAGGAACGACTCGCTGCATTTGAGCGCCTCTCTAAACGCGGCGGGGGATTAAGTGCTCTTCATTGGGGGATGGGAACCCGGGAGGCAGAGCCGATTCCAGATTTTGTTTCATTGTTTGGTGGCTGTCATGGCGGTCCAGATCGAAAATACAAGGTCGACGATTTTCAACTCGTCCCGTCATTGACACCGCATCCGGTCCTTTACGGAATTAATCCATTTCACGCACACGATGAGCTGTATTATGCATTGAAATTTCCTGCACATCGTCGCGGACATACGGTGCTAATGAACGCACAAATTGGCCAGGAAAATTACGCAGTTGCCTGGGCTTGGCAGCGAGAGGATGACGGTCGATCGTTCGGGTTTTCGGGACTTCATTTTCATCAGAACTGGGAAAGGATCGAATACCGAAGATTAGTCATCCAGGGGATCATGTGGACGCTGAAAGAAACAATCCCGACCGAAGGATTGAGGCTCGATCTCTCTGAAAGAGAGATCGAACTGCCTGACGGTGCTGGTGTCAAGAATGAGAAGTAATCTACAAACGGACCTCCTCGCCATCGAGAAAAAGCAACACGCGTAACAATTACCAGCGATCGCCCCGTTTCACGTGAAACGCCGAGTTGCATTCGGGAAATTGAAGCCCCGAGAAGGCTTCAAAGTGGTTTAGATGTTTCACGTGAAACGGAGCCAAAAAACTGCATGAGATCCGAATTCGATTTCGTCATCGTGGGTCAGGGAATCGCAGGGACGTCTCTCGCGTGGTGTCTTCGTTGGGCCGGTTCTCGATTTTTAGTTGTCGACCGTCAGGAACCCGTAACTTCGTCAAGGATCGCTGCGGGACTCGTTACGCCGATCACCGGGCAAAAGATGATCAAGTCATGGCGCTTCGATGAGTTATGGACGGCCGCAATTTCGTTCTACGATCGAGTCCAGTCGGAAACGAAAAGCCAATTCTTTTCACGACGATCGATGGTCAGACTGTTTGCCAACGAAGCTGAAGCCTCAGCGTTTCAACGCCGGAGGAATGCTGGAGAATATCTTGGAATCGTCAGCGAACCCCTCCGACATCTCAATGAGACCTGGTTCGACAATCCGATGGGAGCTTTTGAAATGTCGGATGGGGGGCAGCTGGAAGTTTCCCGCTACCTGGACGCATCACGAAAAACCTTTGAAGCAGAAAATTCATTCCATTCCAGTGACGTGGATGTTTCTCGTGACTTGCAAATCAACCAAGACGGAGTTGTCGTACCGACGCTTGGCATCAGAGCGAAGACACTCATCTTTTGCCAAGGGGTTGAAGCGATTAATAACCCGTGGTTATGTCACGTCCAGTTCAAGCCGGCGAAAGGTGAGATTCTCACACTCAGAATTCCAGGGTTAGCAGAGAGCCGTGTCCTGCATCAAGGTGTCTGGCTCGCACCCTTCGGAGAAGAACTTTTCAAAACCGGATCGACCTATGACTGGAAATCATTGGACGCAGTCCCCACGGAAAAAGGACGAAACGAAATCGTAAGTAAGCTGACTTCGTTTCTTCGATTACCGATCGAAGTTGTTGCTCATGAGGCGGGAATTCGCCCCATCCACCGTAATCAATATCCCATTCTCGGACGTCTACCTGCCGAGCCTCGCCTCGCCTGCTTCAACGGACTCGGTTCAAAAGGAGTCCTTCAAGCTCCATTCTTTGCCAACCAGATGGCCTGTATGTTGATCGAAGGTCGCCAGGTCGATGCGTCGGTTGACCTCAACAGAAAGACGAACTGGACCTCGAGGGTGGTATCGTTGAGTTCATTTGGAAAGGAGACCACTTCATTGAACAATCACGTGAAACGCGGAAAGAATCAGGCTTTGACAATCCAAGCCCATGACACCCTTCGAGACCTCGTTAGTAAAGGCGAAATCGCGATCGATGCAACTGCCGGCAACGGGCACGATACGCAATTCCTGGCGGAGCTTGTAGGCCCCGAGGGGACAGTTTTTGCATTCGATATTCAAGAGATCGCTCTCGAAAAAACGGCACGGAGGCTCAATGACGCCAAAGTACAAAACGTCATATTGATCCACGGTAACCACGCCGATCTCACACGTCTTATCCCTCGAGAGTATCACGGTAGGGTCGCCGCAGTGATGTTTAACCTTGGATATCTTCCAGGAGCAGACAAGAATGTCGTGACGAGTTCCGAGTCAACTCGAAAAGGAATTCTTCAAGCGCTCACCTTGTTAAGGCCCGGTGGAGCGTTGACGGCGCTTGCATACACCGGGCATGATGGCGGAAACGCCGAGGCAGATGCCGTTTCAGCAATTCTTGGAGAATTGCCGATCGAGCAATTTGCGGTGAACACGATTGAAAGCCAGCCGGGAAGGACATCTGGTCCGATTATGTTTCACGTGAAACGACTGAAGGCTGCGGGGGACATCATTGAGTAAATTGAAGTAACCCAGAACGTCGCGTTAAATCGTCACCGAATCTTTCGTTTGCCCCGCAGCTATCAATGCAATGGGATGACGTCTACACGATCAATCCCACTTCGCCGGGCTTTCTTTCGGAAAGCCGTTCGACGGTAAAAGAAACAATCGTGGCACCCGGTCGATCGACATCAGTTCGGATTTTTCAGCCAAACCGTTTGACCCGTTTCTCTTCGCAAATGAGAGAGATCAAACTGTTTGACGCTAAAAAGGAGCAAGGCAGCTCTAATCGAGCTGCCTTGCTGACTTCGGAAAAAATCGGGATGACAGGATTCGAACCTGCGACTTCCTGGTCCCAAACCAGGCGCTCTAGCCAAGCTGAGCTACATCCCGCGCGAGCGGAGAGTTTAGGGAGCGACGACCAAACCGTCAATGTCGCTGTTTCACGTGAAACGAAAACTTGTCAGAATTATGCAGCTCGCTGTAATTTGCCCACGATTCGCTCAAAATCGTCGTTTGACCCGAAATCAATAATAATCTTGCCTTTGTCCTTGGCTTTTCCCGAAAGCTTGATTTCGACGTTGGCTCCCAGCCAATCTCGAAGCTGATTCTGAAGCCCCGCGATGTGGGACGTGTGACTTGCAGCAGGCGTCCCTGTCTTTTCTTCGGATGTAGGGAAAGGCACGACATCCGCATCCTTCGGGGCGATCAGTTCCCGAACGGCCTCTTCCGTCTTTCGAACTGATAAAGTCTCTTTTTGAATTCGCTGAGAAAGCTCAACTTGGGCGTCTTCACTTTTCAGAGCCAGCAATGCGCGAGCATGTCCAGCACTGATCTTATCAGCGCGAAGGTCGGTTTTCACAGCTTCAGGAAGTTCCAAAAGTCGCAACATATTGCTGACCGTGGATCGTTCGAACGAGAGTCGTCGGGCCAAGTCTTCGATCGTGCAACCGAACCGTTTCAGATAGTCTTGGAAGGCAATCGCCTTTTCAAGTACATTCAGATCCTGTCGCTTCAGATTTTCTTCGAGCGCGACTTCGCTGACCTGTTGATCCGTAAGGCTGAGAACTCGACACGGAACCTGATGCAGGCCCGCTTTCTTGGCCGAGATCAATCGTCGTTCACCCGCGATCAACTGGTAGCCATCACCTGCGGCTCGAACCAGAAGCGGCTGCAAGACGCCGTGGATTCGAATGCTGTCGACCAACTCATTAATCGCCGTCTGATCAAAATCTTGCCTCGGCTGAAACGGATTTCGCTCGATCAATTCGACGGAAATTTCTGTTTGACTGGAAGCATTCGCCTCATCGGTACCGCCGATCGAAGCGGTTCCCATCAAAGCGTTCAAGCCACGTCCAAGTCGTCGTCGCGACGGTTCTGGAATGGAATGTACTTGATCAAGTTGCTCGTCCATGATTCTTTCCTTGGCGAAACGCATCTGCGCCGCGCAATCCTTGGCGGCGTAAAGTGACTGACAAAGGTGAGGCGCTGGATAGAACCTGATTGTAATCGCGACCGCGAAAAACGGACAAGAGGAACTTACGAACCGATTCGCCATACAAAACGAAAAACTCAGTGAAAAGTAAAAACAACGATCTGAGGAGTTCGAACGACGAAAATCATGAGGTCAACTTACTTCACGAAACGAAACAACTTCGATTCGGGACGTGAAAACAAATGAGATGGCCCCGGTATGTCATCGAATAAAACGAGATGACTTGGCAGCTCTTGCATTCGACTCGCGAACTCAAATCGCCATGAGCTCAGTAATTCTCGATCGTCAATCGACATCGCTGAATCTCGTGAGGGAAAAGCGACGAACGTCGGTCCCACAACAGTTCGCTGCATAAACCCAAGACCCTGAACAGGCCCCACCGCCGGTAATCCAGCGGCCTTCAACCCGAAGAATAAAGCGGGGTCACCGATCACGTAGACAACCGCTTCGCTTTCCGAAATGCTTGAGATGGCCTCTTTGCGTACTTCAGCCGCAAATTGTCTTGAGGCCATTTGAACGGTCGTACGATCGCTCCATGCGAACGCACAACCGCTTACCAACCGGATACCAGAACAGAGGCACATTGACAAGACGACAAAGGTAAAAGTCAACGACTGTAATCCAGTCAACGAGGTTTCGATTACGCGAGCGGATCGATGGAGCCAGGTTTCCAGTGCGAGGCCGATGCAAATCCACGTTGAGCAAAGCCACGGCAAGACAAGTCGAGGATATGGGTAATAAAATGGCGTTGCGAAGGTCAGCCCTGCAAACCAGGCTGCAGTGACGCACAAAGACCGCCGTAACGACGATTCGCGATTCTTAAAGATGACCGACGAACAAATCACGACGCTTAACACCAGACTGGCCAACGGCATTAACAGCGGAATGACTGAGGTAAACACCCAGTCTCGAAGACCGGATATCAGATAAGTCCAGCCTCCCGTTTTGGCGTAATTCAAATACACGTCGGTTCGGAATGGAATCATTTCTCCCGGGAATTGACGGTCGTGAAAAGGACCGTAAAAGACATCTAAAGGGTTTTCGTAAATGCCAACATTTACCAGTTGCCTCCACGCGGAACTCAACCAAACTGATTTAATCTGCCCGAAACCCTGCCCGAAAGTGACGACATATTTCCGATGGTTAGATGCAACAGCCGCATAACCTCCATGCTTTTGAAGTCCCCACAATACGGGTGACCATGCGACGAAGGCGATCGTTGCGATCAAGAGCCAACACCCGAGCGTACGGAGAATTCGTCGGTCATCGCGTGGCGTCAGCAACTGCCAAAGCGTCCCACCAGCAAGTCCAATCGCCAGTGGAAGCCATCCGTTGTACTTCGTCCACCATGCCAACGCCGTGAAAATTCCGGCGAAAACGATGGGTCGCCAAGGCAAATTTCCCAGTGACGGATTCCGCTTTGGCGGTTTCCGTTCATTCGAAACGACGTCTTTTGGCGCGATCTCTGCGAACGTGCGTTCGATAAAATAGACGGCCCACAGTATGAAAAGACAGACGGGAACATCGGTCAAAGCAGCACGGCTGTAGCTGGCGTGGAAGTCGCTCGTGGCGACGAGCCAGGCCGAAGTCAATCCCGCGACCGGTCCAAACCATCGACGGCAAACCCACCAGATGGATGGAATCATCGCGATGCCAGCAATCAGGCAGGGGATGATTGGAATAAATCCCGTTGGTTTGACCCCGCACAATGACGCAATAATCATTGTCCATTCAATGACAGCCGGCAGCAGTGGCGGAGCATACAAGTAGCGAGCGGGATACGAAAAATCATCTTCGGGACCAAACCAGAAATTCGAGGCGTAGACACCCTCGTCAAAATGTTCGATCGCCATTCGACCTGGGAAACTCAGGCGGACGATCGATCCAAATATGATCGCGCCCCAAAGCCAGAACAGCTCGGTCCGCGAGATCGGTTTTGTTTGCGATGGTAAAATGGTCTTGTCCATGAAAAAAACATATCGCGCCGACGGTTGGATCGCCTTGCCCAAGCCTCTATGATTGTCCTAGAAATTAACCGACCACAGTTCATAAGGAAAACTCAAACATGTCGAATCCTGACCAAATGTACGATGAAGCCATTGCCCTGAAAGACAAAGGTAACCTGCCGGGTGCCGTGGAAAAGTTAATGGAAATCGAAGCATTGGCACCGACGCATACCCTGACTCATTCCGCCCTTGCCATCATGCTTCAGAAGCTGGGCAAGTACGATGAAGCAATTGCGCACGCCAAAAAAGTCGTCGAACTAAATCCGACCGATTCGTTTTCTCAGTCACAGCTTTCCGTCATTTATCAACGATGCGGACGGATTCCCGAAGCGGAAGACGCCCTCGCACGAAGCCGCACGATGCATGCTGGCGGCGGATGTGGAAGTGGTGGATGCGGTCATCATTGATCATATAACTTAGGATCTTAACAATCGCCCCGACCTGGGGAGCCACGGTATTGGAGCCATCTTCAATGCCGTGGCTCCGCTTTGTGAACTTGCTGTTGAACTCGCAGTCAGATTCGCAAAATTTCCCGATTTTCCACAGGGTCAGCGACATTAACGACACGGCAAATTTGGTACAGATTACCGAAAAAACGAGGATTTTGGCGGCTAGAACGCCTTAGCTGAGATTCTCGCAGGGTGTTTTTTCAGGTATGTAACGCCATGGCAAAGAGCCGCGCGCTCTTTCCACGGCCAACCGGCTCTTGAAAACGAGTACTCGCGCAGCGTCTGGGGAAACTGAAAAGACAGGTAAAACGTATGAATGGACATGTACGGTTAATTCTGACGCTGCACAATCATCAGCCCGTCGGCAATTTTGATGGTGTTTTTGATGCCGCTTTTCAGGATAGCTACGTTCCGTTTCTGAATGTCCTCCAGGACTTTCCCGAGTTGCCGATCGTATTACACATTTCAGGAAGCCTCCTGGACTGGCTCGCCAGGCACCATCCGGAATACATCGCGCGAATTCGCGAATTTGTTAAGCGAGGTCAGATCGAGCTGCTGGGCGGCCCCTATTATGAACCGATCCTGGCCGCGATTCCGCGCCGTGATCGAATCGGCCAGATTCAACTTTATAAACGACATCTTGAAGATCTCTTCGAAACTCGCGTCCGTGGAATGTGGGTCCCCGAACGGGTCTGGGAACAGTCGTTTGCTGGCGACATTGTCGAAGCGGGGATGGAATATACGCTGCTTGATGACACGCATTTTCGCAACGCCGGCCTGAATGAAGACGAGCTGCAGGGGTACTATCTGACGGAAGAAAGCGGCCGACTGCTGAAGGTATTTGCGGGTGGCGAGCGATTGAGATATTTGATCCCGTACGCTGATCCACAAGACCTCATCAATCACTGCCGCCATATTGCAGACCGATACCCGAACGCCGTTTTAATTTTTGGAGATGACGGCGAGAAATTCGGAGTCTGGCCCGGTTCGAAAGATCACGTTTACCGTGATGGCTGGCTGCGTCGTTTTTTCTCGGCGCTACGAGACAATCAGCAATGGCTTCACGTCACAACGATGTCGGAAACGGTTGACAGCGTCTCTCCGATCGGTCGGATTTATATTCCCGATGCGAGTTACCGTGAAATGACGGAATGGGCGTTGCCGACCGAAAAGCAGACGCACTACCGCAATCTGATCGCGGCGAATGAGCAGCGTCACGACTGGCATTCGATGCGTCAGTTCGTACGAGCTGGTTTCTGGCGGAATTTCCTGGTGAAGTACCCCGAAGCAAATGAAATGTACGCGAGAATGGTCCAGGTGAGTCGACGACTTGAGGAAGTTTCGGCAACGGCGACGCAAGGGACACCCGCTCAACTTCTCGCTGAAGCTCGTCGCGAACTTTACCGGGGTCAATGTAACTGCCCATATTGGCATGGTGCGTTTGGTGGCCTGTATCTACCTCACCTCAGAAATGCGATTTACAGCAGCTTGATTTCCGCTGAGACTATGCTGGAACGCGCCTCTGGCCGTCGAGGGCACTGGGTCGACGTACAAGCGGAAGATTTCAACCTCGACGCTAGAAAAGAAATTCGACTGGCGGGTGATCGGCTCATCGCTTATTTGTCGCCCGGAAAGGGAGGGCATCTTTACGAGCTGGATGTGCGACAAATTCGCACAAACTTGTTGGCAACATTGAACCGACGCCCCGAACCTTATCATGACCGTGTTCGCCAGCATACAGGACTGCCGGCCAGCGACAACGGTGGCGGCGTTGATCCCAACGGCGGGGTCCGATTCAAACAACCGAACCTGGATCAGAAGCTACAATATGATCCCTGGCCTCGAAAAAGCCTTGTGGACCATTTTCTACAGCCGGGATTAACCCACGAAAACTTTACGAACGGGAATGGAGAAATCGGCGACTTCGTCGAAGGGGTCTATCTCTCCAAGATCCGGCGCTCCGATGAACGCGTCGAAGCGACGATGTGGCGAGACGGCAAACTTGGACCGTTTCAAGTGAAAGTCACCAAGACGATATCGCTGTCGTCCAATCAGGCTGGCTCACTTGAAATCAGTTACTTACTTGAACATCTGCCTGCCGGGTTGCCAATTCATTTCGGAATCGAATTCAACTTTGCTGCGATGGCTGCATGTGCGCACGACCGCTACTACTATAATGACCGGGGCCTGAACCTCGGTCCGTTAGAAACACTGAATTCGACGAATCCTTCCTCTCGAATCGGTCTTGTTGATGAATGGCTTGGTCTGGATGTCTCGATTGACGTTTCAGAACATGCCAGCTTCTGGACTCAGCCCATCCAAACGGTCAGTCAATCGGAAAGTGGTTTTGAATTGGTCCATCAAAGCTGTTCCGTGATGCCTCACTGGGAATTCATGGCACCCGCCGACGGAACGTGGAAAGTAACCTTAGTTGTCTCGCTGGATACATCTGCAGCTCAGGCTCGAGAATTGGCTGAACGTTCTGCACCGAGATTCTTATCATCGTCGGAGTCGAAGTAAACGAGTGGACTATGTCGCTCGAAATTCTGGATCGTGGTCTGAATATGTCGCTTTCGTCCATTCAATTGCGATCGTTATTTACGACCGCACTAATCATCAGTCTCAACTACGTGATCGTATGTTCTGCGGAACACTTTCCCTCGGGTAATGCAACGATCCGCGCGATGGCAGGCAATTCCGAAATCGTTATTCAAACAACAGAACGACTCGCAGGGGCGATTCACTCTCTCACTTGGAACGGTCGCGAGTTCATTGATAGTGCTGATCATGGTCGCCAGCTTCAATCGGCGTCAAATTTCGATGCCGGGCACCCTTTGACAGCCGAGACGTTCAATCCAACAGAAGCAGGTTCTCGGAAAGATGGAGCTGGTCCGAAATCGACGAGCCGCTTATTACATTTGATTGCTGACGGAAACAAACTCCAGACCACCAATCAGATGGCTTTTTGGCTCAGTCCGAATGAGAAGTCCGAAGGGAATCCGGCCAAGAATACTGTCGAACTTTCAAATCATCTTGTGACCAAACGCGTGCAAATTGGTCACCGAAACTTGCAACACGTCGTACGGTATGACGTATCGTTCTCGTTGCCGGTTGGAGAGCGACATCGACATGCAGTGTTTGAAGCCGTTACCGGATATATGCCGGCAGAATTTGAAGTCTTCTCAAAGTACGATACAACGAAAGACTCAATCGAACCCCTTGACGATGGCCCTGGTGAACAATCTTTCCCGGTGATACTTTCAAATAAAGCTGGGACACATGCGATGGGAATCTATTCGCCCGATCAACCTTCACCTGGATACGAATCCGCGGGATATGGCCGATTCAGATTTTCTGCTGAAAAGGTCGTTAAGTGGAACTGTGTCTTTCGAATTGACGGCAAACGAGACGGAATAAACCCTGATGAATACTCATTCCGCAATTTCGTAGTCGTCGGGGACCTGTCGACAGTGAAAGAGTCAATACGGGAACTGCACCATGAATTTGCGAGCCAGAATGATTCTGTTCGAAAGTAATTTCATTCTTTTGACAGCAGAGCGGCCTTCATATACTCCCGATTCAGCTGTGCAATATTCGTCAGTTTGATCTTGGCGGGACAGGCCGCTTCACACTCACCAGTGTTCGTACAATTCCCAAAGTGCTCAGCGTCCATGGTTGCAACCATGTTTAGCACTCGCTTACTGCGTTCGGCTTGCCCCTGAGGTAAGCTTGCCAGGTGTGAAACTTTCGCGGAAACAAACAACATCGCGGACGCATTTTTACACGATGCGACGCATGCCCCACATCCAATACATGCGGCGGCATTCATAGCGTCCTGCTGGACGTGATGCGGAACGAGTGTTGTGTTTGCTTCGGGAGCGTTGCCAGTGTTCACTGAAACAAAGCCGCCAGCCTGGATGATACGGTCGAATGCGGAGCGATCAACGATCAGGTCGCGTACGATCGGAAACGCTTTGGCAAGCCATGGTTCAATGACGATCGTGTCACCGTCGTGAAAACGTCGCATATGCAATTGGCAGGTCGTCGTTCCGGAATCAGGACCATGTGCCTGACCATTGATGACGACGCCGCAAGTTCCACAAATGCCCTCACGGCAATCGTGGTCGAAAGCGACTGGCTCTTCACCCGACGCGATCAATTGCTCATTCAAGACATCAAGCATTTCAAGAAACGACATGTCAGTTGAGATGCCGCTGACCTGATACGTCTTTAATCCACCCGATTGTTTCGGTCCGGCCTGTCGCCAAATCTTCAAGGTCAGATTCAAGTTTTTTGAAGCAGCGTGGTTCATGATCTGGAAATTCTCCGCGGCTCGAATTGAGGTCGCTAGACAAAAGGCTACTTGTAGCTGCGGACACCAAATGGGGCGTCGACAAACGTCAGCGGTTCTTTATGAAGGATCGATTCTGTGCCAATACCCTGGTATTCCCATGCAGACACATAACTGAAGTCGGCATCGTTACGTTCACATTCGCCTTCTTCTGTTTGATGTTCTTCACGGAAATGACCTCCGCAAGATTCATCGCGATAAAGAGCGTCTCGAGCCAGCAACTCTGCAAATTCAAGAAAATCAGCAACTCGACCGGCGTGTTCCAGGTTCTGATTCAGCGTTTCGCCGCTGCCAACGACTTTGACATCGTGCCAGAACTGTTCGCGAAGACTCTTGATTTGCTCAATCGCGTGCAAAAGACCCTTTTCGTTTCGCGCCATTCCGACATGGTCCCACATGATCTTTCCGAGGGCTCGATGGAAGTGCTCTGTGCTGTGGGTCCCTTTGACATTTAGAATTGCAGCAGTCCGTGACTTCGCTGCCTCGAGTGCTTCGTGGAACTCTGGTCGATCCGCTGAAATTGGCTTGACCTTCCGCGTCGCAATGTGATCACCAACGGTATAGGGAATCACAAAATAGCCGTCAGCTAAGCCTTGCATGAGAGCGCTGGCACCAAGTCGATTCGCTCCGTGATCCGAGAAATTCGCTTCGCCGAGGACGTAAAGTCCCGGAAGATTACTCTGTAGATTGTAGTCCACCCATAAGCCACCCATCGTGTAATGCACGGCTGGATAGATTCGCATCGGTACCTTGTAAGGATTTTCGTCAGTAATCCGCTCGTACATGTGGAACAAGTTACCGTACTTCTCACGAATCACAGATTCTCCGTCTTCCTTGATTGCTTTGGAAAAATCAAGATAGACAGACATTCCGGATGGCCCGACCCCAAAGCCGGCGTCGCAACGCTCTTTGGCTGCTCGCGAAGAAACATCGCGCGGCGCCAGATTTCCATACGACGGGTAACGGCGTTCAAGGTAATAGTCCCGTTCGTCTTCAGGAATCTGATCCGGCGAACGAACGTCACCCTTAGTTTTTGGGACCCAGACGCGTCCGTCGTTTCTGAGGCTTTCACTCATCAATGTCAGCTTGGATTGATGATCGCCGCTGACGGGAATGCAGGTCGGATGAATCTGCGTAAAACAAGGATTTGCAAAATAGGCGCCTCGTTTGTGACATCTCCAGGCGGCGGTCACGTTACAGGTTTTCGCCATTGTTGAAAGGTAATAGGCGTTTCCATACCCGCCGGTACAGAGAACCACCGCATCACTGACAAAGGTTTCATATTTGCCAGTGACGAGATCCCGAGTCACGATTCCGCGAGCAATCCCATCAACGACGACGAGATCGAGCATTTCTCGTCGTGTGAACAGCTTGATCCCACCTCCGCTGACTTGACGCATCATCGCCTGATACGCGCCGAGCAACAGCTGCTGACCTGTCTGACCACCGCAGTAGAACGTCCGCGAGACTTGAGCACCGCCGAACGAACGGTTGGTCAATGTTCCACCGTACTCACGTGCGAATGGAACCCCCTGAGCAACACACTGATCGATAATCGACGTACTCAGTGTTGCCAGCCGATAAACGTTGGATTCACGGGCACGCCATTCTCCCCCCTTCACCGTGTCGTAAAACAGGCGCCAGACCGAATCGCCATCGTTCTGATAATTTTTCGCAGCGTTGATGCCTCCCTGAGCGGCAATGCTATGGGCGCGTCGAGGCGAATCCTGAATACAAAACGAAAGGACATTGTAACCCAACTCGGCAAGCGAAGCGGCAGCAGAACCGCCAGCAAGTCCCGTCCCAACAACGATAACCGTATATTTTCGTTTGTTATTGGGAGCAACAAGTTTCAAGTCACGTTTCCGCTGATCCCAGCGGCTGGCGATATTACCGTCTGGACAGCGTCCGTCCAACGGGGTGTCAGCGACGGTTACCATTTTTTCCCCTTGCAGATCCAAATATATTGACTCGAAGAAATCAAATCGGGCACCGTATTGCTCCGGAATATTCTTACTTTGCATTTTCAAAAAAACCGGTCGATGAATTTGAAGGAATACGTTGATCGATTCCTCATCGCACGATTTATTTTGATTTTCAATTTCACCTGAGACCAGCGTGAAGTTGCCAGAAGGTCATCGCCACATCCCCGGCACGAACACAACGATGCTGGCGAAGCCAACCGCAATTATGACGCCAAAGATCTTCCCGATGATCTTAAT
Organism: uncultured Schlesneria sp.; assembly: GCA_903858935.1. Classification (GTDB taxonomy): domain Bacteria; phylum Planctomycetota; class Planctomycetia; order Planctomycetales; family Planctomycetaceae; genus Schlesneria. The sequence goes on along the minus strand of CAIOKO010000143.1, from coordinate 39,828 downwards.
CAACGGTGTGTACTTTGGATGATTTAACCCAAGTGATTGAAACGCGCTCGCAAACCCATGCGACAGATGAACTCCTAGTACGATCACACCCACAAAATAAACCACGCGACTGATTGGATCACTGATCGCAGCCAGCGTATTCTTGAAAGGTGCTTCCAGATCCGTTTCTGGCAAATATTGAAGAGAGCTTCGAAGCCCCAATCGCAAATCAATGAGATGAAGAATCACGAACCCGAGCACAACTGAACCAGAAGCAAACATCCACGAATTTGCGCCAATAATTCGCCCCGGGACCTTTGACTGCTTAAGGACATAAAAGTCCCGACGAGCTCGATAGTTTCCGATCGTCGTCGCAACGGCCAGATAAACGTGTGCCAGGAAAAGAACAACGAGACCAAATTCCGCGACCGCCAACAATTCCCACTGGGAATGCAGCGCATGGGCATATTCGTTAAACGGCTTGGCACCCATGAAAAGCAACAGATTGCCAGCCAGATGCGCCACGAGGAAGCCGCAGAGCAACAACCCTGTGACACCCATGACGAACTTTTGTCCAATCGAAGATGAAAGTAATCGAAAAAACCAGCTCAGTCCTAAGCAAGCAAGCAGCCCAGTTTTGCACTGGGCAGTCGAGTCCGTCACGTTGTCACTCCCCGCGGCAGCCACCGTGTTTGTTGAACAGGTCAAACATCGGTGGGTTTCGGAACCCGGCACTTCCCGGAAGATCCGTTAAACGCCCTCCCACCGATCGTCGACCTAAGTTTTCTACACTTCGTGATTCATCACTGGGATTATAGAATGATGGCCAACAACTGCAATTCAGCCCCAAATTGATTAACAAACATCTGCGGAATTCTCAAAATCGGTTGAGCTGAAATCACCTGAGTCTCGAATTATCACGCGTCAATGCCCGCGAAACGCAACGACCATGCTTCAAAGCCGCGAAACAAGTACAGAAAGTCGGACGATGCGGATCATGATTTTTGGTTGTGGATACCTTGGGCGTCGTGTTGCGAGAGCCTGGATCGACGCCGGTCACGAAGTTCTTGCCGTGACTCGAACTCAAAAAAATGCTGAATCATTCCGGCAATCAGGAATACAACCGGTCGTCGCCGACATCTGTGATCCGGATTCTCTTGCAATCCTGCCCGAGGTTGACCTGATATTCTATGCCGTAGGATTTGACCGGAATTCTGGACGAAGCCATAAAGAGGTGACCTGCGGTGGGTTAAGAAACGTCCTTTCGAGCATAAATGGCCGCTGCAGGCGATTTATCTACGTTTCAAGCACCAGCGTTTTTGGACAATCCGCAGGAGAATGGGTCGACGAAAGTTCGGAATGCAAACCAACGCAACCTGGAGGCCAGAATTGCATCGAGGCCGAAAGATTGGTTTGGGAATATTTTCCAAACAGTGACGTGACAAATGCCAACGTTCTGAGATTAGCTGGAATCTACGGCCCCGAACGGCTGTTATCCCGCATCGAATCGATAAGGGCAGGGTTGTCTGTCGCTGGTCGCGGCGATTCGTGGCTGAATTTAATTCATGTGGACGACGCGGCATCCGCTGTTCTCGCCTGCGAAAAAACAGGGGCCCCGTTCGAAACGTATGTCGTCGTCGACGATCTCCCTGTCTTAAGGAGCGAATACTACACCAAACTTGCCGAACTTGTTGGCGGCCCTGCCCCAGTTTTCAATCCAGAAGAAGCAAGCGCCCGTGGCTCTGGCGGACTGAATAAACGTTGCTCAAACAAGACGCTGCGAGAAAGACTCAAATGGACCCCGGCGTATCCAACGATTGCAACCGGGCTACCTGCATCAATTAACTCAACGACGTCGACGTGATTCCGGAACGGCCGCCTGGCCTGAAGCAGATTGTTCAATTCGAATGTAATGCCATCGACCGTGTCGCGTCTCGACTGAATAGTGGTTGACGATTTTTTGTCCGGGCACTTCAATCACCGAGCCGACTTCGCCCTTCGAAACAACTCGAATACGCGTGCCACCCAATTGATCTGCTACCAGGTATGTTCCTGCAGCGATTCCTTGTGGAAGCGGCGCAACAATCTGGGTGCCGGATAATGAAATCACCTGGTTCGTGACAGGCTCGCGGTCGTAATCCAAGCGGATTTCTTGCTTGGATGGTCGGCGACCTTGCGCCAACTGATCTGGGTGGTCTCCGGACCAAAGTGCCGCAAAAAGGCCGGTCACGAGTATTAGTAAAGCAACGCGAGCTGCCATGATTGCACTATCCATCTCAACAGAAAATCACCACCAATATTTGTTGCTGTTCATTCGATGGTAGTTATCGTCCCCGGCAGAGAATGCCACTGAACGAAATTCGAAGAGATGGACGGAAACCTTCTACTGCGATCAACCCTTCCGGCTGCAACGATTACGCAAGCAATTCAAAAAAGCTGAACCTTGAAGCAGCACCTTTAAATCGGCACTGAAAACAGCAGAAATCTGAAATCGATTCTTGCGTTCTTCATCCTTTACCCTTAGGCGAACCGCTCGCATTTTTCTCTGCTGCCCACCAGAGATGCCAGGTCCTTTTGTCGTACCCAAAATTCTGCTGAGTCAGTTTCCCTAAGGCCGCCAGTGTTTCGGCGTTATAGTGTTCGACCCGAATTGTCACATTCTTCTTAAGTTGGGCTGGGGCATCACTTGGTGCGGCAAACACCGGGGGCAGTAACTGCCCCGAGCGCACAGCGTCCATCACCCCTGGAGGTACTGTTGGAGTGTTTGACGAGAAGTTTCCATCTGAACTGAAGCTGTATGTTTGATTGTTGGGGAGATCCATCGCCACTTGATATTGATGGACGGTCACCAGTGCTTCGATCAATGGCTTGATCACTTCTTTGTCACCGATCTGCCCTAACGCAGTCGCGGCGCGGCAAACCACCATATTCGAATCATTCTTCAAAGCTGTGACGAATACCTTTTGAGCTCTTTCATAATGCGCACTGCCAATTCCATTCAACGCCACTGTTCGTATTTGAGGTGCTTCATCAAATAACGCCAGTTTCACGAGCCCGTTAATTGACTTGGCTCCTGAAATTTTCACCAATATCGACACTGACAGTTCGCGGATCGCAATACGAGAATCTGATGCAAGGAATTTAATAATCGCGGTTGCCGCATACGGGTCATCGACGGAATTGAGCCCTGCCATCGCCTGGGCCCTGCGATTCTCATGCTGTCCGTCCAACCATCCATGCCAGAGTCGGATTTTCTGAAACCAACTTCGTTCGCGCTCAAGTTCATCAGTAGTGTTTTCAATGACTTCCAGTTCTTGAGGAGTGATATACTTATTTTTGTATTTCACGTATCCCTGCGAAGCCATCAATTCATCACGATCAATCCAGCGTCCTTGATGCCAGACGCGACCGAGTATCGATTGGGCTTTTTCATGATCCGGCGCGAGTTCGGTCACCCGACGTAAATGCGTTTCACGCTGCTTTATTAAGCCTCGCTGCCGGCACCATTCGGCAAGTTCCCAATGAGCATCAGAAGAATCCTCTATGCTTCGCGATCGAGTCTCGTACTCTTCCATCGAAAGAGAACGGGGTGTCACAAACTGCACTTTAGAACGCTCAACAACGACGGTTGCACCAGTGAGCGTTTCGACACGAATTTTGTACTTCGCGTCGCTTGTGGCGACGATTTTTCCGCGCAGCTCGCCCCCATTTATTAATTTGACGAGATCCGCCATTACGAATTGAGGAAATGCGACAACACACGCGAAAAGCATAGCGAGGCGTCGACGACGCGCCGAATTCTGATTCCTGTCAGGTATCACCATCGGCAACATTCGTAAGTAACGGCTCACGAACCACCTCCAGGCGGCGTAGAATCGTAAAACGGGAAATTCCCAGAAACCCGAATCCAACGATGAAATCGACTGGAACCGAGCTTACCTCAAAAAACTTCGTAAAAAAACTCTGTACCATTCGCTTGGATTCTATCCCGTCACAATTCTTAACTGCAACATCATAATGAAGATCGCCAGAAATCCCCAAAAACTGACACTGGCGATCGGTTCGAGCGACTCGGTAAGATAGGAAAGAAAACGCGATGGTGAGAGAAGCTCCGAAGCTGAAATCGGAACTCACCTATTGCCTGCCAGTCTGCCGACGCAAAGATGCTTAATCTTGTCATATGCAATTTATTAAGTGGCCGCAGAATCGTAGCCGACAAAGTTAATCCAGTGCGAAGAGAGCGATGAAATGAAGAATGGCCTGCGAGTGCTGACGGTTGTCGCGTTGATTTGCGTCTCTCTCGACGCACCAGCCGTTGCGCAGCTGAAAGGGGATTCCCCGCTTCCAACGCACCAGCAATTGAGCAGGATCGGGCTTGAGCGAGGCTGGTGGGCTCAGGCTGTGATAAACCCTCATCGCGACAAGATCAAGCACGTTTCTATCGATGAAGATATGGTCTACGTGCAGGCTTCATCGGGGGTTACGACTGCGTTTGACGCTGAATCGGGACAGCAGCTGTGGGCAGTTCAACTCGGAAAATTTGACCAACCAAGCTTCCCCGCAGTCTCGAATGAGGACGAGGCGATGATTGTCGTTGGATCAACGATGTACGGTCTGGATAAAAGGACAGGTCGAACGCTTTGGACGTTGATTCTGCATGGTCAACCGTCAACCGGCCCAGCAGTCGATGAAAAGCAAGTCTACTTCGGAACCCTCGACGGAAGCATTTACGCATACAGCCTGGAAAAAATCCGAAAGCTTTATGAACAACGAAGGCTTCCACAGTGGTCGCTCGACGCTCAGGTCTGGATGTACAAAGTTGGAAAAGAAATCACATCGCCACCAATTGTCATCGGACCGTACGTCAATTTTGCCAGCCGGGATGGTTCACTATATAGCGTGAAAGCTGCAGACCGAACGCTTTGGTATCAGGTGGAAACCGGCCAGGCGATCGTTGCTCCGCTCGCTCGATTGGACAATATGCTATTCGTCGCTTCTGAGGACTTTACATTTTGTGCAGTTGATCCAATAAAACGCACTTATAAGTGGGAATTTACGTCGGGACTTCCCATTCGAAAGGGACCGGTCGCTATCGATAATGATCTATACGTACTTCCAGACCGCGGTGGTATGTATTGCCTGGACCCGAATTCTGGTGCTCGCCGTTGGTGGAAACCGGAATTAAACAATTTCGTCGCAGTAACCGGTGGTTCCGTGGCCGCGTCTGATGCTGACGGAAATCTTACAATGGTCTCAAGAAGCAGCGGCGAAACAATTGGATCGATACCACTTCGTCGCTTTACCGTCCGAACGGGAAACGACCGCACCGACCGAATTTTCGTGGCGACAGAAAGCGGGCTCGTCATGTGCCTCCGCCAAATCGGTCATCCTTATCCGGTCTACCACCGATTCCCGGACCGCCTTCCACTGCTACCGGAAATCGAACCGGAAGACAGTGGTGAAGCGCCGGCGGAAACGACTGACGCGCAGCCCGAACAGTAAATCGACCCATCAAATCGGCGATGGCATTTCATGACGCATAAAGTCGCCCAAAGTCACGATTGGCAATCGTCCGTCAACGGACCCTTTATCTGTCAGTTTGGCAGTAACGAATTGCGCCCTTGCGAAGTGACGACTTCCGCCAAAATGGCGATATTTTCGCCAAAAAACAGGCATAAAAGGAACTGTGCCGATTTTTGCGGTCGATGAAAAACGTCGTCACTCAACTGTTTTTAAGGATGGTACACTGTTTGCGTGGCATTGAATCGTTTCTTCTCGGTCTTTGACGAGCAAGGGGAATGACATGCCAGTCTTTCGTTGGGGACATACGTGGGACCCGTTTCGCGACCTCGAGCGTGAGGTTGATCAACTACTTGCCAAAGTCTCGTTATTTCACGGGATCCGATTCGGCCGCCAGTATCCGCCCATTAATGTGTATGAGTTGGACAATGAATTCCTGCTGACAGCAGAACTTCCAGGGACACGTCCGGAAGACTTGGAAGTTCTGATTTCGGGAGGCGTGCTGACGATCAAGGGAAAACGAACCGGCCCTGAGGGGATTTCTGACGATCGCTTTCGGCGACAGGAACGTCCGCGCGGTACCTGGCAAAGATCGCTGACCCTCCCTGACCATATCCAGGATGAAAAACTCGCAGCCGAGTTTACGAATGGTGTACTCTGCATTCGGCTTCCAAAAGCCCACTCCGTTTCCCCCAGACAAATTCCTGTGACCAATGGCAACCCTGGGTAATCCAAAAGCATCTTTTTAACGATGTCAGATCCTCGTCGAGGAGTCGAAAACCAATGTCAAATGAAATTGTTCGATCAACGGAAACCGTACCTCCTCCGCCAAAAGAGTATCCCATCGATCAGGTTGTCTTTAACCCACCGATCGATATTTTCGAAACTGCCGAGGGTTTGGTGCTTCAGGCCGACCTGCCTGGTGTAGCCACTGATTCTTTAGAACTTCAGATTCAAGACAACAAGTTATCGCTTTTCGGCAAAGTCACGTTGTCGATTCCCAGTGATGCTCGCTTGATCCACCAGGAGTATCAGGTGGGGCATTTTCTGAGGTCTTTTATCCTCAGTGACGAAGTTGACCACGAGCGCATTTCCGCCAAGCTGAATCAGGGCGTGCTCGAGGTCGTTCTGCCACGCCTTTCAAAGCCGGAACCGCGTCGTATTCAGATTCAGACCGATTAGCAAAGCGAGTTATTTTTTGACTTGGACTTCCTGTTGAATGAGTGGAAAATCGATCCGATCCCTCTGATAGAGCGGTAGGTGTCGGTAATATACTTCGAGCGTCAGCAAGGCTAACGTGGTCATGTAAACACGACCTCCAACGTAACCGTGACGATCAGCGATGTCCCAACTCCCTGTGGCATGGCCGTCACGAATCTGAGTTCGAATCAGATGCTCACGCATGACGCTATTCCATCGATCCCATTCGGGGCCTCCCCAATGATGCAAGACCTGGGTCGCGTAATAGTTATAGTACATGCCATCGGGTTCCGGACCGTGTTGATCCAGAAACCGAATTCCCGCACGCATTCCTCCATGGTTTTCCTTCGCCCCGAGATACATTTTGCATAACAATCCCGCAGCCGTCATTGATGGTGTCGGAGAATTGTTCCGGTCAGGAAGATAGGCGTACTGCGAACCTCGCATAGACGAAGCACTGATCAAGAAACGGTCAACACCACTAAAAACCTTCTGAGGTACGGTGATCCTTGAAAACTGCGCACTTTTCAGGCCCATCAACTGCCAGGCAACAACCGACGTGTCACCTGGTTGACCGGGAAAATAGCGCCATCCCCCACCGTAATCCTGTGTGTCGGCAAGGAATTCAACGGCTCCCGTGACAGCCAGCCGCAAGCGATCATCTCCCGTCATTGCATAGGCTTCGCTGATCGCGATTGTCACGAGTCCATGAGTGTAAAAAGTAGCCGGCCCCGACAATTCGCCGTAGTAACGGATTCCCTTTCCGACTCGGATTCCTTGAGAAAGCAAAAAATCGAGCCCATAACGAACTTCCAACTGGTACTCTCCCGATTCATGAGTCTTACCAGCTCCCAGAAAAGCCATGACGGCCATCGCCGTCGCCGCGTATGGGTTGTTTTCGATTCGACCGGGCATTGTACAGTCACAACGAGGACTGCTCACATGATTAAAGTTCCACGATCCGTCCGGAAGCTGATGGTTCTTCAGCCAAACCAATCCCCCGGCAACGGCCGCCTCGCTCGCGTCAGTCCCCCCCATGCGTTTTAAAAGGGCGGCTTTACCCTTGGGTGTACGACCAACAAAATGCTCTGCGTGACGTTGTCCTTCTGCTTCCGTGGCTGCGATTGCCGTTGCCAACATGGACTGGGATTTCGTTACTGAGGCTCGTTTATTCCCATTTTTATTCGGGGTCGCCTCGATTTTTTTTCCACCTGGATTTCGATCGCCACCGGGAATTGGTTCGGAATTCACTTTCATCGGCGAAAGTGGCTCGACATTATCATCCAGAGCCATGACTTCCAGTTCGATCTCGCCGACGTCTCCCAACCCCGGTTGAACCTCGTCAATCGTCGGTTCTGTTAATTCCCCAAAATTGATCTCAACCGCGTCACCAGATGAATTGTTGTCGCCAGCAACGAGCGTGAGGATCGTCTCGAACACATTGTGGTTCGGAAGATCAAAATAGATCCAGCTGAGGATGAACAATATCGCCGCGTGTATGGCAACGCTGGTCGAAACGGAGGAAATCAATTTCTTCCGGGAAAACGACCGGTTCGGCGAGAAATCAAGAGCTTCCGAAGGAAGAAGTCCTCGCAGCGGTACCGATCGCTGATCATCGCTTGCGGATGCGGCCCCTGTTGCACGCATGCCTTTTTTTGGAAGCGACATGATCTACCCGTCTATTCACGAACTCAGCACCGGCGTGCAGGCCGTTATACCATTTTTCCGAAGAGACTTTCACTAATAAACACGGGACGAGTGAAAAAGTAGCAACAATTTAAAATTTTAAGATTTTAACCATGCGCCGTGGCACGAAATCGCCACCATCCGGTTGTGAAGAAAACGACCGTAAAGACCAGAAGCATCCCGCAGCAGGACAAGATTAATTGACCGTCGACAATTGGCTGAGTCAACACCGCATCGAATGCCTTCAGCGACCACGCGTGAGGCGTGAACAGACTGATTTGGCGCATCATCTTCGGAAAGAATTCACGAGGAAAGAAACAGCCACTGATGCTGCTGAACATCAAAATTAAAGTCGTACCGTACGATGAAACTTGCTGATCGGTATGTACCACCGTAGCCAGCAGCAGACCGAGAGAAGTCGCAGCGGCTGACGTACACAGAATTACTGGTATGAGGTACGCAGGTTGGGCCCCCCAAGGCATACCAAACATCAATCGTCCACATAAGAACAACAACGAGCATTGCAGGACCGATGTCAGATAAAACGGGACCGTCTTTCCCAGCAACACGGGCACGGTTCCAATCGGGGCCATTAACAAACGTCGCAACGTCCCTTGATCACGTTCAATAATAAAAGATCTCGCCATGATACTGATGACAAAAAACGCAAACATCACGGTGAAGCCGGGAACGACCCACAAATAGACCGCGTTCTGTTTGGATTTTGGCTTATCCTGAGTCGGCACAACGGATGCGGATGAACTGCCTACTTCATCTATTTCTCGCGATCGAACCCATGCTCGTGTCACGGGATTCTTTCGCGCAGCGATCGGAGCGATAAATCCAATTACCTGAGAACGTACGACCCCTTCGAGCAGTCGCCCGATTCCTGCAGAGTTTGGTTTCGTCACGACTTCCAGATCCAGCGCAGCCAGACCTGCCGCCGCTGGCCCATCTTTCGAATTGAAGATGTCGCTGACGCGGATCTCTTCAACAAGCTCTTCAAACTTAGGACCGACGACGAGAATCAGCGAAGCATCTCCGCTTCGTACCAGATCATCAGCAGACTCTTTCGAGGGAACTGACCTGATCAAAAGTTCTGGCTTTTTCGCAAGCTCGGTAACAAGGTCCCGCGAGGTCTCACTGTTGTTCAGATCGACAACAACAATTTTGAAGCGTTCGCTGTTTTCATCGCGAGTCAACAATTGTCCCGTCGACATGCCGACAATTGAAATGAACATCAACGGCAATACGAGAAGTAACACCAGCGCCCGTTTATCACGAGACAAAAGCAGCAGGTCTTTCAGGGTGATGTGCCAGGCTGACATAACTAAGTCTCACTCCCTTTCGCAGTCGATAGGCGCCTGCAGGTTCATTTGCGACAAGACGCACGTCCGAAGGAATTTCCGTCGTATCTAGTCTCGCAATCTCTTTCCCGTGAGTTGAAGGAAAAGCCGTTCAAGATTCGATTGCTGAGTCTCAATCCGCAGGACATCAATTCCCAGGTTTCCCAACTTGAACAGGACCGTCTGCAATCGCCACGACAGCTCAGGGGAAATTCGAGGCGACTCTTGCGCCAGTGATCCCAACCCGTAACGCAATGAACTGACATCAGCATGTTTACCCGAAGGTGGGGCTTCCCCAGGAACTATCACTGCAGGCTCACCGTCACTACCAGGTCCAACAATCACCAGGTTTCCGAGCGCTTCGGAAATTCCCGTCGTTTTATTGACGTACAGGTACAAGTCAGAGGCCGATCCCCCAATCAGATTGGGAATCGTGTCATCGACAAGCACCTCGCCGTGATCCACGATGGCAACACGATGGCAGATCGACTGGATCTCTTCCATGTAATGGCTGGCGTAAACAATCCCGACACCTTCAGATGCCTGGCGCCGAACGCATTCCAGCAAATGCGACCGAGACTGGGGATCGACACCGACTGTCGGTTCATCGAGGATCAAAATTGACGGCTTGTGCATCAGGGCAACACCGAAGTTGAGCCGACGCTTCATCCCACCGGAATAGTCACCCGAGGGTCGTTTCGCACTTTCAACAAGGCCAATCTGTTCCAGTACCTCATCGCAGCGATCCTTCAACACCTGGCCTCGCAAACCATAAAGTTTGCCGAAAAACATCAGGTTATCGATCGCATTCAATTCTTGATAGATCGCATATTCCTGGGGAACAACCCCCAGCATTCGACGAAGGTCATGATTGCGGCCATCGAATTTTCGGCCATCAAGCAAGACGTCACCGCTGGTCGGGGTCAGTAACCCTGCCAGCATCATCATCGTCGTGCTTTTACCTGCTCCGTTTGGTCCCAGTAATCCTAGAACTTCACCCCTTTGCAACTTGAAACTAACGTCTTTAACTGCCAGGTGATTGCCGTAGCTCTTCCGAAGATGAACGACTTCCGCCAGACTGGTGGCGTTCCCATGCGCTGGCTGTGCTGGCAATTCTTTCTGAACCGCTGAGCCGACAGCCTTGGCTACGGGTTGGCTTGAAAGCCGACTTATTCTGCTTAACAAAGTCGTCGATGTGAACCCTGCGGACATGCTACAACAACTTCCTTGACCACGTTTTGATCTGCCGTCTGTTCCGAACAGTCGCCACCTAAATCACGAGCAAACTCATTACGATCCCAACGATCAGTGCTGTTGTTCCAACTCGAAGATTGTCGTTCGACCGAATTGGTAGCGACTCGACAATCGCCGCACACGCCGCTGCGACACTGCAAATCAGGAAGGCTTTTGCAAACGGCACCCCGGGGCGGGATTCGCCCCAAAAACTGTATGACGCAGCGAGCGAGCCAACGACCGCGAAGCAGAACAAACCCGAGAATGTCTTTTTTCGATTCCAGGGAAGTCGACGTCCACCAATCATCAACCCACCCAATGTTGCCGACCCGTCCCCCAGCGCAAGAATCTGCAACGTCATCAGTCCCCATTCCGCGCGTCCAGGAAACAGCAACAGTGAGCCAACAACTGGCCCCATATAACCCAACACCGCTCCCATCCAGTTAATTTCACCGTTACGGACCAGAAAAGGTCCCAGTACGACAGCAAGTACCAGAATCGTGACTGTCGAGAGAAACAGAATACAAAGGAGCGGCGCCCCCCAGACATCATGATGCGGTACAAATGGGAGGGCCATCGGCATGAGCGATGGTGACATGTGGAAAATTCGCCGACGAAATTCAGTCACTCCGATCCGATCAACAACCCGGGAGACACCCGGAATCGACAGCACCCAATCCGACAAATGACTTTGACTGACTGGCGAAGACGGAATTGAAAGTTGCGGTCTGAGTAGGTTTTGCGATGTGGACAACCGGCTCATCAGGGATTTCTCCAGCCCACGAAACGATATTTATGAGAATCACCTCGCTGCAATCCCTTAAGCAGCAAGGCAATGACACGTGTAATAAACGTGAGACGCAAACCGTCAGTTGCCCTGCAAATTCCGCCGAGTTTTGCCCGAACAGGACTCATTCACGATTAACTTGGTGTTAAATCGTCGTGAATGATCAAGAAGATGTGTGCAATTGATGCTGCCCTGTCAATCGCGCTGTCGGCAACTCTCGGCATAACCGGCAGATTCTGCTCTTTCACCGAAATGCCCCTGATAGTCACATTATTCATTCCAGAAAACAGCGAATGGCGTTCTCAGTAATCTGTGAGACGTGTTCATCAACGGGCAAGCTGCTGACCCACGAAATCGAGCCAACGGAAAACACTCCGCCACCACGCGGGGTTTCAAAATGGACCATATGTGCCCCCCCCTCATCGGGATTCAGGCCCTGTGCAAGCAAGCGAGTATTTGCCGGAGAACTGGGCGAAATCTTGTCCGTTTCGTGCCCCGATGCGCCACCAGGACAACGCATATGAAGCGATTTAAGTCCGAACAGATTCCCGATCTGAAGCCCCGTCCGATGAAAGGCCCAGTGGTTGGAATCTACCACACGATAGGGGGCACCCGTCATCGCACCCGGCGGAGTAAAGACCACGCCCACCAGGCTTGCCTCCGATTCATGACGCAGCGCCATCCGACTTTCTCCACCGACACCCGCGACATCCAGACCCGTAATCTGCTGGTTGTGGACCGACATTGTCGAACCGTGAATCTCAACCTCACAGTTCAGCCCATTGCCTCCAAGGTAAAGCAGCCTTCCCCCTTCTTCGAAGACCCACTGCTTGACGCGGTCATACATCCGACGCGTCCAGTATTCGGGATGAACGGACAAGATCAATGCACGATACGAAGAAAGATCGAGCGTCCCATCGTCCAGTTGCGTTTCTGAATAAAAGTCATAGGGCAGGTTTTGATGCTCAAGCCACCCCAGCAACCGCCATTCGGCCGGTGCGAGATGGCATGCCTGTCGACCTTGAATCGGATCCGTGATCTGTGTTTCAAAATCAATATGGTTAAACGGTTCAGGTCGGTCAAACGAGAGCGGAACGTATTTTTCACAGTTCCATGTCATGAATTCAGCGTCGCGATAACGCTTGAGATCATACCGCGAATTCACTGTCGGCGTCGGAGGCAACTCGTCGGCATGGATATAATTGCTGCGTCCGCCAAAGCTGTTGTAAGCATTCCAGGTGATGTTGCTGCCGAGTACCGCCAGCGGTGCTTTCGGCCGGATTGGTGCCACTATCCACGGAAACGAAAACTGCAAACCGGAAGGTGTTTGAGCCCGAAAGTAGTACAAACCAGACTGATCTGGTGCTGCAAGGAATTGTTTGTGGGTCGGACTCGAGTATCCAACCCGATTCCATTCGACTCCAGTTTGCGTGTAGTCGCCGTCGGGCGTCACTTGCATCGTCGCGCGGGGACCATGCTCGTCATGCCAACCCAGGCTTCGAACCAGTTCCGGTTTCCATCCATATCTCCATAACTCGAGATGATACTGTTCAACGGAATGAACTCGAAATTCTCCTGCCTCGCCGCTGCGAACCCACTTCGGCCAGACGTAACCGCTGAGACCATCGCTTAGCAGTCGAAATTGATGAGGAGACGTGGTCGGCAGCGTCACGTGGCTGCGTTTTGCACCGTAACCGGGCCTTTGTAGCGTAACAGTATAGTCTCCAGGAGGCGCATCAAGATAAACCGCACCTGTCGCACGAGACCTCGCTTCCCACGATCCCCCATTGGCATCGATAAACTCGAAGGCAACGTCAACCAGGGCCACATATCGTTCGTCACTGACATAACCAATCAACATGGCGGAGCTCGCAAATTGTTAATTCTGACCTCGTTGCTTGATGCGCTCGTGCAGCAGCGTAACAATCATCTCCGCCGCTTAGCCAGCGACGACCTGCCGCTCTGAAGATAGGCCCCGACGACTTTCGGCCCCTCCATGAAGGAACAGGTCATGTCCGTTGAATCCTGTGAACAGTCAGACACGGCACCGTCAGCTCACGCGTCCCGATCGGGAACCCGTTTCATAGTGCTCGGCGTCCTTTGCCTGTTATCAGGGATACTGTACCTCGACCGTATTTGTATCTCGCAGGCACTCCCATCCATCAAACAGGACTTGAAGCTTTCCAATACCGAGGCCAGCTTCGTCTTGATGGCCTTTACACTGGCCTATGGATTGTTCGAAATCCCGACAGGTCGATGGGGAGACCTGATCGGCGGACGAAAGGTGCTGACTCGAATCTCGCTCTGGTGGTCGGCGTTCACCGCGCTGACCGGCGCCTGCACGGGGCTTTGGCCGATGATCACTGTTCGCTTCCTTTTCGGAGCGGGTGAAGCGGGGGCCTTTCCTAATGCAGCACGAGTCTTATCAAGATGGTTTCCCGATGCAGAACGGGGACGAGCCCAGGGAGTATTTCTGGCCGCCTCGCAAATCGGAGGAGCCGCGGCACCATTTCTTGCTGCAATTCTTATTCGAAATATCGGCTGGCGCGCTACATTTGCAGCGTTCGGAGGACTAGGTGCCGTCTGGGCCACCGGATTCTATTGGTGGTTCCGGGATGACCCTTCAAACCATCCCGCCGTCAATTTGGCAGAGGCCGAACACATTGGCCGTCGAGCCTCATCTGAGAACGTACACGGTGATATCCCATGGGCGGCCGTCAGCCGGAACCCGAGTATCTGGTTTCTCAGTTCGATCATGATCTTCGGGTCATTCAACAGTTACATCTATTTTTCCTGGTTTCCAACCTACCTCATCAAAGGACGGGGGGTTGACCCGACCAATGCAGGGATGATGGCATCACTGGTCCTGGCCTGTTCGGCTGTTGGTACATTTTTTGGCGGTCAAATTCTGGACCGAGTTGTGACGGGAAAGGGATTGATCAGAAGAAGACTGTTGGGAGGCAGCGCGTTCTTCGCCGCCGCGGCATTTTTGAGTTGCTCATTGATGTCGCAAAACCCCTGGCTCGCCGCCCTGCTCGCGGGACTCTCCTGCTTCATGACCCAGGCAACTCAATCACTGTGGTGGTCGTGTGCAATCGGAATCAGCGGCAAACATGTCGGTGCTCTGTTCGGTCTGATGAACTCGGCCGGTGTCTTCGGTGCGATGAGCTCCCAATTCCTGGTGGGAGCCATTGCCGACTGGCTGGGAACACACGGTCATTCGGGACGCGCTCAATGGGACCCCATTTTCTACATTGATGTTGGTATCCTGGTTGCTGCGGGGCTGACATGGTCGTTTTTCCGATTCGTCCCTGTTGAAGCGGAGTAACGATGTCACTGGCTCATGGAACATCCCCATCAAGGCAAGTGTCCGCGACGGAGATACTGCCCGTACCGTAAAGCGTTGACTCTCGGACGACGTGAAAATCTTTCGCGGCGATCTCTTATCCGCGAAGCGATGCAGGAATACAGCCTGGGGTTTGAACCCCGGAAAGGTCGAAATCAGAACGTGTTTAGCGTCTGAAAAGGGCACAAGATTTTTGTAGCTGCGATTCGTACTTTGACAGAAGGGCGCGAAGGCAACAAAGTAAAAACGCGAAGAGTTTTTGCCACTGATGCACGCAGATTCACACGGATAATTGCAAAACAGGAAAATATACGAAACGGCGTCTTTCAATTGTATTTCATCGGAGTTGTTCGTCTTTATCTGTGTGGCTCTGCGTGCATCTGTGGCTAAAGTCTTTTGAAATTCCTTAATAATAATGCCGACACCAGCTAGGACATTTAATACTGCAGTCAGGGCATCGCCCGTTCCAATTCGATTTCGATGGAAGTCAGCTCGGCCTCGTCGTTGAACTCCTGTGGAATTCGTCCATCCATTCCAAACAGAAGCATCATTTTGTCGCCATTAACCCTATAGACCCCTTCGAGGACAGAAATAACGCCATTTTGCTGCGGACCCGTCAGTGTGATCCGCTTCGGGTTTTGAACATCATTAATCTTGATTGTGTATGGTTGATCTGTCTGCGTACTGGGACTCCCATTGATCTGCCGTAAATTGACGGATTCAAACTGGTCTTTTGCCACAATCACATTCCAATCTAATCCGTCTGCTTCCTTGGCCTGTTCCCCTTTTACATTGCATGCTTTGACCTTCCATTTCCCCTGCATCAATGTCAGATCGTCGGCTCGTTTAAACGATAGGGAGATCAATTTATCGTCCGGGACTGGACTCCAACCCTTTGGACGCGGAACACTTGTCGGAGCCAGTCGAATCGAGAAAAGCCTTTCATCCGCCGTGAATATTCCTCGGGCGAACAGACGATTGTCATGCTCAGGCCCGACATCGATATACAGATCAACCCATTTCGGACCTCGTGTTTTGGGTGACTCATCTGGAAATCGGTATAACAATGAAATCGATTTTTCAGGATGGATGTCTGTCCGTAAGTCTCCCAGGTTAAGTCCCAGCAATGGGCTCCAGGCATTCAGGACATTTTGCGAGTGAATGTGAATCGTGTCGTTCGTCACATCGATGTAATCGGCGTCGGAAGGAGGCTGATGCAGCACAGCGGGAGGGTTCCCAGTGGGCTGCCAACTCTGTAATTTCCAGCGACCAGGTAACGACACAATCGCGGCCTGCCCCAATGGATAGGGTGATCGAGCGCTGATGGTGTGACGCGATCGAGGGGTCAAATCGAGCTGACCCTGTTTGATTGATGTTGCCCCGTGTTTGACTGACCAATAGTACTGTCCTGGACTCAGTCGCAAGGCGTAAAAGTCGGCCGAGTACGAGGCATTCCATTTCTTATCCGGACTTCCCAGGCTAACCGTGAACTCGGGGTCATCAACATCAAATTGGACAATGCCGCAAGTCAATTGCCGGTAACCCCAGAATACGGAGGCAAACAAAAAAGGGATCACGGCAGGAATCAACAGCAGTCGAATCGGCGGCGTTTTCAGAATCGTCGCTTCCCAACTTCCGGACTTCATTTGTTGACACCAAGCTAAAACGGCCAGGCCGATCGGCAGCAAAACACCCAAGGCAACGATCGTCAATGCGACCCAGAACAATCCGTTGAGGGGGATCGTTTCTAATGAGTCGGCAAGGGGGATCATGAACAGACTCCAGACCGCCAGCAAACTCCAGTAAGCGCGCGTTGGATAAGCTTCGTGAATTCGTTGCCAGAAGGGTTTCTCCGATGGACGAACTTGACCCACCAATGAAGAACCCGCCTGGGAAGCCGCAATCTCGCTGACCTTTGCTGAATCGACGCTACCAGAGGTACGGCCAGTTTCTCCTGCCTTCAGCAGGTTGGTCAAAAATCTGTCGAACGCTTTTTGATAGACACGACGGGTGGCAGCGATCGATCCAAGAACGATCAGGCCGAGTGCTGCAAACGTCACGATCCCGAGTTCAATTTGATCCCGTTGCGATTGGAACAAGCCGTTCGTCGGTTTTGTACAGAGCCCCCATACGATGATCGCTGCGACAAGAAGAAGTCCCAGCAGAAAACCATGTAAGGTTCGAATCGTTCCCATTTTCGCATCAAGTCGAATCGATCCTGATTCCTGCGTGACGTCAATCGAGGATGCTGCTGCCAGCAAGTTTCCTTTCAATTGATTGAGTCCGGGGCCTGTCAGAGAAAGTTGCGAACGGGTGCGACGATCCAGCACAAACCCCGATGATGTCAACGAAGCGACGGCAAGGTCGAATGATTTTTCAGGATCACCTGTGAATGGAACCGACCGTGAATAGTCACCTGTCAGAAACGTCCACATTCCATCGGAAGAGTCCGCGACAATCTGTCCAGACAGTGATTTTACCTGGTTGACCTGCTCCAAGTGACTTGATCGAGCGTACGTGCTGGAGGCAGCCAGAAGTTTTGTGACGAACTTGTTGAATCGTTCCTCTAACTGCCGACAGCGTCCCAGGTACCACAACCCGATCACCGCAATAGGTATGATTGCTGAAGGGTAACCGCTCCCTAATGAAAACAATCCCACGGCAGCGATGAGAATCCCTGAAATAATCCGAATAATTCGTAATTTTGCCTGAACTGACAGAGTTCCCCTATCAACTTGAAATTCGATTTGCGGGACGGATTTCAACGCAAAATTCGTTTCCTTTTTCCACCACGGGCCGTCCAGTTTGAGACGTGACGGCGTTCGTTCCACGACAATAAATCCATTTCTTTCCAGCGTCTGGGTCGCAAAATCGAAGAAGGATTCGACACCACCATCGAACGGAAACTGTTGTGAATAATATCCCCATAACGGTAAAGGACGCGACGAGGGGACATCGACCGATTTCAAATCGACAGACTTATGTTCAATGTCCAAAGTTTTCGGTGTCACCGGGTCTTGCTTTGGTGGCTCGTTTAAAGTGACTGCGATCGGTGCCGGAACGGCCGTCGGACGTTGCACATGCGCCAGCCAACTCGAAAGCAATTCCGCCACTTCTTTTGCCGACTGATACCGATCGCTGGCATTTTTCTTTAATAGTCTGGAAATGATCGCTTCCAGCCATAATGGAATATCCGGGTTCAGTTCACGGATTGGTCGTGGAGTTTCCTCGCAGATCCGCTTCAGCAGCCCCATCGTCGTTGTGGCCCGAAACGGCGGACGCCCTGTGCAAAGCGTATAAAGCACGCTTCCCAGACTAAAAAGATCTGATCGAATGTCGATCGATTCACCATTCGCCTGTTCCGGCGCCATAAACTGAGGTGTTCCCGCCACGACCCCAGTCTGAGTCATACCAACGTCATCAACGGCCCTCGCCAGACCAAAGTCGGTAATCTTGACCCGTTCTACACCGTTCTCCAGCAGAATATTCGCCGGTTTAATATCACGGTGAACAAGTCCCTGCGCGTGTGCCGCAGCCAGACCTGATGCCGTCTGCATTCCGATTCGCAGGATCTCGGGGACCGAAAACGATCCCGTCGCAACAAGTCGCTCCTGAAGCGTTTTTCCGCCGACAAATTGCATGACGAGGAATGGCGGCTCTTGATTTTCTTCGACAGCATAGATCGCGACGACATGGTCATGACTGACCGCCGCTGCCGCACGGGCTTCCCGAACAAATCGTTTGCGCGCTGCAGGGCTGGACGCCAGATGTGCCGCCATCACCTTGATTGCGACGATTCGCCGCAACGACGGATCATAAGCCTTAAGGACAAGCCCCATTCCTCCCCGTCCAACGACATCAAGGATTTCATAAGAACCAAGGCGTCCAAGGGAGTCTGGCTGATCGGTCGGCTGGAGAAAGTCGAGCTCGATGGATGATAGAGGCCGCCCCTCGGTCACACCCATTTCACCCAGCGCAGTCCCAGGCAAGCGATTTTTTTCCTGGTCGATCAAGTCCCGCAGTTCGGATGAAGCCTCACCCCGATTTGAATCGAGTTCAGCAAGTTGTCTAGCTGCACCTTCCCAGGACTCCTTACCAGCAACCAGCCGCTCGATCGACTTTTGACATACATGGCAATCGTTGACGTGCAGCTCGATCTGCTCACGAGACCAGGTCGAATCCTTGGATTCCGTTCCGTCGAGGAAGTGACGCAATAACGAAACGCCTGGGCAACTGATTGATTCGTTCATGATGTTTTTCTCAAATGGCCCCATGGTCTCTCATCATGTTCGCTATGGGTTTCGTCTAATGAAAACACTCTCATTCGCTTGCTCGAACGAGTTCTTTCAGTCTGGCCATTACTCGGCTTTTTGCGAGGTACACGGCAGCAACCGACATCCCTAATTCGACCGCAACATCCTTACCGCTTCGGGCATCAACCGTTGTCTGCCAGAATGCATGCCAGGTGGATTCTTGAACTTCACCCCGAACACGTGCGGCAGCCCATTCGAAAATCCGCTTTTGATGTTCCTGATCCCATAACACGGACTGTTCGCTTTCCAACGCAGGCAATTCTTCGAATCTTTTTGCGATCGATGAATCCCCGGTTCCCGTAACAGAGGAACGTTGTTTTGAAAACCAGTCTTTCAATTCATTACGAACAATCGTAAACAACCAGCCTCGAAACGATCCGCGAAGCGGGTCATAGTCCAATCGTCCAATTGTCCGGGAAACGATCCTGAGAACATCTTGAGTGACATCAATCGCGTCGGCATCCTGCAAACCCTGTTTCCGGGCGAACCCATAAATTAAAGGGGAATAAATTTCGACGAATTCCCCCCACGCAGAATCATCCTGCGCGTCTCGTATCCGGATCAGTAAACTGGATCGAGTGACGTGAAATTCCGTCATCAATTATCGCCTCTTCCTACAAGTACCCCGCGAAAGTCAGAAGCTATCACGAAATCTGATTGATTTCGAAATATTTTTGTTCTGATAGCGAATCCAGAATTGGTCAAACGATTTTGGGTGGTGAGATCAGAAACTAGAACGTTAAAAAAGAGAATTGCATCCCGTTTCAACTGGCAAATGCCTCACAGTGGCATGATGGCACAGCGAAACTGTGGTAGAGAAATTCTGTTGCACCTCAACCCCACCAAAACGGTCGAGACTCGGACAGCCACGGTTTTGGAGTCCTCGACAAGGCTGTGTCTTCATGGTTCGAAAACGCGTCCCAGGAGCACGACCTTACCGAAGACGGTAAAACCGTGTCACATGTGATCATAGCGTGATCTTCAAAAACCAGGTCGTCGTCAGCAACACAAACATCCAGTCTTCGCGTCGATCCAATGGGCCGGCGTCGCACTGCGAAGGAACAGACGGTAATGGTTCGCCAGCCTCACTCGTCGAATTCCCGGTTCCGTCGGCCTCGTGGCATGTCCGACATTGATTCCTTTCGCTTTTTGCCAGTCACGATCCAGTAGTCGTTGTGTTCAGCCACTTCAACATCGGCGTACCAGAGCGGCATTCGCTCAACGAACCAGTTTGGTGTTTTGGTGACAATCAGGACTTTGGCTTTTGGCTTGAGGGCTCGATGAGCCGTATCCAGGAACAGGTCGGCAATCGCATAGTTCGAGAAATACGGGGGATTGGCCAACGCGAGATCGAACTCGTCAGACGCGGGCGATTGACCTTCGGCGTCAAGTGCGTAGGTGATGCCGGGAGCTTCGTTCTTGGCGATGCCGCGTTCAAGCGACTGGATCGCCCGAGCGTTGGAATCAACCGCGTGGACAGCCACGTTCTCGGCGGCAAAGGCAGAGGCGAGCGTCACTGTTCCGGCACCGCTCCCCAAATCCAGAATCTTCATGCCCGGTTTGACGACCATCGTATTCATCAAGGCCCGGGCACCAGGATCGATGTGCCGGTGACTGAAAACGCCTGGCCTGCTGTAGGCATAGATCAACCTTCCGCGATCTCGGAAAGCGAATTCACAATCGAAGTCTCGGACCTTTTTCAGTGGTTTGACCTTGGTTGCGAAGTACAACGTTCCCTGTTTGCGAATTGGACGTCGAGTCACCTTCGGGAACAATTCGCGTAACTCGTTGTGAATCCACTGATCTTCGTCATTGTCTGTCGAGACGACCATTCGCCCCCCTTCGACAAGTCGCATATGTCCCTGCTGCATCAGGTCGCGAGTCAGCTCGGCCTCACCCCCCTTTTTAAAGGCGAAAGCAACTAAATCTGCTTCATGGTCGGGAAGGTCCGGCTGACAGAACAGGTTCAGATTACTCGGCGGAGGCCCGTCTTCACTGATTCGGAATTCGCTTTGAAGCTTGTGAAAGATGTCGAGGAACCAGCAGTCGACCACGGCACCAGGATTTTCGGTCGCATAGGCAACCCCAAATTGCGCACGGCCTGCCGAGGTACAAATGACCCGATCACCCTTCAGTTCCGGCAATGCGTCAATCAAGAGTTTCTCTTGCGGACGAATGAAAAACGAATGAGGGATTTCTTCTTCGACTTTTTTGTTTCGACGTGTCACGCGAGGCTCTATTGAGGAAAACAGTGGCAGAAAAAGGGGATCGTGCAAGGGACGCACACGTTACAGCACCCGACAAAGGTAACACTTCAGATAGTCGGTTTCGAGGCAGTGGACTGACGAAGGGTGATCGGCAGATGGACCACGGACTTCCAGCAACTGTAGACGGCGATTGGCGTGCAGCGCCGCCTGACCAAGCATATCGGCAAACATCTCGTGCGTAATCTGTCCCGAACAGCTGCAGGTGACGAAGTATCCGCCTGGCGTAATCAGCCCCATTGCGAACCGATTCAAGCTGTAATAACCGCGAAGCGCCGCGTCGATTCCCTGACGGTTCCTGGCAAGCTTGGGCGGGTCCAATACGATCATGTCGAACCGCTCACCGCGTGCCTCGAACTCTTCCAATGCTTTAAATGCGTCCTGTTTGATCGTCGTCAGTCGATCGGCAACTCCATTGAACTCGGCATTGGAACGAGCTTGAGCCAGAGCCGATTCCGAGGCGTCGACCGCAACAACCTCAGCCGCACCACCGTTGACGAGACAATTCAAGCCGAAGCCACCCGTGTAACAACAGACATCCAGCACACGCTTTCCTCGAACAAAATCTGCAGTACGACGGCGATTATCCCGCTGATCGAGAAAGAACCCGGTCTTCTGTCCCTCGGCAACGTCGATGCCGTAACGGACGCCGTGCTCCTCTATAAACATTGGTCGCGGCGGCGCCTCGCCCCATAAAAGACCGTCAGCCAGCTCCAGACCCTCTGCTGCCCGAATCCCTTTTTCTGTCCGCAGCCAGATTCCCTTAGGATTTAATGCCTCACGCAACCCTTCCAGCAGGATCTCTTGTCGTTGTGCGAGAGCAAAACTCGTTAATTGCACCAGCAAAAAATCTCCATACCGATCGACGGTCAAACCCGACATCCCGTCAGCTTCACTGTAGATCTGCCGACACGCAACGATCGGCCCCTGTTGCGGAAACAGAACCGATCGAAGTCCGACCGCCTCATTGATCCTCTGCTTCCAGAACTCATTCGTCAGGCGAATAGATTCATCCCAGGAATAAAGCCTGACGCCAATCTTGCTGGCCGGATTGATCAACCCCCAGGCAATGAATTGCCCGTCGTAGGCATGCAAAGCGACAGCATCACCGGGGGCGGGAGTACCCTCGACCCGATCAACAGCTCCCTGAAAGACCCAAGGGTGTCGGCTGAAAAAAGGAAGAGCTTTACGAGGTTTCAGCACGACTCGCGAAATGGAGTCGAATTGTTTGGCGGGCATTGAATCGATTTTCGATTGGGAAGTTCAGTACAAGTCAATTTTTGCTAACTATACAGAAAATACGTCGATTGGGCGCGGATGAAGGTTAAGCGTCCCGACTTTGCGGTTTAACACGCTTCTAACATTCACTTTCGGAGTTCCGTACGACCGCCGGGTACTCTGTCAGATGTCGAGCCTGCTGTTATGCCGATTCGAGGAAAGATCCCTCACCGCTTACCAGGTCACGTGCACGATGCCGACCAATACTCCTGTGAACCCCGAAGTCTCCGCGCCAATGCGACAAGGTCGCATCGGACTGATCATCGGCCTGGCATTAATTGCCGGAACCGGATTTGCCTGGATATTAGGTTGGACCGGTGAACGTGCTCATCCCGGTTCACTTCAGTCGCGAACGACGGTTGTGAAAACAAATTGTGTGGCTCGAATTCGGGATGTCTCGGTCAAACCGGGACAGGCAGTGGCTCCGGGCGACGCACTTTTTCAATTGATTGACCTTCAGCTGGAAGAACGACTGATCGGGAAACGACGCGAGATCTCCGAACTTGAAGCCGAAGTCAATCGGGCCAGAATCAGTGCTGAAGTTGATTTTGCCTGGCGTCGACGTGAACTGCAGGCTGAAGTCTTTGAAACTCAATTAAAAGAGTCAGCGTTCTCACAGGAAAAGCTGAACAAACAGGTTGAGCAACTCGCCTGGAAAGACCATTTGACGAACTCCGACTCCGGTGTTAGCCCAGTGGTTGCAGAAGTTGATCATCCGTTTCGGTCCATCAAGCGAGAGCTTCATCTACCTGATGAACGTCGTTTACAGGCGATGCTTCGCGAGGATGCCGCAGCCGCATCGACTGAGACGCTTGCGACTCAAATCGCACTGTGCGAACAACGACTGAAATCACTTGCCGCACTGGAAATGGAACTTCAAAGCAAGATTCGTTCAGCCTCTGGAGTGGACGTCGCGGAAGCTCGACTTAATGGAGCAAAGCTCGAACTCGCATCGCTGGATACACAGCTTAAAGAGCTAACCATCACCAGTCCAACTTATGGAACGGTCGGCGATGTCCGATTCCAACCTGGTGACCGGGTTCCCAATGGAGATCCGTTGATCGAGATTCTTGACGATATCCAACCACACGTCGTGGCCCAGTTCCCTTCAGCGGAAGCGTCCAAATTAAGACATGGATCAAAGGTGACTCTGATCTTCCCGGCGCATGACCATCGGATTGGGATTATTACCGACATTCCACCACAAACCACATCCGTCGCCGGAACATCGGAATCGTTCGTCGCTGTGAAAATCGAACCAGCTGGAAAACTTTGGCCAAAACTCGCGATTGGTTCTCACGTTAAAGTGCTGCTTCCTTAACGCTTGATTCTCCGTCACAATGCGGTGGTAATCTTGGGTCCCATGATTGCGCATTGATTCAAAGACGTGGAGAAACAGAGATGGGGAATGCCCCCAACGACGCCAATGCCTCATTTCTCGCCCGAATCGGATTGTTTCTTGCCCGGTTCTGCCTGTCCGCCTGGATTGGTGCGGCAACGCTATTTGTGATTGTTGGAGTGACTGAAGTCACACGTGGCAATTTTGATTCAACGACGAAAGACGTTCTTGTCGCAGTCCGATTTCCTGCTTTTTACGCATGTGGAGCGACTCTCGTCAGCCTTGGCTTGTTTGGCGCCTGGATCGCTGGTAACTCAGAATTATTTCCCGGGAAGCGCCGAATAAGCGCGCTCGTTTTGCTGGTACTTGTGCTATCCATCATGGCTGTAGACTATTTCTCAATCTACCTGCCACTTGTGCAGATGGTGACTCCCCCTGGCCAGCCTCGGGCCGCTCGGTTTGTCGCCTATCACTCTGCGTCAAAATGGATCAATTTGTTCGGCCTGATCCTTTGCTTCATTGCGACCGCGTTAGTGAATTGGCCAACGACCCCGTCGCGTTGTACCGAGAGACTAAGATAACACAAAGAATCTCGACGTGACCGAAAAGCACTCCACGAAAAAGTGCAGTGTTTACGAAACAGGTCGAATCGCCGATTCGATGACGTTTGCAAATGCTTGAGCAGCATCGGGATGAGCAAGTTCTTTCGCCGCTCGCCCCATTCGCTTTCGGCTTACAGCATCATCGATCAACGACTGCAACGCTTCCGCCAAATTGGCTGCGGTTCTTTCAGGAGGGGTCGAATGTTCCACCAGGATCGCTGCTTTGTGATCGACGAAGGCTTGCGCATTAGCTCTCTGGTGATCATCGGCTGCATGAGGATAAGGTAGCAAGATGGACGGAATCTGGGCGCATGCCAATTCCGAAAGAGTCGTCGCGCCTGATCGCGAAATGACCAGATCTGCACGGGAATACAATTCTTCCATCTCATGAAAGAAGGGTTCCACAACGAACGAAAGCCCAAGCTCTTGATAGAGTGCTCGTGCACGGTCAGCGTTATGCGGTCCGGTTTGATGCACAATTCTCCAGGTTTTTAATTCGCCTGCCAAGCTTTTGACCGCAGCCATGACAGCAACGTTCAACGATTCAGCTCCTTGGCTCCCCCCAAGAATCAATAGTTCTTTTTGCTTGAACGTCGAAGATTCGTCGTTGCGGCTTTCAACCAACGTGCGGTTATGAAGTTTCGTAATCGATGCTCGCACAGGATTACCAGTGACGACGACATGCCGGGCTTTGGGAAGTCGTGAAATGGTTTCGCGGAATGATACGCAGACGTGGTCGGCGAAACGACTGAGGAGTCGCGTTGTTCGACCGGGGATCAAATTTTGTTCGATCAGAATGACAGGGATGCGATGTCGACTGGCAGCCCAAACAATCGGAGCACTGGCATACCCCCCAAGGCCGACGACAGCGGCGGGCCGTAGTTCCTTCAGTAACTGAATTGCTCCGCGCCATGCATTCCAGTTTTGAACCACGAATCGAAATGGATTCCGCTTTAGTGTTGGTAGTGATTCAACAGGAAGCGTCCGATGTTCCAGACCCTGTTCAGCGACAATCGTCGATTCAACGGATCGAGTGGTACCGACGAAGACAACACGGGTCGAGGGATCTCGTCGCCGTAACTCATCGGCGACGGCGATTCCAGGGAAAAGGTGCCCTCCGGTGCCTCCTCCGGCGAATAGAATTGTCGATGGCGGGTTCATATGACGTTTATTGGAGCTACAGGAATTAAAGCGAGCATTGTCAACCAATCGAATTGCGAATTTACAACTCAAGCCGTGTTTCGCAGATTTCGAAAAACTGAACAAGCCCTGATGTTGCAGTTACGGGTGAAAATCCTTCGTCCGCCGACTAATCTTTGTTGCATCGATCGCGCAATCGGTCACCATTATTCGCCCCCTGGGAATTGTGTGTTTTTTGCTTCTGTATCGAACTTGCCTGAGATATTACCCCTGCGGTTGATTGACACTTTATTTTGAGGAGATGTCGGATGAAGCTGGCCACTGTGTTGACGGATCACGGACCACGAGTTGTTGGAGTCTCACTGGATGGACGCTACGTCGATCTTTGTGCGGTTGATGCGAAACTTCCGACCACGCTGCGTGACATTCTTTCCGCAACGGAAGGCTTGGCCGCTGCGGCGCACGCTCTGGCGACCGGTTTGACGAAAGGCCCGTTTGTCACCGGCCGACTTCTGGCACCCATTCAAAACCCTGGTAAGGTCTTTTGTATCGGCCTGAACTATCGTGACCACGCGATTGAAACGAATTCTCCGATTCCCAGCGAGCCAGTCGTTTTCAACAAGTTCTCTCAAGCGGTTGTTGGTCCTGAAGACTCGGTCATCCTTCCAAAGGTCGCTCACGAAGTCGACTATGAGGCGGAACTCGTCGTTATCATTGGAAAACAAGGGAAGAATATCTCTAAAGCGAATGCGTTTTCGTATGTTGCTGGATATACCTGCGGGAATGACATCTCGGCTCGCGACTGGCAAAAGGGACGACCCGGTGGTCAATGGTTGTTGGGTAAGACGCCAGACACGTTTGCCCCAACAGGCCCCTACCTTGTGACGGCCGACGAAGTCGATCCACATAACATCAAGATCGGCTTGCGACTAAACGGTGAGACATTGCAGAACTCCTCAACAAAAGAATTGATTTTCGGTGTCGACGAGGTGATCGCTCACGTTTCTCAATTGATCACGCTACAGCCCGGTGACTTGATCTTCACGGGAACGCCCCCTGGAGTAGGTGTGGCCCGTACCCCGCCGATTTACTTGAAACCCGGCGACCGAATGGAAGTCGAAATCGAAGATGTCGGCGTACTGGTCAACCCCGTCGTTGGCGAATCCAGCACAGCCGGTTAGTGCGCGTCGTAAGACGGGTTTAGAATAGGCTCATCGTTTGCGCGTTGATTGGGCGTGCGGCGTAGCCGCTTTGTGCGCGTCGGACAACGGGTTCAGAATAGGATTACGGTTTGCAAGTTGATTGGGCGTTCGAAACGCAGCTGCGGCTTCCAGCCGCAGAAATTGGAATTGCGGCTGGAAGCCGCAAGCACATTCAACGCGCGAACGGTCATCCTATTATGAACCCGTCGTCCGACGCGCACCGACCGGCTGTGCCGGTTATTTGACAACAAAGTTTACCATTTTTCCCGGAATGTAGACCGTCTTGACGATTGTCTTTCCTTCCAGTTGGCCAGCAATCGTGGCGTCCGCTTTTGCGGCAGCCTCGATTGTTGCCTGTTCCGAACCAGCGGGAACGGTCACTTTTCCACGTAACTTTCCGTTGAGCTGTATCGGGATCTCAATCTCGGTTTCAACCAGGTATTTCTCGTCAAAGGTTGGCCACGGTTCGTAGGCCAGGCTTTTTGTGTTTCCGAGAAGTTCCCAAAGCTCTTCCGAAACATGGGGAGCGAATGGGCTGAGCAACAGGACAAACGGCTTGATCGCCGACTTGGGCCGTACGTCAAAGGCAAGAAATTCGTTCACAAATTCCATCATTCGGCTGATGGCCGTGTTGAATCCCAATGACTCGACGTCGCGAGTCACAGCCTTGATTGTTCGATGCAAAACGCGAAGCTGATCCGGAGTTGGTGGGACGTCCTGCACAGCAGAACTGAGCTGTGTTTGCGACTCGTTCGGCTCATCAACAATCATGCGCCAGACGCGACCAAGGAATCGGGCGACCCCTTCGACTCCTTTCATGCTCCATGGTTTCACCGCCTCCAACGGGCCCATAAACATTTCGTAGAGGCGCAATGAGTCGGCTCCGAATTGATCGACGACGACATCGGGATTAATGACATTGCCACGCGATTTGGACATTTTGTGAGCACGACTGTCGACGACGATCTCGGAGCGATCCTTCAGAATGAAGGAATCACCCTTTTTCTCGATCTGTTCGACGGAAAGTGTGACCGGGGTAGCGACTTCGCCGGTCTTTTCAACGACCCGCGTCGCAACACCTTCCTCATCAACGCCTGCTTTGAGGTCGCGAACAGAAACGTATCGACGATTTTGTTCGTTACCTCCATCGCCGAGTACATAACCGGTGAACTCCACTTCGCCCAGAATCATCCCTTGATTGACGAGACGTTGAAACGGCTCGACCGTTGAAACATGACCGCGATCGAACAGGACCTTGTGCCAGAAGCGTGAATAGAGCAGGTGAAGCACGGCGTGCTCCGCACCGCCGACGTAAAGGTCCACCGGCAACCACTGCTTTTCAATCGCGGGGTTAAGGAATTGTTGGTCGTTACGGGGGTCGGCAAATCTCAAGTAGTACCAGCACGAACCGGCCCATTGCGGCATCGTGTTGGTTTCTCGTTTTAATCGAGTTCCATCCGGCGCAGTCGTATAAAGCCATTCTGCCGGAGCTTTTGAAAGCATCGGTTCGGGCGTTCCCGTCGGCTTGAAGTCCGCCATTTCCGGAAGCCGGACTGGCAACGATTCCGCCGGATCGGTTCGCAATAGACCGGTCGGTTTGCCATTGGCATCAAGTTCATGCCAGATTGGAAATGGTTCGCCCCAATACCGCTGGCGCGAGAAAAGCCAATCTCGCAATCGATAGTTCACCGCCTTACGTCCCAAGCCGCCGGCCTCAAGGTCAGCCGTGATTTTTGCCTTGAATTCGAGGGTAGGAAGACCATTGTAGGGCCCCGAATTAATGGCAACTCCATGATCGAAGAAACCGTCGGTCGTGCCTGTCGATTCACCAACGGGCGCGACGACTGGCTTGATTTCAATTTGAAATTGATTGGCGAATTCAAGGTCACGCTCGTCATGAGCTGGAACGGCCATGATTGCTCCGGTCCCGTAACTGATCAGCACATAGTCAGCGATCCAGACCGGAACCTTCTCGCCATTAATCGGATTGATCGCATAGCCACCGGTGAAAACTCCGCTCTTTCCCTTCGCGAGGTCTGTACGATCAAGATCGCTCTTCGACGCTGCTTGCTGACGATAGGTTTCAACCACACCCTTTTGTTCCGCTGTGGTTATCCTGTCTACGGCAGGATGCTCAGGCGCAAGGACCATATAAGTCACGCCAAATAGCGTATCAGGTCGAGTCGTATAAATGCGCAACTCGTCCGCACCCGGTTCTCGCGAAAATCCAGCACTGGCACGTACCGCTTTCCATTTTTCATAGCCAGCCCCGGTTCCGCCAAGATAGAAGTCGACCTCGGCCCCTTCGCTACGGCCGATCCAATTCTTCTGCATTGCCTTGATCGATTCTGGCCAGTGCAGATCGTCTAACTCATTAGCCAATCGGTCACCGTAAGCGGTAATTCGAAGCAGCCACTGACGAAGCGGAACTCGCTCGACCGGATGTCCGCCTCGTTCACTTTTGCCGTCAACGATCTCTTCATTCGCCAGCACGGTTCCCAATTCGGGACACCAGTTAACCGGAGCTTCATGTTGATACGCAAGCCGGTGCTGATCCTGGTACCGACGAACGGCGTGCGATCCGGCTCGCGCAACGTCCTCGGGAATCGGCAACTCAGCAATCGGTCGCCCTTTGCCCATCCTGGATTTTCCATCGGGACCGCTCCAGACAAAGGCAGAGTCATACCAAGTGTCAAAGAGCTGAAGAAAGATCCACTGAGTCCATCGATAATACTCAGGATCAGTCGTCGCAAATTCACGGCTCCAGTCATAGCTGAAGCCGAGTGACTTCAACTGTCGCTTAAACGTTTCAATGTTTTTCGCCGTGGTGACAGCAGGATGTGTCCCCGTCTTGATTGCATAGTCTTCCGCAGGAAGACCAAACGCATCCCAGCCCATTGGATGAAGGACGTGCTTCCCTCGCATCCGACTGAATCGACAAACGATATCCGTCGCCGTGTAGCCCTCGGGATGCCCCACATGCAACCCAGCCCCCGAAGGATAAGGAAACATATCCAACACATACATTTTTTCGCGCGCGTCACCTGGTGCGTTTGGGGTGGGGATGTCGTTTGAGCGTTGTGACTCTTTTTGTGCGGATTTTTGAGAATTAGAGGAAGCGTTCTTCTCGGAACACTGGTCTACATCCAATACATCGACGCGAAACGTTTGATGCTGGTCCCAATAGGCCTGCCATTTCGCTTCAATTCGTTTTACTTCGTCGTCGTAACGCGGCATGGACTTCGATCCGTTTCCGTATTAAAAAAGAGTCAAACAACGTCGATTTCGATTGATAAGTCTGATCGAACGTGCGTAGCAGATTGGGTAGACACTTTGGTTTATCGCAGGTTCAGCCTAACCTAGATTCAAACAGCGCCCTAACGAGACTTCAAAGCCGCCCTGGCTGCTCGGGAAGTTTGCTCCGCTTGCTCTACGGTTTCCCCTAGCACCGTCAAATGCCCCATCTTGCGACCTATCCTGGCTTCTTGCTTACCGTACAAGTGCAATTTCAAATTCGGGTGGTTGAGGGCAGCGACCCAGTTTGGTTCACCCGCTTCCCAGACATCGCCAAGCAGGTTCGCCATCGCTGACGGGCTGCGAAGCTCACTCGAACCGAGTGGCAATCCGCAGATTGCGCGAACTTGTTGCTCAAATTGACATGTCACGTGAGCATCAATCGTTAAATGCCCAGAGTTATGAGGTCTCGGTGCCGTTTCATTGATCAACAGTTTTCCCGATTTTGTCAGGAAGAATTCCACGCACATCACACCAACTACATCAAGTTTCTCAAGGACTGCACGAGTGATTTCGATCGCTTCATTCGCGACAGACAATGTAATCGCTGCCGGACAGATGGAAATATCGAGTATGTGATGACTGTGAGAATTTCCAATCGGCCCATAACTGACAAACTGCCCGTCTGATCCCCGAGCGGCGACAACTGAAAGTTCGCACTCAAAATCAATAAACGTTTCCAGAATAGCCTGGGGGACATTCAATTCAGACCACGCTTTCGCAGCATCATTGATCGTGCGAATGACGACCTGTCCCTTACCGTCATAACCCCAGTCAGCGGTTTTCAAAACGGCAGGTGTCCCCTGCTTCTGTAGTGCGGCAATCAATTCGTCCTGAGACCCGACTGAAGTAAACGGAGTCACTGGCAGCCCAGCATCTCTCAAGAAAGTCTTTTCACGCTTTCTGTTCTGTGAGGTAAACAACACAGAACCCGCTGGACGAACGGGGCAATACTTTTGACAGATTTCCGTCGTTTCGGCAGGAACGTTTTCAAACTCGAACGAGACGACACTGACATTTCGGGCAAATTCTGCCACTCGTTCGAGATCCAGGTAATCAGCACGAACTTCAACGTCGGCGACCTGCCCGGTCGGAGTTTCGGTATCGGGCGAAAGGACGTGGACTCGGTAACCCAGCCGCCGTGCGGCGATGGTAAACATGCGGCCTAATTGTCCGCTTCCCAGCATTCCCAGTGTTGCACCGGGTAGAATCGGGTTCCTCATGGGAGTGATTCTCCCAGCACTCGGTCGCATTGACGTTGTTGGAAGTCGTGGAGCTTCGCACGCAATTCAGGGCGAGTCGTCGCGAGGATTCGCACAGCAAGTAGTCCTGCGTTCTTCGCTCCCGCTTCACCAATCGCAAGCGTACCAACCGGAATTCCACCGGGCATTTGCACGATCGACAACAACGAGTCCAAGCCGTTCAGAGCGCGACTTTGCACTGGAACCCCTAATACGGGAAGCACCGTTTGCGATGCCACCATACCGGGGAGATGTGCGGCCCCGCCTGCCCCCGCAATCACGACCTCCAATCCCCGCGATTCGGCACCGGTTGCATACGCATTCATCAATCCTGGAGTTCGATGAGCAGAAACGATACGACATTCATGAGGAACGCCGAATTCATTCAAGAGTTCCGACGCATGCCGCATTGTCTCCCAATCGGATTTGCTCCCCATAATGACCCCGACTAATGGTGAGGGGGGACTGGTATCGGACATCGAAGCTCCTGTTGTCGCAAGATAACAAACGTCGCAGCACCGTTTCTTTTACGAGTGCTGAATCGCCATGTTGGCGATTCTCAGCACAACTTCAAGCGGCAGGACAGAAATTGAGCGAAGCCGAGGATAACGGAAGAAGCTTTCGAACGTTTATTGTTGCAACTTGTTTGTTTTCCATCGTGAAAAACTTGTCGACGAAACTCGCGCTATTCACTTTTTGTCAAAATCGAATCAGACCAAACGCCGTCGTTGTTAATCAACTGGATTTGCACACAACCAAAAAAGCTTTCGCGATTCAGGCGGAGAGGCTGAAGTGACTTGAATTCTGTCCGTCGCGGTGTAACTTGCTGGAAGTCGTGACCGCCGGACTGTTTGCGGAATCGTCGCGCCGGTCTCGTTTGACTTGGAGCGCTCGGTGTCCGCCCGATGGTTATAATTATCTCTTTGATTTCGAAATCCGTTATCGACGCCTTCCCGACCGGGTCCGGGCATTTGACAGGCAGCGGCAAATTGCTTTTTTGTCCTGTATCTGCCAGATCAACGACTGAGGAGGGCATGACCGTCCCGAGTTCACAATCGATTTGGAAGGCTGTTGACCAATGCCCGTCAAGGTGAAGTGCACCAGTTGTGAAAAGGTCCTTTCGGTCCCCGATGCCGCACGCGGAAAAGCAGTAAAATGCCCGCAATGCCAGACCCGGATTTCGGTTCCCGATGAAGAGGATGCACCGAAATCGAGCTCAAAGTCGGGGGCGTCCAAATCAAAGCCGAAGAAAAGTTCAAAGCCTGTTGATTCGGAAGATGCCCTTGCATCGTTCGACATGAGGCGAGCTGAAGATACCGAAGCACGTATCTGCTCAAAGTGTGGCTTCGACATGCAGTATCAGGACGAAGAAGACACAGAATGCCCAGAATGCGGATTCGACTCCGCCGAAGGAGGATTAGGGGCAAAGGCGCGCAAGAAAGCGATGAGAGGACCGGACCCGGCAGACTTCTATCCCGGTCTCGCTAAAGAAGCGTGGAAGTTCGTCGGTAAAAACGTTCTTCTAGCCTGGCGAACAGTCGCATACACGCTCGTCAGCCTTGGGATTGCGCTCGGTTGCTTGTTCTTATATTTCTGGATTTCAATGTGGCCACCGCGAGTTTTTCTGGCCCTCTGCTTTGTCATCAGCTTTCTGGTCATCCCCGGTTGGATGTGGTTTCTGGATACAGAGGTCATCAAACTCACGCTTGAGCGAAAAGATAAATTCAAAAAATTGAATTTCGATTTTTTCCTTGCCAGCGCGATGGGTGGGGCGTTTGCCTGTTGGATCGTAGCGCTTTTGTTACCTGTTTTAGCACTCCCGGCCGCGCTGGGTTGGGCCTTGGTCAATTACGGTGGAATGCCGGAATATGTTCAACCCATCTGCGCTGGAATTGGAGCAATTCCGGCTCTCTGGATGTTACCGGTGGTCATGTCGCACATGTCGATGCCGGTCCAATATAAAGGTTGGCTGGTCTGGAAAGTCCTTCCCATCTGGGCCCGAAATCTGAAGCCGCTGTCGGTCTGGCTGATGTGGTTTCTTCTCACCAACGTATTCAATATTGCTGGAATCGCATCGATTGCTGCAATTTACGGATCTGATATTTCGAACATCGTCAACGTAATGGAAAGTAACGCCAGCATCAGACGCCAGGAATTTGCACGAATTCAGAACCCAAATACGAAGAAGAAGGGACAAGAGGCGCCAAAGCTTGAAAAACTTCCAGATCCTCAGCCCGTCAATCTCAAGCCGCTGATCGTCCCCGTAATTATCCTTGCGGTCATGTGCATCATTAATGGATTTACCAGTCTCTTCAATATGCGAACCAATGGTCAGTTCACGTATTACAACAAATCGTCGCTCGAACTGGTCGACAAGTTGAAAGAGTATAAATATAAGGCCAAGGAAAAACGGGATGAGGACGAAGACGAAAAGCCGAAAACGGTTGTTCAGCAAGCTGTTGATGGATTCGTGTTTGTGTTGGTGTTCGCCTTAATCGGCGTTGTTGGAGGAATGCTTTATGGAACACTAACCGACGTGGGCGTTCCAAAGGGAATCGTCACCGGAATGTTAATTGGATTGACGCTGGCATGGATCACGTCCTATTTCAATGGCGTCAAGGAAGGCTTCCAGGATAGTCAAATGTGGGGCTTCCTAAATCTGATCCCGATCGTTCCCGCCTTTGTATTTGTCTCTAAACAATGGGAATACCGTCAGCCACTGTTTTTCCAAATGCTCTTTTCGTTGATCGCTGAACTCGCAATTGTAGTCACCGCGTTTGCGATGGGGGTTTTCCCGTTCGGTTCGTCGAACACTGCTGGGCAGTCGCCGGCTCCACCTGCGGCTCAAAACCAAATGGACCCCAGTCAGATGATGCCGCAGCAGGGGCAAAACGCTGTTCCGGGCATGCCGAACCAAAATCCGCCGACAAGTAGTGCATCTCCACCGTGAAATTAACGGGTTGTTCATTCGGCTGGACACGGCTCGCCATTCGCGTAGAATACCATCCGCACCGCTCTCCTGCCCTGCTCATCTCGCCGGGGCAATTCGAGTGGACACCGCGATGTCAGTCTTACGGTTCTCGCTGATTGAATCCGCGGTCAGTTTCCTCGAATAATTCTGTGGACATCGACACGCTGCGATCGATTAATCTACCGAATTTCCACTGGCGATAGAGAGTGATTGTTATGACGTCCAGTAAAGATCTGTTCGACGATTCGACGATGACATTTGGTGAACACCTTGAGGTGCTTCGCTTTTATCTTATCCGAGCGCTCCTTGGTCTGATGGTCAGCGTCATATTCTCGTTGATCTTCGGCGAACAACTAGTCCGGATGATCCGTCAACCGATTGACGCAGCATTACGCCGCGCGAATGTGATTGCAGCCGTTCAAGATGATGTGAAAGGCTTCGATTTGTGGACATGGCTCACGGCGGGAATCAAAGGCCAGTTCATTCCGCCGACTGTTCGTGAAGAGGACAAAGCGTCGCTCAAGCTGCTGACCGAAGATGAGAAGCGAGCGATTACGATCGAAATGTCTGCCTATGACCTGGTGTCGATGCTTCATGACGCGGCGCCCGGAAATTTCCCGGAGCCGACAGAAGCGATGAAGGAGAAGTCTGTTTCGTTACCAGCCCGTTCTGAAGCGTTTCGACAGTTCCGTCGATCTGCAGAAAAGATTGATCGGCCAGTCACTTTGAACGTTCAAGAGGCGTTCATGACATATATGAAGGTCTCATTTATTGCAGGACTGGTCATAGCAAGTCCTTGGATGTTTTATCAGTTATGGCTATTTGTCGCGGCGGGTCTTTATCCGCACGAGAGAAAATACGTTCATACGTATCTTCCAATGAGCGTCTTCTTGTTTCTCGGTGGGGTCGCCTTCTGTTTCTACGCCGTCTTACCCACGGTGCTCGACTTTCTGCTCAGTTACAATGCTGGCATGGAATTAACCGCACAGATTCGAATTTCGGAATGGATCAGTTTTGCAGTAATGCTGCCTTTGATGTTTGGTATCAGTTTTCAGTTGCCGCTGGCCATGTTGTTCCTCTCGAAAATCAATGTCTTTCAAGTCGAACACTACATTGGTCAATGGCGACTTGCTGTGCTGGCGATCGCGATTATTTCGATGGTACTGACTCCAACTCCTGACCCAATGACAATGCTGATGATGATGACGCCTCTGCTTGTGCTTTACGGACTTGGAATTGCACTGTGTAAGTGGAACGTCGCGAAATCGCCGCTCGGCGAACCTGCATAAAGCGGAATTCGACTCATTTTTTGCGACATAGCGAATCAGAGGTCGCCAGCGCAAACCTCGGTTGCTGTCGGTTTGATTTGTCGTTTCACCGGAACAGGCTCATGCAACTCGACAATCACATTGCTTTCAAAGAATGGGCTGTCGTCTGTTCCGCACTGGCATCGGGCCGACAGAGCCTGATTCTGCGTAAAGGAGGAATTCACGAAGGTCGTGACGGATTCCGAGTTGCACACCGCGAATTCTGGCTATTCCCCACAGGGTTTCATCAAGAATCTGATTCTGTTGCTCCGGACGCACAACCATTACTGCAAGAGGTTCTGACCCGGCAACCGCCAGCCCATGAAATTCATATCCAAAATTATGTCGAAGTTGAAGACGTAATCGAGCTTCACGATGAATCCCGACTATCAAGCCTGAACCACTTCCATATCTTGTCGAACAAAACCGTCGACGCTCGATACCACTACAAGAACCCTGGATTGTTTGTAGTTCTCGTACGAGTCCATCAGCTGGCAGCGCACATCACGATTCCCGCGTCGCCTCATTTCGCCGGTTGCCGAAGTTGGGTCGATTTTCCAACACCGGTTCCCACCGAAGGGCTGAGCCCCGTGCTAAGTGATAAAGTTCATACAGAACGTGTGTCAGAGCTTCGAAAACTGCTTTGAGCAAATCAGCGAGAAAAGAACGTTGTGTCCGTCAAAAAGACATTCCAACGACTGATCGGCAGGTAAAATGAGGGCGTACTGAGCGGACAATCAACAATTTCTTCCGACATCAGCGCGGATTCACGAGCTCAAATACAACCAATGCATGACACAAAACGGAACTGACCAGCGCCAACCTCCAGCACCAAGGGTTCATCGGATCAGCGTGCCGGTAGACTCCAGGGCTCGCGGGAACACGAAGGGGAAATCGACCCGCGTCCCAGGCACTTCCATCTTCTGTGACGAGTCGCACTCTTGATTGCCAAAGTCCGAGGCCGAGAGCGATTACGGCGATGATCGCCGTGATCATTTGGAGTCCCTCCAACACGTTAATCGCACCTCCGTGACCGACATGGTCCGTCGTTGAAAAATGTGCCACGATTGTTGCCCAGCAGTTATTTACAAAGTGCAATAACATCGGCAACCAGAAGCTGCGCGTCCACAAATAGACCACATGCATGACCAATCCCAGCGGCATGACCGCAATCGCGTGAACGGGATGCATATGAAACCAGCCGAACAGAAACGACGTCAACAAAATGCCACCCCACAATCCAAGGTTGGCAATGAGTGTCCGTCCGATCGCACCGCGAAAGATCAGCTCTTCACCAATCGCGGGCAAGACGGCAACGCTGAAAATCATTAACCACAAAGGTGTCGTGTCAGCCATACGTTTGATTTCATCATTGACATTCATGCCATCAATAAACTTTAAACTTGGAAACACTTCAACGACTGAATCCCAGACGAGTTGAGTCGGAACGCTCCAAATGGCAATACAAAACGTCAGCGGCAGTGTACCGGCAACGACAATCCAAACGTGCCTGGCATCAGGGCGAGTGAAATTCAATTCATTTCGCAACCGTCCCCAAAAACGCACAGTAACGGCCAAGATCGCGGCGAGTACAAAAAGAATCATCTCGCCCATAGTGATGATCATCGTCGACTTGGGATCGTCAAAATCCATCGGTCGGGCTTTTCCCGAAGCGAAGTTGCTAACAATCAAAAGAATGACGATGCACACAGCAGCGATCACGTGAACTAACCACGCACCAAACAGCCATCCCATCGCTTCACCGATGCCGCGTGGCCAGCTAGGCGGGCTGTCGACCGGAATAGCGCTCGGCAAAGTATTGGGGCAGACCGGTTCAGCAGGTTGCTCCTCCACAAAATCCCGAACGTCGAGTGCCTTCGCATTGGAATCGAGTTCGGGTGAAAGAATCGGAACTGCCTCAGTTTCGGATCGTAAAAGGTCGGTCGTTACCGGGTCGTTTTCACGAGAATTCAGTTCGGTCACAACCCCTCCTGCAACATCTTGATCCAGGGACCGACATAATGACCGTTGTCGTGAAACGTCCGACCGCTGACAAGATTCCCGTCGATCACACACGGTTCGTTAACAAAAATCCCGCCGCAAACTTCCAGGTCAAAACGGCACTTGGGCACGGTCGCCATCCGCCGACCTCGAACACAGTCCGCGTGCGCGGGTATTTCAACACCGTGGCAGACGCTCGCCACCGGCTTGTTCGCAGCAAAAAAATGACGAGTCACTCGGATCAAATCCGGGTCATAGCGAATGTATTCCGGAGCTCGGCCGCCGGAGAAGAGTATTCCCGCATAGTTTTCCGGGACGATGTCGCGAAAGGCGATCTCGGCTTCAATGGAATAGCCTTCCCACTCTTTCGTGATGGTCCAACCCGGTTTGACCTCATGCAAAACCATCTGATAACGGCGTTTTTCCGGCGCCGCCACAACGGGACGCATCCCGGCTTCGATCAACCTGTAATACGGATAAAGGGTATCGACCGTCTCGGTCGCATCACCAACAATGATGAGCACCTCTTTTGTCGTCATGGCGGACTCCTGTAGATTTTGAAAATTCCGAGTAGAAGGTGTCTAACGTGACGGGATTGCAGAGACTCGCTTGTCTTCCTGAAATCGAAAGGGCTTCCCTCCTACCAGGTCAGTACTGAGAATTGTCGGGCACCAATTCCTTTCCACATGCGAGATGACCAGATCCGTCCCGTCGAAGTGGTTTACATACGGTTTCATCTTCGAACAGTACATCGTGTCAGTCATGTCCCGAATCAACAGTACTTTCTTACCCTGCATGACCAACTGTCGGATGGCAAAGGGGCGACCGAGAACGCACATATTGAGGTGCACACCCATAATGATCACGTTGTCGATGCCGCGTTCCGCCAGCAGATTGAAGGTCTCTTGACCGTTATCAGTGATTGCATCGGGTTCAGCGATCTCAATGGTCTTGATCTGTCGCGTCCACGGAGGAACGATTTCACATTTTGTCGCACAGTCGCACCCCATGTCGGTATCGTCGATTGGTAGTTCAGATTCACGTTTGGCGTCAGGATAACACCATGCTGTTCCCCAGCGTTCAGTGGTTGCCAACGGAGCGTTCGTTTTCACGAACTTGGCACTCTGAGCCCGCTTTCTTTGGAGTGTGTCTTTATAGAAATCAACCGTCGTACTGGGTGCGTGAATGATAAAGACGCCTCGTTGTCTAGCCTCTTGAACGACCTTGTTCATCGGCCCGGCTAATTCTTCAACGCGTCGAGCGGCCCCCTGACACCAGTGGTTGTCCCACATGTCGCAGATGATCAGTGAAGTTTTGTGCGGATCCCACCGAACGGTCAATTCTTTGACCTCAGCTTTAGCCGATAAATCAGTCGAATTTGTCGCCAGTGCCCGAGTATGCAATACCAACGATTTCGAGGGGGGTTCCACAGGTTTCTCCGCTGCGGTCAAGTATTGAATGGCCGCCGTCAAATTCACGATGCCAACTGACATCATCGCTATCGCCGTCAAACAACGTCTTCGCATCCTGAATCTCCTTGCGTGTGGAATCACGTGAACAATCCTGATAGGGGTCGGCCCGCCAGAATACGATGAGGCCTGTTAAGCGGGTCGATCACCGTTGTCTCGGAATCATATCCTAGCGCGTGATAGATCGTCGCCACGAAGTCTGCGACGGGGACGGGGTTATCCACCGGTTCGGCGGCCAGTTTGTCGCTTTTGCCATAGACTTGCCCGCCACGAATGCCACCCCCTGCGAGGACCGTGCTGTAAACATTGG
>CAIOKO010000142.1 GCA_903858935.1 uncultured Schlesneria sp. | reverse complement strand
GATCATTGGGGTACTCAAGCGAAACACGTGCCACATCGAAGAATGCAACGCAAACCCTTACAAATCAACGCGGTGGCAAGACCAGCAACTTGAAAATATTGCAAAAGATAAGGGTAAAACTGAGGCCGATGGCCTGGGCTGACATCGGGCTGTCGCGTTGCGACGGAAGAGTGCCAGTTCAGCAATCGAATTCGTCACGGCGTTTTTTTAACCACGAAGCGGTGCAGGAATAGAGCCTGGGGTTTCAACCCCAGGAAAGCTCCGGATCAGAAGATGTTTAGCCCTGATAAGGGCGCAGGATTCCTGCGGTGGATCTCACGATGACGTTGATGGGATGGTCACAAACGAATGGATTGCTGACCGAACCTTGAAAGGATTTCTTACGCACTGTGAGGTTCGACCTGCGCTCATTTGGAGCTTGAATTACTCCTGTTGATGATCGTACCTGTGGTTGAAACCACAGGCTGTATTCCTGTGCCGCTTCGCGGCGAAGGGCGATCAACAACTGCGGCCCCGGATACACCACGTTTTTGTGGCGTGTCTGGCACGAATCAACTTTCATCGAGACAATATCGCTGCAAATCCCCGGAGCAAAAGCCCGTTAACCACCGCCTCGGGGACGCTGGGGTGAACTGCAGAGCCGTCATTTCGCACTGGCCTGGACGTTTTCTGCGGCTGGCTTGGGGGCTTCGAACTTGTAGAGTTCTTGCGAGTTGGTTCCGTTCCAGATTCTCAAGACACCATCTTCTCCACCGGCTGCTGCGATCGCTTCGTCGCGGGTCACTGCGACCGAATAGACGAAGTCGGTTGGGCCTGCGAAGTTCCGGTAGTTGCCGCCGTCGTTTGAGCGGTGCATCTTGACGGTCTTATCTCCGCTGCCGCTGATCATGTTGTCGCTCGCGCCGATGTAATGGATCGACGTTACTTGCTTGGTGTAGTTCTGGATTGTGCGATGCTGTTCTCCGGTTTCGACGTTCCAAACTTTAATGGCATTGTCGGCTCCGGCACTGGCGATGCGGCTGCTGTCCGCTTTCCAGGTGACTCCTAGTACGTGATGCGTGTGTCCTTCGAATGAACGGACCAGCTTGCCGGACTCAACGTCGAATTGTTTGACGAATTTATCGGCTGCTCCGCTGACGAATTGTTTTCCATCGCGCGAAAAGTCGATGGCAAAAACCGTATCGCTGTGGGCGTCGATGAACTGTTTCACGATTGTTTTCGTATCGACGTTCCAGAGGATCAGTTCACCGCTGCGCGAAGGATCGCCCCCACCTGTGGCGAGCAGTTTTCCATCAGGACTGAAGGCGAGAGAGAGGACTCGGTTAATGAACTGTGACTTCGCAAGATCGAGCGAATTTTCTGCCGGTGGACCGAGTGTCGCGATCAACTTCCATGCAGGATTTGAATCCCACGCATAAACCTGTTTATCGTCGCCGACCCCAATCAGCATGCGGTTTGGTCCTGAGGCGAGCAGCCCAACAGGGGCCTGGTGACCGGTGATTTCCTCAAGCGGTTTTCCTGTGGTTCCGCTCCAGATTCGAATCGTGCCGTCATCGCCTGCTGTGGCGATCAGTTTGCCATCGGCCACATACGCCACGGATTTGACTGGTTTGGCTTCGATAGCGGGAAGGTCTGCTTTTGCCTGGTTGAACACGGTCTCGACCTGCTTGGCCGCGTTGGTTTCCGTGTCGAGCACCAGTTTGACTTGCTTCTGTTGTTCGTCGGCGGTTTGCTGACCTTTCTCGGACTGAACGACGGTCTTTGCACTCGCATCGAAAGCCTCTTGAGCCTTCTTCACCGCTTCCGTTTCTTTTGCGGCAGCAGCTTCGGCGTCGGGTTTCTTCTTTTTCAACGCTTCGTCATCGGGCTTGGCGGCAAGTTCTGTTTTCGCCGCTTCAACAACCGCCAGCGCGGCCTGTTCTTTAGTTTTTGCTTCAGTCAGTGCTTTTTCCATCGCGGCCTTTTGTTCGATGGCTTTCTTGGTCGCTTCTTCACGCTCTTTAAAGTTCTTTTCGGCCGCTTTGAAACTGGCGTCAGCGAGTTGAACTCGCGACTTGGCGACGGTGTCATCGTCGGTCAGCTTCAGAATATTCCGCTGGGCTGCGATATTTCCTTTTAACTCTGCGACAGGATTTCCATCAATCTTCCAGAGTCGAGCCATGTTATTCGCACCAGCCGTTACCAGGAATTGCCCGTCGCTTTTTACGGACAATGCGGTGATCGCGGCGCCGTGGTTTTGGGTTCGTGCCTGATTACCATTGGCGATTTCCCACACGCGCCATGTTGCGTCAGCACTTGCAGACACCAGTTGAGTTCCTGCGGGGAGGAGCAGGGCGACTGCGCTGACCGGGCCGCCATGTCCTTTCATCTCGACGACGGGCTTGACCGGTTCGGCGGGTTTGTCTCCTTCTGCAGGCTTCGGAGCTTCAAATGGGACGGCCCAGCCGCGAATGAAGTGGTCTCCGGCATGACCCGAGAAAACGCGTGTTCCGTCTAGATTCAATGCAACACATGTGACTTCATGTGGCGTTTCCAGCACGCCAGCTTGTTGTCCATCGGCGACATTCCAGAGCCGCAGTGTTTTATCCTTCGAGCCACTGACAAGCTTTGTCGAATCCGCAGTGAATTGAACTCCTGTCACAGGGCCGGCATGTCCTGCAAGGACACGTTTTGCATTGGCATCGACTGAGCTTTGGATCACAAGTGAATTATCCGCTCGACCGAGGGCGATCCACTTTCCATCTGGTGAAACGGCGACTGACGTGACCGATTGATCCTGTGGGAAATTTCCCAATTGGACGTTCGGCAAACGTTGCCACAGTTTCACTTCGCGATAGCCAGCCGAGGCGAGCAAGTTTTCCTGAGGATTGAATGCAATCGCGTGAACAAAGTCGCGATGAGCGGCTCCATGCGGATAAAACGGTTTGTCACCCTGTTTGATCGCCAATAATGCCGGATCTTGCAGACGTGTGACGTATTCGCCCGTGGTGACATCGTACAGGTCAATCTGATTGGCTCGACCACAGGCGGCCCATCGTCCCCAGGTCGAAAGTGCAACGCTGTAAATCGCGTGCATGTTGGAGGGGACCGACTGCCACGGGACCATATGTTGTCCAGATCCGGCGCCGGGTGTGGCGCCTTCTTCAATCCACTTTTTCAACAATCCAAGTTCTTGCGGTGTGAAAGACGATGCGGAGACCTTATTCGGTAGAGGTGGCATGGCGGGGTCAGCCGCTCGGGACGCCACTTGATAGATCAGGCTTTTTTCCACGTCCTTGGCGACAACCGAAGTCCCTCGTTTGCCTCCCTTAAGGATGGCGGGAACATCTTCGAGAATCAGCTTGCTCTCCGCGATCGCCACGTTGTGACAGGCGACGCATTTCTCATCGAGAATCGGCTGAATGTCTTTCTCAAAGTCGACGGGACGACCCAGATTAGCCTCGACCGCTTCGATCTTTCCTGGCTTTTTAGCTTCCTGCGACTGCCCGATGGAAGTGAACGACAACGCAACCGCAAACACCGTCGAGAATGATAAAAAACGATTCAGCATGGCAGAGCCTTGAGTCTGAAAAAGTTGGTTCACTTCATGATCTTCAAATTGATGGGTTGATCGACGGCCGCTTCCCCTTCGAACTGCGAGGTCGCGCGGACAACCATATTGGCAAGCTGGGCCTCAGCCGCGTCAGCGGCCGCTTCGACAATTAAGACCCCTGCCGACTGATCTGCAGGGATCGTTATCGGTTCTGCTTTGATGCCGGCGACGCTTGGAGGAAGTGGCAGGGTCAATGTAACCGGCCCGGCGAATCCATTTTGCCGTTTCACTTCACACTTCACTTCGATTTTTGCACCGACTTTGACAGTGCCACCGTCAGCAGGCGCAGCGGTCAACGTATAGGGGGCAGGCTTCACCGTAATCACGATCGGTGTG
Source organism: uncultured Schlesneria sp. (assembly GCA_903858935.1). Taxonomy (GTDB): domain Bacteria; phylum Planctomycetota; class Planctomycetia; order Planctomycetales; family Planctomycetaceae; genus Schlesneria. The sequence continues at coordinate 23,513 of CAIOKO010000142.1, read as the reverse complement.
GTTGTAGGATGGAAATTAATGTTGGCCGCTTTGGCGTATGCGTCGGCCGCTTTAAATCGTTGGTCAGCCGCTCCCTTTTCTGCGGTGGTGGCTTTGTTCTTATCGTCTGCCACCTTGGCTTCCGCTTCCGCTTTGACCTTCGCCTCTTCTACCTGCTTGCCGACTAATTCGGCATCGACTCGGGCTTTTTCTGCGGCGGCTTGAGCGTCTGTCGCCACCTTTGTCGCGGATTGAGAGTCAATCAGTTTCTTTTCTGCGGCGGCTTTGACATCCGCGTTATCACCCGCGTTTTTCACCGCTTCTGCGGCAACCTTTTCAGCGGCCTGTGCATCAGCCAATGCTTTGTCCGATTGCTGTTTAGCTTCCGTCAATTTCTTCAGATTGGCAGCATCATCCGCTGCTTTCTTGACTGCGGCGTCCTTTGTCGCGGTTGCGGTTTTCAACGCTTCTGCCGCAGCGTTGGCCGCTTGTTCTGCCGCTGTGAACTCCGCTTTCGTTCGGTCCGCTTTAGCAGGATTCTTTCGATACGACACAGCGGCCTGGCCCGTCAGGTAGGTGACGTAGGTCCCCACCGGGGCGTTCGGCGGAATAAACAGGCGGAATACTTCGTCGGTCTTCTCTTTGGGAATCGGCTTGTTTTCGACCTGGGCATTCGGTGGCTGTCCCAGCACGGTGATGTTGACTGGCTGGTCGAAGCCATTTCTCCGAGCGACCTTTACCGGGACAAGAATCTGCCTGTTGTGATTCGCTTCGACTCGGTGGATGTCTGTGGTGATCTGGTAGGGTGATGGTTCTTCCATCACAGACAGCTCGATCGACTCCGAGAGACGTGCATCACCGGGGATATTCGGTTGAGGTGCTCCCCAGACAATCGTTCCATATCGGGCGGGGTGGGTCACGTCACGAGCGGCGGCGTTTTTCGCGGTTTCTGCCTGAAGCGCGGCAGCCTTCGTTTCGTTGACCTTCTGTTCTGCAGCGATTCGGGCATCGGCGACTGTTTTGAGAGCGGCAGCAGCAGCGGTCACTTTTGTTTCCGCCTCTGCCACTTTCTTGTTGAGACCTTCATCGTCAGGTTTGGCGGCAAGTTCCGTTTTTGCGGCTGCGAGAGCTTCATTGGCTTTCGTCAGGTCTTCTGTTGGCTTGGCGATCGCTTTATCGGCTGCGGCAAGAGCGTCAGACGCAGCTTTTGCAGTTGCCTGGGTGGCAGTCAATGCTTCAACGGCAATCGGATCATCAATCCGAGCTTTGGAGACCAATCGGATCGTTCCAGCCCATGCGGGAGCATCTTCTGCCGAAGAGAAGACAAGGATTCCATTGGGAGGGGCAACCCCGATACTGATGTCGCGGCAGGTCACTCCAGGAGGTAGGCCTTCGGCCGAGACGGTAATGGGTCCTGCAAAACCATCTCGTCGAAACACCACGACCTGAACGGGAAAATTATCGCCGCGTCGAAGTGTAATACCGGAAGGAGCAGCTTGACGTTGGCCTGGTGGTGTCAGCGCACTCGCAACGGCGACCACGCGAAAGTCAGGTGTCTCTTTGCGTACGATTAATCGGTAAACGCCAAGATCCTGTTTTGAATTACCGTATCGTTCGCGCAGCGTGATGCGGAAGGTGCCGTCGGCAGGGGCTGAAAACTTCACGACATTGTCGTCGCTCAATGTATCGAAAAGGTTCGCGAGTGGATTGGTTGGATCGTCATCCAGAGCACTGATTCGGGTCAGCGTCTCTTCACCTTTATCGTTGGTCTTCACCTGATCGATGACAACAACCGGGTCAAGCGCCGCGCCCGCGCGATGAGCAATTACTTCGATCCAGAACGACTCTTTTGCTTTGGCCTCAAACTGGAAGCAGTCGATGTCATTTCTTGCCTGGAATTGTCCGTCAACTTCGCCGGGAACCACGATCTTCTGGGCTTGCGCTCCTTTATCGTTCGGTTCGAGTTCAACAGCCGGCGCCGTACTGCTGAATTGAATCATCACGACGTTGGACGGCCCCGTGGATGAATTGATGGCGTAGGGAACCGCGTCAATACTGGCAGAAAATGGCTCCAGCGCCAGTTTCGGGTCCAGCAGATCGGTCGCAACCGGCAAGGGAATATTGACGACCAGTTTTTCTAATTGATGGCCATGCGAGACGATTCCTGCAGGTTGCCCACCGGGAAGATTGCGTCCAAACAATGTGTATTGCGAATTGGAACCAGGTTGCCCGGCAGCGGGTATCACGTAATCGATGTAGGGGCCCGTCGAGATCGTTAACCGATAGAGGTAGTCCTCGCCTCCGGCATAGGTGAAGTCATAGACCTTCACGAGGTAATCCCCGTCAGCGGGCAATGTCAAATCGATTAACGCATCCTGACTGACGAGATTTTTACGGGCGAAATCGAGTCGCTTGCCTGATGTGTTGTAGATCTCCAGAGCCGCATCGAGCTTTGAATCGATTCGTCGTGCGACACAATCAATCAGAATTCGCTGACCAGCTTTGCCAGTGAACTTGTACCAGTCAACATCCGTGGCACCATTAATCCTCGCATTCACCGTGTGATTGACTTCGACCGCAACCGCCTGCTCACGGGCATTGTTCGGCTCGGTTTCGTTTAATTCTTTTTTTACACCAACGACAAACGTCCGCGGATTGCTGATTCCAAAGAATCCCACCGTACGGATCTCGTAGTTGCCGGGTGGGACGTCCGCGGCGACGGTGACCGCGAATTGATTCGCAATCGCAACCGGTTTCCCGCCAACATCCTGAGTTTTCGGGGTCGCGACAATACCTGGATGATTAAAGAGAAGTTTGGAAATCTCTTCTAATTCCAATCCGCTGGTCAGCGTGACATCAACTGTCGTCCCGACCTGAGCCCCGGGGGGGAATATGGCAGACAAACGGGTTGAAGGAAGCTGAGCTCGAGATTCAGAAACAAACAACAGCAGCAGAGCGATCGCGAAGAGCGATTGTCGCAAAAGTGAGACGGCGACGACTTTCATATCTCGCCTTTCATAAAACTGACGCTGGTGGATCCCTTTTCAAATGCGAGGCCAACACATTTTACATCTGCGTTGTTCAGCATGAAGAGGTCCTTAGCTTTCGCGTCGGGTTGATTTCGGAAAAAACCATTACGCAAAATGGCATCAGTGGTTGAAGAGGAACTCCTTCGAGTTAATCAGTGCCCACACAATATCTTCGAAGGCGAGCTTCGGGTTGTCCTTATGTTTTTCCAGATGGGCTGTGGCGATCTGAATCTCTTCCGCATCAGGTTCACGGCTGTAAACCCAGCGATAAAGTTCCTTGATTTTGGTGTCGGCGGGATGTTCTTTGTCGTTGGCGAATTTTGACGCTCGGCCATTCCCGTCGGAAATCTTGTTCTGCACTTCGCTGCTGTTCAACAGATGCAGGCTTTGAGCGAGATTCGCTTCCTGGGACCGTTCGCATTCGCAAGCGGTGTCGGCCTGTGGTTGTCCAAACACCTTCAGGAAGTAAGGGCCAACGCTGGCGTCAGGGAGTTGAATTGCACGAGTACCTGCGGGGAGGCCGTTATAGGCCTGATTGGTGGATGTGACCTGGTGGAAGGCATCGTAAAGAACTTCTGCCGTTAACCGCTTTGGATAATAGCGTGAGAAGTTTTGCTTATCCTTCAGGTTATATTCGTTGGGAAGTGAACTGAGTTGATACGTCGACGACATACAGATCGTGCGAACCAGATTCTTGATGTCGAACTTACTGGCAATGAAATTCTGTGAAAGTCGATTCAGCAGTTCGGGGTTTGCCGGTGGATTCGTCTCACGCATATCGTCTTCGGGCTCGACAATTCCACGACTGAAGAAGTGTTTCCAGTAGCGGTTGACGAGCGCCTTGGCGAAGAACGGATTTTGCGGATCGGCCATCCAGTCAGCAAGCAGGGCTCGTGGGTCGTCTTCCGGTGTGACGGTGTAGGGCTTACTTCCCAGTCCTGTCGGAGCGAGCATTTTGCCGGTCCTCTCGTTACGTGACTGAGCTGGTCCCTGGTTGTCGATGGCGAAGATTCGTTTGTCTCGCATGGCGTTGTTGCCACCAATAATGTTCTTGCGGCCAACGCGGCTGAAAAACGCGGCCATACCGTAGTAGTCGTCCTGGCTCCATTTCTCGAATGGATGGTGGTGGCAACGTGCACATTGAATCCGAAGTCCCAGGAAGAGCTGTGAAACGTCTTCGACCTGTTCGTTGGGTTGGTCAACTTCGCGGTACCACGCGACGGGAGGATTATCGTCGGCATTTCCCGTTGCGGTCAGAATTTCACGGACAAATTGATCGTAGGGCTTGTTCTCGTAAAGACTTGACCAGATCCATTTATGAAAGCCATAGGTCGGCGCCAACTGGTCATTGGCTCGTTTCTTGTTTCGCAGGACGAGATTCCACTTGTTGGTGAAATAGTCTGCGTAGGCAGTCGAATCGAGCAGTTGATCGATCACCTTTTCTCGTTTCTGACTGTCAGGATTGGCGAGAAATGCCGAGACTTCGGCTTCGGTGGGAAGCGACCCTGTAATATCAATCGAGACTCGACGCAGGAATGTTCCGTCGTCGCAGACGGGCGAAGCAGGAATACCGAGAACGTCCAGTTTGGCGATGACTGCTTCGTCAATGAAGTTCTTGACGGGCGGTTTCGAGGCGATTTCAGCACCCAGCGGAATGGTCGAACGGAAGACAGCGACCTGACCCTGATAGCGTGCCATGATGGCGACTTCTCCGGCCAAATCTAATGTCTTTACCAGGCCAGTGACCGAGACTTCTGCCATTTCCGGATCATTCGGCTCGTACAATGCCATCCGGGTCACATCTTCGGTCGAGCCATCACTATAAACAGCCATGACGGTGATCTGTTGCTCGGCACTGCGGTCCATGACACGACCGTCTGGGATGCATTTGATTCCGGTCACAACAGGGTCTGACGGGTTCCCATAGGGCATCCCTTGTTCAATCCAGCGGTGAATCAGTCGATATTCGTAACCATCAACATCCATTCGCTTTCCGCCGCCATGTGGTGACTTTCCGACGGGTTTGGTGAGCAACAGGCTTTGGCTCGGTGATGGCGGGAAAATTCGTCGTCCACGTCCTTCTTTCACGAGAAATTCGTGATCGTCTTCCGGGTAGAATCCGAGAAGTGACAGTTTGAATCCGTTTTGACCGCTGGCTTTTCCGTGACACCCGCCGCTATTGCAGTTGAGCTTCGTGAAAATGGGAGTGATCTGATTGGGAAAGTTCACAGGAATATCGTTGGAAAGACCAATCACCTCGACGGGCAATTCTGCAGAAACACCGGAGCCAATGGCTTTGACGATCGCCTTACCGTCTTTCAGCGGCGTCATGTGGCCTGTGCTGTCGATCTGGACCACGCCAGCAGGCTCGACCGAGTACTGCACCTGGCGAGTCTGGTCCCGCAACTGGCCGGAGGAATAGATTCCGGTCACAATTAACTGCTGCCGCCCGTCCCGACCGCGAAGCAAGACCCCTTTGCCGTCAGCATTTTGTTCCAGTCGCATTTGGACAAGCTGCCCCGGTTCACCAAGTCCCTTGGGAGTCGCCGCTTGTGACGGGGTCGACATTGCAAGGGCGATCAAACCTAACGCCATAGAACCTGAAAACCGACGGTGGGAACGAATTGCTTGTATTCTCATGAGGTTTTCCCAGTAGGGATGTAGTTTCAGTCTGATTCGATCAACCAAGCATCGTCGGTCCAGACAAGAAACGAAGGCATGATTAAGGCATGACTACTGTGTGGCGGACAAAGGCGGGCAAAACTGGCGGATCATCAACAATCCAACATATCGGTAAACGTTGGTTTGTCAAGCTGTTCAGTTTGGGCGGGCTCGATAATTCTCAATCAATCTAACGATCCTTTCTTCTGTTCGGGGTCCTTCGCGACGGGAATTCGGCCCGACTCGGCAGCCGTCTGGAGAGTCTTGAAATCGGTTTCGGACTGGTCGGCATAGGCGATTCCGAACTGGCCCAGTGCCTCATCGAAGGACTCTCCAGAGCCGAGATACCCTGAAATCGTTGATGCGTCACCTGCTTTAGCGTGGGCACGAGCGAGCGCCCAGCCACACAATTGTGCGTAGTCTTTCAAGTCTGTAATCGTCATCTGGTCGATGCCAATCGACAACTTCATGTCTCTCAATTGTCGGAAGTAATAGCAGCGTCCTGCGGAGTCGTTAGCCCAGCCGAGAAACTGGTCGCTGGCGGCTTGCATCAGGCGTTGTCCGTGAACAATTCGGTGCCCATCGTGAGTTTGTTTGCTTTTACCAACGAACTTTTCCAGCACGCTGGCCCTGGCTTCTTTAATTTGCAGGACCAGTGCCGCTTCGTCGGGATCAAGCATCAGGATGATTCCGCATCGTAACCCGACGCTCCCGACCCCGACAACTTTATAGGCGACGTCAACCATTTGATAACGATCCAGCAAGACACGTCGTTCATCCGACAGAGTTCCGCGATATTGCTGGATCAGGTCGTGGATTTCCTTCTGAAGCCGGTCAAATTCACTGGGGTGGGAAATCAGTGGAGGTCGATCTTTGAACTGCAACTTGCCATCCACTCGTTGTGTAATCTTAGGGAGTAACTGATCCATCGTCCGTTTGCTCGCCGCATCGAGAATCTGCTGGCAACGCGATGCTGAGCCAATTTCCGGGGACCGTTTCATCAATTCGGCGGCGTCCAGACGGACATACCACATTTCGAGTGGTGACATTGTTTCAAACTCGGCGAGATGCTCGCGATACGATCTGGCTGTCGCACGTCCCAGTTCTTCCTGGCTTGACGGAGAGGCCGGCACCTGCAGTTCGCGAGACGCCAGGACGACACTTGTCACCAGCCGCTTGACGTCCCATTCCCAGGGGGCTCGTCGACTTTCGTCAAAGTCGGTAATGTCAAAAATCAAGTTCCGCTCAGGTGTTGCGAACCAGCCAAAGTTCTGCAAATGGCAGTCGCCACAAGACTGTACGCGGATGTTTGTGGTTGGCAGGCCCGCGAGATCGGCAGCCATAATCGATGCTGATCCTCGCAGAAACGCGAGCGGAGATTGCAACATTCGAGCGAAGCGCAGAGGAATCAGATCTGACAATCGATCCTGATTCGATTCTTCCAGAATTGAGACAATATCAGCTCGGTCGGCAGGAGATTTCCACACAGCATGAGTCGACCGCGGGTTCACGTCCCGGAGTAATTTACCTTCCTCCCGCCGTTGTGAACGAGGCTTCGTCGCGTCTGGGATTATTGAGGGATTCGAGACAATTGCTGTGTCGGGTACAGATTTCATCAAGCTACCTCAGGCTTACGAGCGCGACGTATCGCAATGGTAAGGGTCATGAATTTCGCAGTTCAATCGTCGGGAAACTCTGTTTCGTTAATCCTCTTTAATGTGCTGATCATTGGCGGTAACGATTCTGGTGCCGGAGCATAGCGCAGGACTTGCAGCTCGACCCAGCGACCAACCAGCAGGATTCCAGACGCCAGTCCAAATGCACAAAGGGCGAGTCGCCATTGGCCCAGACCGCAGATCATCCCGAGAATTGCCGTCACCCAGATCGATGCGGCAGTTGTCAGTCCGTGGACTTCATCTTTTCCCTGGGCTCTGATGATCACACCAGCTCCCAGGAATCCAATTCCCGAAAGGACCCCTTGAACCGTCCGAAGAACGCCGTCACCAGGATGGGTTTCGTCGCCCGGCATGACAATCACGCTCATCATCGAGATTGCTGCGGCTCCCATGCTGACGAGCGCCAGGACGCGAATTCCGGCAGGCTTTCGATGCAGGTCTCGGTCAATGCCAAGAATTGCACCGAGCAAAGTGGCGATCCCAAGCCTCAGAAGCATTTCATGTAATTCGTCACAATCAGTGGGATTCAAGGCAATTCCTTGTAAATGACGAGGTGCGATTTCAAATCAGCATGTGCTCATTTCCAGCGAGAATCAAGCTGAACAGGCTTCGGCGGCTTTGGCGTGCCAGCGTTACAAAGCGATGGTGATCAGTTCCGAACGGGACCTTAATCCAGGAAAAATTCCGCGGCGTTTGGAGGAAATGATACCTGTTGCCTACCCTTGATTTGCATCTCGAGAATCCAGATGCCACACTGCGTTGCCGTTTGAAAGCCCTTTTTAACATGGTTGAATGACAGAGGCATACAATGTCGGAGTTGCTTGCGCAGCGGTTGTGCGCTGAACTGACGAAAATCGTCCTGATCGATCCGCACACGCACATTAATCCCCATTCGCCCGCGTCGAAAACGCTGGCAGACATCATGGGGTACCATTATTACACGGAATTGGCTCATTCATCCGGGATGCCCAAGTTACATATCGAAGAACCTGGACTTGATCCAAAAACAAAAGTCGGACGCCTGGTCGAATCGCTTAAGAATCTGGACAATACCGTTCAAGTCAGCTGGCTGGTCGAATTATGCCGGAAGTTTTTTGGATTCACGGATGAGAGAATCACAACATCAAACTGGGAATCGCTCTACGACAAAGCGGCGTCGAAGATGGCGGAAAGCGATTGGGAAGATCAATGCTTGAAGCAATCGGGTATTGAACGAGTCTTCCTGACGAATGATTTCGACGATCCGCTCACCGGGTTTGATACCAAGCGGTATATCCCGTGCTTAAGGACGGACGAACTCGTCTTTCACTTTACAAATCCTGCGGTCCGTGAGCGATTAGCACGGGCGACAGGCATTGAACCAACCAGTCCTGCAAAAATTCGGCAGGCCATCGGCAAATTGTTCGAACACTTTGTTCGGCACGGCGTCAAGGCGTGCGCAATCAGCCTGCCACCAGGTTTCGCACCGCGACTTCCAACGAGCGGCGAACTGGACGAGCGTCATTTCAGCGCAGGGTTCATCGAGCCCGAATCCGAATCAAAAGGGGTTGGTCAAAACTGGATTTTCTGGACGATCGCCGAATTCTGTGCCGAGTTCAAACTTCCGTTTGACCTGATGATCGGTGTCAACAGACGCGTCTATCCAACGGGGGTTTTTCAGGGACAAGACCTGTTTGACCAGCGGGTCTCGCTGATTCAATACAAGGATCTGTTTAACGCATTTCCTCAGGTCACCTTTCCCGTTTCCGTGCTTGCGCAGGCGAGTAATCAGGAACTGGTCAGCTATAGCTGGATCTTCCCGAACGTCGTCACGAACGCCCATTGGTGGTATTCCAATATACCTGCGTACATCGAATTAGACACGAAGGCGCGTCTGCAAGCCGTTCCGCGCAGCAAGCAGATTGGCTACTACAGTGACATGTATAAGCTCGAATTTGCCTGGCCGAAGTTCAGCATGTATCGGCAATGCCTGGCACGAGTTCTGGCTCAAGATTTCGTCGTTTCTCGAAGGTGGAGTGAGGACGAAGCTCTTGCGTTAGGGCGACAGGTATTACGAGGTAACGTTGAGTCGATTTTTAACGTTGATTGAAAGTGGAAGCTTTCGTTTCGACGGTACGCGCTTTAGAATTTCCTGCACACCGTAATCCGATGAAATCGAAATCCTTAAAACGCTCGGGGCCGTGACATGGCGCATTTGATACTCCTGCTCGATGGTCAAGCAACGACGATTGAACTCTCTTCCGATGAGACGCTGCTTGGTCGAGATCCAAAATGCACCCTCGAAATCAAATCGGGCATGGTGTCTCGCAGGCATGCGCGGGTTTTTAAGAATGCCGACGAGTTTCTCGTGGAAGATATGGGGAGCGGTAACGGAACGTTTGTGAACGGAAGCAAGATCGAAGGTCCGAAACCCATCAAGCACGGGGATCGAATCAAGCTTGGCCCCGTTCTTTTACGTTTCGAGAATAATCTGGGCGCGGACGTACGACCGGTCCCCGCCACACGCCCCGCTCCTTCAAGGTTGCCTTCTCCTCGAAACGAAATTGGCGAGACCTTTAACGTCGAAGTCAATGACGATGACGACGAATCCACGATGATGACCGGCAGGGCGACCGGTTTCGGTAATCTGGAAGTCAAACCGGAAGCCAAGCTGAAGGGGGTTCTGGAAATCAGCAAGGCGCTCGCCGGGACGGCAAATATCGATTCGCTATTGCCAAAGATTCTGGACACTCTTTTCAATATCTTCCCCCACGCCGATCGGGGTTGCGTCCTTTTGAAAGACGAGATCACCAGTAAAATGATTCCGCGTGCGATGAAGCATCGCCGCGCTGGTGATGATGAAACTGTCAAACTCAGCCGGACAATTCTCAAAAAAGTACTGGAAGACAAAACCGGTATTCTCTCTTCTGACGCCTCAAACGATTCACGGTTTGAAGCGAGCGAATCGATCGCGAATCTCACGATCCGTTCGATGATGTGCGTACCGATGTTGAGTACCGAAGGCCAGCCGATGGGTGTCATCAATATCGACACTCAAAACCCCTTTAATCAATTTCAGCCAGACGATCTTGATCTGCTGATGGCCGTGGCTGGTCAGGCCGCAATGTGCTACGAACAGGCGAAATTGCTTGTTACGGCCCTGGAAAAGCAGAAGCAGGACAAAGAAATGGACATCGCGATGGGGGTCCAGCGATCGCTGCTTCCCACCGAATTGCCCTCCGCCGAAGGCTGGGAATTCTTTGCCTCGTACGATACCGCTCAGGCGGTTGGCGGTGACTATTACGATGCGTTTTTTGTCGAAGACGGCAAAAAGATCTGTCTCGCATTCGGTGACGTGGCAGGCAAGGGGGTTCCCGCATCCCTGGTGATGTCTCGAATCGCGACCGTCGTGACCAATGTCATGACCTTCGTCGGGGATGTCTGCGAAGCAGTGAATCGCATTAACGACCAGATGTGTACTCGTGCCGTCGAGGGGCGTTTCGTCACGTTTGTCTTGTGCGTCATCGACATCGCAACAGGCGAAATGACGATCGGCATTGCCGGACATATGCCCATCATGATCCGTAAGACGGACGGAACGGTCGTCGAATTCGGTGAGGAAATCATCGGAGTCCCGATCGGTGTGATGGAAGGTTACCCCTACGAAGTGATGACACGCACAATCGAACCGGGCGAAACCTGCGTCATCTACACCGACGGTGTCAGCGAAGCAATGAATCCTGACAACGATCTTTACGGCGTTGATCGTCTCCGTGAACTGATGAAGGCCAGTACCGGCGGTCACGCGGATGCGCTGGGAAAAGTCATCCTCGCCGATGTCCGCAAATTCGCAAACGGACGAGCCCAAAACGACGACATCACCATCATGGTCTTCGGCCGCAAATGATCTTTAATGCGCGTCATGCATGGGTTATGGGTGGGGATGTCGCTCGCGCGTTGTGGCGAGGGGTTCGTTGCAGGTTGAGGAATGAGATATGGCCTGGGATGTCCCTCGCGCGTCCAGGGATGGGTTTATAGGTGGGGATGTCGCTCGCGCGCGTTGCGGCGACGAGTTCTTTGTGCGTAAGAGGCATGGGCAACGGGTTAGGTTGTCTTACGCGTTGAGTTGAAATCCAAGACATTTCGACCGTTTCGCACAAGCACGTTGATCGCGACGTCAGCATCGCTTGTCGGCGAAGTTCGTGTTCGGGAATTTTAGCGCGATCTTCCACGGACTTCGGCACCGGATCTTGCCGCGAGAAGTGCGACGTTGGCTTCAAAGTGGTTCTGATCAAAGCCCTGCCATGCAGCGATTTCACGTCCTTTGGCGGTGATTAACCAGATTTCATACGCACCACCCAGAACCGGGATCAGCATGTCAAAAATGAAGCTGAAAATGAATTGCAGTGGCCCCAGCAACAGGAACGTCCAGATCCCTGGTCCTGCGGAATTATATTTGGTTTCGACATAAATCACGCCAGAGAGATTGCATTTCTCTGGCTTCAGGGGGATGAACGCAAAGTAGAGCTGTGTGCGAAACTTATCGCCATTGACGGTCGATATCCGATACGTCCCCGTCAGTGAGAAGGGTAAAATGCAGGCCAAAAGACGAACCCACCAGGGGAGATTTGACACTAAGACAATTGGCAACAACATCAAGCCCAAAGCCCAGTAGCGAGGTTGCAGTTTAGGCTCGGGTTGCAGCGAGATTTCCATGAATTGGACCGTTGAAAGAATTGATTGGCCGAATTGTTGGCATTCGATAGGTGCCGTTGGTAGCATCATAACGTGAATTTTTGCTGCGCTCATTACACATCAAGCGAAGTTTTCGATTGGCTTCTGGTTTCAATTCCGAGGCGCGTCCGACAGGAATTCTGATCATCAACATGTCATTGGTGGCTTGTTATTTAATCTAATCAATTGACGTCGCGTTTATTCGCAGAAAGTTTGCCATGAAAATTCCCGTCAGTTGTGGAGCCTGCTCGAATGAGTTTTCTGCAAGCGAAACAGCGGCGGGCAAACGCGTGAAATGTCCTGCGTGCGGCGAGGGGGTTCGTGTTCCTCTTGAGGCCGAAGAGCAGGAATTGCCACGCCGCTCTTCCGGCAGCAAGAAATCCAAGGGTAAAAGTGTTAAGTCGGGGGGCATCTCTCCGATGCTGGTTGGGATTGGCGCGGGCGTAGGCGGAACTGCCATTTTGGGGCTGGTTCTGGCGTTAATGCGTGGTGGAAATCAAACGGCGCCAGTCACCACGCCAGGAACGCCCGCTGTGACTTCGACGGTCCCTCCGCTTTCGATGCCACAACAACCGGCGGTCGCTCAATCAAGCCCGCAATTATCGTCGCCGGCGCCAGTCGCAGCACACAACCCGATGCCGGCGAATCCGGCAATCGCACACAATTCTGGCGGATCGAATTCAGGGAATATGAACGCTCCGGCATTACAGCCGCCGAACAATCTTGCTCCAAATCCTCAAGGACTTCCCCCGGCCGGTACGACTCAGAAGCCCGAAATACCTGTCAACTCTGCACCACTTCGCGAATTGAGCATGCCCGAATTGGTGGCACAGATTGAAAAATCGGTCGTTCGGATCATTGTGAAGAGCGATCAAGGGGCAAGTGTCGGAAGTGGTTTTGTCATTGATACTGACGGCAGCATTATGACAAATTACCACGTGATTGAAGGAGGTAAATCGGCTGAGGTCGAGTTCGAAACGGGTGCTAAGTCTAACGTCGTTGGTTTTACGACTGTTGATAAAGAACGCGACCTTGCAATTATCAAGATTGACCAAGGTCAAAAACCCTTACATCAAGTCCGAGTTGCGAGTGAACTCCCTCAAAAAGGTGAGAAGGTTGCCGCGTTCGGAGCTCCCCGCGGACTCTCATTCACGGCGTCGGACGGAATCATTTCGGCGATTCGAAAAACGCCGGAGTTTTCGGCAAGGACGGCAGGAACGTACTTGCAAACGACGACACCCATTTCGCCCGGCAACAGCGGCGGACCTTTAGTCAACATGCGCGGTGAAGTTGTTGGAGTTAATAGCTTCAAAATCGAGGGCGAAAATCTGAACTTTGCTGCGTCTGCGACAGATATTCGTGATGTGATATCCGGTCGAGGTGATAAGGTCACACCACTGTCTCCCGAGGCCCTTCCACTCGTCTATACGGAAAAAGCTTTTGGACGGGCCGAGAATCTGGCAGGAACGACGAAAGGTAATATGCTTCTCGGGCAGATACATGATGCCATTATCATCATGCTTCCGTTTACCTTCGATCCGAGCGGGCGGGTTACTGACAACGTCGAACTACAGGTTGAGAAAAATCTGATTAAGAAAGCGGGTTGGACGAAAGTGACTCGACAATCGCAGGTCAAAGGAAGCACTGCGCTTGTGGTCGTTTTGATCTACTTTCAACAAGCAGAAAAAGTCAAAGACGCTGACAAGAAGTTAGTCAGCGAACTGATGTGTCGAGTACGGATTGTGGCTCGAGACGTCGATAAAGAGGGAGTGGCTTATACGGCGATCGTGTGGGATGAAAGTGGTGCTTTGGGGACCATTTCCATCAACTCATTGCTCGGAGGGGGTTTTCCACCGGCCATGAAAACAAAAATCTCCGAGTTTTTTAACAAGACCTATCAGGGGATCAAAAAAGCTCAGCGCAATGCCGATGAAGGAACAGACGCAAAAGCCGATGCAGGAAAGTGATCGCGAGGGAAAGAACAGCGATGCTGCGGCCTGGATTTTAAAATTTGCTGAACTCTATTTCGAAGATTACTTATTCCCAGAGGGGACTAAGCTCCAACGTTTCCTCCGAAGCGGCGTAAATGGTCGAGTTTCAGTTCCTTTATTTGTTGCCGGAACCGCTTGATTCATGTGGCCGTTGATTGCTGGTTGTCTGATTTCCGCCTTCTGGGTTTCTTTCCTGATGACGGGATTTATGCGCTGGGTTGCGCCACGCGTGGGCTTAATCGATAAGCCGGCGGCGCGCAAAGTCCATGTTGTGCCGACCCCTTTAGGTGGGGGAATTGGCATCTGGTGCGGCGTCGTTTTGCCACTTGCGGCTGCACAAATCCTGATCCTGATCTGGACGAAATCGCCACCGTCGTGGATGCCGCTTGAGTTGAGAGAACATCTTGCTGGAGCAGTGTTTCGATCGCGCGAACTCTGGGGAGTTATCGTTGCCGCCTCGATTCTGGCGGTGACAGGTCTGGTCGACGATTTTCGTCCGTTGTCATGGAAGTTGCGGATCGCAATCCAGTTCGGGGTCTCGATTGCTGTCGTTCTAGCGGGCGTGAGGGCTACTGTGTTCGTCAGCAATCCCTGGATCGGAGGACTCGTTTCGGTTCTGTGGTTTGTCGTGCTGGTGAATTCTTTCAATTTTCTTGACAATATGGATGGATTGTCGGGCGGGATCGCGTTGATCGTCAGTACGATCTTTGCGGTGATGATGCTGACGAAACCGGGTGATCCGCACTGGTTTGTCGGAGGTTTTTTTCTGATCGTCTCGGGGTCACTGATCGGGTTCTTGTGTCATAACTGGTCTCCGGCCCGGATCTTTATGGGGGACGCGGGAAGTTATTTCCTTGGGTTCAGCATTGCATCGATGACGTTATTGGGAACGTTTTACACGCCGACCGATCGAAATCAGCATGTGATTCTGGCTCCTTTGTGTGTGCTTGCAGTTCCCCTGTACGACATCTGCTCGGTTGTGTTCATCCGACTGAAGGAGGGGCGTAGCCCTTTTCAACCTGATAAAAAGCACTTTTCTCACCGGCTTGTTGCGTTAGGTTTGACGAAGGTCCAGGCTGTTTTGACCGTGCTGTTAACGACGTTGACAACCGGACTGCTTGGACTGACCCTCTACGCAGTAAACAGTTGGAACGCAGCGGTCGTTGTCGTCGCGTGCGTTGGTTGTGTTTTGCTGTTGATTGCCATTCTGGAAGCGGCCCCACGGGACTATTCCTCGTGAGCCGCCACAGGCGGTTGGTCAGGAGCTTCCGCGCCATGCACCTCAGAAACACTGGCGGCACTTCCCGCGCCATGTTCCTCAAAAGTATGGATACGTTGAATGGCTAATAAGAGTGCGAGTATTCGCAGGGGGCCTCAGCCCGAATCAACGCTGCAAAACAGTCGATCTACGACCGGCGACGAACCGGTTGGACTCATGCTTTGCGGTGGCCTGACACTTGTGCTGTTGTTGATGCGATTCTTTAGTGTCGCTGAGTCTGCAGATCGAGGCGAAACGCTTTGGATGGTCAGTTTCTGGCTGGTAGCTCTGTTTTTATGGGTAATTGTCTCGTGGAAATCCTCATGTCCAATCTCGACCCCAGGCTGGTTTGGGATGGGAGTGGCGCTGTTAGCCGGTGGGCATGTTGTTTCTGCCTTGATTGTCGTCGTCACCATCGGTGACAAGCGTGCTGCGATCAATTTGGCCTGGGAATGGATTGGTGTTGCGACTGGTTGGTTTCTGCTCAGGCAGCAATGTCAGTTTTTTCTCTTTCGCCGAGAATTGTTGGCGGGATTGATTGCCGCAGGGGCTTCGATCGCGGGTTTGGGGTTGTATCAGCACTATGTGGAGTTTCCATCGATCGCGGCGAAGTATGGTCCGATGTTCGATCGGCTGAAAGTCGCCGACCCGGTCGAGGCTGCAATCATTCGCAATGAGTTAGTCAAAGAAGAGATCCCTGTCGAAGGACCGTCTTTGACGCTTTTTGAAAAGCGACTACGGGACAGTCGCGAACCCATCGGTTTCTTTGCGCTGGCCAATAATCTCGGGGGATTTCTTTCCGTTTGTTTCATTCTTACGGTCAGCGTTGCGACCTCGCTCTGGAAATCATCCGATCGGACAAAATGGCGACGAATGGTCTTTTGGATTGCAATCCTGATCCTCTTAAGTTGGTGCCTGTTGTTGACGAAAAGCCGAACCGCCTGGATCGGAACTGCGATCGGACTTTGTCTGCAAGTCTTGTTGACACGAAATATCAAGTTAACGGGAATGAACTGGCGTCTGGTTTTGGCCGTGACGGTGTTTTTGTCGGTGGCTGGCCTGGGACTCGGTCGATTTGGTGGTCTGGACAAACAGGTTTTGACCGAAGCACCGAAGTCGCTTCAATATCGATTGCAATACTGGTCAGCCACATTGCCAATGATCAGGGATCATTTTGTCTTTGGCGTCGGGCCGGGGCAGTTCCGCTGGAATTACTTGTTGTACAAGCTTCCAGAAGCGAGTGAAGAGATTTCTGATCCTCATAATCTTTTGCTGGATGTCGCTGCGAATGCCGGTTTGACCGCAGTTCTTGGCCTGTTGACCATCGTACTGTTCTTGTCAAAAACGGCTGTCGATTTGCGTCATGCGGCGGAGATTTCTGAATCTTTCGACCGTCCGCTGATGCTCTATTTTGTCCTCTGTTTTGTCGGAATGACGTGGGTCATTTTTTTGTTTACAGGGGCAGACGACCGGTTGCTGATCCTGCTGCCGTTAGCGGCGACTCTTTTTTGGGTTATTCGCCGGGGGCTTCCGCTCGTATATGCAAATTCCCCTGAAATTGCGTTGGGCTGGGTCTCTGCGGCATTTGGACTTCTTGCTCATTTGTGCGGTGCTGGCGGGATCGGTATGCCAGCCATCTGCCTCTTGTTGATGGCATTAATCGCTGCGGCAGACGGATCAAGGCTCGGCATGGCAAAATGCAGCGGCAGTCCTGGGTTTGGAAATACCGCCATTCTCGGGACAGTCAGTTTCGCGCTATTCATCGCCATTTTCGTAACGGGGATTCGGCCTGTTTCCATCGCTAATGAGAAACTGTTTGCGGGAGATCAACTTGTTCGACGAGGGATGCTGGATGCGGCAGACCATGAATATATGGCTGCAGAGGCAGCGGACCGCTGGTCCGCTGAAGCAACTCGTCGACGGGCTGAATTGGCGTATCGTCGTACCCAGTCGGATCGGTTTCATTCCAACGATTCGTTTCAAACTGCCGTAGGACTGATGCGCGATGTCAAGTTGCGTGATCCGACCAGTTTTCGGGACGACGTTCGTTTGGGGGCATGGTGGATTGAACGATGGTACTCGACGAAGGATGCCAAAGATGCTGAAGAAGCGGTCGCGGCGTACGAGCGTGTATGGGCTCGCTACCCGACTAATGCGTCGTTAATGGCTGAACTGGCGTTCGCTCGCAATTCTGCTGGATTTAGAGATTCGGCAAAAGAGGTTGCCCGTCAATCGCTGCAGCAAGATGCAATCAACCATGAGCGAGGTCATATTGATCGATATCTTACGGACCAGATACGAATCCGGTTAGAATCGCTTTTAGACAGTCCAAAAGAATGAGGGTCGTGATATCTGACGTTCTCTTGGACCGGTCGAATTGCAGTGAGATTTATTTCGCATATACTGCGTGATGCGCGTGTTTACGCTCGGCATAAGCCGGTCGAAACATTGCAACAAAATCAGAGAGGCCCGATCAGTGAAACCGTTTTCGATCGTTCTGTCGCTTATTCTTGGGCTGGGTGCCCTGAGCCTGGTGGTTTGGGTTGGCCGATTCGGTGCACCATTGCCGATAACGCCGAAAGTTGATCCTGTTGCCGAGGCCAAAAAGCATGTTCCTACCGTGGACGATCTCCCGATGCCTGAATCGGGGCCTTATGGGAAGGCAGAGCTCACTGAGCTCGAATTTAATTTTGGAGTGAAGAACGTCGGCGACAAAGACGAGCACGTTTTTACCCTCAAGAACATTGGAGAGGGCGTTCTCAAATTCAAAATGGGTAAACCGACTTGCCAGTGCACGGTCGGGGAAATCACGTCGCAAAACGGCGAAGCGATGATAAAGGACGGTGAAGCGGTTAAAGAAGGATCGATCGCCCCGGGTGAATCGATCAATATTCTGGTCAAATGGGTGATGAAGGCTCAGAACGAAAAGTTCCGCCAAGTCGTTCCTGTTTTCACCACAGACCCCGACGAACGTAAAATCGAATTTGCCATCATGGGAGCGATTGACCAGCCTCTGCATCTTATCCCAGAAGGTTTCTGGGACTTTGGCGACATGTCTGCGACCGAGCCATCACATGCAGAAGGTTACCTGGGCTCCAAAGTCCTTGATAGCTTCACGATAACTGAAGTGCCGCGCGAAAATTCGAAGGTCAAAGTGACCTGGGAACCTGCTGATGCACTGCTGCTGGCAAAATATCAGGCAAAATGTGGTTACATCATCAAAGTTGACGGGAGTCCCGATGTCCCGATTGGAAAATTTCGTGAATCAATTTATCTGAAGTGTCAATCAGGCGACTCGGAGATGAATACCGAGTTTGTGGTTGGCGGTCGGCGATCAGGCCCGATTGAAATTCGAGGTGTTGTTGGGGCGACGTTTAATGTCGAATCCAACCGGTTGTTTTTTGGTGAGTTCCCTGCAGCGAGTGGCAAAAAGGCGAAGTTAACGTTCATCGTGAAGGATCTTGATGAAGAACTCGAGTTGAAATCGATCGAACCAGCCGATGCTCGAGTCAAGTTGACGATCCCCGAAGCAGGAAAACCATTTGGAAAATCAAAGAGATACCAGGTCGAGGTAGAAATCCCGCCTGGCGTTCCCGCAAAGCATCGCAACGAGGATGCGGAAATTTTGAATCTGAAGTTTAACCATCCGGGTGCTCCTGAATTCAAATTGGCCATCGACTATCATGCGATTTGAATAACAAATACCAATTCCAGGAGGGAATGTGATTTACACTACGGTTCGGTGGAATGTTCGTTCATTCGCTTTGATTATTGCTGTCAGCATTCTTATTTCAGGATGTAAACCTTCAGCGGTAGTTCCTCCCAAAACGACAGGGTCTGGGACGGTGCCCGAGAAGGCTGTTGAAACGACCAACGGCAAGCCAGCAGCACTACCAACCCAGGAATCGGGTTTGGACGGTAGTCCTGAAACTGCGGTGCGGCCCTATCTTGATGGTTGGGATAAACCGGCAATCGCCTTTCTGTTGACAGGCGAACAACACGGATATCTTGAGCCGTGTGGCTGTTCGGAAACTCAGTCGGGTGGGATGGCTCGGCGTGCCGATCTCGTCAGAATTGTCACGCAAGATAAAGGCTGGGAACTTGTCGGACTGGACGTCGGCGGAACTCTGAAGCGATCACGTCGCCAGGATCAGATCAAGTTCGAAAAGCTGTTTGAGGGTTTTCAGAAGCTGCACTATTCGGCTGTTGGAGTCGGGCTGGAAGAGTTGAAACTTGGTGCCGACTTCATTCTGACGCGAATGCCAGGTAGTCCCGAAGACATGGCAAGCTCGGTTGCGCTTGTTTCTGCCAATGTTGTTCTGTTTGATCAGCCCGATCTCGGCTGGCCCCTGCGATATCGTCTGATCGAAAAGTCAGGGGTGAAGATTGGCGTGACGTCAGTCTTCGGCCCAAGTTTGCGTGATCGAGTAGCGCCGGCCGGTGTGAATACAAATATCACGCTGCGCGAGCCTGATGAGGTGCTGCCCGATGTGATTAAGTCGCTTGAGGAGTCGAAGCCCGATCTGATGGTGTTGCTATGTCATGGGAATGAACAAGAAGCATTGAATCTTGCCAAAGCGTATCCTCAATTTCGGATTGTTCTTGCGGCAGGTGGATACGACGAACCCGATGGTAAGCCAATCCCCGTCGGTAAATCCTGGGTACTGAACGTCGGCCATAAAGGAAAACGGGTTGGGATTCTTGGCTTCTATCCTGATAACGTTGACCAGCCGTTTCGCTTTGAACTGATTCAACTCGATAAAGATCGTTTCAAGAATCATCCAGAAATGCGCGAGTTGATGAAGCAGTATCAACAGCAGCTACAGGACGAAGGGATTGCTGTTTCGGACGAATTGCTGCTGAAGCACTCGTCTGGACAGACGTTTGTTGGTGCCGCGAAGTGTGGTGAATGTCATACGAAAGCGTTTGCCCATTGGAAAGAAACCGGCCACGGTGTTGCTTTCACAACACTGAAAGAAGGACCTTGGCACGAAAATCGGGCCGCCGAAAAAATCGATTGGATCCAACGTCAATTTGATCCCGAATGCCTGTCGTGCCATATCACCGGCTGGCATCCGCAAGAAATGCTCCGTTACGAAAGCGGCTACGTCGACGAAAAAACTTCAGCACACCTGCTTGGGCAACAATGTGAAAATTGTCATGGCCCCGGCAGTATGCACGTCTCGCGTGAGGAAAACAGCACGAATATGGATGAGCTTCTCGAAGGTCGACAGATGGTTCGTCGGACTCTTGCCGATGCAAAGAAGTCGATGTGCATAGAATGCCACGATTCCGATAACAGCCCAAAATTCACCCCCGAACGTTTCAACGAATTCTGGGAACAAGTCGCCCACCCCTTCAAAGATTGATTTTCGTGCGCGTCAATGATGGGTTATGAATGGTATCGTCTCTCTCGCGTTGTGAAACTGTTGTCGAGCTTGAGCAATCGGCTATAACTTGGCGCACCGCAGGCCTGTTTTGAAATTGTCACTGCGCCTCAAACCTGCGCGATATATTGGTTGTAGAAAGAAATCTCGTGACAGACTCGCTTCCACCGCAGTCGCTTAAAGCTCTGAAAGAGGCTGGCGTTTTCGAGATCGCCTGGCCCGATGGCCAGACGTTTCGTTTACCATTCAAGCTGTTGCGATGTGAATGTCCGTGTGCTCAGTGCATTGATGAGATTACAGGAGTGCGAGTCCTGCGTGCGGAATCGATCCCTGATGACATTCGGCCGGTTGAACTCGGGTACTCGGGGAACTATGCATTAAAGATCGTCTGGAGTGACAGTCACGCGTCCGGAATCTTCACCTGGGACCGCTTGCGCCGACTTTGCGAGCTCACGCAAAAGTAATCGCGAGCCTGGATCGAAGGGACTCGATTGAATACGACGACAATTCACGTGATCCCGAGACTTTGATGGAGTACATCTTCTGCAATCACTGCATCTGATTCTCCGCGTCTTACACGTTGGTCTGGGATTTGTCGGGCTGGCATTATTCTGGCTGATCATCGCCGCCCCTAAGGGTGGGAAATGCCACGTCCAGTTTGGTAAAGCGTTCGCTGTCGTGACTTGGGTGGTTGGCGGATCGGCTCTCTTCAGTTCCACCTGGGCACTCGTGCATCTTGATAGCTTCGCGCCCCACATTCAACGCGCTTCGGACTCAGCGTGGCAGCGTGAGGTCTATCAATTCATCTTCGCGATTCTTCTTTACCTGTCTGCTGCAACAATTTCTGGAGCGGTGTTTGGTGTTCAGGTGATGCGCAAACGCGACCGACACGACGAGCTTCGGTACACAAGTCTTCCCATCTGGCTATTGATCACAATGATATGTGCCGTGGGGTTGTTGACCTTCGGGCTATGGCGTCTGGGAACTCAACAAAACAGAACGAGCGGCATGCCTCTGGCAGCGTATCTGATCCCAACCGTTGTCGGCGGCTTCGGTGTCGTCACAGTGTTGCGCGAATGGCGATACGTTGTTGGTCCAGCACCTGGGGACGGCGCCTGGCTCGATCGACACGTCTGGCACATGTGCGGCACCGGAGTGGCGTTTCATACCGCGTTCATCGTCTTCGGTGCAAATCGGCTGTTCGGATTTCAGCTTCCCGGCGCCTGGCAGCTCATTCCTTGGGTGGCCCCACCGATAATAGGCATGTCGCTCACCCGGCGATATCTCTTCAAATTGAGATCAAGAACCGCTGCAAGCGGTTTGCCAGGAGCTTCCGCTCCATGTAACTAAGGAGCTTTTACGACATTTACAATGTCAAGTTCCTCAAGCGAGCGCGATGACAATACACTGGTTATGTCGCGAACGTCAGATGCTTTTAACAACGCAAATTACTTTTCTGCTTTCGCCCGTCGCTCGAAAAACTCCAGCCATCCAAGCGTCATCATGTCGCCGATTGTTGTTGACCTGCGAAGTTCTTCGGGCATCTGGCCCCAGAAAAACCCGATACATCCGGCTGAGTGCTTTCTGGATTTTTCAATGAATTGACCGAATTCAGTCATGGAACATTTGAGCGGAAATGTTTCTTCGATGACCACTGGCTTTCCGACCGAGAACCCCGTTAGCGTTTTCAGGTTGTCATCAAGCTTTCCTGCTTCCGGATAAAGATGGATACAAAGGAAATCGAGATCGATGGCAATCACTTCTGGGATAAACCCCGAAGTCAATCCAGGCCGGTCGAGACTCCAATCGACCAGTCCGACTGTAATTAAATGCCGCGTATCTTTCGTTCTAATGGCCCTCACTAAATGTTGAATCCATTGACGGGCAATCTCAGCGCGGGGGCGGTCTTTTTGATCAAGGCAAATCACTTGAACAAAGTGCTTGCCTCCGAACGCCGGGCCCAGCCAATCGCCGTCTTTGCGTTTTCCGCCGGGCACGACCGGTTCGTTCATCAGGTCATAACAGAAAATTGAGGGACTCTTCTCACATGTTTCTGCCACAGCGACCCAGAACGTCGCCTGAGCGTCCCAGCGGCCACGTTCGTCGAGCTTGTCATACCAGTCTGGTACATCCGTTTTGTGATAGCAGCCCAATCCCGTCAGATCGAGATACAGGCCAACCTCCTCGGCTAAAGTGACGAGCTTTCCAAGTCGTTCGAGTTCCTTTTTATTTGGTTTCGTTGCTGATTCCATGAACTTGCCGAGTTGGAGGTGAACGCGGACGACGTTGGCTCCGAGCTGTTTCATGGATTGGAAATCCCGCTCAACTTTGTCCCACTCCACCTCCCAATAGTCTTCAATCAATCGTCCTTTTTGATCGTGGTCGTAATTGAATCCCCAAGGGGAAAATCGCTTGTCCTGATGTTCAAGGATAAACCCGGCCCGATCACCTGCAACAGTGATCCAGGGAAGATCCACGGCGTTCGAGGTGTTGCTGAAGCAGGCTAGTATCATCGCGATCAAAAACAGTCTTTTGAGCAACATTATGGTTGTAGCAAACGAAGTGGAGAAACGCTGAAAGTCTTGTTTCAAACCGAAATCCTCTCAATTCAAAATAGAGTGAAGGCCGTGCTGATTTTGCATTTGTTGGCCGATCTTTTTTAAGCCGCAGACCGGCGGCCGAGTAAAGAGATTGTCCTGCTTTCCATTTGTGACTTTAAGGGTTTGTGAGGAGTTTTGAATTCTGAGACGCTTGAGCTTTCTGGATCAAAACGAGGTTATTAAGCAGGACCGTCAGTCCTGTATCGATTTTGGCTCGGG
>CAIOKO010000141.1 GCA_903858935.1 uncultured Schlesneria sp. | reverse complement strand
TCGCAAGTCTTACGACTTGTTGATTCAGCGATTGATTTCCTAGCTTGGTAGCGGAACGTTAAGGGCTTTCAAAATCACAGTCAATACGGTTTTCGTGTCACGCTTCCAGTTTTTTTATCAACACAGAGTTCACCCAGTACCGGTCAATTGAGCATATACCGAAACCAAAAGCTGGATCATGTAACAGGGATTTCAATGTGAACTGACCGCCAGCGAAGGTAGTACCGCTAACACACATTAGCGGTACTACTTTTAAAAAGCCGTTACTCATTTTGATCGAGGATCAGGATCGAGTTGGGTCGACCGCATGTATTATTAAGATTCTGACATCAATAATTTTGCTGCATGAGTGAGGAGACGAGATTGCCATACGATCGATGCACCGTCTGTGAAGGAACTGGTTTCCTACGTGAGAACGGACCAGTGATTCACTGTAGTGCCTTCGGTGGTGCGGGATACAAGTATGTTGAAAGCGAAAGTCCCAGCAGACTTGTCTCGCCATCACCCAGCTCTCCAGTAGATTTTCGAGATCGAAACGGCGAAACAGGATCGGCGATCGGATTTTTCTTTTGGGGTTTCGTAGTTTTTCTCGTTTACGCAGCGTTTGACCATCTTCTTCAGAAGTTGGGTGTACTCGGCGGTCTTCCTGGCCTTTAGGACGTAACCCTTGTCCGTGATGACGATGGGTCCTTCCTGGCGCATTCAATGTTTGGCCCCTGTGGGAACAGTCAGCGTGTTCGTCTCCCTTTCTTTCGGGAACTTTGTTTTTCAGCGATCCGCTTCGGTTGCAACCGAAGTTCTTCGTCCCCGGGGACACAGCACGTTCGATGTCGCGAGGACTTTCGTTTGCAGACAAATTGTATTCTAACTGTTTGCTGGCGTAGCAGTTAAGGCGGCGATTTGCGTGAAGCTAGCGAAGTCGGCTCAGCAATCGAAATAAGCGAAACTCATATCGTGCTGTGTCCCCACGGTTGTGGCTTGAAAGCCAAATTGGACCAAAACGTTCCGTCTACGAACTGGAAGAAACAACCGTCTGAAAAATGAATCAGCCTTCATATGATAGTCTATGTTGAGAAACTGGTTCAAAAATAAAAACGCTGTCGCCATCGAGCCAAAGCCCGAGACTGAAAAGTATTTCAACACGGACTTTCTCGGTAGCTTTGCCATGTCGAGTTCGGGGCAGCAGGTCAGTGTGCCAGATGGTTCCGCATTCGTCACGACTTAGCGATCGGTTGAAAGGCTTGGTGACCGTCTGGTCAACGGGACGAAACAGTCTTGATTTCGGCCAAGGCTGTTATTGTCGTCCGAAGGCAAGACGATAACGCTTTGGTTCGGTAGAATGCTGTCGTGGCTTGACTGGTAAAGCGCTTTTTGGAGAACGACAGTTGTTTCATGACAGAAACGAAAATCTGACCAACTTTTTTAAGACGTTCATCAATTCCGAATTTGAGGACCATGAAGATACGACAGCGTGGAAGAAAGAAGTCACTGATACTGACTGGAAGCATCGCTCAGACTTAATCGAACGTGGGCAATGCACTTTTCTGGAAGGCGTCAAGGGACTGACCATCAGAGATTTGGTCGTGATTTATGCTTATTATTACATGGAAGGTCATGCGGTTAGCTTGTACCACGTGTTGCTTAACGCTCGTAAGAAACACAAAATCAGTTTTCTAAATAATCTGATCCACGTTGACTTTGGTTGCGGCCCTATCACAGCCGCAATTGCGATGGCTGTCTATAATCTCAAGCATGGCGGCAAAGACAAAAGCAAGGCTGGTTTGACATTCCACTACATCGGCATCGATCAGTCGGACGCCATGCTGTCTTTCGGGCAGGAAGTTCAAGAGGCAGCAGGACGCCTTTTCAACTCCAAATCCACATTCGAGTATATAAATGCTGAAGATGCCAACCGTGAATTAACGACTGCAATCGGGAAACACCGAGGCTTTTTTGGCGCAACAATTTGCCTGAATTTCTCGTACTACTTTGCGAGTCAGACGATTGACGTTCCCGCACTCGTGAAGTTGATCAAGCGAATTTTGACAGAGTTCGCAGCCGACAAGATTTGCTTGGTATTTCAAAATGCTGACAACCCCAACAAAAACGCATCGTGGTATCAGTTCAAGGACTACACGAAAGGCGTGCTGTTTCCAGTTTATGCCGATGAAGCAGAAAATGTTTCGTACATTAACGTGAGCGGAAGGCGGGGTCAGTACGTTACCATCAAGCTGTTGCACGCAGTTTTGGTGAATCAGACATTCAAGGATGCGATGGAGGAGTTGGAGGAGTGACCGAAACGCAACGGCAATTATTTGAAGACGAACCTGAACCGATCATCCAGAATGCGCCAGGCATTGGCGTGACTGGCTTGCGGTACGTCCCGAATTTCATCGACCAAGGTCGACATGACCAGTTGCTGAAACAGATCGATAGCGAGCCGTGGCTAGACGACTTGAAACGGCGAGTTCAGCACTACGGCTACCGATACAACTACAAATCCCGAAGCGTTGACCCTTCGATGAGAATCGGTCCGCTGCCAATTTGGGCGAATGTTTTGGGCGTCATGCTGGTCGAGCGAGGTTTCATCAGTGAACAGCCTGACCAAGTGATCGTGAACGAATACATGGCTGGTCAGGGCATCGCCAATCACATCGATTGCGTACCGTGCTTTTCAGACACGGTCATTTCGTTGAGTTTGGGTTCACCGTGCGTTATGGAAATGACCAACAAGCGGACAGGCGAAATCATCCCGTTGCTGCTTGAACCCCGAAGCCTTGTCATCTTGCAGGAAGATGCCCGCTTCGTTTGGACGCACGGCATTCCCGCAAGGAAAAGCGACAAGATCGGCGACAGGCTGATTACACGGCGAAGAAGGGTTTCGCTGACCTTCCGAAAAATGATTCTTGAATCCCTGACGAAATGAATCAGTGGCAGAATTTGACGTTTTCAATCCTTTCCGCCTGAAACACGATCAACGAAAGCAGCATGCCCTGCTTTTTGAATGCTCTGTTGAATCTCGGCAGTCTTTTTTCGTTGATTTGTCTGCTTTTCAAACTCAGCTTCGACAGCTTTTGCGAACACTGGGAATTCTTCTTCGGACCCATTCCACCTGTCTCTAACATGGTCTCGGATGTCAGAGTCAGGTCTGTCTCGATCGTCAAGCCACTTGTAAGAGTTTAGTCCACCCTGCTTGGGAATGATCTTGGCAGTGGCAGCATTTTGGGGTAGATGGTCGGCATTCCTCACTCGGAATGGATGCCAATGTCATTTGTTTTCTACCCACAACTCGAACAGAGTTGCCCGAATGTCTGCCACTGCCCCCATCTGGGTGGTGCGGCCATCGGTGCGGTTGTAGATCAAGCGAATGACAACGAGCTGTTTCTTCGCCAATTGCATGGAACTATTGACGCGGAGCGAAAACGGAATTCCTCGCTTTTTGAAGAGAATCAGCGTCTGAAGAAAGAGTTGGAGCAGTTAATACTGGAGCTGAAGCTCGAACGGCAGAACAAATTCGCGACGAACGCGCAGAAGAAACACGAAAAAAAGCCGGACGCGCCGGCGGCGGGCGGTTCTCAATCCGGGAAGAAACGTGGTGCCCCTGTTGGCCATCCGGGTTGGTATCGAAAAACACCGAAGGAATACGATTGGGATTTCGATGTCGCGCCACCGAAGTGTTGCCCTCTCTGTCAGGGTCCTGTCACGACTCGGGATGGTTTCGATCCTGCGGAACATCTGCAAGAAGACCTGATCGACGGGCAGTATCGCGTCGTCTTGTATCGCCATCCCGCCGCGTGTTGCGAGGATTGTGGGGAGTGGGTGCAGCAAGCAGGGGAAGGGGAACTCCTTGGAAGTCGACTGGGGCCGTGCCTGCGCAGCAAAGTCCTTTTCCTGCGGGTCGGAATTGGCATCAGTTACCGCAAGATTC
>CAIOKO010000140.1 GCA_903858935.1 uncultured Schlesneria sp. | reverse complement strand
TCCGCGCCATCCAAAAGCTGACGCTTCCAAACATTAATTTGAGTCGAATGAACCGTGAATCGGCTCGACAATTGCGCCAAGGTCTCCTGCTCTCGCAACGCTGCGATCGCAACCTTCGCTTTGAAACTCCCGCTCCGAATATTACGCTTACCGGGCATCTTCCCCTCCAAAACTGAACCACTGAAATTCTATCTTATTTCCTGGTCCAGTTTTTGGGGTCCATCGTAGACATTAACGCCGCGCGTGGCATCAAATACATCGTTCAGGCGATCGAAAACACGAAACGGACCGAGGTCCGCAATAGTCTTGTTGAAACGATTAAATCCTGGTGCGGGCGGATCAAGCCAGACGACTTTAAAGTCACAGAAGACGAAATTCTGCAAGCCGCCAGGCGAGCTCAGGATTCGGAAACGATGCGTGTTTTTGCTCAATGTCTGACCGCGGTGGCCATTCATCATTCTCAGTCAAACAGTCAACAGGCGACCAACGTGCTGCTCGAAGCCATGCAGTTGGTGGAAGAGCCTGATCCGTTATACGAATTGAGCAGGGGCCTGGGTCAATTGAGCGGCAAATTGCCGGAAAATGCAGCGCGTACTGCGATCGCCAGAATCTTGAAAGTGATGGCGCACGAGGATTCCAGCAAGGGTTTACGTCTCTTTGCCGAAAGTCTTTGTGCAATACCGGTCCAGATGACTGACGAAGAAAATGCCGAAGCAACCAGGATCCTGCTGACCTGTATTGGAAATACGGCAACGCTTCCTATGGATCTCTACCAGTTGTCGATCGGACTTTCGACGTTACCGAAACCGTTGTCGATGTCTGACAGCCAGCAGGTTTTCGATTCGCTATTTAAAGCGCTCGATCGATTTGAGCGAGCCTTTGTAATTCATAAAATTCAAGAAAGTATGCGGGCCGTCGGTGGCAAGTTGAATGCGGCCGCTGCCGATGTGCTCGCCGAAGAAATCTGGAAAAGGATGGATTCCTGCAAAGACGCAGAAAAGGTTCGGGCCTTAGCTTACGGACTTCGAGGGATGGAAAAAGTTGTTAACCCCTCAATAATTAAAAAAGCGTATGAAACTATCAGGGACAAAATGAGCGACAAGGCGTTCGATGCGCCGATCGAACTGAGTCTCCTTTCGGAAACCCTCTCGATCATTCCCGAAAACATTCCTGAAAGTATTGCCGAGGAGGCCATCGAACGAATGCTTGCGGTTCTCGTCTCGACCGAGAATTCCGAGATTGTTCAACTGATCGTCGAAAAAATCGGGTTCGTCGGTGGAGATATCTCGAAAGAAGTTGGGCAAAAAGCGGTAAAGAGAATTCTTGACAAAATTAAAAGCACAAAAGAAACGTCCCTGTTGCGAGTCCTCAGCCTCGGACTGGCGTCGGTTGCGATCGAGTTGGACCGTAAGAATAAGTTCACGGAAGATGATGCCGCAGAAGTGGCGCATAATCTGGCGATTGCCATGGATGTGTCGGACAGTCCCGATGTCCTGATTCTCCTTGCCAAATCGATGGAAAAGGTCGCTCCGAAATTGCAGAAGGAGGGTGATCAAGCCATCGTCAGACAGGTCATTGAACAAAATTTGAGATCGATTCAGGCAACCCAGTCGCCTCAGGTCATTGGACAATTGGCGCGAATCTGGCAAGTGATGGCGCACAAGATGACCGGGGAAGAAACTCAAGAAGCGTTCGAGCAAATCCTGGCGTCAAACAGGGCTTCGGCAAACGTGGCCGCCCGGCCCGCTCTTTGTCAGGCCGCCGTTGCCCTCGCCATGGCTTCCGATAAATCTCAGGCGAATTATGCGCTTGCGTATCTGTTATCAGCGCTCGACAGAGATCATGATCCGGAAGCATTGAAAATCATGCTGGATGGGGTCGAGAAGCTCGCTGATCGCGTTCCAGAGAGCGAAGTTAAACAGGCCAAAGCAGCGATCCTGGCCACGACAGGCGATCAGGTTCGAACCAATGAGAATATTTTGAACCGATTGATCATCTCTCTCGGAAAGTTGCCTGGCGGCATCGATTTGGCCGAGTCGGTCGAACTGCTGAAGTCACCCTTCTGCGTCGGCGAGGCACAAAAGACTGTATTAAAGATGATCGAGTTCCAGACCAAACTCAATTTCAATGGCAATCCCTGGAAACTCGTCGCTTCCGCAGAAAAGGCAAGAATTGACCCGAAGTCCTTTGAACACCCGGCGATTCGTCCGCAAAAGTTAAACTTGAATCCGCCGCGAGTTGAGACTCCGTAAATTGCACCTTGAACTGCCTGTTGAGTTGGATCGCGTCTCCTGCAGGTGATGATCTGCCGGCCCATGATGACGCTGTGGTAAATATGGCGGATGAGGACCCGAATCGAGCAGACCTCGCGTGTTCGGGTCTCTTCGCAGGTGTGACACTCAACAAAGCGACTGGCGGATCACGATTGAGTGAACGTCCGCGCCGGGCTTTGTGACAGTTTAAAAAAACCTGTGGCGACTTCGGAAAGAAGATTTCAAGATGTTTGAAGAGTAATGTGGAGTCTCACTCTTCCGGCACAGCTCGAGAAGGCGTCACGATGTCGTCTCGCGATTGAAATCGGTCCATCCAGATCGATTGCTTCGATTGAAAAGGTCTGTGTTTAGAGTTATGAAATCAGGCTTGTTTGTGGTCGAAGTTTTGCCATCGACCAACGGTGGATCTGAAATACAGCCGACTGAAGGGCCAAGCATGTCTGCGTTCTTGCCACAACCTGCACCGCGATTACCTCAGGGAGAATCATTCTGGGGCGGCCTTTATCGCAGTTCCAAATTGTGGGTTGACCGTCGACTCTATCAGTATGATTACACGCATGTTTCACCCCTGGCCGTCATGAAACAAGTGCCGATCACGGACGATTTCTCGCTCCATTGGCTGAAGGTGTGTGGTAAACAAGTCCTGGAAATGCTCGAAAATCGGGCGAAGCTGGACCTGAGCGATGTCCGTACGACGCAAGCGACGACGGTCATTTCGAAGATTCGTGATGTGTTTGAACACGATGTCCATGCGGTTGCCGATATCCGCAAGCACATTACAGAAATCTTGAAATTTGAATCTCGCATCGGATCTCGTCCCGTTCCTGCCCAGTCTCTGGAAGATTATGCCGATCTTTTCCGTTCATTCGGATTGCCACCCATCGCCAAAGATTTTGCAGAAGATCGAGCATTCGCCGCGATGCGAACGGCTGGTCCAAACCCCGTCATGCTCAAGCGGTTGAAGACACTCGACGAGCGATTTCCGATTACGAATGAGATCTTCCGCGAGGGGGTCCCAAACGATTCGCTCGAAGCGGCACTGGCCGAGGGCCGGCTATACCTGGCCGACTATGCACTGTTAGACGGAGCTGAACTGGGGAACTACCCAAACGGTCAGAAGTATCTCTACGCGCCGCTGGCTCTGTTCGTGATTACGGGACCATCGAAGGAATTGTTGCCTGTTGCCATTCAGTGTCAGCAGGTACCTGACGCACACGGCAACCCCATCTTTACACCGAAAGATGGATACAACTGGTTGATCGCAAAGACGATCGTCGAAACGGCTGACGGCAACATTCACGAAGCATCAACCCATCTGGGACGTACGCATTTGACAATGGAGGCCTTCGTTGTCTCGTCGTATCGACACCTGGCGGATCCACATCCCCTGGCATTGTTATTGTGGCCTCACTTTGAAGGAACTCTTGCGATTAATAAGGCGGCGTGGAAACACCTGATTGCCGAAAAAGGGGGAGTCGACAAATTAATGGGAGGAACAATCGAGACCTCTCGCAAAGTGGCGGTCCACGGTGTTCAAAGTACCCGTGTCATGAACGATCTCTTGCCCCTGACGTTCGCACAACGAGGGGTCGATGATCACGATGCCTTTCCAGTTTATCCGTACCGCGACGATGCTTCGATGTATTGGGAAGCCATCCACGAATGGGTCGGTTCTTACCTCAAGTTGTACTACCCGGATAACGCGGAAATTCAGAAGGATAAAGAATTACAGAATTGGTGCCGCGAACTGGCAGCCGAAAACGGCGGGCGAGTCAAAGGCCTGCCGAATGATGGTCAGATCCAGACAATCGAGGAACTGATCGAAGTCGCGACGTTTATTATCTATACCTGTAGTGTTCAGCACGCCGCAGTGAATTTCCCTCAGTACGACGTGATGAGTTATGTTCCGAAAATGCCACTGGCCGGTTACCGACCGGCTCCCACCAAAAAGTCTGGTGCGACCGAAGCCGATTTTCTGGCGATGTTGCCGCCACTTGATATGGCCGAATTGCAAATGGAGCTGGGCTGCCTTCTTGGGAACGTCCATTACACTCAGCTCGGACAGTACGCTGCCAATCAGTTCGTCGATGGCCGCGTTGCTGGTCCGCTGAAACAGTTTCAAAGTCGAATTGCCGACATTGGCAAGAAAATCGCCGAACGAAATCAGACACGCCGTCCTTACGAGACGCTTGCTCCTGGTGGTATCCCTCAAAGCATCAACATCTGATCTGCGACCCTCGAAAACTTCACACGAATCAGAAGCGGAGTTCAAGGGCAAAATTGAGGCCTTGCGCCCAGAAGTCCGTGTTATGGATGTTCAGGCCAGGGAGGGAGGGGCCAGTCGGATTCGCTGGAAAATAGTTGCTGATCGCTGACGATTGCGACGGGTTAATGACATGACTGATCTGGTCGCCAGGTCGAGCCACCGAACTGATATACAGGAACGAGTATCCGACGATGATGCTCGCCCACGGACGCAGCCGGAATCCCACGTTCAGGTTCATTTCGGGGACAACCGCAAATTGATTTCGGGTCGCCGTTCCGATGTTGGTCGGTTGTGACAGGTACGAACCCGGTGCGGTCGCGTAGCCTCCTGCGTTTGTCGCCGTACCCCCATCGACAGAGACCGTTTCAAATGTGCTTCCCATTGCCAGCTTTCCCGAGCCGTTGAAGAAAAAGCGATCCATGTCATAACTGGCGCGGAGACCAAGTTGTCCACCGTAAAAATTGTTCATGACGTTGAACTGGTCGTAGGTTTGGAAAAACGCAGGCGGGTTGGGTGAAACATTGGGGCTGTCGGTTGAAAAAATGAGATTTTCCTGAAAATTCACATACCGAAAGCCACCCAGCAGATCGACGCGAACATTATTGGAATAGTGGATGTTATGCAGAATATTGACGTCGGTCCCCTGAAGGAGGGTCTGAAGCGTCAACACGGCATTCCCCGCGAAATATCCAGGGTAGGCGATTGGTGAGGCATTCTCGGTTCCGGTGAGCGGGTTATAGTAAGGAAACGCCAGTAGTGCGGAACCCTGTCCTCCATTCGAGTACACACCTTGCGATACCGTCGGGTCAGACAGGTGGAAGTATGTCCCTTCAATACCCCATGACTGTTCGGCGTCAAATGTGAAGCCGAACGTGATTCTTCCACCTCCTTGCGAAGGAAAACCGACGTTCTGATTTCCGAGCAGGACGGATGTTCCAGGCTGACCAAGTGCACCGGGAATCGGATCATTGAGGCTGCCAGCAGTGACGACCGGTACCGGTAAAGGGCTGCTTTTGGACCACCAGAGTAATGCCTCGGGGCGAAACCAGACTCTTGGAAGGGGTGGGTCGGCTTCTGCAACGAGGACGGGAGAGATCGTCGTAATGGGGTTTCCGCGACGAGGACTTCGTGGGTACACGCGTTCCCGAGTAGGGTAACCACCGGAGCTGGACCCGTCGTAAACATCAGAGGGCTCTCCAGAACCTGAAAAGATTCTCGGCTCGGGTGGAGCAATTGGTTCGGGGCTGGATGTCGAATCGTCAACGCCGCCTGGCGCAAAACCCGGCGGAGGAACAACATTTTGTGCCAAGGAATTTCTGCTTCCGGCCAGGATTATTCCGACGCAGGCGACGATGATGATGTACCGCATGATGTCTCTTTTAAACTCGACAACGCCTTTGACTTTCGCCAATCTTGCGAACGGCTGTTCTTCCTGGATTATCAATTGCCTGTTCGTGTTTTTGACCATGTTATCTCTTTCGCCGGAATCGGTGCTGGCGGAAGTGATTCGTGCCGGTTGGATTTGCTTTTAATTTCCTCCAGCAGTTGTTTCGCGACTTCGTCTCGAGGTTCAATCTGGATGACTCTTTCGAGTTGTTCGATCGATTGTTTTTGAAAGCCAAGGTATCCGTAGTGGTAGCCTGCGAGAAACCGCAGCCCGGCGTCGCTGGGCTTGGCCTGAACAGCTTTCTCCAAAGCGCGAAGCTGTCTGGTGTAATCCTGTGAATGACCGTAGAGGTCCTGGTAGCGACCGATGACAGCGCCCCAATGTTCTTTCGGCAAAATTCGCAAGGCGGCCTGGGTTGCGCCAGCCGCTTCTTCGTAATGACCCGCTGCAAACAAGCCCTGACTCAAAAGCAGCACCAGAACAGCGTTTTGAGGATCGTCCATGATGGCATGACGCCACGCATAAACGGCTCCTTGATAATCACCTTTCTTGAACGCCGTCTCACCGCGATCTGCGAATTCTCGAGCTCTGCCCGCTGCGGTACTCTCCGAAACGGTTGTAACCGAGGCCGTGACAACGGGGCTTGAAGCCGTGTTCGAACCGTCAACGTAATAGGCCGATCCGTAATAACTCCCTGGGCTATAGACGTAGACGGGATAACCATACCCATAACCGCCGTATCCCGATGACAGGCCGTATCCAAGTCCTAATCCAAGGCCAAGACCGAGTCCATATCCGTAGAAAGGATAGCCCCATCCGTAGCCGCGATGGCCACCAATCGGGCCACGAAATCCACCTCCGTAACCTCGAGCCCCATAGCCGAAACCACGACCCGCCCCCATGCCTCCATAATGCCCGACACCGGCGACTCGTCCCCCGCCCCCTCGTACAATCCCGCCCCCTCCGCCATGGACAGCGCCACCACCGCCTCCGCCACGAGCGAATGTCGATTCGGGCAGGCCCAGAAGGATGGCTGAAACAATCAGGACACGGACGAAGCCAATTTGACGAGGCACGTTGCGCACTCCTTTTTTCACCGCCAACGAGGGTGAGCATCCATGTGTCAAATTGACAATCGAATGCCGCATTGATTGAAAAGGAATCGGTTGTCGGCAATCAATCGTCGGCCGAGTTGCGATCACTACTCATATGATCGGCAAATTCACCACAGATTGACGACGAACAACACTGAAAGCGTAGACAGGAAGAACAGGAAGGTCCCAATCGTCGAGATTTCTAGCCATTTCAAGGAATTGAGGAAATGTGAAATGGGATCGTTGAGCTTGCAGGAGTTAGAATCTTAAGGTTTCCGAAGGTTTATGCCTGCGTCCAATTCAACGCAAACTGCCCATGCTCCTCATTTTTTAGGAAGCTTTGCGTAAAGAAGAACCTCGACGATTCGACTTCGTTTTCCTTGAAGTCAATTGTGGCGATTCTTGAAAGCCATGTTTGATGGCTGCGAAAGCGGACTCAGCGGCTGATTGATTCCCTGATTTCAGGGCCGCCAGGAATTCCTCAAATTCGTGCTTGAATGCTTGCTCATCGGAATTAGGGAAGGAGGTCGTGCCCGACGTGAAGGAGGAAATCGACGACATAGTCAGGGACTCCTGAAAATTATTGGCAGTCGACATGTGTTTGGACTTCTCGTCACGAGAAGTACGTCGGAAACCACCAAAATCGTTGGTTGATTCGTCATTGTTATCTGCCGAGGCTTGTTCTACTGATTGACATCGGACGAGCGAGGCAATGGCACTCAGCGTAATCAAGCCCCTGACGAAGAATTCACGATACTGGGGATGGCGTTGTATTTCCGGGTATTGAAGAGATCACGTGGTCAACAATGACGTCGTTTTTTGCACCCCACCAGTAATCACGCCATTTCGTGGAAAATGCTTGTTTTCATGGAGAAATGTCAGAATCTTAATGTGAAAAACGCATTTTTATGAAATCGCCGTGAATTTGGCGGATATCGTCTATGAGATCACTCGGAACCGTGTATATCGTCCGCAGTGATGGAGCGTTTCGTTTACCGGGATTCGTGGAAACTAACTTCGATCTCCAAAGCGTGCGTGAAACTTGAATCGCTTCGCAAATTGACGACGGGGGACATCACGTCCCGTCTCACGGAAGCTCAATCCGCGTAAAAGGTTCAATGCAATGATGATTAATTCGTCGCCGTCTGAAATTTACAGGTCTGGCAAAGTGAGCAGATACATTGAGTCAACAGTCAAACGCGACATTCAAATTGTTGGCAAGAGCGGTTTGACGATGTTGATGTGTACTCGGCTGATCGAACAACTCGCTGATTTCACTGGACGGATCACAATTTCAAACGGCGCGATTTCTGTCGACGGGCGATCGATGATCGACATGTTGCAGCTGGCAGCCGTGACCGGGACCGTTCTGACGATTGAAATTTCAGGCCGCGATGCCGGTCAAATGATGCAGCGGATCGAGCGTCTCATGGTCGCCTGAAAGTGAAATCGTTTTGAACCGTCTCAATTGTTCCCATAATTTTGATAAAGGTTGACTGAGCTGACAGTTGAACGATGCTTTCCATACTCGCGGGAAAAAAATGAACGTTGCAACCCAACTGCTTGTACGTTCTCTAACGTAATTGATTCACATAATTTGGTTGGATGGGGAATTTCTCCAGAAATTTCTTGCAAAACACGATCCCAGCGCCGTATTATTCGGAGTTCCCCGATTCTCGGAGCATCTCTTGCAGCGATCCCACACGAGTTTTGAGCCGGTTTTCAATCGTCGAAATCGACGAGTGCCGCTCTACGTGTTGGCATTTGTCGCTGTTTTTGGGGTTTTCGCACTCACTCCGACCCGAGTTGAGGCGACATGCGGTGATTACCTTCTTCATGGTCACATGATGTCGCATTCCGGCATGCTGGACCATCATCAAGACCAGGATCGAGACCGCGAATTCGGTACGATGGATCGCGGTCAGTCCGACCCGATTGGCGTCGTTCCATTTCGCAAGGTACCTCATCGGAAGCCTTGTCATGGTCCTTCTTGTCAAAAACGTCCGCTGCAGAACCCGCTTCCCGCGCCCGTGATCACTGTTGAACCACAGGATCGCTGGGGTTGGATGGCCGATGTCATGATTCCAGCACCGACAATCTTGTCACTGATGGCTCATCCTTCAGAGCATGTGGTGCTCCCCACGATCGCCTATCGGCTGGATCGTCCGCCCAAAGTGTGACCACTTCTCGAGAGCCGCCCCAGGAGCCTTCGCTCCATGGACACAAGGAACTTTGGTGACACTTACGATGTCAAGTTCCTCGAGAGGTTCGGCTTTATTTGGTGACGTTTCTTTCTGGGCTGGTTCCCTGCTTTTCAGTGTGGAACGTTTGAAAGAATCGACAAGGTTCAGGGCTGCCCGGTTTTGCCTTAACCTTTTGAAATCATCAAATGAAAAGTGGTGTTTTTGTCGAATTCGGTAGAGATTTCGTGAGTTTCACGATGTCTGCTGCAGATCGACCCACGCCGGAATGCGGCACCGAGCGCGCCGCGCCTCTCAGTCGTTGATGACCACAGCGCCGACTTCGCGGTTGCGCTGATATTCGATTGACTTTCGACCCGATTTTATTGCGTGTCAGCATTTTCTGACCGTTGGCTACTTCTATTTTGTTTTCACTTTGTTTCTGTTTTTGGAGGTTCTCATGCTTCGTACTCGTTCGCGCCGTTCTGGCTTTACGTTGATTGAATTGCTGGTCGTCATTGCCATCATTGCGGTTTTGATCGCTCTGTTGTTACCTGCCGTGCAGCAGGCTCGCGAGGCTGCCCGTCGGACCCAATGCAAGAATAATCTCAAGCAAATGGGCCTGGCGATTCACAACTATCATGATACCTATCTCTGCGTTCCGCTCGCTGATGTGAATGGAACGGTCAACCCTGTTTCGGCTCATGCACGGCTGCTCCCCTATTGTGATCAGGCCAATCTTTACAATCTGATTAACTTCAACGTCGGCTATGACCACGCCAGCAACATCATTCCCCGCAATACAGAATTGACGGTTTTCCGTTGCCCGTCAGATCCCACCAGGCTTCCTGCGACGAACGGAGGAAGAAACAACTATTACTGGAACGCTGGTTCCGGCGTTGTCATGTACGCTTCGGGAGCAACGGGTCAACCGACACCCAACGGCATCATCTTCCACAACACGATCGTCCGGTTTTCTGACGTTATTGATGGTCTGAGCAATACGGCGGCGATGTCTGAAAAACTGACCGGCGATGGAAGCAACGCTGTTTCAACACCGAAAGTCGATACCTTCCAGCCGGGAACGTATCCCAACACTGCGGACGAAGCCTTGCAGCAGTGCAACGCGACAAATCTGACTGATCTGACGAAACAAGGTTACTCAAATGTTGGTGCTCCATGGTTGCAACAGTACCACTCGACGAATCAGTACAACCATATCCTTCAACCCAATGGCCTCTCGTGCATGTTTCCACCTGGCCGTATTGCGACCACGGCCAATAGCGAGCACGTGGGCGGCGTTCATCTGCTGTTATGCGATGGGTCGGTCAGATTCATCTCTCAGAATCTCGATTTAACGACCTGGCGAAACCTGGGAACCCGTAATGGTGGTGAAGTCATCGGTGAGTTCTAAAACGCCGACGTTTCAATGATTTTCAGGTTCGAGTCAATTCTTCTTCACGGACCTGGTGAAGTTCTCTTCATCAGGTCTTCGTGGATTCACTCTCTTTTGATTGGTTTCCAAATCATGAACCGAATTCATGGACTGCGAATAGCCCTGTTGTGTGTCATGTCAGTGGGTGGGATTGTGGGATGTGGTCAAGCACGGACCTATGCGCTGAATACCGATCTGGCGCAGGCGTCGGTGGTAGAAGCAATGCAGGCCTGGGTTGATGGGGCGAAACCAGAAGACCTGAAGCCGAATATCATCGTGGGCGATACCGATTGGGGCCAGGGCAGAAAATTGGCTTCGTTTGAGCTTCTTGAGGACGACGCCACGACAGATGGTTCAAATCTTCATATCCGTGTGAAACGCAAGTTTCGCGGCGAACGAGGGGCATCCGAATCGACCGTGAAATACATCGTCAGCACGTCACCAGCCATTACTATTTTCCCTCAGCAATAGAGGTCATTCATGTTTAAGAACTACTGGAATCTTTGTCTGTGTTTCTCGCTTGCCTGTCTGTCGAATGTGTATTCGGATGGTGGTCCGGCCGCGACTCGGCCGGAAATGAAACAGCGAATTGAAGCCTTAAAACAACGAACATCCCGATTGCCGCTCCCCGCACCGACCGAACAGGAAATTGCGTCCGGCCGATCGCTCGTCAATAACGGTCGATTGCGATCGATCTACCTCCCGTCCTCATGGCAGTCGTTTGTCATTTCCGGTTGGGGAGGTGGTTCTTCAAGGCGTCCGGCAGGCGGGACGGCGGCGACGCTCAAGACACTTGAGGCTGATCCGAGTTATGGGTTCAAAACGCGTCTGTTCTGGATCGTTTCGCGAGCGAATGATTGCCAGTATTGTCTGGGTCATCAGGAACTGAAGCTGAAACGAGTTGGAATGGCTGAAGACCAGATCGCGTCATTGGATTGCCGCTGGGATTCGTTCCCGTCGAACGAGCAGGCCGCGATGAAAGCGACTCGAAAACTGACGCTGACACCGCAACAGTTTTCTGAACAGGACATCGCCGATCTGAAACAGTATTACAGCGATGCTGAGATCATCGACATTATCTACACCGTCAGTCGATATAACGCTGTCAACCGCTGGACCTCGTCCACCGGAATACCTCAGGACCAGTCGTTTGGTGGAACGGAACACAGCGAACTGAATACGCCGACCTCCGCCGAATTCGCAAGCGTTCCCTCAAAAGTGATCCCCATCGACAGCAAGCCAAGACCCGAATGGGAGAAGCGGGAACAGTTCGAAGCCGCTCTCCAGACGGCTCGTATGAGAACCCCGGTTGTTGCAATCCCTTCGGTCGATGTCGCCACAAGCATTCTCGCGAAGGATTGCCCCGGCGTTACACCACCCGTGTGGTTTCAAGCGATGTCTAACTTGTCTGTTGCGCTGGATGCCTGGGGGCAGCGGCAAGCGCTGGCTCGTGAAGGAAAGACACCGCCGGACCTGCGAATCTTGATCGCATGGGTCAGTGCTCGCGAAAATCGAGCCTGGTACGCGGCGGGACACGCACGAGCTCGCTACCGAGCCTCTGGCGGCGACGAAACCGTTCTGTATTCGTTTGCTGATCTTGAACATGCGGCCACCACACCTCGGCACGCGGAAGCGTTACGATTTGCCCGTAAGCTGACCTCGGCTCCACAGACGATCGTCGATGAAGACGTCGCCCGGCTGAAGCAGCACTTTACCGATTTCGAAGTGGCCGAGATCATTCAATTGACCTGTGATGCGAACGCCTTTGATCGTTTCACTGAGGCCCTTCGACTGCCGCTGGAGTTCTAGCACTTTTTGGGGCTTGACCATCTGCTTTTAGGGATTCATCGATGAAGATCAATCGATCACACATAACAAGGTGCCTCGCTATGGTTTCCACGTTTATCGCTTCGGGACTTTCTGCGGACGATAAAGCAGCGGCCAGGTTAAATGAGGAAAATAGGGCTGTCGTCGAATATTCGGTGGGGCCGGAACTCGAAAAAGTTCCCATCGAAGACATTGAAAAAGCCTACGAAGGGAGGACTGCGCCAGAAGCCATTCGAATGTATCTGGCGATCGTGAAGGGATCGATGATGGGGGCCGGTGATGGATGGTTCGGTCCCGCAGAGTCGAGATACGATTGGGACTGGCTGGCCAAACGACATGAAATTGAATCAGACGGTGAAATTGAATCCGACAAGTTCAAGGGAACGCCTGCATTATTTGAGCGACTCGATCGCAATCGAGACGGAAAAATCACGGCCGACGACCTGAACTGGTCCGAACGCAATCCTTGGGTCCAGCAGTCCTATGTGGTTAACAGGCTCTTTCGCAAGATCGACCCGAACGGTGACGGAAAACTGGCACGTGAAGAGTGGCTGGCATTTTTCGACAGGGCTTCAGGTGGTAAGGATGAATTGACTGCTGAAGAACTGCGAAACGCCTGGCTGGTAGGATTTTCCTCGAGCTTTAATCCGGGCGATGCACCGTCAAAAGAAATTCTTCTGCAGGGGTTGTTCGCCGGTGAGGTGGGGTCGTTACAAGAGGGTCCCAAAGTCAACGATCCAGCACCCGGCTTTATGCTCAAGACACAGGATGGCAAGAAAACCATTCGACTCGCCGACGTCATCGGTACCAAACCGGTTGTGATCGTTTTCGGAAACTTCACTTGTGGACCGTTTCGTTCGATGTATCAGGGTGTCGAAGACGTCTATCGCAGGTTTAAAGACGACGCCGTATTCCTTGGTGTTTATGTTCGTGAAGCTCATCCGACCGACGGCTGGAAAATGGATTCGAATGCAAAAGTGGGAGTGAGTGTCGCCCAGCCCAGAACTTATGAACAGAGGACTGCCGTCGCAAGCCAATGTCATGCGCTCTTAAAGCCCTCAATCCCGTTACTGGTGGACGAGATCGACGATCCTGCTGGTAACGCTTACAGCGGCATGCCAGCCCGCTTATACGTAATCGATCGTGAAGGCCGCGTCGCTTACAAAAGTGGCCGAGGTCCATTTGGCTTTAAAACGGGCGAGATGGAACAAGCCCTGGTCATGACGTTAATCGACGAAAAAAAATAATCCGGTTGAAACTCGAAAGAGAAAACGTGTTCTACGATTTCGACAACGTCAAAAGACCATCCGCAGCGCAATCGTCATCATCGGTCGACACTGCGGTGACGTTATTAAGTGACGCGGAATGCTGGAAGCGGCTGCCTGAAACCATCACAGGTGGCGGAGTAGAACTTCCCAATTGGGTTCGAGGCGTCGCGCCGCAACTACCCAGAACGGCGGCGGCCATGTTGCGGCTCGACTTTGCCCATCGCACTCAAAGCCCGCTCGATCCGATTTTGCGGGGAAAAATGCGTTGGATCGTCGCGCGTGCCAATCGATGCGACTATTCGGAAGCGTACGCCCTTGCGGATCTCGAACGAGCAGGGCTCGACACGCCGTCCCGTCAGAACTTGGTCGGTGATCCAGCCTCATGGCCCGCCGAGGATCAAGAACCATTACATTTTGCGAGACTACTGACGGTCGATGCTCCCACGATTCGCGATGAACTGTTTGAGTCATTGAAAAATCGTTACGGGGAGAATCGGGTCGCGGCGATGGTCCTGCTGGCGGCGTATGGTAACTTTCAAGATCGGATCGTCCTGGGACTGAACCTTCCCATCGAAGAGCATGGTCCTCTTGCACCGCTTCCTGTGACGTTCGTTGATTCGGCATTTCAAATCGCGTCAATCATGCCGGCGCAGACCAATTCCACGACCCTTGTCGAATCGGGCAAAAAGGTCGTCGATGACGATCAGGAATGGTCCCGACTCACTTATGACGAACTCCAATCTCGCCTGGAAAAACAGCGTCACCGGAAACCACGGCTTCCGATACCTGTCTGGGACGATGTGAAGAAAAATCTTCCCGCAGCAATGGCAGCCCGGCCGACTGGCATCGTCTGGAACCTTGTTTGTTCGGGATATGTCCCGGAACTTGCCGTCCCCTGGGGTATTTCGACTCGGACAATGTGGGCCGAGACCAAGCCCGATCGAGTTTTCGAAGAGAGCCTGTTCTGGATTCAGACCCGCAGCATCGAATGCAATTACTGCATGGGACATTGTGAGATGCTGCTGGAAGTCGCCGGACTCGATAAAAACGCCGTGGCAGAACGGACCCGGCGTCTGGCCAGTTCTGACTGGTCCGCGTTTCCACCTGAAGAGCAACGAGCTTACGCTTATGCTCGAAAGTTAAGTAAGAAACCGTGGGAACTCACCCCTGCTGATTACCGTTCACTTGAAAAGGATCTCGGTCCCGATAAGGCGATGGCCACATTCTGGTGGCTTTGTCGAGGCCTCTATATGACTCGCATCTCTGACGGATTTCAGTTGCCTCTCGAAACAGAAAACGTCTTTCAGAGTCCTCCGACACCCGCCACAGTCGGGGAAGCTAATGCAGAGGAGGCAAATTCAAAATAAATATCACGGCTTTATTTTCTTACACACCCTGGGCCGGGAATTGCGAATGAGGCGTGCTGGTACTTGTTCAATTCTCAAGGAACTCTCAAGTGAAACGACCGCTCTTCCGTCGTTTCGCGTTAGTTCACCAATGTCATTGGCACGAATGAGTGCGATCCCGCTGGGATTGACGGACATCCTCAAAATCACAACCGATGGCGTCGCTATGCTCAGCCCCGGCTAATCGCTGATGTCCTTCCGAGGTTGGCACTCACCCCGAATATCGATGTAGAAAAGACTGGCATTAATCAACGGGCAGGATCGAGGATCAGGACTGCGTCGCACCAGTCGGCATAGTCCGACACGTCAGCCAGTTCGCCAAACTCAACAAGTAACGTCAGTTGCTTACCACCGCGGAGATCAATTTTCTCGGTGGTCGCAGCTGGAGACTGACCAGTCAATTCGGGACTGGTCCAGACTCGTCGACCGTCAAGTTCGACGGCAAAAATGACGCTTCCCGCCCCTTTGGCAACGTCATCGATACCAACTGTTGCCTGAAACTCGCGCTCGTTTCCTCGCAATTCATACGTCACGACCATTCGGCTATGCATGCCAAGACCGGTGACGAATTCGGTTTCTCGTAGCTTCAAAGGACCGTGGAGTACGCTAGCGTTTCGCACGAGTGGCCATTTGGCTGAAAAATAGGGAGTGTATTCGACTTTGGCTGGTTCATAATCTGTGATCGGAATCAATCGGTCGCCGAACAGGTGGCAAGTCGCGACGGCACTGACAGGCAACGCCACGTTTCCTAAACCTGACGATTTGAATTTCACAATATCCGCGTTCAATTCAATTTGAGTTGCCGTCAATCGGCTGCCATCGGTCAACGATAAGACGGTACGGCGGGCTGTCGGACGCTTCACTGTGGTCAGTTCGGGATTAAGCCGAATCGCACGAACCCGGCTACGATCGACCTTAAGCGGCTTCCCGGCAACTTTAAGTTCCACAAATGCCGCATCAAGTCGGTCAACTTCCCCCAATAGCCGGTCACCATTTTTAAGTACGACCAGATCGCTTCCAGCAGGCAGTGTTTCGAAGTCGGTAATGAGCCTCAGCCGATCATTCGTCGTCGCCGGCCAGTCAAGAATCATCGCGACAACTTCTTCCAGAGGGATTCTGGTAATCACCGCTTCACCCAGAACCGGCCATGAGACCGATAACAGGTCGTTTCCCACGCTGACCGAACGAGCGTTAATTCGATCACCGTTGGACAACCAGACCGCGGGTTCGCCGTTAATTGACTTCGACGTTTCGTGTTCAAATGTGATCGAGCGAACGTCTGCCTGACGAAATTGACGTTCTTCCGCCGAAACGACGATCAACTGAGCCGCCGACCAGTTGCGAAGTATCCCCGTTGTTTTTGTTCCCGAGATGTCAGTGACGGTCACCGTTTCGGCGGCGTCGACATTGAAGGTCAATCCAAACCACAATGACAATAGAATCAGAAACAGACGTAGTGATGGTGCGCCAGGACGATGTAAGCCCTTGGATTCCTGGTCTGTCGGGCACGAAATCGACATTGAATTATCTCTGAAAAATCGGCAACAGGTTGTTTGGCATTTGAAGGACCAGACAGGACATGGCCGTACCATAAACGTCATTGATAGAATCGTTCCACCCTCCATCGGGGGTTTGGCGAATCAGCAACTCATCACGAATGGCCGGATACCATTGGCGCCAATGGTCATCACCTGCGTGCCACATCGCTTGTACCGCATAATACTGGCCATAGAAATAATGCGGGTCGTGATGAACCAAATCACCACGCGGTGGAGTTCTCAGCAAAAATGCCAGTCCACGTTCAACGTCACGTCCGTCGGTAATACCCGCGTTGTAAAGAACAACAACGCCAGCAGCCGATCGCGGAAAGTCGCTGATGGGCCGATCGCCCAACCGATAGCGAAAACCTCCGTCGCTGTTCTGGCATTTCCGGACATACTCGACGCAATTATCGACGGTGGTTTTCGGAACGGCAATGCCGCAGTTTCGAGCCGCTCTCAAAGCCATCATCTGGCAAACGGTCACCGACACGTCGGCGTCTCGACCATCCGGCTTATAGCGCCAGCCACCCTCTTTGTTCTGAGAGTTAATGATCAATTGAGTTGCCGATTTCAGTGCCTCGCGAATTTCGTGTTTCGGACTCATTCCATAGACTTCTGCCAGGAATAAGGTGGCGAAACCGTGTCCGTACATCGGTCCGTGCTCGGGGCTGTCGTCACGTTTAATGAAACCTGACGGACTCACGCAGGTCAAAATGTAGTCGACAGACTTATCAACGTTCTTACCGTAGGGACCTCGACCGGGAACACTTCCTGACGAAAGAAATGCCATCCCTGACAAGGCGGTGACGGCGACGTTCCGTTTGTAGGTGCCCGCCTCGTACCAGCCCTC
Organism: uncultured Schlesneria sp.; assembly: GCA_903858935.1. Classification (GTDB taxonomy): domain Bacteria; phylum Planctomycetota; class Planctomycetia; order Planctomycetales; family Planctomycetaceae; genus Schlesneria. The sequence continues at coordinate 85,593 of CAIOKO010000140.1, read as the reverse complement.
CTCACGTTGGCGTCGTTGCAGGAATGCCAGGCCTCGATCGATCGCCTTTTGTGTTTGGGGCGTGACGAGCTCACCGGCCCGCGATTCAAATGAACGAGCATTCTGTTGTTTCTGTGTTTGACCGAACACGACCGATGTGGTCGAACACGCGATCAATAGAAACGTCAGGATTTTCAACACCTTGAGTCGGCCGGAAAACTCAGGGTTGCCAAGCCGGAGCAGCGGCGATCGGAGCCGCGCCTTTGGGCGTTTGCCATAACGGTTGAACCGGATATTGGGTCGTTCCACCGGTCTGGTTATTCCATAACGCATATCGTTGTTGAGGGAAGCCATAGGCCGCCTTGAGGTATCGCAGGTCGAAATCTTTTCGAGCGTCCGTCCGTGGCACAATGAAAGCTCGCGGACGGGTAAATGTATTCGGACCGGCGCGTTCATCGGGAAACGGATCGTGAATGTTATACGACTGAGCCTCGACTTGAGCCGGTCGAGGCAAGCATTTCAGGAACTGCGTCTCTTGCGTACCACGGCATCCCGCCAAAAGCAGCAGTAGAAGCAGTAATCGTGTCGAGCGTTCCATCGCGCGGCCCAAATCCGTCGATTCTTATTTCCCGAATCCCGCCGATCCATCGGCAGTTTCCACCGAAACCCATTATAGGCAAGAATGCTTTTCGACGGATAGCCCGAACCGGCGCAGCCGGATGATGCGCGTCGGAAGTTGGGAATAGAATAGGATGATCCTTCGCGCGTTGGTGGGTATAGCCGGACCGGCGCAGCCGGATGATGCGCGTTGGAGGATGGGAATAGAATAGGATGATCGTTCGCGCGTTGAACGGAAAGGAGGTGCGGCCTGATCAAACGAACTGAAGATGGGATATTTGCGTTGCTGTGGACGATGTACTTTTGGAAAAGAAATTCGCGAAAAGGGTGCCACGGTTTTACCTTCTTCGGTTAAGCCGTGCTCTTTGGATACGGTATCGAACGACGAAGAAACGGCCTTGTCGAAGACTGCATCGAGGCTTCGCCTCAGACCAAAGTAGCCATCATCGCTCCGCGTGATGAGCATTGTTCGAGAACCTGCCAATTTCCAATTCGCATGGTTTCAAAAAAGGAATTCAAACCAAGTATTTGTCACGATGCTGAGGCGACGCATGAATCGTTTTCGACGTATGCTCATCACGCGGAGCGATGATGGCTACTTTGAAAGAAATCCTGAACTTGACTCAATGAGTCTAGCTTCAGAACCGAAGAGGTCCAAAGCCGCGCCACCCCGTGTTTCGGCCGCATTGCCCATTTCATTCACCAGGGTGATACTGCCGACGACGAGCCCTCTTGCCGCGATTCTTTCTTGAAAATTCCAAACGTTTCGACGAGACGAAGGATAAGATAGCGACTCGAAGTATCAGAACCTGATCCCGGAAAGATTTTCAACGAATATGTCCGATTCGTCGCCGCTCAACACGATTCAGCGCTGGGTACAGGCGGTCATTACGCACCCGGAGGGTGTTCGAACAGGTGTCGATTCAGCCGCCGCCAGACAACTGGTCGAGGTCACGCAATCCAATGTCGAACAGATAATCCTCCCTTCCAGCGAAATGACAAGCCTCGATCGATTACAGATTTATGGTCGAGCATACTTCGGTCGATTGCTTGAATGTCTTGCGGCACAATTTCCTGCCGTGCGACACGCCGTTGGAGAAGAGGGATTCAACGGACTCGCGTTTGGTTATCTCGTCGATCATCCGTCAAAATCATACTCCCTTTCCACACTCGGCAGTTCTTTCGACGAATACCTGACTGCGACCAGACCGCCGCGATCCGACGAAATAGACCCTGATGCGCCAGACTTTGCTGATTTTCTGATCGAACTGGCTCGGCTGGAGCGGGTCTATGCTGAAGTCTTCGACGGGCCAGGGCCAGAGAGATCGCCTTCGTTAAACGTCAGCGAATTAGCCGGACTTTCACCACAGGAATTTGCGGACTCACGTCTGATATTTCATTCGTGTGTCAGACTGCAGGAGCTTCGATTCCCGGTCCACGAATATGCGACGGCCATCCGTCGTCGTTTAGAGCCAAACCCACCGATTGCTCGCGCGATTCATCTGGTGGTGACTCGCCGAGAATACGTCGTCCGACGGTTCGAAGTCACAAGACCACAGTTCCAGTTGCTGACATCTCTGATGAAGGGCGAAACCATCGGCGAATCGCTGATAGAATTGCTCGTGGAACAGACGTTCGACGCGGTAACATTGCAGGCGAACTTGCAATCATGGTTCCGCGAATGGTCCGCAGCACCGTTGTTCGGTGAATTGGTTCGTCATGTTCCAGATGTGACGAAGTAGCGGCGCTTTAATCGCAGCCGCGAGCGAAGCGGAGCTTCGAAGAGTTGCGTTCCCAAGCGGGAGCTTGGAAGTTGCGCTCTTTTCCTCGTTCCCAAGCTCCAGCTTGGGAACGCACTTCTTGGAAGCTCTGCTTCCCGATCGGGTAGACGGCTAGTGATGCGATTCAGTCGAAATGTAAAGCAACCACGAGTTGCATGGTCGCCCGACGAATCGCGAAGCAGAGCTTCGATGACGCTCGTTCCCAAGCCGGAGCTTGGGAACGAGGGAACGAGGAAAACACTCGACAACCGCCATCCCATAAGTCCCATCGGTCGCATCAATCCCATTTTCTGAAACCTATTCCCCCTTTGCTCACGACGCAATTGCAACCGCTTATCGGATCGGTCATGATGAAATGTTCTCGACCGGGCCGATTTCATGATTGGCCTGATACCCCGCCGATTGTCAGGAGTCCTACCAATGTCGTGCCGAATGATTTCGATTGTGCTCGTCATGACGCTCAGTCTGACGAACAATTTATTCGGTGATGGCCCCTTTACGATCGCCCCCGCAGAAATCGCTATCAAAGGGAAGTTCGATCAGATTCAACTTCTCGTGACGGCAGCAGCAGGTGAACGTGGCCCCTCATCGGCCGAGGATTTCACTCGCAAAGCCAGTTTTACTTCGTCGAACGATCAGGTGGCAGTTGTCTCGGCGTCAGGTCGAGTCTTTCCGCGTGGTGACGGAACGGCGGAAATCTCGGTCAAAGTTGGCGATGTTGTTCAAACGGTGAAAGTCGCGGTGGCGGGCGTTGTCGAGGAACCGGTGATTAATTACCTCGAACAGGTTCGTCCGGTTCTTTACAAGGCGGGCTGTAATATGGGTGCCTGTCATGCCGCCCAGCATGGTCAAGGTGGCTTCAAACTGAGCGTGTTCGGTTTCGATCCTGGTGCTGATCGAACGGCAATGGTCAGGGAAGTCCTTGGTCGACGTATCAATCAAATCAATCCGACCGAAAGCCTGCTACTTCGAAAACCGACGATGCAGGTTCCACACAGCGGCGGGCGGCGGCTAGAAGTTGGTTCGCCTGATTACGAATTGCTCTCTGCCTGGATTCGCGGTGGCGCTCCCGGACCGGGGACCGAACGTCCGATTTCTAAACTGGTTGTCACGCCGAATCACAGGCTTGGAGAACCGGGCCTGACGCAGCAGTTGCGAGTCGACGTCGTCTATGCCGACGGGACTTCGCGAGATGTCACCGCCTGGGCGAAATTCGATTCGATGGACGAGGGGCTGGTCAGTGTCTCACGTGATGGATACTGCACGGTCTCGGGTCGGGGTCAGGCGGCGGTCATGGTTCGGTTTGAAGGCCAGGCCGACATCGCCATGTTTGTCATCCCTTACGGACAGCCCGCTCGCCTCGACGGCTGGGCCGACAACAACTTTATCGATACTCTCGCCGCGACCAAATTTCGAGAACTCGGCATTGAACCTTCACCTCTTTGCGACGACGCCACGTTCTTGCGACGAGTTTTCCTCGATGCCACCGGAACCCTGCCGACTCGCGAAGAAATCAATGAATTCCTGGCCAGTGCACAGACCGGTGCCTCGGTTGCCGACCGACGAACCGCCTGGATCGACCGAGTTCTCGGGCTGGCTGATTCACCCGGCAAAGGACTTTACAACGAACGATACGCTGCCTACTGGACGCTGAAGTGGTCGGACCTGATTCGCAACAACAGTCGCGATCTGCAGGAGACTGGCATGTGGGCACTGCATAACTGGATCAAAGGTGCCTTTCGCGAGAACCTGTCGTTCGACAAGTTCGTCTCTCAACTCGTCCAGGGAAAAGGGTCAAGCTTTTCGAACGGACCCGCCAACTATTTCATCGTGAATAACACGCCGCAGATTCTGGCGGAATCGACATCTCAACTATTCCTGGGAACGCGTCTGACGTGCGCGCAGTGTCACCACCATCCGTTCGAGAAATACAGCCAGGACGACTACTACAGCTTTGCCGCGTTCTTCGCCCGGACCGGGCTGAAGTCGAGTCAGGAATTCGGCCTGTTTGGCGGAGAGCGAGTCGTCATCATTCGCACGGGTGGCGAAGTCTCTCAGCCCCGGACCGGCAAAATCATGCCCCCGAAGCCGCTCGACGCCGATCCCGTCGATCATCCGCTCGACCGCCGCATTGCACTCGCACAATGGATTACCTCGCCGACCAACCCCGCCTTTGCACGAGCGACCGCCAACCGTTATGTCGGCTTTCTGTTAGGGCGAGGTCTCGTCGAACCGGTCGATGACCTGCGTCCGACGAATCCACCGACGAACCCTGCCATGCTTCAGGCATTGGCTGATGACTTCGTTAAGAATGGGTTTAACCTGAAGCAACTGATTCGTACGATTATGGTTTCGCGCCTGTACCAGCTTGATTCTCAGCCGACATCTGAAAACGTGGCCGACTCGCGGTTTTACAGTCACTTCGAAGTGAAAAGGCTGGCGGCCGAACCGCTGCTCGATGCAATTGACTTCGCAGCGGGAACCCAGACCAAGTTCAATAACCTTCCATTGGGGACGCGAGCGATCGAAATTCCCGACGCCGAATACCCTGACTATTTCCTCAACACGTTCGCCAAGCCACGTCGGATGAGTGTCTGTGAATGCGAACGATCGCCGGACGCCAATCTCGCTCAAGCCCTGCACACACTGAACGGCGACATCCTTTCGACAAAGATCGCATTAAACACGGGCCGTGTCGAAAAGCTGCTGGCCGAAAAGAAGCCTCACGCCGAGATCGTCACCGACCTCTATTTCGCAACGCTGTCTCGAGCACCCTCGTCCGCCGAGCTGACCGCATCAGAACGATTGCTGACGGAATACACGTCACCAAAAGAGTGCTACGAAGATCTGTTGTGGGCGTTAATTAATTCCAAGTCGTTTTTGTTTGTGCATTGATCAATGTAGCCATCATCGCTCCCGCGTGATGAGCATCTCTCGCGAACGAGTCGAACATTGCCGAAGCGTCGAATCAATTTCGCGAGTAACCAATTCAGAAAACCGTATTTGAAAATAACGCTCATTGAGTTAACGCTCATCGGCTCAGTCTCTTAAAAAAAAGAAAATGGTTAAATCATGGAATACCGTCAACTCGGTGGTTCAGGTTTCAAAGTCCCGGTCCTCAGCTTGGGAACAGGGACATTTGGCGGCGGCGGACCACTCTTTAAAGCCTGGGGTTCGACGGACGTGGCCGAGGCGACGCGGCTCGTCGACATCTGCCTGGACTCAGGCCTGAATATGTTCGACACGGCTGATGTCTACTCGCAGGGAATGGCCGAAGAAATTCTGGGCGAAGCGATCAAAGGCCGACGCCATAAAGTGATTATTTCTACCAAGGGAACATTCCGAACCGGACCAGGCCCCAACGATGTCGGCTCGTCCAGGCAATATTTAATCCGCGCGGTTGACGCGAGTCTCAGTCGGCTCGGTACGGATTACATCGACCTCTATCAACTGCACGGCTTCGACGCGATCACACCGGTCGAAGAGGTACTCGGCACCCTGAACGAACTCGTTCGAGCGGGCAAGATCCGCTACATCGGCTGTTCGAACTTCTCGGGCTGGCACCTGATGAAGTCGCTCTCCGTTTCCGAGCGATACGGTCTGACAAAATACGTCGCTCATCAGGCGTACTATTCGCTGGTCGGCCGCGAATACGAATGGGAACTGATGCCGCTGGCTCTGGATCAAAAGGTCGGTGCCGTCGTCTGGAGTCCTCTCGGTTGGGGCCGGTTGACGGGCAAAATCCGTCGAGGTCAGCCGTTACCGTCATCCAGCCGACTGACCAGCAAAGTCGCATTCGACGCTGGCCCACAAATTCCCGACGAACTGTTATTCAAAGTGATCGACGCCCTGGAAGAGGTCGCAAAAGAGACCGGAAAGACGATCCCTCAGATCGCATTAAACTGGCTGCTTCAGCGACCAACCGTTTCCAACATCATCATCGGTGCTCGCAACGAAACCCAGTTGCGAGACAACCTCGGTGCGGTGGGCTGGAATCTTTCTAAAGAACAGATCGCAAAACTCGACGCCGCCAGCGCGACTCAGTTGACCTATCCCTATTGGCATCAACGCGGCTTTGCCGAACGAAACCCACCGCCCGTCAGCTGATGATTTAACGAGAAAACATTAGCCCGACGCCTAAGTTTTGAAGTTGTGCATTTTCGATTTTGGGGTGAAATCAAGAATTCAACGCAAAGGTGCAAGGGCGCAAGGAATTCAAAAGTCGGTAACGCTTTCAATTTCTTTCAAAGTAGCCATCATCGTTCCGCGTAATGAGCATTCGTCGGAAACGATTCGAGCGTTGCCTTAGCATCGGAATAAATACTTCGTTTGAATTCCTGATTTGAGAACATGCTGTTTCGTATTCGGTTGGTTCTCGAACAATGCTCATCACGCTGAGCGATGATGGCTACTTTGGTCTGAAGTAGAACCTCCCTGGCTCCTTTCCCTCGTGTCACTGCGCCTTGGCGACTTTGCGATAAATTCCAATTAAATTCGCTTATTCTTGTGGGAAACCCGTTCTCGAAACGCCAAAGAGCGCAACTTCGAAACGCGCAAGCGAGGGATCTTATTCACGGTGAAAACGAAGAGAAGACGCCAAACAGCCCATGCGACATGGCAACCCGGCGCTGAGTCCAGACCATTAACAACCGTTTGACGTTCGCCCCGGCCAGTCTCCTTATCCAGTGCGAACGCTTCGACCGGTCGGTTGCCCGACAAGACGCATCACTCGGGACCAAGGCGATTGGCGAAATCTTACCTTGTAAGAAACTTGCATTCGCTACAATCCTCCCGCTTTCTCCGGCGCATTGTGTCCCCAAGGTATGAGAATATTCTAAGAAAACGCCCCTTGCGGACTGGTAATTGGACTTATCTCCTTGGCTTTGATCGCTGGTCTCTCCATTGATTGTGCTTTCGGCGTCCTGCTGCTCGGAAAGCCACCCCGGAAAAAGTCATCCCCGGAGTTCGCATATGGATGATCGATCCGTGTATTGATATGATCCCGTAGATCGAAACGAAAATGGCGGAGTTAAATCGATGCAACTTCCAGAATTTATTACCGAACAACCCTCTGGTTCCGTGCGTCTCACAGGGCACCGGATCGCTCTAGAGCATCTCGTTTACTTCTACAATCAGGGATATGCACCAGAAATGATTCTCGGCCAGTTTCCCAGTCTTTCGCTGGCGGTGATTCACAAGGTGATCGCGTTTTATCTGGAACATCAGCCGGAAGTTGATTCTTACGTGGCCGGTCGTGAGTCTGAAATGTCGAAACAACGTGCAGTGGCTGCGACATTGCCAGACTTGGCAGAACTTCGTCGTCGCGTATCTCAACTTAGTGCGTCTGCATTGCCCTAGGATGAAATGGCGATCAAATTTCTTCTTGACGAGCATCTTCGAGGACCGCTTTGGTGGGCGATACAACGCCACAATTCCCGCAGTGACGATCAGATTGATGCCGTCCGTGTTGGGGATGGCGACTGCCCGGCGCTCGGTTCGAGCGATTCAGAAATTCTTAGTTGGGCCGAACAAGCCAAAACAATTTTGATTACTCTCGACGAAGCAACGATGCCCGATCACTTAGCTGATCATCTGCGAAACGGACATCATTCGCCAGGTGTGTTTATGATTCGCCCTGCGATCCACTTGACTGATCTGGTCGAGTTCCTCGTCCTTGCCACGCTTGTGTGCGAACCAGAGGAATGGTTCGACCGGATCGCATATGTGCCCTAGGTGTGGCGGCCTCACGGCCGATGGATCGAAGAAAATTGAATAAGCCCACTACCTTAGGATTTGCCGTCATCGATTGCCTTTTACGGGAGGCCTCGGGTGCGAAATGGGGATTCGAGTCCGAGATGTTTGGCGGTTGTCTCTTGCCATGACTCAGAGCCGAAGGGGTGGCCTCGAATGACAGAAGCTTGCACGGCTTCCCGTTCCTTTTTTTCAAGGCTCGGTTCACTCGCATGACCTAATCGTTGGGGATCGTGGGATTTGCCATGAGCATAAAATTCGAACGCTTCATAGTCAGCGTCATCGTCGAAAATCCGATCCCAGGCATTTCCACGATTGAGAGCGTGAAAGATCATTCCTTCCCCGCGCTTGGTGTGCTGTTCGTGGCACGCCAACGAGGATATCCCAAGAAAACGACCCTTGACGGTCCTTACTGACCATTAATTGGACTTATCCCCTTTTCTTCGACCAGAAATGAATAGAGGCCTGAAAGGCCGGCCGTTCGGTTGCATTCTCTCACCGGCGCGGCGCGAGAATGATGCATGATGTATCGAGGGAACTGTCGGCCCTTCAGGCCTTATACCGTGATTAACGGACGGTACCAGGGCCTGCGGAAGACCTACGACCCGGCTATTTGAACTGGTGACCCGTTGGGCCGCAGAGCCGCAATCTTGCCGCATCACCAAAGGGTTGACGACACTGGCTTTCATTAGGTTCGAATCCTGGGGCGGAAACCGCCCCAGGCTCTACTCGGTCACCACGATGTGGCTTAAAACTCCGCTCGCGTTTTTGATTTCATGAGTACCTTCCAAACGTTAAGAAGCGACTCAGTTTTTCTATTGACTATCTATATATATTCTTGTAGTTTTATGTCGTTAATTATTTTTCGGAGCCGAAGAGGTCCTCCATGGTTTTTTGGAGGCGGGCGAACGGTAACGGTTCGTTGCTTGCCTTGATGAAGGGGCGATTATGTGCGGAGTCGGGTGAGACTCGCACGATTAGAGCGGTGAAATTCGAACTCAGGTGAAGTCGGGTGAACTTTTTAATGACGGAAACAAGAGGAATGGTCGCCAAAATCCTGTGAATTATCGGAAAAGTGTCGAAGTCGGTCGAACTGCGACAAACTCGAACAAACTCGAACACCCCAAAAAACGGGAAATCAAATGCAAAAACCCCTATGAAATACGAGGAATGGTCGAAGTCGATCGAACTCGCACGAACTTTGACACCAAATTTCCTGGTGGCCTGTTGATAGTAGAACTGAAGAGAACTAAGAGTCCGAGAGCTTACGCTGCCCGGCTCGCCGGGGAGCGTAGATGGAATTCGAACTTGATCGAAGTCGGTCGAACTGCGACGAACTCGAACAAACTCGAACACCCCAAAAAACGGGAAATCAAATGCAAAAACCCCTATGAAATACGAGGAATGGTCGAAGTCGATCGAACTCGAACGAACTTTGACACCAAATTTCTCGGCAGGGGGATTCCAGCAGAATTGAAGAGAGATTTTTTGAACAGAAGAGAAATTGTCGGAGCAGGAAACGAAGTTAACAAGGTAAAGAGAATCGCGCACGGGATGGATCCCGTAAGGCCTGTCTGGGCAACTCCGAGTAAATGCCTCGTTCTGTATTCCTTCGTTCCCTTCGTTAACTTCTGTTCAAAGAGTTTTATACTTCTTAGTTGATCAAACCTGGTCGAAGTTGGCCAACTTCAAACTTGTAAAAAAGCCTATGAAATATGGAACTTGGTCAACTTTGCTAACTTTTTTGTTGAACTTGCGGTGGGCCTCGAAGACTCGACCCACCCTCCGGGAAAAAAGCCCATCGGTTCAAAGTTGGCCAACTTGGCCAACTTTTGTTGAGGATTTCCATGGGGGATTTGATTGGCGTGTGGATTAGACTTGAAGACCGAACTGCACGCCGCGAGGTGAACTGTGATTGCTGCGTTTTATGACCGACATCGTCCATCAAAATTCAAACTGACTCCATAGTTGCCCAAGCTTTACCAATCTTGCCCATCAAAGTTGCCCAAGCTTTCCTGTGACGGAAATGTCGAAAAAAACGCTTTAAAACACAGCGTTCCCTGAAAAGCCCCATAGTTGCCCATGCTTTTTACCGGTGTGCCGACTCAGCCAAAAAGTGCTGTATTTTCTTTCCAGCGTTTGGATGAGCAGAATCCGGAAATATACATACCCGGTTCGGCTGATTGGTGAGGGTTTATTCATCGACGTCGCGGCTCGGCCGGAGCCTTGCCCTCCCGAAAACAAGGCTGAGAGAGTGGTGGGCCTCGAAGACTCGACCGCACCCTACGACTGACAAACTTTCCCTCCCGACAATCCGTGACCCATTGATGCTCGTTTATACGATACGGGGATTGATTTTGGTGACGTTGTTCTCGACGATACGGGTTACAGAGTGATTAATCCAATTTACGGATTGGCAATTCTCGTTACGACGGGGAAAGGCTGAACGATGATCGGCGAGGTAAGTTCAAGCTTGATTCGACGGCTGTGTTTTCACACCGGCCTCTGCACACTGTTTCTGCTGGTCATCCCTGTGAATTTAATTCAGGCGGAAACCGATGACGAATTCTTTGAAGCGAAGATCCGCCCCATACTGATCCAGCGATGTGAAGGCTGTCATTCCTCAAAGCTGGGCAAGACGCAAAACGGCCTGGCACTGGATTCTCGGCCTGGTTGGCAAAAGGGGGGCGATGCAGGTCCGGCGATCAAGCCTGGAAACGTGGACGAAAGCCTGCTGATCACGGCGATTAGATACCAGAATGATGATCTCAAAATGCCGCCTGAAGATGCTGGTGGAAAATTACCTGACGCGGAAATTGCGCTGCTTACCGAATGGATTCGAAGGGGAGCTCATGATCCGCGTGTTGAGGCCGTTCGTCGCGGCGGGATGACTGAGCAGGAATTGCGCGAATGGTGGTCGTTTCAACCCCTGGAGTCAGTGGCTGTCCCTTCGGTCGCCAACGCAGCCTCGACTGCCAATGAGATCGATCAATTTATCCAGGCCCGGCGGGTTACTGAAGGACTGACGGCATCGCCCGAGGCGGATCGTCAGACGTTGATTCGTCGAGTCACCTATGACCTGACCGGCTTGCCTCCAACACTTGAGGAAGTCGATGCGTTTCTAGCGGATTCGTCACCAGCGGCTTATTCGTCGCTGATCAATCGGCTGCTCGAATCGCCCCGTTATGGCGAGCGATGGGGACGGCACTGGCTGGACCTTGTCCGCTACGCCGATACGGCGGGTGAGAATACAGACCATCCGATCCCACAGGCCTGGCGCTATCGAAACTGGGTGATTGAATCATTCAATCGAGATCTCCCTTACGACCAGTTCGTTCGCGAGCAACTTGCTGGCGACCTGATTCATGCGAACGATCCGGCCGATCAATATGCAGCGGGCGTTGTCAGTACTGGATTTCTGGCGATCGCTCGTCGCTTTGACCACGACAGCGATAAGCACATGCACCTGACGTTTGAGGATACCATCGACACGATGGGAAAGACGTTCCTGGGGTTGTCGATCGCGTGTGCTCGCTGTCACGATCATAAGTACGATCCGATCTCGAATAACGACTATTATGCGCTCTATGGGATTTTGAACAGTACCAGGTTTGCCTTTCCCGGCTGTGAAGCGAAGCAGCAACCTCGTGATCTGGTTCCATTGCTTCCCCCCAGTGAGTGGGCGAAGACGGTGGAACCTTACGACAGGCAACTGGCGTCGATCGACGCGGAACTTAAGCAATTTGCCGATGCGCAACAGGCTCAGGCGGCGGAATTCAAATCGGCAGCCGCAACCCCCGTTCGGGGTTTGGCGCGTGGATTGATCGCTGACGGGGGTGCTCAGACATTTGATTCTGCACCGGGTCAGTTATTGGATTCCGTCGACGTGAAGGTCGGCCAGATGATCCAGCTGACGATTGATCCTCAGTCGAACTACGGCGCGGACACAACGTTGATCGAGTGGGAGATCGCCGAGATCGGTGGCATGCAGCGTCGCTGGAGTCTGGCACCTGATGTGGTCAATGATTTTCTGGCCGCCAATCCACATGCCGATCGACTTGGGAATCCGACGACCTGGTTATTTCTGGATGGTCGAGGTGGTCCAGGCCTGTTGCCTGAACCGGTGCGTGACTTGATGGGTAAGCCGGGTCTGCATGTCTGGCGAAATGGTGACAATCCCGCCGTGCTGGTGAATTCGACGAAAGAACCCATCCCGGTCTGGACGACACTGCCTCCCCAAACGGTGTTTGTGCATCCGGCTCCGGATGGTCCTGTGGCCATCGGCTGGGTCAGTCCCATCGAAGGTTCGATCCGGATCACTGGTCGGATCGTGGATGCTCATCCCGGCGGCCCTGACGGTGTTGGATGGAGTTTTGACCTGCGGGATGGTGACTATTCGACCAAGCTGAAACTTCTGGCGGAGACCAGTACCAAGCGAACCGAGATATCCGCGCGACGAACAGATCTTGTCGCGCATGCACCGCTTCGTGAGGTGGCGTATGCCGTGATGGAAGGAACGCCGGGGAATGCCCGGCTGCACCTGCGTGGTGATCCCGAGAAACTGGGTGACGAAGTTCCCAGGCGGTGGCTGGAATTATTTGGTGGACAGACAGTTCCTGCCGAAGCGGGCAGCGGGCGACTTCAACTAGCTCAATGGGTGACCGATCCAGCCAACCCTTTAACTGCACGAGTCATGGTCAATCGGATCTGGCAGCATCATTTTGGTAAGGGGCTGGTGCAGACGCCGAACGACTTTGGAACCCGCGGCCAATTGCCGACTCATCCTGAACTACTCGACTGGCTCGCGAACGAGTTCGTGAAGTCGGGCTGGAGTATCAAGGCGATGCACCGCCTGATCCTGATGTCGGCAACGTATCGTCAGTCGTCGGTCGAACCGTCGATGGCGCTACACGCGAAGGGAATGACTATCGACCCGAACAATCATCTTTACTGGCATTTCGACCGGCAGCGAATGAGTGCAGAAGAGCTGAGGGACAGTCTGCTGGTGTCGAGCCAGCAGATTGACCTTAATCCTGGATCAGCGTATCCGATTCCTCCTGCGGGGAGCTGGTCGTATTCGCAGCACGTCCCTTTTACGGGGGTCGCAGAAACTGACAAGCGCAGCGTGTATCAGATGACTCTTCGTAATCGCCGCCAGCCATTCATGGGTCTCTTCGACGGTGCTGATCCGAACGCGACGACGCCATTGCGTCAGATCACCACCGTGCCGACTCAGTCGTTATATTTCCTGAATGATCCGTTCTTTCACGGACAGGCAGAAAAGGTGGCTCGACGAATCCTTGGTCATGCGGACGATGTCAGCCGGCTGAATGAACTATTTCGGATCGTGTTTCAACGATTGCCGACGGAGAGTGAACGCGATGCGGCGACCGCATTTCTGATAAAATACCGGGAAGCGATTGCAGAGACTCCGGCAGCCGATCAGCCACTCGCTTTGTGGTCGGCCTGTTCGCGCGTTCTGCTTTCGAGCAATCAGTTCCTTTACCTGGACTAAGATCATGAATCATCCATGTCATTGCGGAAATCGCCGACAATTCGTGCAATCTGCCGTCGCAGGTTCGATGTTGATGCCCGGCCTGTTGAGTGAACTTCTCGCGTCCGATGCCGGTCGTTCTGCGTCCAGCGCCCCGCTGGATGCCGATAATCCCGTCGCGCCGCGTGACCCTCATTTTCCCGCGAAGGCCAAGTCGGTCATCTTTCTGTTTATGAGTGGCGGGGTTTCACACGTTGATTCGTTTGATCCCAAGCCACAATTGATCGCCGACCACGGAAAGCAGGTGGTTTTTGATCATCCCGAGACTCGCAATCGGCCCGGCTATGAAAAGATTTTTCTGAAGCGGCCCGACTGGAAGTTTTCGCCACGTGGTCAAAGTGGAATTGAAGTGAGCGATTTGTTCCCGCACATCGCCAATCAGGCGGATGACATCACGTTCATCCGTTCGATGCACACGAGCCATTCCAATCACTACAACGCGACGCTGGGGATGCATACGGGATCGTTCGCGTTTGCTCGTCCGAGCATCGGGGCGTGGATGAGTTACGGGTTGGGGACTTCGAATCAGAACCTGCCGTCGTTTCTCGTGCTGGCACCTCAGATGCCCTACGCGGGAACTCAGGTCTGGGCGTCGGACTTCCTGCCGGGTGCTCATCAGGGGACGCGAGTCATGCCAGGCCCTGAGCCTGTGGCCAATCTGACTCGTCGCGTTCCGACGACGCGACGACAGGAACTGGAATTAGAAGCGATGCGATCGTTCAATGAAGCGCACCTTGCGAGTCGCCAGCACGACCCGCAACTGACGACGCGAATCAAGGCGTTTGAAACCGCACATGGGATGCAGACCGAAATGCCTGCGGCCATGGACATGAGCGGCGAGACCGACGAAACGCTTGCGCTTTATGGCATGAAACGAGGGACCAACGAAGGTTTCGGCTGGCAGTGTCTGGCGGCCAGAAGACTGGTTGAACGGGGTGTCCGATTTGTGGAATTGATCCACACGGGATCGAGCGGCAATTGGGATTCGCATGGAACCATGGCCGACCATGGTCGACTGGCTCCTCAGGTCGATCAACCGATCGCCGGGTTGCTGCAAGACTTGAAGCTGCGGGGGATGATGGACGATGTGCTGGTTGTCTGGACCAGCGAATTTGGCCGGACACCGTTCAACAATACGGCTGATGCACCCGGTCGCGAGCATCACAACTGGGGTTTTTCGTCGTGGCTGGCGGGAGCGGGCGTGAAGCGAGGTTACGTTCACGGCGCCACTGACGAACATGGGATTCGGGCAACTGAGAAGCCAGTTCACGTCCACGATTTTCACGCCACGATTTTGCATCTGATGGGGATTGATCATACGCGGCTGACCTACCGGCATGGTGGTCGTGATTATCGACTGACGGATATCGCGGGACACGTTGTGAAAGATGTTTTGAGTTGAGTGGTGTTAATCGATCAAGGCAGATCGTCGATGAGGGCGATTCTTATTTGACATGCAGGCAGCACAGAGCACATGAGTCTGAGTAACTGGATACTGCGACTGATCACATGGGACGGGTTGCTTCCAGCATTTGTATGGCTCATCCCATACGTTGTTGGAATCCTCTTCCCCAATATGCCAGGTATGATTGAGTTTTTTGGTGTAGCGGTGCCGATTGCCGCATTTTTGATTCGTTTGTACGTTGGCCAACGCTTTGTTTTCTCGAATCACTGCGGAACCGTAATGCGAGCTTTACAACTGGGGGTGTTTTTTATTGGCATCTTAGTCCTCGTTTGCATTGATTCGATGATGATTCTCGCCCATACAGGACCCGGGGGCGTTCGAATGGCGACACGAACCGACCTGATTGTGATTGTTGTCTCATTCGCAATTTATTTCATGTCGATGGCCTTCTCGATGTACCCTGGATATGAAACCTGGGCCGACGGAACGATTGACAATGATCCCTGGTCGAATTTCGATGGACATACAAGGCACAGGCCAGAAGAGACTTAAAGGCTCGCATGGAGCTCCCGGCCAGATAAATCGTGACTGTGTCGTCGACCTCTTTTGCAGGAGTCAATTACGTGCTCTGTCGATTGAACAATGTTGTTTTCCTGAGCCTGCTCGCGATGGCGTTGGTGTGCGCAGAATCTCGATTCGCTGCCGCTGCGGAACCTCGACAACATTGGTCGTTTCAGCCATTGACCCGTGTCAACGTCCCTGAAGTCGCAGATGCAAGCCGTGTACGCAACGAGATCGATGCGTTCATCGTTCAGGGACTGGAACGCAAGGGGTTGGTGCTGGCAAACGATGCTGAAAAGCATTCGCTGGTTCGTCGTGTCTACTTTGATCTGTTGGGACTGCCTCCTTCACCGGACGAAATCCACCAGTTTGTACAGGATGAGTCACCGCAGGCTTATGAGCAGTTGCTGGGCCGGTTGATGGAATCACCTCATTTCGGTGAACGATGGGGTCGGCACTGGCTGGACAATGCGGGGTATGTCGACGTCCAGGGACTGGACAACGATGCGGGGATCATCAGTAGCACCGAAAACAAATGGCTTTACCGCGACTATGTCGTCGCGTCGTTCAATAGCGATAAGCCTTTCGATCGGTTTCTAACGGAGCAACTCGCCGGGGATGAATGTGTCGATTGGCGTAATGCCGATCAGTACACACTTGAGATGCAGACGCTGCTTGTTGCGACCGGCTTCCTGCGAAACAGTGCGGATGACACCAATGCCAATGAGCTGAATCGTCGAGACGTTCATCATCAGATTCTGGAACGAACTCACGAAGTCGTGATGAATAACCTGTTGGGACTGACGATTCAGTGTGCCAAATGCCATGACCATAAGTACGAGCCGCTTCTGCAAACCGACTATTACCAATGGCAAGCCTTATTTCAGCCCGCGTTTAATCCAGATAAATGGCTGCAACCGGGCGCACGGCAGATTCCGAATGTTTCGGCTGCTGAGAAGACACGGATCGATCAACACAATTCTCAACTAGATCAGCAGATTGCGAGCATCAAAGGTCAGATTGCAGAAGTCCGCAAGCCGTTTGAGCAACAGGTACTCGATACCAAGCTGTCTCAACTGCCGGAACCGATTCGTGCTGACACGCTGACAGCGATCCGCACACCGTTGGATCAACGATCGGAAGTTCAGAAGTACCTGGCGAGTAAATTCGAAGAAGCTTTGAAGGTTAAGCCGGATGACGTTGCTGCGATCATGACCGGACCGGAGAAAGATCGGGTAGCCGAATATGAGAAGCAGATCGCTGGTGTTGCCAGCCAAAAGCAGACGTTTCAGCATTGGCAGGCGGTCTATGACAGTGGTCCTCCGACAGCGACTCGTCTCTTGAACCGAGGCGATCCATTGACGCCGGGAGAGGAATTGTTGCCATCGATGATCTCGGCTCTGGCGAAGACGCCTGATGTCAGCATCATTCCTCAATTTGGTTCGAGTGGTCGCAGGTTTGCATTAGCAAAATGGCTGACTGATCCTCAGTCACCGGCCGGGTCGTTGGCGATTCGAGTTCGAGTGAATCGGATCTGGCAGCACCTGTTCGGACGCGGGATTGTGAAAACGACGGATAACTTCGGTGTGACAGGGACAAAGCCGACTCATCCGGAATTGCTGGATTGGCTGAGCTCGACATTCGTTGCCGACGGTCAGCGATTGAAGCCCTTTCTGATGAAAATCATGACTTCATCGGCTTACCTGCAGTCATCGATTCGAGACGATGAACTTTGTACGAGTGTAGATCCCGAAAATACGTTGCTTTGGAAACAGCGGCTGCGACGACTTGAATCCGAATCGGTACGGGATGCAATTCTCACAGTGTCAGGAAAGCTTGATCGGTCGATGGGGGGATCGCCGGTTCCGGTTGAGCCTCGTCCTGATGGATCGTTTGTTATCAAGAGGGAAGGGCTGCCGACACCGACGGCTCAGTACAGGCGAACTATCTATTTGCTCGGTCGTCGTAACTATCATCCGACGCTGTTAAGTGTTTTCGATCAACCGAACCTGACGACGAACTGCTCGGAACGAAACACTTCGGCCGTGGTGCTGCAATCATTAACGATGTTGAACGATAGCTTTGTGTTGGAGCAGGCAGGTGCTCTTGCAGATCGAGTCATGGCGGTTACTGAAGCAAAGGATCGATGGATCACGACTGCGTTTGAAATCACGCTGGGACGTATCCCCACAGATCGTGAATCAGTCTGGTGTCAGAACGCGATGGCTCGGGAAGTCGATTACCACCAGCAGACTGACAAGCAGTGTCCCGTTGAGGAAGCAGAGAAGCGAGGGTTCGCACGTATTTGTCATACTCTACTGAATACGAGTGAGTTTCTGCTGGTTCCCTGATTGAAAGAGATCTGATGGAGATGATGTCTCGTCGTGAGATGCTGCAGACCTCGGCACTTGGTTTTGGCGGGTTAGCCTTTGAGGCACTCTCGTTAAGAGAATCGGCTCGTGCGATGGAGACGTCCGCAGTGCGAGCGACAATTTCCAGTCGCACACATTTTAAGCCACGTGCGAATGCCGTCATCATGCTCATGCAGAACGGCGGACCGAGTCAGATGGATCTCTTTGATGCCAAGCCGGAACTGACAAAGCGGGCTGGCCAGACGTTGACGGTGGAAACGTTCCAGCAGGGGAATTCGGACAAGTTGATGGCATGTCCACTGGAGTTTCAGAAGTACGGTCAGAGCGGGATCGAGATGTCGACGTTGTTGCCGCATCTTGGATCGACGGCGGACGATTTTTGCATGGTTCGTTCCATGTACTCTGAGCATAATAACCATACTGAGGGTCTGGTCCTTCTGAATACCGGAAAGATCTTTCCTGGTCGTCCGGCGCTGGGCTCGTGGGTCAGTTATGGGCTTGGTACCGAGAATGAGAACTTACCAGCGTATCTCGTACTAAGGGACCCCGAGGGCTACAACACGAGTGGAACTTTATTGTGGCAAAACGGCTGGCTTCCGGCGGTGCATCGCGGGACCGAGATCGCCACGGTGGGATCTCCAGTGCTTAACCTTCAGCCGCCGACACCCGTGCCGGATTCACTCAGACGGAATCAGCTTGAACTTTTGTCTCAGCTTAATCGCAAGCATCTGAGCAGGTATCCGGACGAGTCCGATCTTGAAGCGAGGATCAGTAATTACGAACTGGCTGCTCGAATGCAGTTGGCGACAGGTGATTTGCTCGATCTTTCGACGGAGACCGCCGACACAAAACGGATGTATGGCCTGGAAAATCCTGACTCCGCCGGTTACGGGACGCGCTGTTTGATGGCTCGCCGACTGGTTGAAAGCGGTGTCCGATTCGTGCAGGTTTTTCCGCCGGTAAAACCTCAATTTCAACCCTGGGACGCTCATAGTAATACGAAGACCGAGAACGAGGCGATCTGCAAACGATGCGATCAGCCATCAGGAGCATTGATCAAGGATTTGAAGCAACGAGGTCTGCTTGATTCGACCATCGTGATCTGGTCTGGTGAGTTTGGTCGGCTGCCGGTATCGCAAAATGGCCTGGGACGCGATCACAACCGAAATGCGTTCAGTGCCATTCTCGCTGGCGGTGGTTTCAAGGGGGGGCACGTGTACGGTGCCACGGATGAGGTCGGCTATCGATCGGTCGAGAATCGAATGAGTGTGCCAGATCTGCATGCGACGCTGCTTCATCAGCTCGGGATCGATCATAACCGTTTGGCATATTCTCATCAGGGGAGCGAGGAAACACTCACCGATTCACGAGTCACGGAGGCGAGAGTCGTACATGAAATCCTTGCGTGATTCGTCGTGATGATGCGTTGCGACAACGAAGGCCTGTTTGCCTGAACAAAATTGATGATCGGTGTTCGCGATGCTTCCGTGATCCATTACCCTCTGCACATAGCCCTTGATATCGACATGAGAAGTCTCCGTTAACCAATGCTGAACAACGAGCGGTCCAAAACTTCCTCAACGAGGCGGCTGAAAACGTAGGAAAAAAACAGCATTACCCAAAGGGCCTGTGGTGCCAGATAAAGAACCCAAATCACAGGGGCCTTAATGAATCGCATCGCGGCCAATATGCCTCGTGTCGTCTCGACTTGCGTATCGTCATCGTCAGGATTTAACGAATCGACGACGCGGTTAGGATCGGTTTCCAGGATGGATTGAGTGCAAAATATCTCGTCGGTCAGTTCGGGTTGGGATTCTGAACGGAGGATCTCTCTTGCACGATCGCCATCGGCAGACTTCACTCGCAGTTTGACACCGCTAATAGCGTTCGCATCGATCCAGGCCATGCGCACGAAATATTCATCGTCGAGGTGCGCGTGGACCCCTTCCATTTCCAACTGAATTCTGGCCAGCTGAGCTTCTTCCACTGACCAGAACGAATCGACCGTCGAGAATTCTTCGGACATGTGACGACCTCATTTGTCAAAGACGAAGATCGCGGGGCTACGACAAGAGCCACTTGACAGCAGCTTCAGCTTCGCTGGCCACTGGTCCTGCATACGAAACGACCTGCGGTCCATTCGCGGCCTTGTAAGCGTTTGAGATCAATGTCGACGTCTGATCGCCTTCACCCGATAACCAGAGAGGATGTGGAGCGGCCAAAGCGAGCAGACCTGGGACATCACCGTATTTGACGGCCCCTGGAACGAGCATCGGATCGTACGCATCTGTGATCGATGCGAAGCGATAACCACGAGTAGCGATCGCCACCTTGTTGACGGCGCCACCTGCCTGGAAAGCGGCAGCGGCGGCAATCGGACCAGCCGTACGACCGAGCCCGATCAGATGTACTCCAGCTGGTTCATACTTACTGGACTTGCAGAACGCGATCATCGTCAGGACATCATGCACGCGTTGCGAGAACAGAGGATGATTATAACCAATCGTATACCCGACAAATTCGCGTGGGTTCTTGACTTTCTTCGCTTTTGTCAGCGGCTGGCCATCGGAGAGGAACTCACCCTGATAAAGCAGGTCGGGGATGGCAACGGAAACTCCGGCGTTCAATAGTTGCTGGACCTCGGCCTTTGGTGTGCCGTCACCATTCGTGAGTGACGCTTTTCCGTCGTCGGTGATCCAGACTGCGACATGCTTATTCCAATTACGTGGCAGGAAGAACAAGGTGGGAATCTCTTCACCATGCTTCGCGAGTCGAATGACTGTATGGAACCTGATGCCGTCGTCCCCTTCGACTTTGCTCTTGTTCTCTTGCGAGACATCATCTTTGCCCGGAAGTTTGCGTCCGATCATGACATCCCATGCACCACCGATGACGTCACGGAATTTGGTGAGTGAATTGCCGTCCTTCGGAGTGAGCGCAGCAAGCTGTGCGTCTTGATCGGCAGCAAATCCACGAACGATTTTCAGTTCATTCTCGACGGTCGGTGCCGGCGCGGGGTGCTGCGCGTCCCAGACCGTGGCTTCGGCTTTCGTTAACGGAACGAAGTCACGTTCGACGATGGGGCTCTGTTGACCCAGTTTCAGATGTTTATTGAAGAACTCATACATCGCTAGACGGCTAGGCTGATTATAGTTATGCGGGAACGGGCGATATTTCCCCTGGACATTGTCGGGGACACCCAGCATGGCGTAGTGCTGCTTTAATTCCGGCAGCCCCTTGGTTTCCAATTCTTTCGTCCAGTCATCAGCGGCAGTCATACCGAGTGGGCGAGGTGCCAGGAGTGCGGCCAATTCAATGTTACCGGTGTTCACCCTCAAATAGCTGGCATTTTCACACGTACATCCACCCTGCATCGACGTTGAAACCATGACGGCGGGGAAAAATGCAGCGGGACGTGGGTCAACACCACCTAACAGGAACGTTTGCGTCCCGCCACCGCTTGCTCCTGTGACGCCGATACGAGTTGAATCGACGTCATCCATCGAGCTGATCCAATCCAGCGCTCTCACGGAATTCCATGTTTGTAATCCAACGATATTCAGGCACCGTAATTCGGATTGAGCACTGAAAAGTCCCCAGTGGTCGGGCTGGCTGAGATCAGGTCTCTGGATTTTGAAGCCATGGGCCAGTTCGTGGGTTAAGGGGCCTCCATCGGCATAACCCAACATGTCATACAGGAACACGACACATCCCATTCGGGCGAGTTGAACACAGCGAGCCTGGAGTGGATATCGTCCGCTCGGAAGTGATTCGGCTTTCGAATCAAGTTCCTGTTTAAACATTGCCTCGGTATGTTCGTAAAATCGACCGTTTGCCCAATGTCCATGGGGGCAGAGCACGGCGGGGTACTTTCCATTTGGCTTGACCTTTGGTCGATAAAGGCTGCCCGTACAGTAAAGCATGTCTCCGGTTTGGAGTATCACTCGTTCGACCGTGTAGTCGTCTCGTTCGACCTTTCCTTGCACGACCGCGTTCAGTGGCTGTTTCGTTGGTATTGGCCAGAGCCCGGTTGCGACAAGCAGCTGTCGACGGACGTACGCAGATCGTTGCGTCCATTCACCAGGGGTTGAGCTTGGTGTCCAAGGAAAGTATGCATCCAGGTCCTTCAGCGGCCCAAGCCTCAAGTCGCCTGGAAGGGATCCAGCAGGTAAAACACGTGACGATTCGGCGAAGGACCGTTGCGGACTTGCAAGCGTATTCAGGGCTGCGATTGCCGCAGTACCCATCTTCAGAGCAGTACGACGATTAATTGAAGGCCGTTCGGTCATGATGCGTCCCATTTCAGGAATGAAGAGCAGAACCTGTCAGGGAACATAATAGAAATCAACGATCGCCAATGCGAATGATCAGAATCGATTTAAACAGTGGCTTCACGTTCTTGCGCCAATCTCAATTGGCCGCACGCCGCGTCGATGTCAGCTCCCTTGCGTTTCCGAACCGTAGCGGGGATGCCAAAGGATTCAAGAACCTGCACAAACTCGACTGTGCGCGGTGCTGTAGGGGCAACGAATTCCAGTTCTGAGACACCGTTCATTGGTATCAGGTTAACATGCGCAATTCTCGACTGCAGTCGCTTTGCCAATTGCCGAGCGTGCTGTGGTTCATCATTGACACCCGACAAAAGCACGTACTCGTATGTGACTCGACGGCCAGTGATTGTGAAATAGTCATCCGCCGCGTCGAGGATTGCATCGATGCCAATCTTGTCGTTGACCGGAACAAGTCGATCACGTATTTCATCGTTTGGAGCGTGAAGCGAAACTGCCAGATTGTATTGCTTGCCAAGCTGCGCCAGTTCGCGAATTTTTTCTGGCAAACCAACCGTGGAGATTGTGATCCGTCGAGCTCCAAGTCCAAGGCCACCCTTTTCGTTGAGAGTATCGAGTGCGGGAATAAGTGACTTAAGATTGGCAAGCGGCTCACCGATTCCCATGACGACGACATTCGTAATTTGCTCACCCTTTTGGAGCAATCGATCAAGTCGCAGCACTTGCTCCAAAATTTCGCCGGTCGTCAAATTCCGCTTCAGTCCTAAAAGCCCACTGGCACAAAAGACACACCCCATTGCACAGCCAACTTGTGTCGAAATGCAAATAGTCCGCCGATCAGTCTCGCGCATCAACACGCACTCGATAAACTGCCCATCGTGAAGTTCAAGGAGCAGTTTTTCCGTTCGATCGCTTGCAACCTGGTGCTGTGCACGTCGAGCAGGGAATAACGAAAAGTCATTTGACAGAGCGGTCCGCAATGCAGCGGGAACATCATGCATTTCGGCAAAGTCGTTCGCCCTGCGGCCGAAGATCCACCGTCTGATCTGTTCGGCTCGATACGCCGGAAATCCTGCGGCTTCACACCATGCCGCCAACCCTGCGGCATCAAGTTCATAGACACGAGGCTTTATTGCCGACGTTCCAACGAGCGGAAGTGGAGTCATGAAAAACCTAGACCATTGAGGATCTCACGACCCGCATGGCTCTTATTCAAAATGTAAAAGTGAATACCGTTGACTCCTTGATCGATCAGTTCACGGCATTGTCCAATTGCGAACTCAACACCAATTTTATACTGGTCTTCCTTATTGTCTTTTGCTGCTTCAAGTCTGGCAGCTAATGACTGCGGCATCATTGCTCCACACATGGAAGTGATTCGCTGGATTCGAGCGAATTCCGTGATTGGCATGATACCAGGAATGAGTGGCACACCCAGTTCGCTGCGATTCACGCGATCGCGAAAGCGAAAAAAGCTTGTGTTATCGAAGAAAAGTTGAGTAAAAATTGCATCCGCACCGCATCGTACCTTCCGGACCAGATTTTCGAAGTCGATATCCAGGCTCGGTGATTCCGGATGTTTTTCCGGGTAGCCCGCAACACCAATCCCCATCCCAGGGAAGTGCTCACGAATCAGGCTAACGAGTTCGTTGGCGTGGTTGAGCCCGCCAGTGATTGCATGAAATTCGGTCTGACCTGCAGGAGCATCTCCGCGAAGCGCCATGATATTCCGAATTCCGGCCGACCAAGCGAAACGCAACCACTCGATCAGCTGATCCCGGGTGCTGCCAACACAAGTGAAATGCGCCGTCGACGTCGTATGGAACCGTTCTTGGATTTCCTTGCACCATTCCACCGTTCTTTTGCTTGTTGAGCCTCCAGCACCATAGGTACACGAGACAAAAGCCGGCCCAAATGGGATTATTTCGCTCAGGGTTTGACGGAGCGCTTCGTCTCCTTCTTCGGTTTTGGGCGGAAAGATCTCAATTGACAGCCCAAATCGACCGCCAGAATAAACGTCTTGCATCCGAACAACGGTGCTACTTGCCATGCTGCAGATTCCCTTTCGAAAGACTGATATCCACGAGAGTAAGCGATCATCCTTCAATCTGCCAGCATTATTGATTGACCGAAACAACGCCGACTGCCAAAAAACGCGGTAAGAGCCACAACGAAAGATTTTCAAATCGAGTGAAGCAATCCAGTCTTCCAAGTAAATGCATACAATCAAAGATTTTAAACAATTACGGAGAGTTGAATCACCTGTGCTTTTTACTCGAACGAACGTGTGAATTTTTCTTCACCGACAATCCTTGTTGCGTTCGGAAGACTTTGATTGCCGATGCGGCTATACTATTGTGACAGTTGATCGGCGACACGATCCCCATACTTGACAGATGCAGGTTTGTTCTTGTCGAGTTGTAGAATGTATTCTTCACGTCCCGATCATGATTTTCGGGTTTTCACGTAGAAATAGCCCGAGTTAACGTAAGCCTAGAAGGAATGTCGAAATGTCGACCGTTGAAGCGACTAAGCCAAAAAGTTCTGACGCCACAAAAACCGCAAACTCTGCCGTCAATTCTAAGCGTCTTCCATATAAAGTGAAGGACATCGGACTTGCGGAATTTGGTCGCAAAGAGATTGAAATCGCTGAAAACGAAATGCCTGGCTTGATGTCGTTGCGAGAAAAGTACGGCAAGTCGAAGCCTCTTAAGGGTGCTCGGATTGCCGGGTGCCTTCACATGACGATCCAAACCGCCGTGCTGATCGAAACACTGACAGCCCTCGGTGCCGAAGTCACTTGGAGCAGCTGCAACATCTTCTCGACACAAGACCACGCTGCCGCCGCTATTGCAGCGGCAGGCATTCCTGTCTATGCGTGGAAGGGGATGACCAACGAAGAATTCGACTGGTGTATTGAGCAAACACTCTTTTTCGCTGACGGTAAGCCGCTCAATATGATCCTCGACGACGGGGGTGATTTGACGTCAATGGTGCATCAAAAATTTCCTGAGTTGTTGAAGGAAATCAAGGGTTTAAGCGAAGAAACGACGACGGGTGTGCATCGTCTGGTTCAAATGCATGAGCGAGGCGAACTCAAGGTTCCCGCGATCAACGTAAATGACTCCGTCACCAAGAGCAAATTCGACAATCTCTATGGATGTCGCGAATCTTTGGCCGACGGAATTAAGCGAGCCACAGACGTGATGCTCGCAGGCAAGGTCTGTGTCGTTGCTGGTTACGGCGACGTCGGTAAGGGTTGTGCAATTTCGATGCAGCGTTACGGTGCTCGAGTGATCGTCACTGAAATCGATCCGATTTGTGCTCTTCAAGCCGCCATGGAAGGATTTGAAGTCACGACGATGGAAGATGCCGCAGCCCAAGGCAACATCTTCGTAACAACGACCGGCTGCTGTGACATTGTTCTCGGCGAGCATATCGTCAAGATGCCTAACGACGCGATCATCTGTAACATCGGACACTTTGACCTCGAAATTGACGTCGCCTGGCTGGAAGCTCAGGTCAAGAACGGCAAAGCCACAAAGGTTAACGTCAAGCCAAGTGAAGTCGGTGCGGTTGATCGATATACATTCAAAGACACCGGCCGAAGCGTGATCCTGCTGGCTCAAGGACGACTCGTCAACCTCGGTTGTGCGACCGGCCATCCTTCGTTCGTGATGTCCAACAGCTTCACGAACCAGGTTCTCGCTCAACTCGCCCTCTGGGACAATGCCAGCAAGTACGAAGTCGGTGTTCACCGTCTGCCAAAAGAGCTTGACGAAGAAGTTGCTCGACTTCACCTCGAAAAGATTGGTGTCAAACTCTCGAAGCTCACGGAAAAGCAGGCACAATATCTGGGGCTGCCAATCAGTGGTCCGTTCAAGCCAGACCACTACCGCTACTAAGCTTGAGCGCTTGAAGTTGACGTTTACGAAACCTCAGGCCTTTAAAACCAAGTGTTTCAATACCTCGAACGAAGAGATGACTGAGTTGGTTTTGACATCACTACCTCATTTTTCTCGGCGACGATGAACTTCACGAAGCCCGACTTACTCAGTCGGGCTTCGTTTCTTTTTCAATGCTTTAAAAGAAAGCCACAGGGTTATTCGACATCGGCTGTCGTCATGATTGACGGGTGGGGTACGATGTTCTGCCGTTGATTTGAGGCCACTGTGAAACCTGAAAAGTCAGGCGAGCCTGACAGAACATCGGCGACGACTCGTTTGGCCTTCAGCACCTCTTGGTGAACGATTGGGAATTCGGGAATGCTCGCGTCCCATTCGAGAAGCGTTGAAACGCCGCCTGTAGATCCATGAGCAAGTCGAAACAGCTCCCAGACCGGATCGATCACGGGGCCATCGTGAGTATCAATCAAATGCGTACCGCAATTAGTGTGTCCTGCAAGATGCATCTGGACGACACGCTCATGCGGCATCGATCGCAAATATTCCACCGGATCGAAATCATGGTTTTTGGCCGAAACAAAGACGTTATTGACGTCAAGAAGTAATCCACAGTCAGCCTCATCGGCAAGGCGAGCGATAAATTCGGCTTCACTCATCGTCGATGCAACAAACGTCACATAACTGCTTGGATTTTCCAGGACAAGCGGCCGCTCGAGAACATCTTGAACGATTGAAACTCGATCTATAACGTGCTGCAGCGATTCTTCATTGTAGGGAAGTGGTAAGAGATCATGTGTATTAATCCCGGCGACACCAGTCCAACAGACATGGTCTGAAATCCACCGGGCATCAATGGCCATTGCCAGTCGTTTCAGCTTTCTGAGATAATCAAAGTCCAGTGGTTCAGTACTGCCAATCGACAGCGACACGCCATGCATCACGATTGGATATCTTTCGGCAATTTGTTCTAACACGTACCTTGGACGTCCTTGTGAGTCCATGTAATTCTCGGAAATCACTTCAAACCAATCGACGAGCGGGTTCTGCTTCAGTATGTGATCGAAATGAACCGATCTGAGGCCGACCCCAAGACCGAGATTCTCATACCCAAGTCGACTGAGCATCATTCATCCTTCGCGCGACCGGCTCGCGTTGTGGTGATCCACACAAAGACTCGTCCCGCTTCGTCCTGCCACAGCTCGCGAGTCAATCGCTTAGGAACAACGAGCTGGCGTAGCGCAAGGCTCCATGTGGTCATTTTGCGAGGGAACGAAACTTTGATTTTTTCCAGATCGATCTGCCTTGCTTCCAGCTCGGCGTAATCGATCAGGATTGGGGTTTCTGCGAGTTCCGAGATGGCCGTCAGAACATCTGACAGTTCGACGTCCGCCAGTTCGATCGGAACCATTGCGTAAAGCTTCGGTGCTGCTTTAAAAGTGGCTTTCTGCACCGGCCAACCGATCGGCCATTGTTCCAGCTTCGTGTTCCGTGGCTCAATCAATAGCTCGATGACTCCCGAAGGAGTTCGGTTTGGGCGAAACCCGAAGCCGTTGTCGCTCAATGACAAAGCCAGTGCAAGCGCCGCGCTGAAACCTTTTAATTCTTGTCTTACACGAGCCTGTTCTCCGAGTCTGGCAAGTTTGTCGACCGCATCGGAATTCCAGCGTACTGGAAACTCCGACGGAAGGGGTAACTTCGTCACAGCCTGCTTCAAGGGCAGGTTTTCCGTCTCAAAGTCAACCTTTTTGAGTAAGCCATCAAACAGGCTCGCGAATTGTTCCTCGCTTAATCCCCATAGCGACTTTCCCACCGGCGTTCCCTTGACCCCGTATGTCCGCAATTCGTTGATCCATTCTTTAAGTTTCGTCGCATCACTGAGGGCAAAGGATCGATCAGGGAACACGAGATTACCGGAACGATCGAGCGTGCCGATTGCAGTCACGTATCGAGTTTTGCCTGCTTCTCGTTCCTTCATTTCCGGTTTGTCACCCAGGATGGGTTTACGAACTCGCAGTGATACGTCCAGTGGCTCCAGGACTTTTAACCATTGCTGTCCATGCAGGCCCCCGCCACCTTCGGTCTGCAGCAATTCAAACTCGATCACCGTATTGATCGTGTTTGCTTTTTTGGGTGTTGCCGGTTTGTCTTTCGTTAACGACGAATCGCCCGGTCGCACGGGCCGTGTCAAAGTCTGTCCCAAGGCGAGATTGCTGATCAGCAACAACCCAAGAGTAACGCTGACCGTCAATTGAGAAAGGACGACAGAGACGACCTCTGGTGAATTCACGGAGGCTTTGCTTGAAGAATCACTATTCGGCTGTCGATCCCTGTTTTTGCGAAAGCCGCATGTCTCAACGATCAAACAATGCATGGACGCTTCCTGCGCTAAAAGGAACTTAAGTGTTGCGAACATCGTACGGGAGAAGGATCAACGATCACAAGACGAAGTCGGATCACGTTGTTCAATGTCTCTGGGTTGCGAGGATTGCTTGTCCTGTGTTATTCGTATTCATCACACATATTGAATATCGACCAGTCCAACCTGATTCCAGTCGCATGGCTCCAACGGCGGCGGTGGTTCGACGTTTGTCTTCGAACCCAAAAACTGAGGCGATCGAACAGATGACGATTCTCGGTCTTGATATCGGTGGAGCAAATATTAAAGCCGCGGACGCAACGGGTCGTGCTGTCAGTCGCCCGTTTGCAATCTGGCGTCAGCCTGAACAGCTCAAGGATCAGATTGCTTCGATTCTTAAGTCTTTCCCGCAAACGCAACGTCTTGCATTGACGATGACGGCAGAGTTGGCGGACTGCTTTTCAACGAAGTCCGAAGGGGTCCGTTTTATTATTGATGCAGTCGAGACCTGCATCAATGTCTCTCTCTCCGGTCGGTCGGTTGCCTGTAACTCATCAGAGCAGACCCCGCGATCGAATTTGAGGACTTGGACTACTGATGGTCAGTTCGTGAATCCCGACGAAGCGCGAGCGTCGACGATGCGAGTCGCTGCGGCGAATTGGCATGCGCTTGCCACCTGGTCGATGAAGTTTGCTCCAAGTGGCAGCGGAGTACTGATCGATATCGGCACCACGACCACAGATATCATTCCATTTAAAGATGGCAAACCTGTTCCCTTGGGTCTGACCGATGTCAGTCGACTGCAAAGCGGTGAATTGTCTTATTCTGGGGTCAGCCGCACACCGCTATGCGCCGTGGCTCATAGCGTTCCCTTTCAAAATGGATATTGCTCACTCGCTTCAGAGGTTTTCGCCACAACTCTGGACGTTCATCTGCTGCTGGGGGACATTGCTGAAAATTCGCAAGAACTGGATACCGCAAACGGAAAGCCCGCTACGAAGCAGGCGGCCCACGATCGCATTGTGAGGATGCTGTGCTGCGACCGGGATGAGGTCTCATTCGAGCAGGCCGTCCAAATGGCCCGGTTCCTTGCTGACGTCCAGCGACAGCGACTTGCAGGGTCGCTTGAACGAGTGCTCAATCGACTTTCGTTACCCTGCTCAACGATCATCGTGTCGGGATCAGGTTCATTTCTCGCTCGTCAGTTAATCCAGGAGAACCGAAAGACGAAGGATGCAACCGTGATATCGCTCGCCGAACAATTCTCATCCGGAATCGCTGAAGCCGCCTGTGCCTATGCCGTCGCACAACTGGCATCAGAATCGCATCGATGAATGGGCGAGAATCGGAGATTCAGCTTTCGCGAAAGGAACCACAGTTTCCCTCTGCGTTGCAGAAACTCAGGGGATGCAGTGTAAAGGATGCGCACGACTTGGATCATACGAGTTCGAAACGAGTCTGACTTCTGGTTGAAGGCCTTGCGGAATATAATCTGATTTTGCCTGATGTCGTTTTACACCCGTAGGAATCGCCAGCATGTCAACTCCTGCACCGACCGAATTCAAAGCGGTTTTAGACCAGACCGACCTCGCCGATATCCCTCGTGACCTGAGCTTCCATCCGGTAAAGAACACATCGCCGCGTGTGCTCACCAGCGCTCAAATCGAACAGTTCAATCGCGATGGTTACATCGCGGGAATTCGGATTTACTCCGATGACGAGATCAAAAGTATCCGAAGTTACTTTGACAATTTGCTTGCGAAAGTCGTGGCCTCTGGCGGCGACAGCTATTCAATCAGCTCGGCCCATCTGAAGTATGGTCGAGTCTGGGACATTGTCACGAACGCCAAAATTGCTTCCTGTCTTCGCGATCTGCTGGGTGAAAATGTCATCGGCTGGGGATCGCATTTTTTCTGCAAGATGCCGCACGACGGGAAAAAAGTCGCCTGGCATCAGGACTCAAGTTATTGGCCTCTGACCCCGTCAAAGGCGATCACTGTCTGGCTCGCCATCGACGATGCCGATGTCGAAAATGCCTGCATGCGATTCGTTGCTGGCTCGCATCATTATGGTGCAATGACATTTCGGCCCAGCGATCCCGCCGAACACAATGTCCTCAATCAAACGATCGATAACGTCGAACAGTACGGTCGCTTCGTGGATGATTGCCTGAAAGCGGGCGAAGTTTCATTTCACTCAGACCTCCTGTTGCACGGTTCCGAAGCGAACGATTCCAGCCGCCGTCGATGCGGCCTGACCTTACGTTACGCACCCGCGGACGTGCATGCACATCTGGGCTGGAACCAGAAGGGGGTCTGGGTCAGCGGAACGGATTCCTCGGGACATTGGATGAACCGGGCACGTCCTTCAGAAGACTAAATCAAGCCTTGCGTTGGCCGCTTGGATCATTACTTCGAGAAAAGATGTGGGATGCGTTTCCTGTCACAGGAACGCATCCCATCAAGCCAGGTGTCGCTTACGATCGTGCTTGTTACCGGCAAAATCTCGCCGTAATGTCAACACGCGTGATCAAGCGACTGACCAGAAGTCGTCGTCGTCAACTTCGTGCGTGCGTGAGATCGGCGGCGGCATCTCGTCGATGTGCTTCACCTTGCGTCGAGTTTCGACCGGATCGATGCCCGTCAGCGGGTAAGCCTCAAGTATCTTGTTGATGCGGATTTCGATATTCGTCAGTTGCTGGCCTTCGTCCGGAGCAACAAATGTAATCGCCGCACCCTGTCCTTCAGTGGATGAAAGCCGTCCCGTGCGACCGACTCGATGCACATAGTCGTCGCAGTCCTGCGGGATATCGTAATTGATGATGTGCGAGATTCCGCTGACATCGATCCCTCGGCCCATGACATCCGTAGCGATCAGCAGCCGGATCTGGCCATCCCGAAATTGCCGCATCACGCGATCCCTGGCGCTTTGGGCCAGATCACCATGAATGAACGCCATTTTCGGCAGGCGACCGACAAACCGTCGATGGACCTCTTCTGCGCCACGCTTTGTGCGAGTAAACACAATTGCTTGTTGCGGTCGCTCCTGCACCAGCAATCGGACCAGCGTGCCAAACTTTCGATGATGATCCACCGTAATGTAGTACTGGTCAATCGACGCATGTGCGACGTTTGACGCGGATACGTCAATCCGTTCGGGATCGCGCATGTACCGCCGAGCCAGTCGTTCTACGGGGGGTGGCAACGTCGCGGACAGCAGTAGAGTCTGTCGATTTTCCGGACATTGTCGCAAGATCTTTTCGATATCCGGACGGAAGCCGATATCCAGCATTCGGTCGGCTTCGTCCATGACGACGATTTTCAGATCGGCCATCTTCAGCAGTTGCCGGGCCATCAGATCGATCACGCGACCAGGTGTGCCGATCACGATCTGCGCACCTTGTTCCAACTTGCGAATCTGCTGATGAATCGGCCGTCCACCGACGCAACAGGCGGTCGTCACTTCGCATTTGAACGCGAGTCGATCCACCTCGTCAGCCACCTGCTGGCTGAGTTCTCGTGTTGGGGTCAGAACGAGCGCTTGCGTTCGTGGGTCGTCGAGATCGATCCGATCAAGGATCGGCAGCACGAAGGCGGCGGTCTTGCCGGTGCCCGTGCGAGCCTGGCCGATACAATCGCGACCGGAGAGAGCGACGGGGATAAACGCGGCCTGAATGGCGCTCGGGTCAGTAAATCCAGCTCTCTTGACGGAGAACAACGAATCCTTACTGAGCCCCAAATCATCAAACCGGGAAGGAGCCTGCTCCATAACTGCGATCAACCGATCAATTCCTTTCCCATACCAACCCGCCGTTTCATGCACATCGGCAACAAACGGCATTCAATCTGAACAGACGCGATACCAGAGCCTTCAATATCACGGAACATTCGAAATGAATTTCGAAGTTCTCATCCCCACATCGAGATTTCTCATTTTGCTACAAATAGGGTAAGTCGCACCGTCACGCCGGTCAATCGACCGCTCGCTTTACCACCAATTCCTGCAAGAATACTTTTCAAAGATTCCGAAAATCGGATCGATGATTACCGAAAACGACCAAATGCCTGATTCCGCCCGAAAAAACGCTGTTATTGCTCGTCGAATCACGATCCAGGGTGTCGTTCAAGGTGTCGGGTTTCGCCCGTTCGTATTTCGCATGGCCCAGATTCATCATGTTAAAGGCTGGGTGCTGAATGGTCGCGAAGGAGTCGAAATTCATGCGGAAGGACGAAACTCGGATGTGGATGTCTTTCTCACATCACTCCAATTACAGGCACCCTCTGCGGCCCACGTCACAACGGTCGATGTTCAGGAAGTGGTTCCAGAGGGATTCTCCGATTTTCAAATCCTGGGCAGTCGCTGCGATTCGTCTCCCACGGTTCGTATTTCGCCGGATCTTTCTCTCTGCGACGAGTGTCTGCGGGAATTGCAAAACCCAACCGATCGGCGAAACCGTTATCCCTACATCAATTGTTCCCAATGCGGACCCCGTTATTCGATTATCAAAAGTCTTCCGTACGATCGCCCGGGTACGACGATGGCCCCCTGGAAAATGTGTTTGTCATGCCAGTACGAATACGACAACCCGCTTGACCGCCGACATCATGCTCAGCCCACCGCCTGCGATTCGTGCGGGCCAGGCTATCGGTTAATCGAGAGTCACCGCTCAACGGACGGAAGCGAGCGAGCCATCCGGCAAGCGGCTGAATTACTCGCTACAGGAAGCATCGTTGCCGTGAAAGGATTGGGGGGCTATCACCTGGCCTGCGATGCGAGTAATTCCACGGCCGTCGCTACTTTACGTGAACGGAAATTCCGCAAAGAACGTCCGTTTGCTCTACTCGTTCGCAATCTGCAGGAAGCTCGCCAGTACGTCGCGCTTTCTCTGTGTCACGAACAATTGCTGCAAAGTGCCTCCCGGCCCATCGTGCTGGCACCTGCCAAAGTCGATTTGACAGGAGTTTCACCCGATTGTTCAACGCTCGGAGTGATGCTTCCCTATGCACCGATTCAACATCTGTTGTTTGACTACGGGTCGCCTGGCCCGTTAGTACTGACAAGTGGCAATCGATCAAGCGAGCCAATTGCCTACCGCGACGAAGACGCAATCAGTCGGCTGACAGGAATCGCCGATGCAATCTTAATCGGCGATCGCCCGATCGCCCGGCGTGTCGATGATTCTGTTGTCGCCATTAGAAACGAAAAACCGTTCATGATCCGTCGTGCTCGTGGATATTCTCCTGGTACGGTTTGCAAACTACCAACCCTCGATCCGATTCTCGCAGTAGGGAGCGATCTGAAAAATGCGATCGCTCTCGTTGTCAGAGGCCAAGTGT
This sequence comes from uncultured Schlesneria sp., assembly GCA_903858935.1. Lineage (GTDB taxonomy): Bacteria > Planctomycetota > Planctomycetia > Planctomycetales > Planctomycetaceae > Schlesneria. The sequence continues at coordinate 51,686 of CAIOKO010000140.1, read as the reverse complement.
TTGTCAGCCAGCACATCGGCGATCTCGGAGACTTGGAAACAGACGAATCCTTCCATAAAACAGTGCATGACTTCTTGGCCATGTACGAAATCAATTCCGCCGAATTGACTGTCGTTCATGATCTTCACCCGCAGTTCACATCGACCCGGTTGGCACTTCGATTACCTGCCCGCCGACATGTGGCTGTTCAGCATCATCACGCACACATCGCCAGCGTTCTGGCCGAACAGAATTTGTTGACGGAACGAGTCGTCGGAGTCGCCTTTGATGGTACCGGCCTGGGGACCGACGGAACTATCTGGGGAGGCGAATTCTTCGTCGGCAGTGTCTGCGATGGCTTCGAACGCTGTCATTCGTTACTTCCCTCGAGAATCCCTGGAGGGGATGCTGCGGCCCGGTATCCCGTTCAAGCAGCAGCCGGATTCTTAGCCGAACTGAGCAATCTTCCTGATCTAAGGGAATCTCCATTCCACTTTTCAAAGCGGTTTGCTGATGCCACAAAGTTAGTCGATAAGAACCTGCACTGTTTCGTCTCAACATCCATGGGCCGACTGTTCGACACTGTCGCTGCTCTCGTCGGTTTTCTCCAGGAATCAACTTTCGAAGGTCAGGCCGCCATCTGGCTCGAACACCAGGCCGGAAAATGCCCCCCACAAGCTCCGTATCCCTTCCCTGAACTCGACTATCGTCCGCTGTTAAAGGAAATTATTTCTGATCGCCTCGCAGGCCGTCCAATTGCTGAAATCTCCTCGGGCTTCCATGCAGCAGTCGTCACATCAACCGCGCAGCAAGTCTTAAAGCTGTGTCGTGAGAAAGCCGTGAACACCGTCGTCTTTGCAGGAGGGGTCTTTCAAAACGAGCTATTACTTAATTCGCTGCTGCATGAATTCGAACAACATCCTGAGGTTCGTGTCTTGATCAACGAGCAAATTCCCGCAAACGACGGCGGCATCTGCGTCGGTCAGACCGCCCTTAGTCTATTCCAGCATGGAAATGACTAAATAAACTCTGCTGACGCCCCCAATTGTTCTCAATCTGGAAAGAATTACTTACTTAACTGGCGCATCGGCTTTCACTCGCTTCAGCACATACAGACGACGTTTATCCTCTTTCGTCGTTGCGAACTCCTTCGAAGGAAGAAGCCCGAGGCAGACCTTGAGCGTCTCACCGTCGTCGGACAGCTTGTAGATGCCCGAGTCCCAGTTGCGCACATCCCCGGTCTCGATTGGTCCGGTGACCGACGAGTGCTCGTGGTGAAAGTAGATCTGGTGAGGGTCCCAAGTGTAATTGATCGAAGCGTAGCCGCGAAGTTTTCGCTTGGAATCGCTCCACGTGTAATTTCCACCAACGAAACTCCATTCTTCATCAGATTCGAACTTCTGCCCAGAAACCTCGGCACTCGTGACTTTCCAACGCCCTTCCAGCCGTTTGAACAATTCTTTCACACGTCCGATGTCGTCCTTTGCGTATGACGGGCCAGCGACAAGAATCATCACGCATCCGATCAGCATCGCGACGTAAGCTCTGCGAATGGCGGGAGTGGCGGTGGAAGGCATCGTGGGGTTCCGTGATTTCAGGGAAAATTGCATTCCGAACATTCTATCGGTTGGCATCATCGGAACAACAAGATAATTCCTTGAGCTGACTGACATGGCACATTGCGCTACTCTATTTATCATGGCACCTGACCCCACTCTGTGATTAAGATCAGGGATCGCCCGAGGAGCCTCCCCTCTGGTCTACTCCGAAATCGAATTGCGAGAAATATCGGGAGCCATGGGAATGACGCAACGAAGTAATATCTCTTTCAATCCACGCCTGAACCGTCGAGACTTGCTGAAATGGGGGGCTGCCGCAACCGCGGCTGGATTGCTTGGACATTGGTCGGCTCCCGATCTTCCTGCAGCCGTTTCGTCGTCATGGTTGACCGTCGAAAAGATTGAACGCACGACGATTCAACTTCCGTTTCGCGAGATCCCTGCTCGGGCGATGGCGCGGGAAATCCCGCATTGGCAGTACCTGGAAATCTGCGAAGTCACCCTGAAATCCGGGAAAACCGGATTTGGCGAGACCATGCTGTTCTATACGTGGGGAGCAACCAATGACCAGTCCGTTGCGCGCTGCCAGGGGAAGAATGCGGCCGAGTTGATGTGGGATGATTCGCTCGGTGCCGGCTTGCAGTCGGCTCTGTTTGATGCGGTCGCTCGCACGCTCGATCTTCCCATCCACGCTTTACTGGGAAAGAAGCAACACGCTCGAACGCCACTTTCGTGGTGGAACATCGACCTTCCGCCCGAGGATCTCGCCAGTGAATGCGCTCTCGCCTACAAATCTGGCTATCTGTCGCTGAAGACGAAGGGGCGGCCGTGGTTTGATCTCTGGAAACAGATCGAACTCGCCATCAAGGTTGTGCCCGAGTCGTTCAAGATCGACATGGATTTCAACGACACACTCCGTACTGCCGAGCAGGCTATTCCAATCCTGCTGGAATTTGACAGCATTCCCCAGGTCGACATCTGGGAAGGACCACTGCCTCAGGCGGATCTGGAAGGTAATCATCGGGTCAAGGAGGCGGTGAAAGCCAAAGTCGCGCTCCACTATGGGAATCCCGATCCATGGGAAATGCTGACAAAGGACGCCTGTGATGGTTTTGTTGTCGGGGGCGGAGCAACAATGCTCATGCAGACAGCGGCCGTCTGCGCCATGTCGCGAAAGCCATTCTGGCTGCAACTGGTCGGATCGTCGATCACCGCAGCGCACTCGTTGCAATTCGGCGGAGCTCTGGAATGGGCAAAATGGCCGGCAGTGAATTGCCATCAGCTCTTTGTCGCGTCGACACTCACTGCTCCCATCGTCGTCGAAAACGGCACGGCTGCCGTCCCGGATGCTCCTGGCGTTGGCTTCGAGTTGAACCGCGACATTCTGAAAAAGTACGAGGTTGCCAAGCCCGTCTCGCGGCCGGAACCACAACGCCTGTTGGAAACAACCTGGCCCGATGGTCGAACGATGTACGTCGCCAGTAACGGGACCGTCAACTTCATGCTCACTTGCGCCAACGCAGGCCAGATGCCGTACTTTGAGAAAGGGGTCAACACCCGTTTGGTCCCGGATGACGGTTCAGCCAAATGGCGAGATCTTGTGGAAAAATCACGCGGGCGGGCCTATTTTCCGAAATGACACTGTCGTTGAAAGACCTGCCGACGGGCCCCGCCTTATCGCTGGGGGAAACTGGCTCGGATCCCGTAATTTGACTTGTTGTCGCTAACAACCTTGCCACAAATTCTCATCACAGCAATGAACAAAGGCTGTTGATGATTTTTCAACTCTCGCAAAAGCTGAATTCCAAAATCAAAGTTGGAGCATTGCAAACTCTGCCTCTGGCTGAGAATCCGTTTGCAGACTGGTCTGTTCATTTGTTTGGAGTGGACCGAACACAGTTCACCCTCTTTAGCAACGCAAAGTCGCTGTATTCAATTGTTTTGCCTGGTAAGGGGATCACGAATGTCAATCTGTTTATTCAGCAAGCGTTGAGGGGCATTAAGGATTCTCTGGAAGCTGACTGCATGGATTCCGTTTATGACCAATCGATTGCTCCCGATACTGAAACGGTTCACTTCGCCAAAGCATTGAACCGCTCTGTAACGGGATCGAATTACGAACTCACATTTCACGCCACACTGAAGCTCAGTGGAAAGGAACACTCCTTTATCACGAAATGTTCCTCGGCATAAATGATGCGATCGTCGCTTTGGGTCGGCAGCACATGTTGAAGTCTCGACATCGAAATCTGTGAAATCTGCGACTCACGCCAGCAATGCGTCCACGATTCGGCACTTGGTGACTTCGGCATCGGTGAGGCTGGCCTCGCGGCCGTCCATGGGGTAGGTGAGTCGGCGATGATCGATCCCCAGATTTGTCAGCAGCGTCGCGTGGAGATCGTGTACTGTGACCACGTCTTTGACCGATTCGTAACCGAAGTCGTCAGTGGCTCCGTGTGCGTAACCTTTACGGAAACCGCCGCCGGCCAGCCAGAGCGAAAACGCTCGACGGTTATGGTCGCGGCCGTCTGGCCCCTGGGAAATTGGTAGTCGTCCGAATTCACCGGTCCACATTACAATCGTGTCGTCCAATAGGCCGCGCTGCTTTAAGTCCTGCACGAGTGCCGCGCTGGGTCGGTCGGTTCGCTGGCAGAGTTTTGTCAGTTGCTCGGCGTTTTTGCTGTGCGTATCCCACGGCTGGCCCGACATGAAAATCTGCACGAAGCGAACGCCCCGTTCGATGAGCCGCCGTGCCGTCAGACACCGTCGGCCGTACTCTTCGGTTTCAGGACGGTCGAGACCGTAGAGCTTTTGGGTCTCTTCCGATTCCTGCGAAAGATCGAGCGCTTCCGGCACAGCGAGCTGCATTCTGGCAGCCACTTCGAAATTCGTGATTCGTGCTGCAAGCTCCGATTTTTCTGGATGGCGATCCAGGAAACTTTGATTGAATGATGCCAACAGATCGAGCTGATTACGGCGCATCTTCCCGGTTAAGCCGTCGGGCGATTGCAAGTTGAACACGGGACTCGATCCGGAGCGGAACGGCACCCCTTGATACACGGCGGGCAACCAGCCTGATGACCAGTTCCGCTCACCATCAACCGGCAAACCGCCCGGATCGCCCAGGACGACGTATGCTGGCAGATTCGCATTTTCAGTTCCCAGGCCGTAAGTCACCCACGAACCCAGGGTCGGCATGCCAGCGATCAGCTTGCCGCCGTGGATCGCTCGCAGCGCCTGCTCGTGATCGACCGATTCTGTGTTCATCGAGCGGACGAGACAAATTTCGTCAGCAATTGCGCCGGTGCAGGGGAGATGCTCGCACATCTCGATGCCAGACTGGCCATACGGCATGAACTTGAACGGACTCCCCAGGACGTTACCAGCCTGCTTGTCGAAATGCGTTTCGAGTGCCCCGCCGGGATAAGGTTTGCCATGATACTTCCGCAGCATCGGCTTTTCGTCGAACAAATCGATCTGGCTCGGCCCGCCGTGCTGAAACAGACAGATGACCCCCTTTGCCTTTGGCGTCAGCGAGACAGCCGCATGCCGCCGTGCTTCCGCAGCGTGCAGTTTTTGATCCTGTAGCAGACTGGTGAGTGCGAGCGCTCCCAGCCCCCCTGCATGAGAGGCGAGAAACGCTCGGCGATTCAGTTCCCAAGTCGAGTCGTGCATCGGGATCTCCTATTCGAGATAAAGCGCCGCACTGGCGGCGAATAACATCTGGTGCAGATCCAGCCAGGCTTGCCGCGTCGCCTCTGGTGAGCCACCACGCTCGGCGATTTGCGTCGCCAGAAATTTCTGTGCGGCAGAGTATTCTTCAGTTGTCGGGGGACGGCCCCATAATCTCAGAAACACGGTCTTCAGCCTTTCGTCGTCTGGCCGATCGTCGGCGAACACCTGCTGGGTAAATTCAAGCATCCGCTTCGAGACGAATTCCGAATTGAGCAGATTGAGCGACTGCAAGGGGATCGTCGTCGGAGTGCGACGGACGCTGTTGAACACGATCGTCGGAGCATCGAAAATCTGCAACATGCTGACGACCTGAGTTCGCCGCTGATACAGGTAGATCGAACGCCGAGCGAAATCAGGATTCTTTTCTTGCACGATCACTTCGCCGTTGCTTGCCCGATCGGTCTTGATGTACGGTCCGTAGAGTTGATCGTTCAATATTCCCGCGTGATAAAGCAAGGTATCGCGAATCGCCTCGGCATCCAGACGCCGCACCGGAGCACGCGTGTATCGCCGACCGTCAGGATCGGCGTTCAACTGATCCTGCGGAGATCGACTCGATTGCCGGTAGGTCTGCGACGTGACAATCCGCCTCTGCAGCGATTTGACACTCCAATCCGTGCGCACAAATTCGCCGGCCAGCCAATCGAGCAGGGCAGGATGCGTGGGCGGCGAGCCGCTCAACCCAAAATTGTCCGCCGTGTCGACGATGCCGAAGCCGAAATGATGCTGCCAGAAGCGGTTGGCCTGCACGCGGGCGATTAATGAGGCGGGTCGCGAGCCGGGCTTGGTGACCCATGTTGCCCACGCCAGTCTGCGGCCTGTGGTACGAGCATTTTCCGCTGGCGATTCAGGCCAGGCTTGTTCGTCATCGCTCAAGGCGCTGAAGGGACCAGGGCCGACCGGTTCCTTTTGGGAACCATAATCACCCCGGTTGAGCCACTGCACTGCCGGCGGGTTTGGGGTCAAATCAACAGCCCAAGGGAGCTTGCCCGGTGGATTATTCTTCAACGCAGAAGCTTGTTTAGCGGCCTCGCTCATTGAAGTTTTCAACGGTTGCACGCTTTTCACGAATTCGGCGAGGGCCGCAATGTCTTGCGGCTGGTCGAACGTTTCCACCACGACATTATCGACAATATAACTTCGCCCACAGCAGAATTCGTAACCGAAGGCTCCATCCGGCAATTGATCTTCAGTGAAAGTCAGCGTTTTCTCTTCTGGAACGCCGTCCACGAGATGTTCCATCAAGAATTTTTCGTCTTTCTGATGCGTGATCCGGACGCCATAATTGCGTCCCCCCGTATAAGGGGTCGTGCCGATCGCGCCGAGTTGCTTTTGATCGGCACCGGGGTAATCGAGATACACAGTGGTGCTGGTAGCCGGATTGCCATCGATCAGAAGATTCCCGCCAGGTTTTGCGCCGCTGTCATCGAAGTCGTGTGCAGCGATGTAATAGGCAGTCCGTTCGGCGGGCGTGCCGTTGGGATCGACGCGGCGGTCGACCAGATCGAAGGTGACTTGGATCGCGGCACCGACGGCATCCGGTGTCCAATCAAAGATTTGTCTTGTCACCAGCCACCGATTTCCCGCCGTGCCAGCTTCCAATACCTGTAACTGCCCATTTATGATCCGTGCGCCAGGCGCCGCAGCGGAATTCAGTGCGACCGCAGGTTCGCCGCCAGGTGCGTCGTCGCCGGGAGCTTTGGGGCTCCAGCGTTCCGCGAGGGATTCCGGCGGCCCGTCGAAGCCATCGCTCCAGGCGATCTTCCCGCGCGGACGATTGGCCGTAAGCCACTCGGCCAGTTTCTGCTTCGCGAGCTGGGTCTGATCTTCCGCCGCTGCAAGGCGAACTTCCCATGCCGCTCGTTCGCCGGGTAGCGGAGCGAGCACGAACCGCTCATTCGGCTTAATCCATTTTTCGTGGTGAAACACACCCGCGATGACCGCCTGGAACTGGTAATACTCACGATGAGAAATCGGTTCGAATTTGTGCGAGTGACATTTGGCGCATTGAATCGTCAAACCGAGCAGCGATGTTGCCGTGATCTGCATCGTCCCTTCAATGGTGTAATACCGGTCGGCGCGCACCTCGTCGGGATTGCCATCGCTTTCACCCGTCCCATCCTGGCCATTCCGCAGAAAATGTGTTGCGGTCAGGGCATCGATCACCTCTTCAGTAATCGGCATGTCGGGGGTCCAGCCGATCAGTTCATCACCCGCCAGTTGTTCGCGCACGAATCGATCGAAGGGTTTGTCGGCGTTGAGTGATCGGATCACGTAATCGCGATATCGATAAGCCAGCGGCCGGTCGCTGTCTGCGTTGAAGTATCCATTTGAATCGGCATAACCGGCGGCGTCGAGCCACACCTTGCCGATCCGTTCCCCGTAATGCGGCGAAGCAAGATACTGATCGACCAGACGCTCCACAGCGTCCGGCGAGCCGTCATTCAGAAAGGCTTGCAGCTCCATGTCAGTCGGGGGGAGGCCGAGAAGATCGTAGCTCAAACGGCGAATGAGCGTCTGCCGGTCTGCGACCGGGCCGAGCGAAAGTTTCTCGTGCTCCAGGTCGGCTTGAATAAATCGATCGATCGGGTTCTGCGGCAACAACGTCTGAGCCACGTCGGGAACGTTCGGTAACGACAACTTCTGAAACGCCCAATGACCGTCCCCCGTGGCTGCCAGTCCTGCGACGGTTGGTAAGCCCGGCGCCCCATGCTCGATCCAGGCACGAATCAACAATTTCTCGTCCGCCGACAGCGGGTCTTCCGGCGGCATTTCGTTGGCGGCGATGCGCTTCCACAGCGGACTGGCTTCGAGATCATGCGGTCGCAGCACCGGACCATTCTCACTGCCACGCAGCACTGCCCCTGGGGTGCTTAAATTGAGCCGTGCCTCAGCGGTCACCGGCCCATGGCATTTCACACAATGTCGCTTCAACAGCGGAACGATCTGCGCATCGAATTTCGGCGCTGGATCGGCAGTGAACAAACCGATGAGCAGTAAAATCTCCTTCGAGAACATCGGCTAACCTGCCCCTTCAGATGCTCAGTTCGTCATCACACATTCCTGTTCTATCATAATCAAATTGAGGAATCGTGGATAACAACATGTCACTTCACCAGAAGCACCGGGCATGAGCACAGAACAGAAACCTGATAGCTCAGTGTGTTCCAGGTTTCGATTGGGTTCGTCAAATCGGGTACGTGGGAACTCATCACGATCAGATCCACATTATGCTCATCCGAATGGACGACGATTTCGGTGAGTCGTTTTCCAATCCGGACCTTGCGTTCCACGATCAGGCCCGCTTCGTCAAATCGCTGCGAAAGTGTTTCCAATTCCGAGTCCGCTCGATTCCGAAGTCCGTCGTAGAATTGTTGAGCTTCGGCATCCTGTTCGCCTTGAATTTCCTCGACGACGTGCAGCAACGTCGTGACGGCATGATTCACAACGGCCAGATCGAACGCGATATTCAAAGCAGCGATGTTCTTTTCCGTGAAATCAAGCGGAATCAGAATATGTCGAAAGCGAGGGATCATGAATATCTCATTTTTACGTATGACATGGTTTGTCTCCGAAGAAGATCGAGAAGAAATTGTATCTCAACGGCGAATCAATCGCGAAGAAGTCAATGCGGTTCTTTAACCGTAGTTCTTTTGCCACATCGAGGCGACCGAATAAAGCCCGGTGAGTTTCCGTCCGAGGATACGAACCAAAGACAAAAAACATTCGGCGCGATCGAGAGCGATAAACTCATCGCAACAGGCCCCGAACCGGGTTGGCAGAAACAAATAGGGGATATTCAACATTTCGGAAGAATATCCCCTTAGTCGGGACGACTCGACGGCTATTGAACTTTTTTAGGGCTCATGTGGCGACTGGATGACGTCGTTAATCTCACTTGTTCCAGCGCTTGTAAGCTGAACATCAAGCACGCTGCAGAAAAACGTACCTCGTCATCGTGGTCAAACTGTCTCGGTCAATATGACCAATCAGGCAATCCTGTATGTCGAGTGCCAACGTTGACCGACTACTTACCGCGGGCAACGCCTGGCGTTTTGGTATGCGCGTGCTGCGGGAAGTCGAAGGTCAACACAAGGGGTTCAGTTCCCGTGTTCTCGATTTCCACACCGCCGTTATCAAGCGCTGCCTGAGTGATGAATCCGATTTCGGGATAGATCTCGCCGAGAATCATATTCTGGTGATAACGCACTTCGAGCTTTCCAATGCGGCCGCTTCCGCGGTTCGTGTGGAATAGGGCCGGACACTCTGGGTGAAACTTCGTCTTCGAGCCAGGCTGTACGGTGAGTCGGAGAATCGAGCACTTCTGATCGCCGAGAAAATCACCGTAAACGATCCACTTTGCGTCGACTCCTTGGCCTTGAAATTCTTCCGCGGTGATCGCCGGACGCGAGTTCTTCAGGACGAAATTCGGGTCCTGGTTCGCTGCGAAATCGAACTTTTCGACCAGGTATTCCCAGTCTTCGTGCCGGGCCTTGGGATAGTCCTCTTCCCTGCAAGCGTAAAACGCATCCGCTGCGCCAATACGTCCGTCGAGTGTCAGGTCCTCGGCCAGGAAGTGCTCATCCATCGTGACATGTAACTCGTGCGTGCAAAGGTTCGTGGGTGAGTGCAACACACCATTCGGCATCACGAACCCGTCATCAATTTTCATCATCACGTGCGGTGCCAGGTGGCGGATCCCGTTATACTCGCCCGTTCCCCAGCGCTTCATGCAGGCAAGAAACTGATCCTTCGTCACGAACGAGTACAAGCCCATTGCCGTGGTGTGATAATGCGACGGGCTGACTCCGGGATTGTCGAAAGAATTGATGTCATAAACTTCCCATTTCGACCAGTGAAGGTGATCCGGAATCGGATTCAAATTGTCGAATTTCTTCGACACAATCGGCCAGGTAGGGTTGCCGAACATCTTTTTCGAAAAAGCGGTGATCTTGTCACCGATGACAGCCTTCGGGTTGGCGGTGATCAAATCCTGCAGCGAGATGACTTGTCCGTTCGCAGTGAGGACGTGCGCTTCTCCTTCGCGAAAGGGCGCCTTCTTCGTGCGCGTATCAATCACACCCGTCACGATGGGAACGGTGCAACACATCCAGAGCTCATCGAGACCGGTGCCGTTCATGTAGTCTGGATAATACGATTTCGCGTCAAGGCGAAGGCGTTTACCTGGCGTACAAAATGTCCGGCCAGCGTAGCGGTGTAGAAGTTGCAGCACCCCACCGAACTTATTCAGGCAGTCATCAAGAATCGAAGCTCCGCCGGCTCCGTCGATCAAATCGTATTTTGGGTACTCGTGCAGTTTATCAGGGAGAATTGACGTCGAAGCAGCCATGGGTATTGCCCCTCAATGTTCTTAAAAAATAGAGTGTCGGTTCTAAAGCATCTTGGAGATACGAAACGTAGATTTGATCTTGCTAAAACGCCATGAGGCGTTCGAAAGATCGAACTTCCCGGGGTCATAGCAGAGCAAGAAGTGTAAGGAAAATGGCGGCGGGAGGGAATGGTATTTGAATTGGCGTAGCACCCTGGCGAATGGAGATCGACGGAGTGGAATTTTTTGGTCGCGGCAAAGCATCTGCAACCAGGGATATCCAGCGACGACCAATTGGACTTCCCACTTCAACTGGTGGTGGGATTTGAACAATTCAACTCTCCCGAATGGAAAGGAACTCCGTATCTTCGCCCGAACGATAAACGGAAATGTCATCTGTATGTCGCGTTCCAGTATGAGGACTCCACGACTCCTGCGGTAAATAAGGACTCACCGATGTGACTGGGCAGCGTATTTCCGGTGCAACTCAATTAGAGGAAGATAGTCTCCGTTATCAGCACGTCGAATCGCATCCAAATAGACATCACGAATCACGCTTGTTGCTCCGATCGAATCCTCGGGCGAGTCTGTCAACAATCCGGGGACACAGCAAGTTCGATGTCGCGAGGACTTTCGATTGCAGAAGTTCATGCTTTAACTAATTACTGGTGCGATAGTTCGGGCGACGATTTGCGTGAAGCTAACGAAGTCGGCTCAGCAATCGAAAAGTGCTGAACGCTCACCGTGTTGTGTCACCACGGTTCGCGATTACGTTTCTCTTCTGAAAGAAATCGGAATTGGGTGTGTGTATATTGGTAGAAAGCTTGCATCGACAGTTCTGTGTGGAGTTATTGAGATGCCTTTGACACCGGATACGCGACTGAGCTTGATCAGGCGGTTGCAGTCCGGGAACGATGCGGATGCCTGGACCGAGTTTTCGGATATTTATCGGCTGGTCATCGTAAAGATGGCGTTGTCAAAAGGCTTACAAGCCGCCGATGCGGAGGATTTAGCTCAGAAGGTCTTGTTTTCAGTCAGTAAGCACATTGCTGGTTGGAAGCCAGACCCCAAGCGAGGTCGCTTTCGAACCTGGCTGCAAACGATTGCGCGCAACGCAACACTCAACGCACTCAGTCGAATTCCGCAGGACGCTGCACCGGGCGGTACGACGGCGATGAGGTCACTGTCTGATTTGCCTCAAACCGACGCTCACGTGTTTGATTTGGAGTGGAAGCGAGAGGCTCTAAGTTGGGCGACTGGTCAGGTCAGATCGGAGTTCGAGCCGGCTACGTGGGATGCATTCTGGCTCACGGCGGTGGAAGGACATTCACCGAAAGCGGTGTCGGCGCAAACGGGCAAGAGCCTCGGAGCGATCTACATCGCTCGCACGCGGGTTATGAAACGCATTCGAGCGAAGGTCGACGAACTTTTAGCCACAGGAGAAGAATCGTGACCGCGCCGACGATTGATTGTGATCCTGAATCCATCATGCGTTTCATCGCTGGAGAGCTTTCAGACTTTGAATGCCGCGAACTCGAGAAGCATCTCGACGACTGCGCTAAATGTCGCAAGGAACTTGATTCCCAAACGGCAACGCCGGGTGAATGGAACGAACTGAAGACGTCGTTAAGAAGCTGTTCGACGCGTGAGATTGCGGCGAGTGAGGAAGACTCGTGCATCTCCAGTTCGCGGCGATCTTTGGAAAAGGATCTGGAATACTATCGAAAGTTGCTCGGACCGAGCGACGATCCTCGAATGCTGGGCCGCATCGGCACATATGAAATCATCGGACTGCTAGGCCGCGGAGGAATGGGTGTCGTCTTTAAGGCATTCGATGCAGTTCTCAATCGATACGTCGCGATCAAGTTGCTCGCTCCGTTATATCTGGCTTCAGGAGCGGCCAAACAACGTTTTGTCCGGGAAGCTCGTTCAGCAGCAGCGGTGATTCACGAAAACGTCGTCGGCATTCATGCCATCTCAGAATGGCAGGGGATTCCGTACCTGGTGATGACATTCATTCGCGGGGAATCGCTGCAAAAACGACTCGCACAACGTGGGGCGTTATCCGTAAAGGAAGTCTTGAGAATCGGCTTGCAGGTAACCCAGGGATTGGCCGCTGCGCACGCGCAGGGGTTGATTCATCGAGATATCAAACCAGCCAATATCCTGCTCGAAACGGAAGTCGAACGAGTGAAGATCACCGACTTCGGGCTGGCCCGAGCGATTGATGACATCCGGATGACCGCTTCTGACGTCCTGCTCGGCACACCGGAGTACATGTCTCCCGAACAAGCTCGCGACGAACCTTTGGATTATCGAACCGACATCTTCAGTTTGGGTGCTGTGCTTTACGAGGCATGCACGGGGCGATCGCCGTTCCGGGCATCGACCGCTTACGGAGCAATTCGAAAAGTAATCGATCAGTCGCCTGCGCCGGTGCAGGAACTGAATGCCGAGATGCCAGACTGGATGGACGCTCTTATCGCGAAACTGCTGGCAAAGGAAGCTCAAGGCCGTTATTCCTCGGCGGCAGATGTCGCAACGGTCTTGCAACAATGTTTAGCGCATGTTGAGCAACCTCGGCTGGTTGCTCTTCCCGACTCACTCACACGCCCTTCCACGCACTGGCAACGTGCCCAATCAAGGAGAATCATCGTGACTGTTTCAGCTACTCTCGCCGCTCTCGCTGCGGGATGGATGATGCTGGCTCAAGTACTTCCAACTCAATCTCACGAGAAACCACGCAAGGGCGATTCGATACTGCTCGCAAAAAACGAATCGCCAAAAAAAGGGAAAACGCAAAAGGCCGAGTCGACACCAAAACAGCCGGCCGAGCCTGCTCAACAAGCAAAACTTGAGCGAGACGCTGAAACATCCGACGCCCCAAACAATCCGGCGGACGTCAGGAACAATACCGATCGCGATGACGCCAACGAAGCAGACGCTCGGCCAGCAGCGACAGCGGGGAATTTCAATATTCGGATCCGCAAAGTCGATGGCGTCGCACGACATCAGAAGTCGATTAAGATGGATCCGGCAAAGATGATGGCCAAAGTTAACAGTCAAACACCATCGCGGATCAATGGGCCGCTGCAGAATAAGACTCAGATCAACAATTTCGGTAATGGACTGTCGAACGAGGGTGGAGGTGGTGTCGGTGGCTTCAGCAGCGGGGGTGGCGGCGTCTTCACGTCGTCGAATTCTTCAACAGGCGGACGCGCGTTCAACCCGACTCTCGGGTTAGCGTTTGATATCGAATCCAGGAATGGCCGTTTGAATGTGGGCGGCAAACCGAACAATCGTGTCAAAGGGGGAGCGTCGACGAGTACGATCGTCGAGATTGGCCAAAACCTCATAGCGACCGGCGAAAATGGTCAGAAACTCGAACATCAAGCGGACAATCCGATCACGCTTCGAAGTCTCGAATTCGAAGCCTCGGTTCCCGGTGCGTTCCCGGTTTATCTCGAAGAGACTGAGCAAGTCTCCAGGCTGGCGACTCTGACAGGGGAGTTGCTTGTGACCCCCGGTCGAATTCTGATCGCCGAGTTCGATGGGACTCAAAAGCAAACCAAGATAGTCGATGGAGAAACGTTCTCGATCGAATCAATCAGTCAGGGACCAAACGGAATTCAAGTCGCGGTGTCGCTGCCACAGACAACCCGGCAGAAGCGGGCTCGGACGTTTGAAGAACAATTCAAGGTGATGAGAGACTCGATGGGCGCGTTCGACGTGACGATCGAAGACGACGAAGGGAACCTGTATTCGTCAACAGGAGGAGGGAGCGCGGGGGGATCAGCCAGCGGCTCTTCCAGCGGCGGCGGGTTCGTCAACGGTGCTGCACAGCCAGGAAATGCGAAAGGGAATCAATCGAGCCATTCCAGCCAAACCTTCAACTTCGCCTCGTTACCACAAGATCGCACGATCAAGTCCATTCACATTAAAATGACCGACCGCGCAGGCGATCCGAAATCTTACCCGTTCTCGATGAAAGATATCCCAGTGCCGTTTTTAGATTGAAGCGGGAAGCAAAATTGTGGCTCAGCCCCGGCAGTTCGTGGACCGGTACAGGCACCGTTTCGAATCGGCAGGAGAATTCATTGAGGCGGCAACGCTCCAATCCAAGTTTTCCTGGAAGACGGGGAGTTGTGGGAGCTTGGCGTCATAAGGCTGCGTCAAAAAACAAGTTATCGCCGGATAGCATGCATCTCGCCACCAATCGTACTTCGTCACCCTTTACCTATTGACCGCTACGGCAGCAAGGTGAGCGTCAAGCGTCGTACGTCCATCACTGATTTCCCAGGGATCTCAAGAGCTTGCAATGTCAGTGGGGCGACACCTTGTTCGAGTTGTATTTCGCCGAGCTTCAGCGGGCGAAATTCCTTCAACTGAGATTCGCCATGGGGGCGAGGAAGTGTGTCTTGATTCGTATTCAGCGGGGGATCCCAACCGTAAGTGACGCGCCCCTTCAGACGACTATCACGGAAGCTCAATGCCACCTCAGAGCCAACATCGGCTTCAGGGCAGGTGTAGTCGATCGAAACCTCGTAACGCCCTGTGGTGTGGACGTCGATCAGCCAGACAATACTGTCCTCCGTTTTCGTCCAATTCACGAAGAACGAACAATTCGGTGCGTTGGAGCTGCGCCGAACATCGCCGTTGGGTTCGCCGTCGCGGGCTTCGAGCATTGAGATCGGAAACTCGCAATACCCCACAGTGAAGGGACGCGGGTCCACGGCATTGGCAACCGCCGGGCGGAGCCCGTTCTTGCCTTTGGATTCAAGCGCACTTGGGTACGGCGCGGGGAATACCTCCTTCCGCCAGGCTTGAACCGCTGCGGTCAAACGGGCGGCGACTTCGGGTTGTCGATCATTGATCGGTTCGGTTTGTCCGGGATCGGCGACCATATCGAACAGCCTTCCTTGTTCGTCAAGTCGATGCTGTTGCGTGCGGACGCTCACTCGACCGGCCCAGGTCGTAAAGATCGGTCGGTCGAGCCAATTGGCCGATTGGTCGAACAACAAGGGGCTCAGATCGCGGCCATCCAGTGGCTTATCCCCAACACGGGGAATTCCGGCAAGCGATAATAATGTCGGTAACAGATCGATGGCACCGCTAATCTGGGTCAACGTTTTTCCAGCCGGGAGCTTCGCGGGCCAGCTCAGGTAGCCGACACTACGCACAGACCCTTCGTCGGTGCCAGCTTTCTTTCCCTTCATTCCCCCCGTCCACCGCGACGTGTTCGGACCGTTATCTGAAAAATAGAAGAGGATTGTATTGTCCCGTAATCGAAGTTCGTCGAGCTTCGCGAGCACTCGTCCGACGTTCGCGTCCTGATTTTCCATCATCGCCAGGACGCAGCGAGTTTCGTTGATGTCCTCTTTGTCGGGATCGGTAGCGCGCTGAGTGATTGGCTTGTCTTTAAACTGTTGCCATTCCTTCTCGGGAGCGGACCACGGCGAGTGTGGAGTCGTAAATGGCACGAAACAGAAAAAAGGCCGGTCCTTGTTTTTGTCGATAAAGCCAAGAGCCCGGTCGGTACAAATATCGGCAATGTAACCCTGCGTGCGAATCATCCGCCCGTTTTCTTCCAGCGGCGGATCGAAGTATTCGCCCCAATGTCCCGACGAATGCCCAAAATACTCGTCAAAACCACGGGCCATCGCGTGATACGGCCACTATGTGCCGTTGTGCCATTTGCCGAAAGCGCCGGTTGCATATCCGGCTGCTTTGAAGGCGTCAGCGACCGTTTTTTCATCAGGATCCAGTCGTTCTTGTCCGGTAGAAACACCACGCACTCCGCCACGTGGATGGTAGCGGCCCGTCAGGAATTCGGCTCGCGTCGGCGCACAAACGGGGCAGACGTAAAAACGTTCGAGCGATACCCCACGCTGAGCGATGGAATCGATATGAGGAGTTGAGACTTGTTTATTACCCGAATGACTATAGTCTCCCCAACCGGCGTCATCCGCCAGAAACACAACCACATTCGGCGGCGCAGAACTCGCGTCCGAATTCAGAAAGATCAGAGTAATAAAGACAAATGCCACAAACTGTGAGGCGACGCAGCCGGGGAATAGATATCTCATAGGAGGTTGATTCAATCGATCCTGAACGAGGGAAAAGAATTTCGAACGCGTTGCTCAGACAACACAGGATAACGGTTCGGTCCAATTCTTTTTTGGAATTGAATTCGTGGCGTCGATTGCAGATTAACCGACGAGACAAATCAAAGCAAAACCCACAATGGACGGCTCGATTCTAAACTTCCAGGAGATAAAAGAAGATAAAGTGATATTCTGCCGTTCAGAAGAAAGTCCCCTTTGATCGGGGCAACAGGACAGCTATTGAACTTATTCTGGTTGGGGTTAGGCTGTTCGGGTATCAGGGGCATGCCCCGAGGATGTCGTTTGAAGCCAGAAATGACGGTGTCCCGGTTCAGTCCCTAATAAACGGTTCCAACCGCCTTATGGTCTGATCCCTTAAACTCCTTACGTGGTACGCCATGGACGACAAATTTCTGCCGAGCCAGGCGGCAATCATTTCGGACAACGCCGAGGAGTTGGAACGTCTCGTTCGCGCTGAATCATCGCTGGCGAGAGATCGGTCTCTCTCGCGCGATCACCCGACGCTGCTTCAATGCCTCGTACTTGAAATGCCTGTACGACGATCCCTCGGTCATCTGATTCAGCTTTTTGCTCAGTTCGGCGCGGAGTTAAACGGGCCGCTGGTTGCTGCCGCGTCGGGCAACAACCTCCTTGGCGTAGAAGTGCTGTTGGACTTAGGAGCTTCGATTTCGGGTGAGGGGACGTGGTCGCCTCTTGAAGAGGCCCTCTACTGGGGGCAGGATTCGATTGTGGAATTACTGCTGACGCGCGGTGCTCCCGTCGATAATTTGCGGAAGTTTGCCGCGTTAGGTGATCTCCAGGGACTCAGGCGTTGTTTCGATGACGACGGTCGTTTGAATCGGCAAGCCGGCGAGGTGGCCTGGCCATTCGGACCGACGATTCCTGAGGCGGTACGTCATGATCGTCTTCAGATCATGAACAACGCATTAGTCTACGCGGCGGCCTGGGGCCAACTCGAATCCGCTGGCGAATTGCTGACACGTGGCGCGGAGATTAATTCCATCCCGGCCGGTTTCGACTATGCCGGAACCCCTCTTCACTACGCGGCTCTGCAGAATCGACATGAAATGGTCGAATGGCTGCTTGAGAAGGGCGCCGATCCGACAATTCGCGATAGGAAGGTCCATAACACACCAGACGGCTGGGCCGAATATGCCCAGCACCAGCAGCTTGCCGCTTATCTTCGAAGCATAAGTGAGCGACATGGCAAATAATTAATTTGCGGGGCAATCGATTTCTCGTGTAACGGTGGTAGGATCGCAGAGACGCGGCATCGGTTTGAACTCGGCCTCAATGGAGCCTCATGGCGGAGTTCCCTGCCAAATGCCGGAAGCCGAATCTGATAACGCCCTCTGAAAAAACAATAGTCGGGCTGACAGGACGGCTATTGAACTTTTTCTGGCCGGAGTCCGTGCCTGGGAAGCGCGCTTGCGGTGGATCTTCAGTCCGCACGCAAGGGGGCGACCGACCTTAGCTATCAAGCTCAAATCCCTTAGCGGCTGGTTCGCTCGGCCATTCCTCTTTGCATAGACCCGGCCGCCTGAAGCATTCTTCCCAGGGCATCGCAAGCGACCCGCACGCCGTCCTCTTGCCGTACCTGCTCACCGATCTCCGAGGCGCGCCGTGCATACGCCGGATCGTCGAACAGGTGCTGCAACTCGGTTGCAACGCGGGCCGGAGTGTATCGATGTCGAGGAATGGTGCGGGAAATGCCCAACCTCGCCACGCGCTCGGCATTGTCGGGTTGGTCCCAGGCGCAAGGCATAACCAGCATCGGATGCCCCGACCGCATTGCGAGCCCAGTAGTGCCAATTCCGCCGTGGTGGACGATAGCCGCTGCCCGAGGAAACAGGTCGGAGAATGGCGCGTAATCGAAGGCCGCCACGCCCTCTGGTAAGGTGGGTAGCCGGTTGCGCGGGTCTTTAAGGATGAGGACGGCCCGGCGACCGAGTAAGTGGGCGGCCCGGGCACTGACTTCATAGAACCGGCCGGCGTCCGTAGCCACAGCCGTGCCAAGCGTGAAGACGATCGGGGATGGGCCGTCATCCAAGAACTGCGCCAACGCCGGAGGCAACCCGGTGCTGCCATCCTGGTCAAACCAAGGAAAGCCGGTGACGACGGTCTGCGCGGGCCAGTCGGGTTGCTTGTCCACGAGCCATCTCGAGAACGGAGCCAGATGCAGCAAAGGCGAGTGCCAGTCCGTTAGCGGGTTCACGCCCCTGACGGGTGGTAGGCCGATTTGCCCTCTTAAACGATGCCAAGGCCTGGCCAAAAAACGTGACCCCCATTTGAGGCCCCGACCAAGCGGTCCCCAGAAAGCCGGGCCAAGGAAGCGGAGCCTTTTCGAGAAACCCGGCAGGCCAGGCAGCAGCGGAGGATCGTAGGCCGAGGCGAAAAGCGTGGGGATATGCATGACGGAGGCCCAGGGGATTCCTTTCTTTTCCGCAACCAAACCAGTGGCGTAGGTCGCCAGATTGCCCACCAGCAGGTCTGCGCACTCGGCCGCAGCTAGCGTGTCTTCGTAAGATTCGCACAGCTTGGCAAGCACCATGCGTGCAACCCGGATCAAGCCCCAACGGGGGTGCGAGAGCCGCCGCAGCATATCGGGGTCAGCTAGCCAGGTGCAGTCGGGGCGCACGGCCCGGAAACGGAGTCCCAATTCCTCAATCTTTCGCCGGTAGCATTCAGCCGTGCCGAGGATGACGTCATGGCCCAGAGCCTTGAGACCCAAGCCGATGGCAAGGTACGGGTACAGATCCCCCAGGGATCCCCACGTCGTGATGACGATCCGCCGTCCGGGATACGTCGCTCTTGGCACCATCGTCACAGCAGTCATCCTCACATTTGCCGCCGAAAAAAGGCCGAACCTCTGATTCTATAACGACACTGAAGTAATAATAAGTGGCCGAAGACGCCTAAAACAGGCGAGGGGATTTGAAATACTTTATCGCATGGCGAGTCAGGATGTTATGTCAATTCCGGCGAGAAATGAGTGTAACAAACCGTGCCGTTTGAACGTGGTCCGCGAACGAAAACCCTGATCCACGCAATATGAAAGCCCTTCGATATACTCGCCGAAGGGCTCATTTCTGAAAATAGTCGGGACAACAGGATTTGAACGCATGCATGCTGCGTTGGAAAACTACGGCTCTAATCACTCAGCGCTCGTTGGCCCAAAAAAACCGACCGGCGGTCGTTCAGAAGAGGAGTCAGAATTTTCTGAGGTGGGTTCGATTGAAGTCGTCAAATTTGTCAGGAAGTCGCGGGATACTAAACAAGTCGGGGCACACGTTCAGCATTCAGTTTTTTAGTTCTACTCTGTCGGTCGCGAGAAACCCCTGTTGTCGCAACCAGGCGGCACATGACTGTGGCCAGGTCGAAAACGGGCGGTCGCCGGGGCGGATGGCGAAGTCGTGAGCGGTATTGGCGTAGACATGTAATTCTGCCGGGATGCCGGCTCGTTTCAGGGCGAGGTACATCATCACGCTGTGCTCGGGAGGGCTGATCAGATCGCTGCCGCCGTGAACGAGAAAGACCGGCGGCGTCTCTTTGGGGATACTCAGTCCAGGGGCGAGTTGATCCTTGTCTTTGTTCTTGAGATAACCGGAATAGGCCATGACGGCAAAGTTGGGGCGGCAACTGATTTTGTCAATTTCATCTTGTGGTGTGTAAGAACGCTCGTCGAATTTTATTGCCGTGGCGATAGCGAGATGGCCACCTGCTGAGAAGCCGATGATGCCGATTCGATCGGGATTGATGTCCCAGTCTTTGGCTTTGCTTCGGACCAGGCTCATCGCTCGCTGCGAGTCTTGAAGCGGGCGACGGGCGGGTTCAGCCTTCGGTTCATCAGGCCGACGGGGGACTCTATACTTCAGTATGATGCCGGTCACCCCGATGCTGTTCAGCCAGGTGGCGACTTCTTCTCCTTCCAGTTCCCAGTACAGGTTCCAGTAGCCACCGCCAGGACAAATCAACATTGCCGTGCCGGTGTCCTTCTCTTTCGCGGGACGATAGATCGTGATCGTTGGTTTTGTGACGTTGGTGATCATGCGGGTGGATTCGGTCACTTCGACCTGACTCACGTCCAATTTCGGCGACATAACCACTTTTTCCGGACCGAATAGTCCTGGTTTCTCGTCGGGAACGTAATCCGGCCAGAGCTCCACGACCATTGCCGGGGTGTCTGTGCTGAATACAGGGTTGGTCAGGCAGAGACAGAATGCAAGAGACAACAGCGGGGCTATATGCTTCATTTTAAATCCTTGTCCGGGGGTTGTATTTAACGCTTCGATCGGGTCGCAAGTGACTCGCGGGCCGCGAAGCGGAGCTTCGAGGAGTTGCGATCCCAAGCTGGAACTTGGTAACGAGGGGAAATTTCCTCGTCGTTCGTTCTGACGATTGAATTTTTCTGTATTATTAACGTCTTGACCGCCTGCGAAGCAGAGATTCGAAGACTTGTATTACCAAGCTGGAGCTTGGCAACGAGGGGTACGAGCGAAAGATGTTCACGGCCATGGCAACCAAAGGAAGTGAGGGATTTTTCATGTCGATCGGGATCAAGCAGAAATTGCCCGCTACACGGAGCAAAGCCAAGACGTCTCAATTGACTGTCACTCCTCGCGTCAAACTGTGGTTGGAGGCGAACGGTGAAAGCATCTTCTGTTCCGGCCTGGCGGCGATGCTTGCTGCTGTGGATCAGACGCATTCCATCAAAGCCGCAGCGACGGAGGTCGGTCGCAGCTACCGGTTTGTCTGGGCGCGGATCAAGAAAGCGGAGCTGGCATTGGGAGCGAAACTGGTGGAGGCCCACGTCGGCGGGAGTGGAACTCGGCGGAGCGCGTTGACCCCCCTCGCAAAGGACTTGTTACAGGATTTCCACGAACTTCGAAGCGAGATATTCCATCTGGTTGACGATGTCTTCGCCAGGCGATTGCAGGCGACATTAAAGCGACACGTTTCATAACTTCGTCGATGTGTTCTCAATGCCCTGTCTGGCTTGAACTCCACGATTTCACGACTTAGACTTAACCCGCAAATGGTACAACTTTGCAATTTGCTTTTGTGGCCGCTTGGCTCGCTCTTTCACCCTTGAAAACCACAGGCAGGTCCTAATGTCTGCGTCGTTTCTGCCTCGACATCCCGGCCTTTGCTCCACCACGCGGTTGCGCCAACTCGCGACGGGCGCGACTTCGGCCACCGCGCGCGACTGGTTTTTGCTGGCGGCGTTTGGGGTGCTGGCGGCCTGTTCTTCAACATTTCTCGATCTCGGTATTAAACGCATTCCCGGTCACGCCATCCTGCGGGTCGTTTTTCCGATGGCATTGGGATTGGCTCTAGTTCCGCGACGAGGGGCCGGCTGCGTGATGGGTGGCACGGCGGCCATCACGGCAGTCTGTTTTCAACTTGTCGGGTTTCGCGGCGAAGCGGTCGGTCTGGGGGCATTTACCAGCTTGACCGCCACAGGGCCACTGTTGGATTGGACTCTTCGCCGCGCCAACAGCGGATGGCGGCAATATGTTGCTTTCTCACTCGCTGGGCTGGCGAGCAACCTGTTGGCGCTGGGCGTTCGCGGCGGCGCCAAGGCACTCGGTTGGGAAGCGGCGGGTCGTCGGCCTCTCGTTGAATGGCTGTCGCAAGCGGTTGGAACTTATATTTTGTGCGGTTTGATCGCAGGATTGATCAGCGGCATCGTATTGTTTTCATTCCGGTCGCGCCGCGATGAGAATTTGCCGCAGGAGCGGCCGGAATGATCTTTGTTGGCATTGATGACACAGACACAATTGAGACCCGAGGTACTAATTACCTGGCTCGAGAAATCGTCCGTCGCGCTGCCGACCGCTGGCGGTGCCACAGGATTCTGCGTCATCAGCTGCTGTTCGATTCGCGCATTCCGTATACATCTCACAATGGTTCGGCATCGATGATGTTTGAACCGATCGGCAACGCAGAACCATCGCAATTGCTCGAATTGTGCCGTCATACCATGCAGGAATGGTACGTTGTTGGCAGCGATCCCGGGTTGTGCATGGCCGAGATGATTCCCGATTCGGTGCGGGATTTCGGCAGGCGATGCCAGCAAGAGATTGTCAATCAGGAGCAGCCGCGCCAGTTAGCTGCCCATCATGGAATTCATCTCGAAGGGCTGGGTGGAACTGAAGGGGGCGTCATCGGAGCACTGGCTGCGGTCGGTTTGGCAATCACAGGAGACGACGGTCGAATCATCCAATGGAAATCGTGGCCGGACGACCTTTCCGGAGTGCAATCGATCGCAGCCATTCACCAACGTGAAATTGTGGTGCGGGACTACGACACCGGCGCCGACATTCCGACTGGTCTGATCGACGTCGGTAAACATCTGCGTCCCAATTTTTGCTTGCAACAGGCCGTTGTTTTCGCCCGCCGCAGCTTCACGGAATCCGGGACAAGTACATTTACGGCCTTGAAGCTGCCTTAGAGAACCAGACGGGAAATCATTATGAACCCACGCCGCAAAGGTTTTACTTTAATCGAACTGCTTGTGGTGATTGCGATCATTGCGATTTTGATTGCTCTCCTATTGCCCGCCGTGCAGCAAGCACGCGAAGCTGCCCGTCGTTCCCAGTGCAAAAACAACTTGAAACAAATTGCCCTCGCACTTCACAACTATGAATCAACGTATGGTACGTTTCCATTTGGTGTGCTGGGGACTTCGGGAACATCTTCCAACACAAATCAATTGACGACATGGCAGACATTGATTTTGCCGTTCGCTGATCAAACACCGCTCTACAATCAGTACAACTTCAACGTCGCGTTCGATAACGTCATTAATGCAACCAATGTGATTGCATTGATCCCCGCCTACAAGTGCGCTTCACAAACGAAGGAAGGTGTCATCGACACCAAATTCGGTTTCAGCCATTACGCAGGAAATGCCGGAACCACACCCGGGGTCAACAACGGCATTTTTTTTCCCGTCTCGTCCGTTCGATTCCGCGATATCACCGACGGAACCTCGAACACGATTTTTACTGGCGAAATCGCTGCGGAAATTCGTGGTTGGGCGCGAGGGTCGTGTAACAGCTGCACAAGTTGCCCCGGTGCAGGAGGGAGTCAGGGTTATTCACGTTCGGTGCTCCGCTGGACCGCAGCTGCCACAACGACCTGCGCTGCGGCGGGATTCAATCGCCCTTCGTCTTGCTGTGAAACTGTGTTTCAATTCTCCAGTCCGCACATCGGCGGATCGCATTTCTCACTCTCCGATGGCAGCACGAAGTTCGTCAACGAGAATATCGACAGCAACGTGTTTCAGGCGCTGATCAGTCGTGCCGGTGGCGAACCGATCGGTGACTTCTGAAATTTCATCCGGCTATTCGGACGCTTGCATTTCCACTGCGAGTCCAAATTCAATCGATTCGAAACGAAAAATCGTTTGGCCTGATTGCGTTTTTTGGATGTGGATTTGCATTTCATCTGAAAATAAGGTGAATTGTTTAGGATCTTGCTCAATCGATTAGATTTCTTCAAATAACTCGTCAATCACGTAACAACGGAAGGACGTCAGAAATGCAAAGAGGAACTGGTTCACCCGGTGTGACGGTCGGTTGCTTCAGCCCGCCGTTCTGTTTGCTATTGAACCCAACTTCCGCCTCCAAGAGGACAGGCGAGCGAAGAAGCTTGCCAGTGTCACACAAGGACGGACCGCGAAGACTCGTTGCTGGATTTGTCGTCGCACTGGTTTGGATGATCGCAGACGGTTCCGCGTTGTTTGCTCAGGAGGCTGCCAAACCGGGTACGGCGACGGAACCCGCTTCGGGGCTGGCTTATCGAGAAGGGGGACGGCAGATCCTGATTGGTAAAGAGGGAGGAATCTTTTTTGTCGCCGCTCAACAAGCGGTTCGCAATGAGGTCGGTCTCGACAACGCCAGTTCCATCAAGGTTCACAGCCTGATTGAACAATACTGCCACGAACTGGATGCGAACAGAAACAGTCAGGGCGGTCGATTAGACCGCCAAGAGATAGAAAAACTACGGGGAATGTCGCCCGAAGAGCGAGAAAAACGATTTATCGAAAGAATAGCCCCGATCAAAAAGGCTGACGAGACGTTCATCCCGCAGATCATAGCGGTTTTCACACCCGAGCAACTCGAACGACTCCACCAAATCGCCCGGCAAGTCTATGGTTCCGAGGCGTTGATCCATGATCGCGATTTGTTGAAAAGCCTGGAACTCACTGCGGATCAGGTCAAGCAGATTGGGGCGATCAATATCGAGTATTTAATGCCAGAACAGTTGATGAAGCGTACCGGGGTCTCGTTCGTCAAGTATCAACAATCGCTTCAGGAACGGGATCAAAAGGCCAGGGCGATTCTGACGAAAGAACAGCAGGATAAGCTGACCACGCTCGAAGGGAAACCGTTTGATCTGACGAAGCTGACTTCTCGCGGGCCCCGACGAACGTTCGGATGGTTTGGTGCAGGAGGCTCGATGGTTCAACTGGCCATCAACCATGCCGTTCAGAAGGAACTGGGTTTAAGCGATGAGGTGACAAAAAGGATCGAAGCGGTCTGGAATGGATTTTTTGCAGCTCGGGGCGTCTCCGGTGGGTTGCTTGGGTCTTGGCAGGGAACCCACGTCAGGCTGGCCGATGGTCGGACCGTTTCATTCAATGAACCGACACCACCCGATTGGGATTTCGGGCAGTGGAATATTGTGATCGCCAGGTACCTGCCAGAACTCAAACAAGTTCTGACGGCGGAACAGTTCAGTCGGTTGAAACAGATTCACTTTCAGGCGATCGGGACGGCAGCCTATTTTGAACCGGAAGTGATTGAAGCACTGAGGATCACTCAAGAACAGCAGGTTAAGATCGAAGCGATCACCGAGGATTTTCAGGTGAAGCGACTGGCGCTGCTTGAGGCATCACGACCCCGTCCCAACGCCGAAGATCTTGCGGCGCCTGACGGAGTCCGAGAAAAAGTCGCAGGACTGGTGAGTGAATATGAATCGAAAATCGATGAAGTACTGACGAAAGCGCAACTCGATCAATTTGCCGCAATGAAAGGGAAACCCATTGATCTTAACGAAGTACGCACGCTGGATCTGACCAGCCCACGACACATGCGTCCGCAGTTGGGACCAGACGGGCAACCGATCGTTGGTCCTGGTGGCGGACAACCGGGTGGTATCGCCCCGTCGGGACGTCGAATCGCCGGCATGATCAATCAGGGAAATACCGGCGGAGGGGATGGGATCTTTTCATTACTGATCATCCCGGAGGTCCAGGCGGATCTGGGTCTAAATCAAGAGGTCATTGCCAAGGTCCTTGAAATCAGACAACAGTTTGGCAAGTCCTGGGTTCAAGCGGGCGGAGGGTTTCGGATTCGCCTGATCCGAAGTAATAGCGGAGGTAAGGTGACTTATCAGGAGGCAGCGATGCCTCCATTCGGAATCATGCCGTTCCCTGGTCAAACGGCAGAGGGACGTCAGCAGGAGCTTGCGAAAATGACGGAGTTATGGAACACCAAAACTGCTGAGTTCCTGCCGCAACTGAAAGCCACGATCTCTTTGGAACAGTATCAACGTTTACAACAGATTTACTGGCAGGCGATTGAGTCATCAGCGATTGCCGAGGCCGAAGTCATCGAAGCTTTGGGAATCGCAGGCGAGCAGAAGCAGCATATCGAGGCTGTTTTGAATCACTATCGCGAATTGAAAAACGCTCAACTTCAACCAACTCCTCAGCCTGTTGGAAACGCAGATCCGCGTGAGGTGCTGGCCAAACTGACAACTGAACAGAATGAAAAGGTCATGGCGCTGCTGACGAAGGATCAGCTGAAAAAGTTCGCTACACTGAAAGGGAAAGAGTTTGACACCAAACAATTGATGAACGTGGAGCGGCTGTTTCGTAGACCGACTCGGTAATATTCAGGTCTTGATTCGTCGCGCCCCGCAGCTGTGGCGCTCATCTATTGACATCAAGCGAATGAGGAGGCTGGATGCTTCCTCGACAAAAACTGTTAAGCTCGCCGCCTCACTTAGTTGTTTAACGGCTGGATTCGTTTTTGAATCGCTCGCATGAAGTGCAGAATCACTGCCAGACCTGGATCAACGTTGGTTCGATCGAGTCGCTTACCACAGCTGCGGGGAAGAATGCGGTTTTTTTTCACGTGTGCAAAACAGTGTTCCACGATCCGGCCGAGTGTCTTGGTTTTGACTTTTCGGTTGGAATCAGCTCTGTATTGATCTTCGTCCCAGTGTTGTTGCATTTTGCGTCTCTTTCCGTTTTTCATAAGGTACGTAGTTGATCAACGGGAGCGACTTGCGGCTCGTCCCGTCAACGTCTAATCGTCATTTTATCTGTTGAAAATTCCAAGGCGTTAAGTCAGAAACATTTGCGAATGTCTATTTGCGCACGGCGAACCCAAGGTTTCTTCGGAGTAGAACAGTTGAAGCAAATCTGAACGTTTATCCTCAAACTGTTCAACGAACGTGGACGCCTCGATGAACGAGGTTTTTCAGGTTCGTAGATTGTCTCAACCATACGCAAAACCACGAATTCCGAGGTAAAACCTGTGGTCTCCACACGTTTTACATTTTCCAAAATCGATGATTTGCGTCAGCGTTGTTTGCTGCTGCTGGCCGACGGAAAGAGTGTAGTAGCCTCTGGAACTGTTTCCAGCACTTTTTCAGAATATTTATCGCGTTGCCATCTCAACGTAAGTTGGGTAGGAACAAAAGTTTGCTGTGAATGATGTTCAGATTAGTGAACAACTTGTGCGTCTAATCCAAAGGAGACATGCTCACGCCAGCTCTTGCTCTTGCAGTAATTTTCGTTGAATTTTAGAGCTACGGAACGGTTCGATCCTTCTTCTAAGTGCCTTCCGAGCAAGGTCTTCCAACCGACGTATCTGGCTGTCCGCAAGTCGTTTCTGTTCCTGTATCCATGTTGGTCATCACGTAGAGAGTCCCTGGCTTCGTCGATCTACCGCCGTAACTCTTTGATTCGTGGAGCGGGATCAGCTTCATGCTGGTCATCGATCATGTATTACCCGGAAAGCTTATGACCCTTCGGTGAGTTCTTTCGAAGGTCTTTCAGAGTTTTGGGTATGTAGATCGTGACTTTTTCGGAATCATCCTGGGGCTTCGTCATGCGAACTCGGATCTGACTGTGCGATTCAGTGATCTCGATCAACGTCACGCAGTCATGAATCGCGATACTTCGTTTGGTTTGCCAATCAGGTTTTGCGACTCCGTAGTTAACGACCTGATTTCAATACGAACTTGCCGCCGATTTCGGACGGTTGTAGAAAGTATCCGTGAAACGAGACTCTAATCATGTCCAACACCCCATCCAATATCGCGCGAAAAAGGGAATCGAAATGAAAGCCCTGAATATGGTGCTCGCAGTGCTGATATGTAGCTGGGGGTTGTCGCAGTTTTTGGTTGCCGAGGAAGCTGCCAAAATCAAGCCGCAAGCACCAGGCAAGATCGCTAAACCACTATCCGCAGAGGGACGAGCGGATCGGGCGGCGGCTTTGCAGGCCAACGGTCAATTCGCGATTGAACTCTATCAAAAACTGGCACAAACCGATCAAGTCAAGAATGTGTTCGTGTCGCCGTTTTCCATTTCGATCGCACTGACTATGGCGACTGAAGGAGCCGTCGATCAAACGTTGCAGCAGATGACAGATGTTCTGCACATCCCTACGGGGGACTTGGCGCAGATTCATCGAGGTCAGGGGCACCTTCTGTCAGGCGTCATCCCTGTCGTTTCACCCGAGGTCACCGAAAGGATTGCCAGGCTTCGCGAGGAACTCAAGTCTGTCAACGCTCGAACGGCTGTTTTGAATAAGTCGGATAAATTTAATGAAGCTCAAACGTCGTCGGAAAAGGGGAGGCAATTGGCGAATGAACTCAATTCCCTCGTACGACAGACCTCGACTTATGAACTGCAAATTGCCAATGCGCTCTGGTTAGAGAAATCCTATCCGATTCAACCGAACTTTATTTCGACGTTGATGCCAAGTTACGGAACCGTGGCATTTCCGATTGATTTCAAGAGCCGTCCTGAACCCGCGCGAACCGAGATTAACGAATGGATCTTGCTGCACACGAACGATCGTATTCGGGACCTGCTTTCATCGGGGGATATCACTGACCTCACCCGACTGGTGATCACGAATGCGGTCTTTTTCAAAGGGGATTGGGCTGAACCGTTCAAACCTTCGGCGACACAACTTGAACCCTTTCAGCAGTCAGCCAGTCAGACGATCAAGCTTCCCATGATGCATCAGTGGAATTCGACAACG
Organism: uncultured Schlesneria sp.; assembly: GCA_903858935.1. Lineage (GTDB taxonomy): Bacteria > Planctomycetota > Planctomycetia > Planctomycetales > Planctomycetaceae > Schlesneria. The sequence goes on along the minus strand of CAIOKO010000140.1, from coordinate 22,669 downwards.
GCAAGTTATGGCGCGTTCGGTTCGAGTGGCGAGTTTTTCCCGACCCCCAATGAAATTAAGATTGAATTGAAAGACGATGATCCGTCGCTCTATCCCGATGCCGGAGGACATACGATACTCGCCCTCGATTACCAGGGAAGCAAACTGGAGATGATCCTGATTGTCCCTCAATCAGTTGAGGGTCTACCGGAGCTTGAAGGCTCGCTGAAGTATGAGACGTTGCAGCAGTGGATTCACTCTTTGAAACGGCGCACGGTCAATCTGTCTTTACCCAAGTACAAACTGGAAGCGAAATATCATTTACGTGAAACCCTGCAATCGCTTGGCATGGTTAGGGCATTTGAGGAGCCAGGCGGGAAGCCCGAAGCCGCGCAATTCGATAAGCTGAGTACCAGCCAGAAATTTGAAAATCGTCTTTATATTACGAACTTGTTGCACAAGACGTATGTCGATGTCAGTGAAGTCGGAACGGAAGCCGCCGCTGCGACCGCCGTCATCTTTGCCGCGCCCACAAGTGCCGCGCTGGTCGAGCGGCCGAAGACTCGACCATTTGTGCCGATCTTCAAAGCGAACAAGCCCTTTCTGTTCCTGATTCGAGATCGTGAAACTGAGAGTATCTTGTTCATTGGACGGTACGTGGGTCAGAAGGTTTGACTTGATTTAGTAGTTGAACGCTGAAGTCGCTGAAATGGGCAACGAACCGCACGATGTCTCGCCAGGTTACATGTCATCTCGAAAAACAATTGCGCCGACTTATGCCCGGTGGTACGGAGTTACTTAGCCCCGCGTGCAGCAGAGCTTCGAAGAGTTGCGTGACCAATCTGGAGCTTGGTCACGAGTGAACGCGCCCGAAGTGAACGGCCTTGCCGAAGACGGTAAAACCGTGGCACCCACTTTCTGTTCCAAGTTCTAGTCGTTTCATAAGGACACCCTGGACGTCCCCTCAATTCGGAGCCCGATCAACGCGCGAACGATCATCCTCTTCTGAACCCGTCTTCCGACGCGCATGAACCGGCTGTGCCGGACGGTTAGTTTTTCTCGCGGGCGTATCTTACTCGACAGCCTCTTCCGATTGTTTCTTTCACGGCGGGGGATTCACCTTTGAGTGCCGCGACGAGTGCTTGTTCGACGTAGCGCTTTGTGACTTTCTCGGCGTTGGTTTCGTCGTCCATCGCACCCATGTAGACGATCTTGCGTTCTTTATTCAGCACAAAGAATTCGGGGGTGAAGATCGCGCCGTAGTCTTTGGCGATCTTTTGTGATTCGTCATACAGCACCGGGAACGCGAATTTCTGCTGGGTGGCTCGAAGAGTTAATTTGTCGAGACGATCGGCGGGGATCTGGTTCACGCAGACGGCGACGAAGCCGACCTTGCCGTTCGGGCCACCATACTGCTTTGCCAGTTGATTAAACCGTTCTTCGTAATCCACCGCCGTTGGGCAACTGAGGCAGGTAAAGACCAGCACGATTGCGTCCTTGTCTTTCAGGTCTTTCGATGAATGCGTCTTTCCGTCCGTTCCAGGGAGATTCTCCCAGGTTGGTGCAGCATCACCAATACTCAAGACTTCGTTGAACTGACCTGCGTGGACGGACGGTAAGGCCAGGCAAAACGAAACGAATGCGATGATTGAAAGGAACCACATCGTGAATTCTCTCCTAATTTGTCATTCCTTGTTGATCAAGCGATGGTCCGACGCTGGCAGCGTCGGCCACGGTTCCTCGTTCATCAAGCTTGTTTTTTCTGGATCTTGGCCCAGTCGTCTTTCAGAGTCACCGTGCGGTTAAAGACCAGTTTTTCTGGCGTGGAATCTTTATCCACGCAGAAGTAGCCGAGTCGTTCGAACTGACAGCGGTAACCCGGCTGGGCAGTGCCGAGCGACCGTTCCAGCTTCGCTTCGGGGACAACCACAAGTGATTTGGGATTAAGATAATTTTTCCAATCTTCGCCGTCCGGAATGTCGGCTACATTGGCGATCGAGAACAGATGGTCGTAAAGACGAACCTCGGCGGTGACGGCGTGCGCGGCCGAGACCCAGTGAATCGTGGATTTCACCTTGCGGCCATCCGGAGCATTGCCCCCCTTGGTCAGCGGGTCGTACGTGCACCGCAGTTCGATCACTTCGCCCGTCGCGGGGTCTTTCACCACGCTTTGGCAGGTAACCAGGTAACCCCAGCGAAGCCTGACTTCGCGACCGGGTGACATGCGGAAGAATTGTTTGTGCGGCGTCTCCATGAAATCGTCTTTCTCGATGTACAGCGTCTTCGAGAAGGGGACGAGCCGGCTTCCTGCTGAGGGGTCTTCCGGGTTGTTGATCGCATCCATTTCTTCGACGAGATCATCGGGATAATTTTCGATCACGACTTTGATGGGGTTGATCACCGCCATGACTCGATTGGAAGTCTTGTTGAGATCCGCCCGAACCGCGTTTTCCAGAACGACGATTTCTGTCAGTCCGTTGAACTTGGTCACACCGATTTCTTCGCAGAACGCCCGCATTGCTTCGGGGGTGTAGCCGCGACGGCGAATTCCGGCGATCGTCGGCATGCGGGGATCGTCCCAGCCTGAGACCGACTTGGTTTCGACCAGTTCCAGCAGCTTGCGCTTACTCATCATCATATGAGTCAGGTTCAGCCGAGCGAATTCGATCTGTTGCGGATGATAAAGATCGAGTTCCTCAATCAGCCAATCGTAAAGTGGTCGATGATTTTCGAATTCCAGCGTACAGATCGAATGAGTAATCCGTTCCAGCGAATCGCTGTAACCGTGCGTGAAATCGTAAAGCGGATAGATGCACCACTTGTTTCCGGTCCGATGATGTTCGGCATGTCTGATACGATAGAGCAGGGGGTCTCGCATATTCATATTAGTGTGAGCCAGATCGATTTTGGCTCTGAGAACGTGGGTACCGTCGGGGAATTCACCCGCGCGCATTCGCCGAAACAGATCGAGATTTTCAGCGATGGATCGATCGCGATAAGGACCAGGTTTACCTGGCTGAGTCAACGAGCCGCGTAGCTGACGGATTTCTTCGGTCGAACAACTGTCGACGTAAGCCAGCCCTTTCTCGATGAGAGCCTCGGCGTACTGATAGATCGTTTCGAAATAGTCGGAGGCGTAGAAAAGGTTGTCCCACTTGAAGCCAAGCCAACGGACGTCCTCCTGGATCGAATCGACGTATTCGACATCTTCCTTGGCCGGGTTTGTGTCGTCAAAACGCAGGTTGCATTGGCCGCCGTACTTGATTGCCAGACCAAAGTTCAGGCAGATCGATTTCGCATGGCCGATATGCAGGTAACCATTCGGCTCGGGCGGGAACCGCGTGTGGACTCGCCCGTCGAATCGCCCCGACACATTGTCGGCGTCGATCAGGTCTCGAATAAAGTTGGTTGCGGATGGTACTGAGGGTGTCTCTTCCGTGGACATGTCAATTCGTTTCTTCTGCATGACGTCCGTCCCGGAAAGCGAGCGAATTCCGGGACGAATACCGTTAGGGCTGGATGTCAAACTATAACTGATTGACTTGTAGCCGGACCAGCTTCGGGTCGTCAATTGGCGGTGGTATCGTATTGGGATAGGCGGGGATTTCTCTGGCTGAAGAAACCGATGCGGAAACAGGCTGTTTCGGCTGAATTTTGTTGGAATAGCCACTATCATGCCCGCCGCATTTGATGAGAGCGCCTGCGGCTTCGATAACGGTTTAACGTGAATTTTCATACTCAAGGAGACAAAATGCTCAAAATTTCCCCCACTGGTACTTTAGATCTTCTTTCGCTGGGGGCTCTGGTCCATCGGCTCGATCCCGGGATCATCCCGTTCCGAAAGGCGACCGAATGCAAGATTCACGTCAGCGGCGGCGAATTCAACGTGGCAGCGAACCTTTCTGACTGCTTCCGGATGAAGACCGGTGTTGCGTCGGCCATGGTGAATTATCCGATTGGCGACCTGATCAACGAACGTGTCCGAGCGATGGGTGTGAAGTCGTTCTACAAGCATTTCGAACACGACGGCGTGACCGGACCCAACATGGCGACCGTTTACAGCGATCAGGGGCTTGGCGTGCGAGCTCCCGTCGTATTTTATAATCGCAGCAACGAAGCAGCCGCTCGGTTGAAAGTGGGCGATTTCGACTGGAAGACAATCATGGCCGGCGGCGTTCGCTGGTTCCACAGCGGCGGGATTTTCTCAGCCTTGTCGTCAACCACACCTGATTTGATTATCGAAGGGATGAAGGCCGCAAAAGCTGCCGGGGCGATTGTTTCGTTCGACCTGAACTTCCGAGCGAAGCTGTGGCAGATTTCCGGTGGCCTGTCGACCGCTCAACAGACCCTTCGCCGAATCGTGGAAAATGTCGACGTGCTGGTCGGTAACGAAGAAGACCTGCAAAAAGGTCTGGGCCTCAAGGGACCGGACGTCGAATCAAAGTCGAAGATTGATCCCGCTGCGTTCGTCGGCATGATGGACGACGTTGCCAAGCAATTGCCGAACATCAAGGTTGTGGCAACGACCCTGCGTGAAGTTCATACGACCAATCGTCATGACTGGAGTGCCGTCTGCTGGATCGAAGGGAAGACGTATAACGCTCCGACCTGCGAACTGGACGTCTACGACCGGGTCGGTGGCGGCGACGGATTCGCGGCTGGTTTCATCTACGGCCTGCTGAATGGGAAGACGCCCGACGAAGCAGTTCGTCTCGGCTGGGCGCACGGAGCTCTGCTGACAACATTCCCAGGCGACACCACAATGTCGACCGTGGAACAAGTCGAAGCCTTTGCCAAGGGCGGCTCGGCTCGAATCCAGCGGTAATTGTTTGTTGAAGAAAAAGAAAATCCCTGCCTGGCCAAAGTCGGTCAGGCAGGGATTCTTTATTATTACAGTTGGTGAATTTGCCAGGATTCTAACAATCTTTCGATTCTGGTTTAGAAATCCCCGCCGCCGAAATCTCCACCGCCACCAAAGTCGCCGCCTCCTCCGCCGGCGTCGCCACCGTCGAACCAGCCGCCACCGCTGGAGCTTCCTTCGTCGGTCCAACCGTTATCACTCGATGTCGTATCGTCTCCCAGCGTGGTACTGCCGGCTAACGGGTCGGATGATGAAAATGAATCGTGTGCATGAGCTGAATGGCCCCCCGAGAACTGGTCGTAGACCCAGTTTCCCGCGACAGCTCCGAAGATTCCTCCGGCCAGACTGCTCAAAAAGCCTCCACCGCCACCACCGTAGCCGCCGCCGTATCCAGGACCTCCATATCCGCCACCGCCGTAACCGCGTCCACCTCCACCACTAAAGGCTCTGATGAGGGAAGAAACCACGAACATGACGAGCAACACACTGCCGATCGTCCAGATCATTGGCATCCAGCTCGACTGCATCGGTCTTGGAACACCAATCCCGTGAGTAGCAACCGGTGCGCGTTGCAATGGAGCGTCGTTCCGCATCGTCTTTTTTGTTGCGTGTACCGGGCTCAGCTTTGCATAACCTGTACCGAGCGATGCCACGGCATCACTTAATGCCCCGTCAAAATTCTTGGCTTTGAAACCGGTCGTCAAAACTTCTGAAATCTTGTCACGGTCAGCCTGAGTGAAACCTTCGTCCTTCAGTTTGCCACTGAACCAAGTTTCAATTCGGGCTGGATCTTTACAGATCAGGATCAAGGTTCCGTTTTCTTTCACGTCTTTCGCTCGTTCTTTGACCCAGGCATGCATAAATTCCTGTCGCTGAGTCCGGTCCATCTTCGAGACGGCTTCAACTTTGTCGATCGGAACCGTGGCGTGCGTTTCAATCCGGATTTCGTGACCGGCCTTCTTTTCAATCTCGGCAATCGCCTTATTCGCTTTTTCGAGCGTTTCCGCACTGAAAAAATGACCGGCGTCAGAAACATCCACGGCACGTGCCGCCGTCGGCATCCCCAGCAGTAAGAGTCCCCCAAGGATCAGACCTGATTTCAAAATCGCATTCATTCGTTGTCCCAACATTGTCGTGGGCTCCCGCAAAAGTTCTCACGAGGACGACGACCTGTCGCCCCTTCGTATTGCTAACGCAAACTTGTGGAGTTCGGATCACGCGAGCAATTCTTTTATGACTCGCGTCGGTTCCACGCCTGTCAATCGGGAATCCAGTCCCTGAAATTTGTACGAAAAACGTTCATGGTCGAATCCCAACAAATGCAGCACGGTCGCGTGGAAGTCGTGAACGCTTACGGGATCTTTTACGATGTTGTAGCTGAAGTCGTCAGTTTCACCGTAAATTGTGCCACCTTTCGCACCTCCGCCAGCCATCCACATTGTGAAGCAGCGTGGATGATGGTCGCGACCGTAATTCTCTTTGGACAACCCCCCTTGTGAGTAGATCGTTCGACCGAACTCACCACCCCAGATAATCAATGTGTCGTCAAACATGCCACGTTGCTTCAAGTCTTGAACCAGAGCGTAACAGGCCTGATCGACGTCACGGCATTGGCTGGGAAGTCGGCCCGCCACATTGGCATGTGTGTCCCAGTTATTAATATAGATCTGGACAAATCGAACTCCTCGTTCGACCAGTCGTCGAGCCAATAAGACGTTATTGGTGAAAGTACCCGGCTTCTTAACTTCGTCTCCGTAAAGCTTCAGCGTCGCTTCCGTCTCCGATGCCAGATTTGTCAGTTCCGGAACACTGGTCTGCATACGATACGCCAGTTCGTATTGCTCGATCCGAGTCCGTGTTTCGGGATCGCCAATTTGACCATAAGTCAGTTCGTTCAGTTCCCGCAGACCATCCAGTGTCGTCCGCCGGATTTCGCTGGGAACGCCGGGTGGATTATTGATGTAAAGGATCGGGTCGCCGCCGCTGCGGAACGAGACCCCGGCATGTTCGCCGGGAAGGTATCCCGCCTGCCACAGCCGAGCGGAAATGGCTTGAACCTGTTCGGTATTGGTCGGTTTGGCGACCATCACGACAAAGGTCGGCAGGTCGTCATTCAGTGAACCAAGTCCGTAGGACGTCCACGCTCCCAGGCACGGACGACCCGTCACCTGGTTTCCCGTCTGCATATAGCTGATGGCAGGTTCGTGATTGATCGCCTCGGTGTTCATGGTGCGGATAAAGCACATGTCGTCGACCATTTTTTTGGTCCACGGCAACAGTTCCGTCACCCACATGCCGCATTGCCCCACCTGCTCGAACTGAAACTTGGAAGGAGCAATTGGAAAACGAGCTTGTCCCGATGTCATCGTCGTCAGTCGCTGGCCATTACGGACCGACTCTGGCAGATCCTTGTCGTACCAGTCTTTCATGACCGGTTTGTAGTCATACAGGTCCATTTGAGGCGGGCCACCAACCATGTGCAGATAAATCACATGTTTCGCTTTAGGAGCGTGATGAGTCATCAGCGCCTGAAGATTCGGACTTTGCTCTGCAGCATTCAGCGATCGCGAGGCCCCTTGCCCCATCAGCGAGGCGAGTGCGACGCCACCCAGGACGTTTGATCCCTGTTGAAAGAAATGACGCCGAGTCATGTTTCGAGCGTATTGTTGGAACAGATCCATGGTCTCATCCCCTGGCAAAAAATGACGACGAACAAATTCTATTGCCAATACCGATATCAAATGTCCTGAAGTCTCAAATGAAGGCTGCGTTTGGTGTAAGCTGTAATGAATTCACAAAGCGACATGTCGCTCTCGCTTCGCGGCGATTATACCAGATAAAACTGACTCATGTTCTGTCAGGAGCAACTTGTTTCTCGCGGTTGGGAAGAATTGAAATTGATGCGGGAATGCATTTTTAGCACCATTATTCAATTTGTAACGTTCACAATAATTACTGCGGGATGGCCATGATCGAGTTCGATCGCTGTTCGCTGGCGTGAATCCATCATCGATCGCCGGTTGTTTCCACCGTTGAGACTGGTCATGTTATTATTCGCTGGCGATCAAGTGTCGCCGGGGGCATGGGGGCTGCCGTGCCAGACGTCAATGAACAATAAGGCATCACTTACGTGCAAAACGAGATGGGTCCAATCGCTGAACCGGTTCTACCGCAAGTTTCTGTTGATGTTACGGATCGGTCCGGCGGAACGAAAATGGGATTCTGGTCACTGCCAATTGACCTGTTGCTGGATTCGTTGAAGTCTTCGGCAGAAGGTTTGACTCAGTCTGATGCGGAAAAGCGTCTGGCGCAGACGAGCCAATTGAAGGCTCATCGGCGATCGATCTGGACAACACTGTTCGATCAATTCAAAAATCCGATTATTGTGCTGCTGTTCTGTTCGGCTGTTTTGTCATTCACGCTTTTGAATGACACGACGAATGGTTGGATCATCGTTTTCATCTTGCTCGCCAGCGGCTTGCTCGGATTCTGGCAGGAGCTGAGTGCGGCAGATGCTGTGGCGAAACTGTTGGGAATGATCGAAACCAAAGCGACTGTGATTCGTGACGGTCAGGATCGGGAGGTCCCACTGGAAGGGATCGTCGCGGGAGATGTCATCCGCCTGAGTGCGGGAAATATGATCCCTGGTGATTGCCGAATGCTCTCGTCGCGAGATCTGTTTCTGAACGAAGCGGCTTTGACCGGGGAAAGTTTTCCTGCGGAAAAAGTGGTCGCCGTCGTTCCTGAAAATACTCCACTCAGCCAACGAACGAATTCTCTTTATCTCGGTACTTACGTCATCAGCGGGATGGGAACCGCATTAGTCGTCGGAACGGGTCGTGATACGGAGTTCGGCAAGATCTCGGAACGACTTGAGCACAAAGCTCCAGAAACGGGTTTTGAGCGGGGCCTCAATCATTTCGGACAATTGCTGATCAAGATCGTCGTGGTGATCACGGTGATCCTGTTTGCGATCAAGGTTGGCTGGCAGCATCAACCGGTCGCAGAATCATTACTGATCACGCTGGCCCTGGCCGTGGGGATGACCCCTCAATTGTTACCCGCAATTACGAGCGTTGTGCTGTCAGCCGGGGCCAAGTCGATGGCCAGGCATAAGGTGATCGTCAAGCAACTGTTGTCGATTGAAAACCTGGGTGGCATGACGATCCTGTGTTCGGACAAAACCGGAACGTTGACGGAAGGCCACATCCATCTGCAGTCGACATTTGATGTGACGGGCAAGCCCAGTGATCGTGTCGCGAGATTTGCATTTCTGAACGCATTTTTCCAGACGGGTTTCGCAAACCCGATCGATCGAGCGATCCTTGATAGTTGTAAACTCGACGCGACCGGTGTCGAGAAACTCGACGAGATTCCTTACGACTTCATCCGCAAACGGCTTAGCATCCGGGTCTCGATGGATGGGAAAAAACTTCTGATTACCAAAGGGGCGCTGGCCAACATTCTGGAAGTCTGCACGAACGCAGAATTGGCCAGTGGCGAACTCGTCAGCCTGGAGACTCAAAGGGAGTCAATCGAAAGCCAATTCGCCGCAATGAGCAATGAAGGTCTGCGAGTTCTGGGACTGGCGATTCGGTCGGACGATGTTGCTCACATCAGTAAGTCGGACGAATGCGAAATGACGTTTCTGGGTTTCCTGGCCTTTTCAGACCCACCCAAGGCGGATGCTCGCGAAACGTTGGAACAACTGCGTCAGCTCGGAGTCGGCCTGAAAATCATTACCGGTGACAACCGGGCCGTCGCCGCGACGGTCAGCCGGAGTGTCGGGATCGATTCACCGATCATTGTGACCGGTACCGATTTGAGAACACTCAGCCATGAGGCGGTGTACCAGCGAGTCCGCGAAGCGGATGTCTTTGCCGAGATTGAGCCGAATCAGAAAGAGCAGATCATTCGGGCATTGCAGCATACGGGTGCGGTCGTCGGATACATGGGTGACGGGATCAATGACGCTTCGGCTTTGCATGCCGCCGATGTGGGAATATCCGTTGCCAGCGCCGTCGATGTTGCCAGGGAAGCGGCTCAAGTCGTGCTACTTGAGCAAGACCTGGGAGTGCTGGTGAAAGGTGTGCGAGAAGGTCGAAGGACTTTTTCGAACACACTGAAGTATGTGTTTTTCGCAATTGCCGGAAATTTCGGGTACATGTTCAGTCTGGCGGTCGCGTCACTGTTTTTGCCGTTTGAGCCGTTGCTCGCATCGCAGATTCTGCTCGTCAATTTATTGGCCGATTTCCCGGCGATGGCGCTGGCCACTGACACGGTCGATCCTGAACTGATCGAACGCCCACGACGCTGGGATGTCGGCTATATCTTGCGCTTCATGATGACTTTTGGATTGGCCAGTTCGTTGTTTGACTTCATCACCTTTGCTGCCATTCTGCTGGTCTTTGGCCGCAGCAATCACGAGCTGTTCCGCACAGGATGGTTTGTGGAGTCGACATTAACGGGACTAATGATCCTGCTTGTCGTCAGAACCCAACGTCCGTTTTATCGAAGTCGTCCGGGAACGTTGCTGCTGATCGCTTCGGCGTTAATTGCATTGCTGGTTCTGGCGTTGCCTTTCTCGCCGCTTGCCAAATCCCTGGGATTTGTTGTCCCGCCAACGCGCCTTTTAGGAATGATCCTGGTCATCACGCTGCTGTACGGCATCGGAATGGAAACTGTGAAACACCTGTTTTATCGATACTTCGGTAAGTAACAAAACACGCTGCAGCCCCACAGATTTAAGCAGTTGATCACCTGATTCTCGCGTTTTACGTGGACTTCGGGCCCGATATACCAACTTTCTTCTGGTCTCCATCGTCGCATCGTGCTATGTTTATGCGTTCCCTCGGTCAGAGAATGTGACAGCTCCCCGGAACTGACGTCACATTGGAGAATGAATTCGGTTTTCGGAGATGGGTCTCGTGCAAAATGTCCCCGCGACGGATTTGAACTTATCTGAGAGTTCGTTGTCCGCATCTCGTCGAAGTTTTCTGAAGCTGACGGGTGTTGCCTCGACATCATTGTTGTCTGGACTTTCACAAGCGGCACATGCACAGCCAACCGCAGTTGGCAAAGCCAAATCTGTCATCATGATCTTCAATTGCGGCGGGCCGAGCCACATTGATCTTTGGGACCCCAAGCCGAAGGCGGGGGACGCGGTTCGCGGTCCCTACCAGCCGATTGATACCAATGTTGCAGGAATCCAGATTTCAGAACTGTTGCCAAAAATGTCCCGAGTTGCGGACAAACTGGCGATCTTGAGATCGGTCAATCATTCGCAGGCGAGCCACAACGCGGGGATGTACTATACGACCGTCGGCCGCCCTTATCGCGTCGACAGTACGCTGATTAATCCCAGTTCGAACGACCATCCCAGCTTAGGAACATTGGTCGGCTGGTTGGCGCGTCGAGATGGTTACAGCAGTGGTGTTCCACCCTATGTCATTGCACCCTATCCCCATTGCGACAGTACGGTCTATCTGACACCGGGCCAGTTTGGTGGTTGCCTGGGGATGCAACACGATCCTCTGGTACTCGATGCCGATCCTAATGCGGCTGATTTTAAAGTTCGTAATCTGAAGCTCGATGCCAGTCTGACGTCCGAAACATTTCGCGAACGGCTGGGCTTACTTGATCAGGTGAACCGACGTGGTTTATCGATTGCCTCATCAATGGCGGCAGACATGGACGTCTTTCAGTCGCAGGCCTCGTCGATGGTGATGTCGGATAAGGCCTCGCAGGCGTTTGATCTCTCACAGGAACCGCCTCAACTGCGAGATCGTTACGGGCGGCACACGTGGGGGCAGTCACATCTGCTCGCGCGTCGACTCGTCGAGTCAGGGGCAAAATTTGTCTCGGCAGTGAATGGTCGAAGCATCATCTGGGACACTCATAAGGATAATTTCAGCCGCATGGAGAAAACCCTGGTCCCTCCAATGGAACAGGCGTTTGCGACTCTGCTGGATGACCTTGAAGCTCGTGGTTTGCTGGAAACAACACTGGTGATCTGGACGGGAGATTTCGGTCGAACTCCGATCATCAATAAGGATGCGGGGCGCGACCATTGGCCACAGTGTTACTCAGTCGTATTGGCCGGAGCGGGAATTCGAGGTGGCCAGGTGGTTGGTGAATCGGACAGTACTGGTGCTTACCCGCATGCTCGTCCCATTTCGCCTGCCGATATCAATGCCACCATCTTTACGGCGCTGGGTTACGATCCAAAAAGTATCTCTTACAAAATGGTTGATGGTCGTCCGATGCCGCTGTCTGAGGGCCAGCCAATTCGTGAGGTTTTGTGATTTGTTGTCGGCCACGGCAATGGATCTGTTAAACGATGTAAGTGTCCCGATCGTTTAACCGCGCCTCGCAGAGAAGCGGGAGCGTAGCGGCGGAGTGCCCGTCAGCCGAGGCGTCATTTCTCGTTGGGGCGGTGTGAAATGTCGCGGCATCGGCAACGTTTGAAGAAATCGGCTGGACGCCGATTCGCCTGCGCCGCTGGCTACGGGTTAAACAATGATTTCATTTTCATCGTTTAACCGCGCCTCGCAGAGAAGCGGGACCGTAGCGGCGGAGTGCCCGTCAGCCGAGGTGTCATTTCTCGTAGGGGCATTGCAAAAAGTCGAGCGTGTGGCAACGTTTGAAGAAATCGGCTGGACGCCGATTCGCCTGCGCCGCTGGCTGCGGGTTAAACAATGATTTCATTTTCATCGTTTAACCGCGCCTCGCAGAGAAGCGGGACCGAAGCGGGGGAATTGTCGTCAGCCGAGGTGTCATTACTCGTTGGAGCGGTGTGAAATGTCGCGGCTTCGGCAACGTTTGAAGAAATCGGCTGGACGCCGATTCGCCTGCGCCGTTGGCTGCGGGTTAAACAATGATTTCGTTTTCATCGTTTAACCGCGCCTCGCAGAGAAGCGGGGGGGCGAAGCGGCGGAATTGTCGTCAGCCGAGGTGTCATTACTCGTTGGAGCATTGCGAAAACGGGGCTTCGGCAACGGTTGAAGAAATCGGCTGGACGCCGATTCGCCTGCGCCGTTGGCTACGGGTTAAACGATAAATGTGTCGTCTTTCCTCCACCTTCTATTTCTTCAATGTCGTTCGCGTGATTCGAGATTCATAACCGGCGGCTTTATAGATTTGTTCAGACCGTTTAAATGCGTCGGTATCGGCACTTAATAGAGTTACGTGTCTGGGGGCAAGCAGCCCGATCGCGTCGGGTACGTCGAAAATGCGGAGCACATTTAAAAGGGTTGGTCCCTCGCGGTGTGATTTCGGGGGATCAACCAGCAACACCTCGCTGATGCTTGTTTCGAACAGTGCTGCATAAGCACCGAGAACACCTGCTGGTCCCCGTCCTGCCACACCTATCGTCAGTTCGTTTCCGTCCGCTTCATGCAGCCAGCGAGCCACTGCTTGAATGTCGTAAACCCGACCCGCATCGACTGTGCGACCGACCAGAGCGTGTGCTCGTTCGACATAGTTCGGAGGATTTTTGCGAGTCCATGCCAGTGACTCACCACAGCCACGTGGGCTGATCGTGACGGTCGACTGGCCTGCCAACACGGTATCCTTGACCCATTCAGGAAGCTTTGCTTCCGGCTCATCAGGATTCAAGATCACCAGCCACAATCGCTCGCGATGTTCAGGCGACTTGGGAACTTGTTGAGGGGCTTCGTGCCGCCTGGCGAGCACCAGTATTTCGTCTTCGGTGCCGAGGATATACTCCCCATCGGCTCGCCTGTCGCGGACTTCGGCGGCAGGAACTTGATCTGGCCACTCACGAAATACCAGTTCTTCCAGGCGCTGGGTCAGTCGGTTGGACCAGGAGGTAAATTCTTCTGGTGTCTTTGGTGGCTCCGGATTTCCTGCCGGAACGAAGGTCTCGTCGATTGTCGCGTTCAGGCGGTCTGCTGGGAGGTCGCTGTCTTCGGGAAAGACGCGCAATTGTTTCCCTTCGATGACTGGCAGCTTCGGCTCATCAACTTCGGAGTTGTCACCCTTGAGATGATGATTAATCCAGCGATAGGCCATGAGCCTCAGTGCAACGTTATCAGTATGACCGCCAGGTGTGACGCCGACGTCAAATAATTCGCCAGGTTTCTTCTCATACCAGCCATAGATTTTTGACAGACGGTCACGAATCCGCTCATTGGCTGGCATCGGAAAGATCGGGTCATAGCCCGAGTTTTCAAACAACATCGGACGGGGTGCGACCAACGCTGCGATCGTCGTCCATTCCCAGCGATAGGTATTGTAAAAAAACATGCAGTCGCAATGACCGTTACAGACTTTATCGTCGACATAGCATTGCAGGTCGGCCATGCCGCTGACGGGTACGCAGACCTTGACTCGATCGTCAGCTGCGGCGATCCAGAAGCTGGCAGCACCTCCGCCACTTCTTCCCGTGACAGCCAGCTTTTCCGCATCAACGTCGGGACGAGAGACCAGGTAATCAAACGCCCGCACGCCGTTCCAGCATTCCACCCCTGCTGGGGTATATCCAGCAGATTGCCACCACCATCGTTCTTTGCGGTAAGTTCCGTGATGAATCCCGGCGATTTCACCAAGCTGCAACGTATCAATCATCAGGCAGACATATCCGTGCGTGGCGAACCACATGCCGTGATGCTGATAGGCTGTCTTGTTTCCGTCGCGTCCTTTGTCTGCGTGGCCACAGACATACAGGACCGCCGGAAGTTTCCCTGCGATATTGGTCGGTCGATAAAGGTTTCCGGTGACGTATAAACCCGGGCGACTTTGAAAATGGACCTTTTCGACTTGAACACCTTCGAGTGACAACGTACCTGTGACCGTTGCTTTCAGCGGCGTTCGATCGGGCAAGGGCCACAGTCCAAGCATCTCAAAATACCGGCGTTTGAGTTCCCCCCGTTGCGATTCCCACTCTTCTCGCGAGTTTGCTCCTTCGAGAAAGCGCCGGCTGACCTGGGCCGTCTCGAGGATGAGATGACTATCGATCATCGCGTCGCCTGGCGACGAATTCGGTGATTCTTGAGCCAGGAGCGGCACAGAAAATATCAATACCAGACAAGCGACTCTCGAAAGGATTTGCATGGTTGGTCTCATCAAATGAAATCTGAAGTACTCACGTTTCGTTTCTTCACGAACCACGAGGAGTTTGCGTCGGGAGCCTCGCCCTCCCGATCTGCCAAAATATTTAGCTCACTTAGTCGACTTCTTCCTCATCGACACTCACACTTCGTTTGACGAGCGTGACTTCATTGCCTTGTTCATTATAAGAAACTTCATCCATACTCGATCGCATGAGGACGATGCCTCGACCGAAGCTTTGCTGGGTTGGTGAGACCTGATGATCGAGATGCTGTTGCCAGGCGAAACCTGGCCCTTCGTCCCGAATGACGAATCTGGCTTCCGCGGGTGAAATCCAAACTTGAACATTGATCGTTCGATCGCAATAAGGGGATTCTGCGGATCGTTGTTCGGCCAAATGTTCGTAACTCTTCCGGTCACGGGGGCCGCCATTGGCCGAAACTTCCATGTTGCCGTGGTAATAGGAATTATTGAGAGCCTCTTCCAGGGCAATGCCGACGCGAAGGCGCTCTGTTTCGTAACCGAGCGGCATGCAGCGCAGCATGTCCAGCAAGTAACTGACTAATAGTGGCAGCACATTCGGATCGTTCTGCAAAATGAACCGCGTTTCCGTCTGGGCCAGGTGATGCATCAATACCGATTGGCGACGTTCTTCGCGTGCCGTGGCGAGGACACGTTGGATTGTGGCGATCAGATCCTCGGCAAGTCGACGTTTTGGTACGTAACTGGCTGCGCCATGTCTGAGTGCCTGAGAGGCAATTTCTTCGCTTTCTTGCGCCGTCATCAGGATCACGGGAATATTGGGAAAGCGATCCTTGATGATCGAAACAAATTCCAAGCCATTCATCTCAGGCATCTGGAGATCTGTCAGCACAAAATCCGGATGATCACTCTCGATTCTTGCCAGTCCCTCACGACCGTTAGACGCTTCAAAAATCTGGCAATCCATACGTCGTTTGATCAGCCCCGAAGCAAGTGCCCTGTCCATTGGCGAATCGTCTACGATCAGCATTTTCATCATAATCGACTCCAGCGAGCCATCGGCTCGTCAGTACGAACTTTTCACCCACAGACATCACAAAATCGGAACAACTTCCGATCTTCATTGGATCGTCTCTAACGTGACTCGTCGTCCGAGTCCAACAGGTTGTATCTCTTTGGTTTTCGTTCGTCGTCATCAGGGAGCTGGCGACCGGCAAGCTGGTCTCCAGAGAGCTGTTTGCCAAACCCCGCTTTTTCAAGCAGGCTTTGCGTGAAAAGACGCTTGATCACGGGAGGTGGCCCGTCGGTACGCGGTAAATAATGGACCGTGAAGCGATGCTTATCCAATGCGAGAACACTTTCCGGCAACAAACATTGAAGCAGACAACGATCTCCGTCGACCCATGTTCCGTTCGTGCTGTTTAGATCTTCAACAAGCCAATACCCCTTGTCGAACATCAGTTTGCAATGTCGTGAAGAGACTGACGGAAAGCGAATTCGAACGTCGCATTCAGGACTTCGACCCAGAACCAGTTCGGGCGCCCTGAGCGGAATTGGTGCGCCACCACCGGAAGGGAGTAATTTTCCGAGTTCAGGACCGAATCCGTTCATCGGTTTTGGTTTGGGAAGCGGGGCCTGTGTGGCTGTTAAAGTTTCTGACGGCGTGCGTTGCGGAAAAGTCTGCGGTATCGAGGCAGGCTGCGAAATGCTTTGAGCGGAATGTGGCTTCAATTCATTCTCTGCTGAAGTAGTTTGTGAACCGTCTTGAGTCGTTGTCGACTTCCGATCAGTTGATTGTACGGTTGACCGAGAAAATTCCGGAGGCGTTTCAAGGATGCGTTTCTGGGTTTGAGTTTGCGAAAACGTTGTTGTCAGCGTCAGAGATTTTTCACGCACTTCCTCTTCAGGAACTTGGCGTTGTATCTGTCGTAAAAGTTCCTTCGGTTCACGGAGCGGAAGCTCCTGGCGAACCGCCTGCTGCGGCTCCGTAAGAAAGCTGAGCGCGAGATCCTCTTCTGCGTCACGCCTGGCGACAATTGCGGCAAACTCTTTTTTAACCTGGTAGACAACGACAAGTCGCTGACGACCGATCGTCAGGATGTCTTTGGGAGCGATTCGTTGATTAGTGATCCGACGTCCGTTGACCCCAGTACCAGTCCGGCTTTCGAGATCGCGAATCCACCACCAGCCGTCTTCAAACTCGAGCAGGCAATGGCGACTCGAGACGGAATTACAGGCGATCGTGATATCACATTCGGGCTTGCGTCCCAGAACAAGAGACCCCTTCGTTAACGGAATCGCAGCTCCTCCGCCGCACGGTAACAGTTTGCCCAGAATCATCCCGACCTCCCAGTCGCCATCAGCCTCTGCTGACTTTTCGTAACAGGAAAAAACTGAAGGACACAAGCGCGTCGCCTGAATCGGCGATTGTCTCTGGTTGATTGCGTTCGATCAACTGACTCGCTTTAGATCAATTCGAACTCTCACTGAAGACTCAATTGTCAATTCGAATTCTTCCTTCCACGAACGACGTTAAGACGACACTGACCTTGTGAAGTTCGATTTGAAAATCGTGAAAGCATGTTGATGCCGCCGACAGGTTTGACTGCGCCCCCATGACTTCCAGCCGTTCGGCGAGGTTTCGACTGGTCCGGGCACCAAGTGTCCCGAGTGCCCCCTTAAGCTGATGGCCGATTTTCTGGACTGAAGTCGCCTCGGATAATGCGACCGCATTGGCAAGACTCGATTCGAGGTCGGTAAGTTCTTCGAGCAGTGCCCCGGCCACGACGCGTAATAAGTCAGTGTCGCCGTCCACGGATGACAACGCTTCCGACCAATCAATGACATTTTTGGAATCGGTTTCAGCATTTACGGACTTGCCGTTCCTGTCCGCAAACAAGTCGGCGAGAATATCGTCCAGTTCATGAGTACGAATCGGCTTCGACAAATACCCGGTCATACCACTTTCAAGACAGCGTTCGCGATCCCCTTTCATCGCGTGAGCTGTCATGGCCACAATCGGAATCGGATTGTGGATTCGCGGATTCAATTTCTCGCGAGCTTCTAACATCCGGATCGTTTTTGTTGCTTCCAATCCATCCATCACCGGCATTTGCACATCCATCAGCACCAGATCAAACACCTCTGATTTGAGCAGATCGATCGCCTCCTGGCCGTTGTTGGCGACGGTGATCTGATGCCCTCGCTTGCGAAGCAAGCCTGCGGCGAGAACCTGATTTGGATACGAGTCTTCGGCCAGAAGGATGCGCAACGGGCGAACAGCAGGTCGAGAATCGCTGGAGCGGGAAGGCGGTTCCGGTTCTGGACGCGTGACTCCCAGTGCCAGAACGATCGACTGCATCAATTCAGATTGCTTGATGGGCTTGCGCAGATGGGCGGCGACGTTGAGTTTCTCACAGAGATCACGGTCGCCGGGACGATCGCCCGACGTCAGTACGATGACGGCCAGATCGCGCATCCGTTCATCACGACGGATCTTTTCAATTAACATGAAACCGTCGACATCCGGCATGTTGACATCACTCAGCAAGAGCGAGAAAGGTTCTCCCATCGCCCTTGCGCGTCTGATCTTTTCCAGTGCTTCCGCAGCAGTCTGGGCAGAAACGGGCCGCAGTTGATGGTTCTCCAGGATCTCGGTCAGAATTAAACGATTTGTCGCATTGTCATCGACCAGGAGAACTCGTGTCCCTTTGAGCTGTGCAATGCCGTTGCCATTTTGATTCCATGCCCCGTGTGCGGCGATGCCGATCCGGGCGGTGAAAAAAAAAGTACTTCCCATACCGGGCGTGCTTTCCACCCAGATTGATCCTCCCATCAGTTGGACAAGCCGTGAGGTGATTGTCAGCCCCAATCCGGTTCCACCATAACGACGCGTAGTTGATGTGTCGGCCTGCTCAAACGCCTGGAAGATCCGGTCGATCTTATCGTTGGCTATGCCAATTCCCGTGTCACGAACCAGGAACAGAA
The DNA here is from genome assembly GCA_903858935.1 of uncultured Schlesneria sp. Lineage (GTDB taxonomy): Bacteria > Planctomycetota > Planctomycetia > Planctomycetales > Planctomycetaceae > Schlesneria. The sequence goes on along the minus strand of CAIOKO010000140.1, from coordinate 3,789 downwards.
GTTCGACAGTTTCCGCATCTTTCGAGCGACAACTGACGTCCAGAACGATTTCACCCCGTTCTGTGAATTTTACGGCGTTGCCGACGAGGTTCATGACAATCTGTCGCAGCCGGCCAGGGTCGCCCACAAGCCCGGCAGGCACGTCAGTAGCCACATGAAAGGCCAGTTCAAGATCCTTGTGAGAGGCTCGTACAGCCAGTGTTTTCATCGTGTCGCCGAGCACCTCGTGCAGGCTGAACTCTGTCTCATCCAGTTGGAATTTCCCCGACTCGATTTTCGAGAAATCAAGAATATCGTTGATCAGGCTGAGCAATGACTCGCCCGACTCGTGCACCATTTTCACGTATTCTCGCTGGGTACTGTCAAGCTTGGTGTCCAGTAAAAGCTCGGTCATTCCGAGAACCGCGTTCATCGGGGTTCTGATCTCGTGACTCATATTCGCCAGAAAGTCGCTTTTCGCGCGGCTGGCTGATTCTGCCGCCTCTTTCGCTTCCTGTAATGCCAGTTCTGTCCGCCTCTTCTCGGTGATATCTTCCGAGATACCGAGCAGGAAACGGGGTTGTCCGGTCGGGTCGAGGACGGGAATCTTTTTTGTATGCAGAATTCGGCGCCCGTGATTCTGGGTGTCGAGGATTTCTTCAGAAATCTCGACCATGACTCCGTTGGCAAGGACTGCACGATCCTTTTCTGTGAAAAATTCTGCCAGTTCAGGTGGAAATAGATCGAAGTCACATTTACCCAGGACTTCTTTGCGATCCATCCCCACCAGCTCTTCGCTCGCTCGATTGAACCGCACGAACCTCAACTCTTCGGCTTCTTTCACGAACAGCATGATCGGGACGTTGTCCACAATCGAGTCGAGAAAGGCATGCGCTTCCTTCAAGCGATTTTCGGTCAACAGGCGATCGGTGACATCCCAAAACATTCCCTGAACACCAACGATCTGACCAGCCGAGTCTCGCACAGGTGCCTTAAGGACCTGGATGTGCCGCCGGTTTCCTGCCGCATCAGAAATCTCTTCGGTATCTTCCAGCAACGTTCCCGTTTCCATGACATGCACATCGTCACGACGGTATTTCGTGGCCAATTCAACGGGAAACAGATCGAAGTCGTCTTTGCCTCGTAACTCAGCGAGTGTCCGACCGAGCGCACCACAAAATCGCTGGTTGCCGAATAAGAGTCGAAATTGTCTGTCCTTCTGGAAAACGCTGATCGGCAGACTTTCCACCAGCGACGTGTAAAGTGATTCGGCCGAGAGCGGGGTGAGTTCTGCAACCATGAGTGTCACCTCAATTTGCCGGAAGGATCACCATTGGATGGGTGAGGAAGTTTCGTTTTTGATCGAAGGAGTTCTGAATACGATCAGCATATCACAGTCCATCCGGGAAGGTATTCGTAAAAAATTCATCAGCAAATTCACTTGAATCCGTTGTCGCTCAGATCAATACCGGGGATTATTGCGAAACCGAAACAGTAAACCAACCTTGGACAGGCTGCCGAGTACGGAAGAGCAAACGTTATTGCCGACAGGCAAATGAATCCGTAGTCCGATGGGTGATTTGTACTTCCTTGGACAACCTGAACCAGAAGCAGAACGCTGTGACTAACAAGACATATGTCCGAGAAGAAATTGGAGCGCTGCGCGTCGGTGTTGCGGATCTTTCCTTGGATTCTATTGTGATTGCGTTTCAAGATGGGAATTCACCTGAGTCCATTCAACTTCAATATCCGGTATTGACCTTGGAAGAGGTTTACGGGGCGATCACATACTACCTCGCAAATCGTCTGTTTATTGACGACTACCTGAAGCGTCAAGAAAATCTGTGGACGAGTCTTCGCCAGTCCGCAGAACAGAGCCCGAGTCCTGTCGTGATTCGACTTCGATCAGTCCGTCATTCGGTTGTCGGGGAACCGACGTGAGCCGTCCTCGCTTCCTCGCGGATAACGATCTGATGGATCAGATTGTCGTCGGACTATTAAGACGCGAACCAACGATTGACATTGTTCGCCTTCGAGACATCGAACTTTCGCGGGCATCTGATTCCGTTGTACTCGAATACGTGTCGCAACACGGATTTGTCGTAGTTTCGCATGACGTCAATTCCATGCGGGCAACAGCACTTACGCGGATAGAAAATCGCCAGATGATGTCCGGGCTATTACTCGTTCATCAACGCACTCCAGTTCTTCAAGCGATTGAAGACTTGATTTTGACTGGAGTCGCAAGCGAAGTTGAAGATTGGTTTGGTCAAATTCAATTTCTGCCTTTGTGACCGCTGAAAAATAAGCTTGAAACTTAATTATCGCTGCTGTCGGAGCGGGGAATTCAAGTCGGTTGATTTCGCCCAATTCCGAAGTGCAGCCATGCGATTTATAAATAGTTGTGTGATGAATATCGCAGTGCCCGTACAATTTCCCAGTCCGTTTCAGTTCCTCTGTTTGTTAGTCCGTTCCAGGAAACCTCATGCGAACCATCGTCTGTATTCTGATTCTTGGCGCGGCCGTGCACGTGATGAACACGATTCCGTTCGGTTGGTCGGCGCCGGGTACCATGGTGTCCGACCTGCCGATTGGGAAATGGAATATCGAGTTTTCGAATGGGGTGATAGAAGATTGTTCAATCAATCAGGACGGAACGGCGTTTGTCGCTGAAACGGGTCGCCAATCCAGTGGAAAGGCAGTTGGGAAAGATCGACTGTCGGTCATTGTCTTCGAAGACGGTCGGGTTGAACGCTGGAGACCGGTTGGCAAGCGAATGGTCGTTGAGCACTGGGGTCATCTGTCAGACATGGCGAAAGGGACGCCGGTCCTTGGTATCGCGGACCGCGTTGAATGACGCCATTTTCCAGTGAGATTTCGAATGACTCCCATTGCGATCACCTATCGTCTGACTCTGCAAGAATTCATGGCAGCTTGTCACGCGCATTGGAACGCCCATCAACAAGGAGCACGAGCCAATTCGATATTTGGTGTCGTCGGCTTTATCGTCGGAGCGGCACTGTTTCCGATTCATTGGACCGGTGCATTGCTCATTGTTATTGGCTTCGTGTTAATTGCCATGGTGATCGGACGATCGCTAATTTGGCGACACGCCTTTCTTGATAACAAGAAGTTTACTGCGCCGATTTCGCTCGTCTTCGGTGACGAGACAATCCATGTCGAGACGATTGATGGAACGTCAGATTTGAAGTGGAGTGCTTATTCCGGCTATCTGGAGACGTCGGAATACATCCTGCTTTACATGACACGCCGAACCTTTTCGGTGATCCCGAAATCAGCATTTGCTAATGTGAATCAAGTTCGAGATTTTATGAACTTTGTCGGATCAAAACTTTCGCCGATCAAGTGATCAAATAGCACGATGAATTCTCCCGTGTCATCCCGACTTTGGATCACGTTTGAGCCGGCTGAATACCCTGAACGGCAACGCCTTGAAGGACTTTTCGTCGGGAAAACAGGGGTAATTTGAAAAAGTGTAGTGGCGACTCTCAAGCTTCAAGCTCTCCACCGACCTCGCGTCGGTGGAAGCAACGACTGAGAAGCTACCACCAAGCTTAATCGCAGAAAGGCAAGCTCTCCACTGACCTTGTGTCAGTGGAAGTGGACAGCTATCGAATGAGTCAACCGGGTTGATTGCGAGAAGAATTAGCTTGAAAGTCGCTGCTTCCACCGACGCGAGGTGTTTGGGCCGGACACAAGGGTGGCGCGCGTTCGGGGACATAGGTTACACGAAAATGTGTTGGTAAAGCCCCGTCTTCGGGGCACTCGATGTTGGGGAGGTTCGCGTCG
>CAIOKO010000139.1 GCA_903858935.1 uncultured Schlesneria sp. | reverse complement strand
GATTGGCAGTGTCCATCTTGTCACGAGACACTTCGGTTAAAGATAATGTCCGAGGAAAAAGATACCGAGCGTCCCTTTCCACTGATGTCCTCGAACGAATTATCACAGGATTTAAAGCGGAATAAGACGCAATTGCCCTGGGCGCGTTCCGACGCTGGCAACGACCGTACACTTAGTGGCAAGCGCGAATGCGCAACAAAGCGCACATCGCATCAGAAACCATTTATCATCGCGTAGAACGATTTATTTATTAAATATGAAACGCTGTATTCAGACTAAATAATCTCTAACTTGAAGACGGATCGCGTTACGAACAAAGAACCACGTACGCTAAACAGAAGAGCTAGAACACAATCTTGCTTAGCGACAGTACATACAAGAGCTCAGAGAACTGATTGAGCGCATCAATAGATGCCAGCACAAAACCAGCTTAACAGCATCCTTTCATCCACAAGACTTAAGTGTCTTTTTTTCATAACTGCGAGCGTTCGATTTTCAGCAACCACTGCTTAAACACCTGCAGCGTAACTCACAGTCATGGTAATGGATTGTATTGATTTGCGATTGGCGATCATCGGGGAATCCCTGATTTATGCCAATTTTTTTGAGGGACGTTCTTCTGTTGCCGAATGACGAAGAGAGAATGGGGGTTGATTGGAATCCGACGAACTTTGCAAGTATTCGAGTGACCAATAGACGCGAAGACTGGCGTTGACTGTTGCCGCAGTAGCCTCACCGGGAACGGGTGAAAGAGATCGATGGCATCGCGTCAAAGTTAAAAAACAAGGGAACACAGAAGCGACATAATAAATGCCAGCGCTCGGGTCACGTTCTTTTAGAGCGAGCTTGCGCCTGATTCTTTCGCAATTTCGAGAGGGACCCGTGGTGTCATGTGCTATGGATACCTCATGGCAGGTATTCGCCGGAGGCGTCTCCGACGCAACGGAGAGTAAGGCTCTTCTCACGAATTGCCTTATGCTGCGTGCGTAGCTCGTTTAAGGAAATGCTTTTCCAGAAGGTGCCAGCTGATAACTCCGGCAATGACAGCCAATGGAGTGGACACCAAAAAGAGCAGAACAGGCGATATCCCTGGAAAACGCATGACCATCAACTGCTGTAAAGGAAATGCATAAAGATAGATTCCGTAGGAAAAGTCACCGTATCGCGACCATCCATAAATCCGAAACGGTGAATGAAATGCAAACCAGAACAACAAGAAGGTAATCGCAAGCGGAAACGCAACTCGGCCTGCCGGGGGAACCACTGCTGAAATCACGAGAATCAATGAAACAATTGCAAGAAACTGACGAGAACGAGGGATCTGATCGCGATAAAGGTAATATGCCATCCCGGCAATGAAATACGGAAGCACATTACACCAGAACGAGACCTTTCCAATAATCACGGCGAAGGCACCACGCTCTACCACCGACGTACTATCCGGCCGATAAAAAAAACCTCCCGCGAGAATCGCAATCAATATCCCCAAAACAAGACGTCGATCCCGGAACAACCCTAAGCCACCGATCAACATCACGACCAGATAACACTTGAATTCGTAAGGGATTGACCAGAGCGAACCATTAATCAAGCCTGGACAGGGATTATGGGGAAACACACCTTTTGGCTCGACATTGCGAAGCGCAATCAAATTCAGAGGAAGAGACAGAATATCTCTTGCCGTCCATTTGATGTACGCCGCCCCGATTGGTGCAACGATAAACACGCCAAACAAGACCGCTGCAACAAACCCTGGGTAAATTCGCCGAACGCGTTTTGAGAGAAAGGATGAAGCGGATCGCGATCGCAGCCAACTATGGGTAATCAAGAAACCGCTAATCGCAAAGAAGCAACCAACAGCGAATTCACCTGAATTAAGCTGGCCGGAAGTCAGAATGGAAAGCGGTTCACGACACTCATCACCCTCCGCAAGCGCAAAGGAGTGGGAAAAGATGACTTGGATTGCCAGCCAGAAACGGCAGAAATCAAGGTTGTTCTGGGTCATCGAAGTGACCGATGTTTCAGCGACAACCGAAGTCTGATCCACTTGCTTTTCTGACAATGAAACGTGCTCCTCTGTGCGGGGTAATTGGATCGAGGTCTGACATTTCGTGTTGCACGGACGACATCAACAAGAAAGATGCCGCACTAATTCCCACGAAGGCCGCCTGACTGATGGCTATTATGGAAACGAAGAAAGTATCATTTGACAACCACAGAAACCATTTAAGTGCTACGTAATCCAGCACGTCACACGATTACGATCCGCTTTGAATAAAAAACGGCATCTCCGGTGATTGTGCTCCAAGCGGAGACGCGCGAATTGCTTCCACTCGGCTCCAGCGACAATAACAAAAATGATTTACTACAACAAGGATCTTCAACCATTGTCAGCGAAGGGATCACACTACCCCGATACGTAAAGACATAGGGAAATTTTGAGAATTGACAAATTTCATTGAGTCAGGTGTAGCCGCCGATTGGCAGGCTGTTGAGACTAGCATCAGTGTTTGCAATGAGATCGGCGCTCACTACAAATGGAAGAAAAGCCGATCTCATTGCAATTTTTGAACCGTCCGAATTGGACTTAGCAAATTCTAATAGGATGCATCCAGGATGACACTAAACCGTTTTCCGCTATTGGCCAGGTGGCAGTGTATCGAGCAGAAAAGATGGTCGATGATTCTAAACAGGTCGAGGTGGACCTTTCGTCAATCCTCAACCTGACACCGAGGCCATGGCTTTGGCCGCAAGAATCACGCTGACATCAAAGCTCACCGGACAACGTGATCATGCGGACGACGGCGGCGCCAAATTCGACGTACCGGCAGGCGCGGCGAGCCGGGTAGTGGCTGCCAGCTTCGTTCATCGACGATACACAGAGAAAATGAAGTCCGATAAACGCACATGATGTCTCGAAGCAACCCGGTTGTCGCGCATCAGACAGTCAATCAATCAGACAGTCAATCAATTCGCCCGAACGCGAATTGCCGCGCCGACTTATCGGTAATTCGCCGGGAGACCTCGCGCGGCGGTTGGAGATTGAAAACTCCGCAAAAAATCGCCCATGCCTCGCTCGGAGCACCTTTAAGCAGAAGTTGAACTGCTTTTGCAATTGCGAACAAATACACAAACGGAAGACTCGCTCGAAGGTGCCGCCCAGCAAATCGAATTCGGTTTCGAAAATTGAAATAATTGGCAAATGGTGATGCACGGCGCGTGACCGATGCTGAACCAATGGACGTACCACCATGATGATAGACCAATGCTTCAGGAGCAAGGAGAATCGGAAACTCCTTTCTTCGGAACGCCCAATCAACTTCTTCATAGTAAAGAAAATAGTCTTCTGCCATCAAACCGATCTTCTCAATGAACTGCCGCGTTACGACCAAATTTGCGCCGGTAACGAAGTCAACGGTATCTGCTTCCGGAGCCGACGTGGTCTGTGGCGAGAGCCCGGAACTGATCTGCCGACAGGTTGCGGTCCATCGTCCGACGCGTCCGCCAAAAGTCTGGATTTTGTCCGGCCGTTCATAGTAAACCGTCAGGCCGGTCATGAGCCCAAAACCACCACCGCTCGCTCTTTTAAGATAGGCGTTAGCGGCCTCTGGGTGGGGAACACAATCGGGATTTAAGACCCAAAAAAGATCGATTTCCTGGTCGGTCAAAAGTGATTTCAATCCGCAATTGACCGCGTAACCAAATCCGCCATTCACCGGGGAATGTAATAACGAAAGCTTGGTGGTGAGATTACGCCCGTCAGCCAACTGGTATTCTTCGAGCGGCAACGGTTTGGGGATCACTGCTTCACCGTGACCCAGCGGTGAATTCTCTGGATTCGAAAACGGTAATCTGCCGCTAGCCCAGTCACGAACCACATCACAAGTGTTATCTGTGGAGTTATTGTCGACCAGAACAATCTTTAACTGTGCATCATGGGATGCATAAAGTCGCTCAAGGCATTCCGCGATGATATCGGACGAGTTGAACAGGACAATTACCACACCAAGTTTCTTAGACGCAATCATCGCGTTCTTAAACTCCACTCGTCCCTATGCAATACCAAACAACGTTCGGAACCGATAGGTTGCCACAGGGAACTGGCAAGGTTGTTCGCTAAGTAGTAACCATCCGCGTCAATGACATTGTTGATGTCAAATTGCGTCAGACGATCCCCGGAATTGGAAATTCATACGAAGTTCTCGCAAACCTCCGCAGCAAGCCAACGGAATCGATTCAACTCTTGAGCCCCAATCGCTCACCTGAGTAACGGTCCGCGACGGCCTGGCGACACCAGTCCTCGTTCGAAAGATACCACTGCACTGTCTTTCTCAGGCCACTTGTAAACGACTCTTCCGGCGTCCAGCCGAGATCGCGATGGATCTTACTGGCATCAATTGCATAGCGATGATCGTGTCCAGGTCGGTCTGTGACGAATGTGATCAGCTTTTCATGCGGTCGATTGGTCGTATTTGGACTGAGCTCGTCCATTAACCCACAAATTGTCCGAACAACATCGATATTCTTTCGTTCACTGTTACCTCCGATGTTGTAAGTCTCGCCAACCAGGCCTCGCTCGAGAACCGCAACCAATGCTCGCGCGTGATCATCGACGTAGAGCCAATCCCGAACGTTTTCACCTTTTCCGTAAACAGGGAGTGGCTTTCCGGCAAGAGCTGACGTGATCGTCAGCGGGATCAGTTTTTCCGGATACTGGTACGGTCCATAATTATTCGAACAATTGGTCAGCACCACGGGGAGACCATAGGTACGATTCCAGGCACGTACAAGATGGTCAGACGCTGCCTTGCTGGCCGAATACGGAGAACTTGGATCATACGAAGTCTTTTCGGTAAACAGACCTTCGTCACCGAGTGAGCCATAGACTTCATCCGTCGAGATGTGATGAAATCGGAAGGCCCCTTGTTCATCCGCGGGAAGTGACTGTCGATGTCGTCGACTCGCTTCGAGCATGGTGTAAGTTCCGACCACATTCGTTTGAATGAATGCGCTTGGCCCATCGATCGAACGGTCAACATGCGATTCGGCCGCCAGATGCATTACCGCCAGGGGACGATGTCGTTCGAAGACACCCTGAACTGCTGCGGTATCGCAAATATTGACTTTTTCAAACGAATACCGGGGATTGGAGCTCACGTGATCAAGCGTGCTGAGATTTCCCGCATAGGTCAAACAGTCGACATTAACGACGGAATGTTGCGTTTTAGAAATCAAATGACGGATCACGGCCGAGCCGATAAAGCCAGCTCCACCCGTGACGAGGATTTTCACAATTCTTTCTCCTGAAGAGACTGCCGGCATTGGCGACAACCGTGTTTGATCCCTGAGAAACGAGAATGGGATCGCCCGATTTCCGCTTAAGCCTTGAAGATTTTCTCGCGTCCCGCCTTAACATTTTTCGTAGCGTTTCGCGTGTCAAGCACCATACGGCTGTGCTTGACGATGAAGTCGTGATCGTAGGCAGAATGGTCCGTCGAGATCAGCACACAATCTTGAGCCGCAAGGTATTCAGGAGTCAAAGCCTGACTGGCCATCTCGGGAAGACCCGGATAATGGCGCATCTTGGGCAACAACGGAATGTGCGGGTCATTGTAGCTCAACACAGCTCCGCGTTTGATCAGCAATTTCATGAGTTCGAATGTCGGGCTTTCCCGAGGATCATCAACGTCCTTTTTGTACGCTGCACCAAGAATTGCGATTTTACTTCCCTTGATGGGCTTCGACGCGTCATTCAAAAATTCAGCCAGCTGACTGACCACATAGTGTGGCATATAAGTGTTGATCTCACCTGCCAGTTCGATGAACCGCGTTTGCTCGCCCCACTTTCGAGCAAGCCACGTCAGGTAAAATGGATCGATTGGAATGCAGTGACCACCAAGCCCGGGTCCAGGATAAAATGCTTGAAAACCAAACGGCTTTGTCTTGGCAGCATCAATCACTTCCCAGACATCAATTCCCATTTTGTCGTAAAGCATTTTCAATTCGTTGACCATCGCAATGTTAACGGCGCGATAGGTGTTTTCCAGAATCTTGGCCGCTTCCGCGACCTCCATGCTGGAGACTCGTACAACTTTCACGACCGCATGCCCGTACATCGCACAGGCAAGATCAGTACTGATTGTGTCATAACCACCAACGACTTTGGGAATCGTCGAAGCTTCAAAGTTCGGATTTCCCGGGTCTTCACGTTCCGGGCTGAAAGCGAGGAAGTAGTCTTTTCCTGCAGTAAGCCCTGTCGCATTCAAAACCGGGAGTACGTTTTCGCGTGTGGTTGTTGGATGTGTTGTGCTTTCAAGTACAACAAGCTGGCCCGGTCGCAGCGTCTTTGCGATCGCATGGGCCGTCCCTTCAATATAGCTGAGATCTGGATCACGGCTTTCGTTCAGTGGGGTCGGCACACAGATAATAATGCAGTCCGCTTCTCCGAGTCGGCCCATGTCCGACGTCGGTTCAAACTGCTTTCTCTGAATCAGTTCTGCAATCGCAGAACTGTCAATGTGCTTAATATAGCTCTGGCCAGCCTTCAGCTTATCGACCTTCGAGTGATCGACATCAAAGCCGATTGTATGAAAGCCAGATCGAACAAACGCCCGGATCAGGGGAAGGCCCACGTAGCCTAAACCAATGACGCCGATTACCGCTGTCTTTCCAGTGATCTTTTCCGCAAGTCCATGTGTGGTCATTATCAATTCGCGTCTGTCGTAAAATGTGTTAATTGCATGAACATCACGCAACTTAAAATTAAATTCGCCGATGTATTTGATGTTTGCGACATGATCTGGTTTTCCGGGACCATGATTTTGCAGGGGTACTGTCAGCCAAAACAACGGTGAATCACCGCTTTCCGGCTTCGACTAAGCTGATGAGGTAACGCCCATAATTTGTCTTTGCTAGCGGGTGAGCCAATCGTAAAAGATGCTCAGAATCAATATACCCATTTCGCCAGGCAATTTCCTCTGGACACGCGATTTTCAGTCCCTGCCGATTCTCAAGCACCGAAACAAAAGTCGCTGCGTCGAGAAGCGAATCGTGTGTCCCTGTATCGAGCCACGCGCTACCACGCCCGAGAATTTCCACGTGTAACCGATGTGATTCCAAATACGCCCGGTTGACGTCCGTAATTTCGAGCTCTCCTCTGGCCGATGGTTTCAGGCCTTTAGCGATTTGAACGACATCATTGTCGTAGAAGTACAAACCAGTAACCGCGTAGTTGGATCGGGGGACCTGTGGCTTTTCTTCAAGTGAAATGGCCTGCCCGTCGACGCCAAACTCTACTACCCCGTAACTGCGAGCATCTTGAACGTGGTAGGCGAATACGGTGGCCCCCTCGACACGTTTGTCAGCGGCTTGAAGTGACGCGGCCAGGTCGTGACCGTAAAAAATATTGTCTCCGAGAATCAGGCACGAGGGATCTTTGCCAACAAAAGGAGCGCCGATGATAAAAGCCTGGGCCAACCCCTCCGGATGTGGTTGTTCGGCATAGGACAACTCCATGCCCCATTGTGATCCATCACCGAATAGCCGGCGAAAAAGTGGGAGATCCTGCGGAGTGCTGATAATCAGAATCTGCCGCATACCCGAAAGCATCAGCGTCGACAACGGATAATAAATCATCGGTTTGTCATAGATCGGCAGCAATTGTTTGCTGACGACATGCGTTACCGGGTAAAGCCTTGTCCCTGATCCACCTGCAAGAATAATTCCTTTTCGAAGATGCTCTTGATTACCCGGCATAATTCACCTGCAAATATAAACGAGTCAACCCAATCACCACCGTTATGACCGTCGACTGTCATAACTCAACGCCTTAACAGACATCGTCGCTTCATCGAAAATATCCCGATTCAAGCTTTTTCTAAAGCAGGAAGCTGTGACTCAGTCCGTGACTGCTTTTGCAACCGATTTTTGAGTCGCAAAAAATGCTTTTCGACGACGTGCCAACTAAAGACTCCAGCAATGATCGACGGCGGCGTCGAGATCAGGAAAAGCATGATCGGCGAGATCCCGGGCATTTTCATCGTGATCAATTGTTGAATTGGAAACGCGTAGAGATAAGTTCCATAGGAAAAGTCGCCATAACGAGACCAACTCTTAAATGGGATCTTCGGATGAAATGCAAACCAGAATAATGCGTACGTAATCGCAAACGGAAACACGACAAGCCCCGCGGGAGGAAACGCGGACGCCACAACAAACGAAAAAAACGCGATCACCAAAAGGAGCGTTGAAGAAGGAATACGATCCCGAAACAGGTAGAACGCCATCCCTGCGATAAAGTATGGAAAAACTTGACACCAGGCCAAAACACTGCCGAAAACCTTCTCAATTGGCCCGTTTTCCAATGAGGAGATATTGGGAATCGATGGATAGACTGCACACCCGACCACAACACAAATCAGCAATAATGCCACTCGGACACGTTGGCCGAAAAAACCCAGAGAGCCAATCAACATGACCGCCAGGTAACACTTGAACTCATAAGGGATTGACCAGAGCGATCCATTCAACGCGCCCGGTAGAGGATTATTCGGAAAAATACTCGGCATGGGGACTTGCCGAAGTGACAAAAGCCACCATGGCAGCATTAAAAGCTTACGTGGGCCGAATCCAAAGTGCTCTGACACAAAAGGCGCGAGCAAAAAGACGCCAAGCAATGTTACTGCAATGAACCCCGGGTAAATCCGAAGGAATCGTTTCATCAGGAAATCTGCTGAAGATTTCGACCGAATCCAACTATGAGTAATCAAAAATCCGCTAATTGCAAAAAAACAGCAAACGGCGAAGGGGCCTGATCGCAATTGACCATTGGTCAGCAGCCCCATTGGCTCCGCATCCTCGTGACCTTGAGAAAGGTGGTAGGAATGGGAAAAAATCACCATGACCGCTAACCAAAAACGGCAGAAATCGAGGTTATTTTGGTCGATTCGCAAGGACCGCCATCCCGCATTCGTGTTCGCCACAGATGGGTCCAACGTCGGCGACAGACCTTTTTCCGAGTTATTAGTGTGTGTCATGGGGGAGAATTCATCAGTAATTTCAAAGTCGATTCCGTAACGAGGATCTTAAACCTGTAACTCACTGGCGAGTTCTAAACTTGTCCCCTTCGGACCGTGCGAATTAGAAAACTCGCTCATAATAGGTGTTCCCCATGACTTGATGATCGCGTTTGCAAACTCCCTGCTTCAAATCAAACCGCGACTTCAAACCGCGAAAAGGCAACTTCATTCAAAAAACAATATGAGGACGACAACAGACGAAATCACATGGACGTTTATCGACGCCTTAAAGTCACCCTAACATCAACAAAACTGCCGACAACAAAAGGTTACCGAACAGTCGTCAATAATCACTTTAAGGGTACCGATCCTTAAATCCCTAACACGGACAGTTTTAACTCTCAATTGTCATAACGCAACGTCTGGAAGACGCGCTTCTTGAAAAATTCGCAATTTATCATTTAAGAACCTTTTGAAACAAATTCTCGCAAAAAACAGAGCAATGATTCATCGGGCGGACGTTGCGCCGGTGCAATTGCCGAAGCTGGGTCAGTCACTTGTCTTTGATGCATCTCAATCGCTCTGTCGAGCACATCGCCCAGTTCCGCCTCAGACTCGGCAATCAACCGTTGTGGTGAGGGCGAAAAATGTCTCACTGTTGCCAGCTGGTGATCATTGCGCGTTTCCCCAAATCTCGCTTGCCTTGGCATCACCACAATCAGGCGATTGGCATTCATCGCTGTAATGATCGTTCCAATCCCCGCATGCGCGACAATGATCTCGGCTTGATCGAACATCTGCCGATACACTGCCGGCGTCATATATCTGATGAAATTACAATTCTTTGGAACGTAACTACCATTCGCGATTTGGGCGACCGCCCCTTTGACTTGAACGTCGAGTCGCGAACCAATCCATTCGTCAAAGGCCTTGACCAACCGATCCATTGGTTCGTTACCTACAGTGAGCAGTATCATTCCCGATTGGGGTTGATCATGAACGAAGTTCTTTACGTACTTCAACAACTTTTCATCGGGCTGCCAAGCGTCTTTTTTCAAATTATCCGCAACCGGCTCCACCACTGGCATCGAACCGGAATTGTAGCGAGATAGCATACCAATCAAATCAGCCTCTGAATCCGCTACCACCATCAATTCCGAGCGTTTGAAGTGCCGAACGGTCGAGAGCTGATGTTCATTCCTTTGTTCGCCAAGAGATGCTCGCTTAGGCACAACAATAATTGGTTTCCCGAGTTCCAGGGCGGTGATAATTGTCCCTATGCCGGCATGCGAGACAACGAGGCGAGCCTCACTGAAACGCTTTTCAAAGTCGTCCGGCGTCATCCGTCTGACGTACTCGCAATTCGCTGGAATATATTGCCCATCACCGACCTGGATGAAGATCTTTTCGCCACCAGGATTTGTTAAGGCCCATTGATCAACCGCCTTGACCAATCGATCGAACGGGTCCATGTTCCCGACAGTGACAAATATCATATGACGGCTCCGTGATAATCGATGCCGTCAGAGCCGGAAAGATGCTCCCACTGAGTCAAAGTTGTGTCGGCATATTTCGACGCGAGACGTCCAGAAAGCGATAGTTCTTCGGCGTTGGCAATGCTGTCAATCCAAAGCGTCTTTGCGCCGAACCACTTTCCCAGCCGGATGGCAATGTAGCCCGGCGCGGCTCCGGTCGTCACCACGACATTTGGTCGAAACCGGACGATAATCCATAGCATTTGGATTGTCATCTTAAGAATCTTCAGCTTTTGAAAGCGGGTAGCTTCAGTGACAACACAAAATTTTGCGCCGTCAACCATTGTCTTGTAAGCGGGATCAGTCGTCACGTACATCACATCGCAATCGCTAAACGCAGGGCGCAACCTTAGTAATTGAACCCAATGTCCCCCTCGCGAAGCGGTTGCCATGACTTTCTTTCGATGGGAACCACCCTGCTGCTTTGTAGTCTTGTCCGTCATTTCCAAAGTTCTCAGAATTGATTCTTGGTAGAAATGCAATGCCCAGGCGACCGATCAACCGGCGCGAGAGCTGTCGTCTCGTTCCCACACGTATTGGTCGAGTTGCTGAAGCTGCTTCCGGGCACGTCGCTTAGCGGTGAGGTTCACATAAAGGTAGACTGGAACACATGGCCAGAGTGATGGTCTCTTCAGGATGTCCCAAATCGCCGCCCCATACTTCTTATCGTCGTTAACGAGTAATTCAGGATACAACTTCGCCAGTTGAAATCCACCAAGTCGGCTGCGTGTCTTAATTTTGATTAACCCTGCGAGCGTTGACGGCGCTTTGACGATCGACCTGGCGGCATCGACTGCGGCTCGTTCGTGTGGCTTGAATAGCACGCGAATATAGCCATCGTCGGCGATAATGTCAGGAAAGCGGCCAAAACGTCGTCGACCTTCTTCGGATAACGCGTACACCCCGACGCCCATCATTCCGGAACGTGTATAGGGCAAGGCCATCCAGACGCGATAAACTGCTCGAACAGCCCATGAAGCGTTTGAAAAATCCATTTGCATTCGAGGAGCCGCAGCCAATACCCCACCACTCTGAAGTGTCCGCTCGACTTCGCGAATATCATTCGGAGAAAGAACGACATCAGCATCCATATAGAAACGGGGAAATCCCTGTGACGCCTCGTCACCCAGGTTCATCGCATAAACTTTAGATGCCACATCTGTCTCGATCACAGTCACGCGATCCCCAAACTGTCGAGCGAATTCCGCCGTGCGATCGCTGCACCCGTTACAAGCCACAACAACCCGCAAAGATTCGGAAGAGCCCTCACCAAGTAACCGGCTCAGACAGCGACCAATCGTTGTCTCCTCGTTATGAGCCGGAATGACAATCGAAACCATACCAATTTCCTGCTACGGGTTTTGGATAACGCTTGAAGGGGAATCCGCAACTCTTACGACTGTCGCTACCCAACAGGCCGACGACACACGCTCGTGAAGCCAATCCGAAAATTTCCTCGGCAAACAATGACTCTAAAAATAACAAACTCATTAACGAAAAAAAATTGTCGAAAAAGCCTGTTCTCTCATTAAAACCCTTAACTGACGACCTAATTGACAAATCTGCAAACAAGACTGCATGATTTGTAGACACTCGGACGCAGAATCAATGATCGCGCAGCACCGCTTCCGAAATCGTTCCACACCAAGTGTCGTCAAACCTAAACGAGAATGTGTGGAGCATCGGAGGCTCCGCGCCGCTCGGTAATTTCACTCTGTTCTAAAGTGATCCATTCGAGACCGACGTTATCTGCTCGCTCTTGACCCTTCGTAATGGCGCATGAATATTGTAACCGATGTAGTCGGAAAAGGTATTCCTCGGCAGAGTAAAAAACCGTATTCCTTCGCCGAAACCAAACTCATTCAGCCGCTCGCGCCTTGATATCGGTTTCTGACGTATCCGATCGTATCCAGCAAGCTGAGGTGCGACTCTGCACACCACCACGCTCTTACCGTTTATCCCACAAAGACCACTTAAAACTTAACGCTTGCAGCAATCGCCAGTAGACTCGTATCAAGACATGAACATTTCGATAACTCGTATTTGATAATTTTTTCACAACACCACTCGAGTATGAAGGTCTTATGAAGAAATATTATAACTCGCGATGCTCATCAGCGAATGGTACCCAAGACAACGCATTTGCCTGAAACTGCTTGTCTCAGGAGAGGTGTTGCAACCCGAGCAATCGAAAAAGCCACCAATAGGCAGATTGGTACAACGTAATCCTGCCGTATGAAGCCGTAACTACTAATTCCGCTTATTTCCGGGCTCAATTCAATTGGCGCACTTCGCTTAACGTGCAGACCTTCCAACCGTAAACACTTGCTTTCTCGAGCAAGCGCCGTGTCAGCTCAAGAACGTATTTCGAATGAACTTCATCCGAATCGAAGTCGTGCATCAACACAACTCCACCACCGTCTCGCTCGACTGCCTGCACGATCGAATCGGGGTCAGGCAGAGGGTTAAAAGTATCGCCCGAAACCACTGTCCACCATCCAAAGCGAACCCCGTAACAAACTGCCGTGAACCAAGTCAGGAGGTTGAGTTTGCCGTATGGCGGGCGAAACAATCCGAAATCGACGCCATATTTGACGAGTGTTGCAAACCCACGTTTCACATCAACAACACTACGCCAAGGAGCAACTTTCCAGGCGTTTAAATGATCCTGTGAATGGCTTGCCAACTCGTGACCTTCGTCCTGCAACCGCCTGAGAACCTGCGGGGTCGATTGAACGCGTTGACCCAGCAGGAAGAACGTCCCCTTCGCACCCATTTCTGCCAGTAAGTCAAGTAACCGCGGTGTTGTCACAACACTGGGCCCGTCGTCGTATGTCAAGATCAGAACATGCTCTCTGCGACAAATATGTCGCAGTCGCTTTTCCGCGATCATCCTGGCTGCGAAGGGAGAAACGTATATCGCCAACGACAAGAATCCCGTCAGCATGATCCAGAATATCAAAAACACAATCCGCCTCATGTTAGGTTTACGAGTGTTCAAACCGATAGACGGCATCGGCAAAGTTATAAAAAGACAATTGAACAACGACAACCCCACCGCCTTGCCGTTTCAATCATCGGGTGCATAACAGCAATTCCGTCGGAGTTTCTTGGCCATATTGAACTTTGCAAAGGGCGTCAAGATCCAGTTTTTGTGAACTTGCGAGAGATGAATATGACGACGTAGGAGAAATTCCTCGGTATTGAGAGATCGGATAG
>CAIOKO010000138.1 GCA_903858935.1 uncultured Schlesneria sp. | reverse complement strand
TCTCGATACGGGGCGGCGAAATCGCCGCGCGATGTTCCGTCAAGCGCGCAATTGCGGCTTCGCCATCACTAACATATATCAGTTCGAGACCGTTCGCGCCAGACTACCCTGTTTACCTACTTATGCGCGCTGGCCGTGGGTCGCAAGCAGGTGGTGGTCCCGATCTCTTGGGGCAGGTCGTTCAGTCGTTGATCATGGATCAAGGGGGGACGGTTTACGACTTGAGCAGCGGTGCCGGGCCTAATAATTTCGCCTTCTATCGAGGCCTGACATCACCGCTCATCGATCCGGTGAGCGTCGGTGACCCCATTTTGTGTACGAATCCGCCGTCAATGGCAGAGATAATCAATGCTGCAAGCCTCCGTGGTCCCGCAATCATGAATCTGAAATTAGTTACTGAACCAGTTGTTGACCGGATCGACCCACCTCGATATTTCCCCAATATTGGTTTGGCCCAAATTCACGAATGCCATTTCAAAGTCACAGCTTATTTCAGTACCGCATTCAGCTCCGTTTTAATAAATGTATTCTATTTAGATGTGGATCATCTGCGTCCTTACGTCTTAGGCCAATCGAATAATCTTGGGGAAGAAATTCAGCAATCGAGTCACGCATCGCCCGTCGCGGTAGAAATGACAGCACCATCCGAACTCCAAAGTACAATCGTCCGTTCGATATGGACCGGGTCTGACGGAACGATATATTCGCTTGGATTTGAATATTCAGGTACCAACTTTACTGGGTTGGCCCCGCTGCCATCCGTTTTATATCGGCTACGCGTTGGCGGAAATTGGGAACCGTTGATGCGCGTCTATTCCTGTGTTGTTGCGCCCGACAACACGATTTTTGCCCTCAATGAAAACCACGTATTACAGCAATTAACGCCGCGTTCAAGTCGCTGGACTACGCTGGCGAATGATATTCAATCGTTTGTGCGGACTTCGGCGGGAACGATCTATGCCTTAAGTCAATCCGGCACGTTACGCGCCCTGTTGCCGAATACGTCGAGGTTCACACTGGTCGATACCGGGGTGAAGTCCATGTTCCTTTCGACGGACGATTCACTTTATGAAGTGAGTCGGTTGAACCAGCTTCGGCGACTTGGGGCAAACTCAAGGTGGTCTGTCATCGACAGCGGAGTCCAGTCACTCGCCCAGGCAACTTCGGGTACGCTGTATGAACTGAATGCAAAACAACAACTGAAGGTTCTTGGCGCCAATGGGGCGTGGCTGCTCGTCGCGTCCAAGATAGTCAGCTTCAGTATCGATCAGGACGACGTTTTGTACACGCTGGACAGTCAGCATAACTTGAAGTCCCAGACCGCCGGTGGACATTGGGTTTTGATCAGCACCGGCGTGCAATCATTTATCACGGCCCCAACGGGACTCCGCAATCTCTATGTCGTGACAACCCAGCACGAGTTGAAACGATTGGAAGCCGGTTATTCCTGGAGCACCTTGCAATCAAATATCGTCTCCATCTCGATCGATGCCACAGGAGTCCTCACCGCGTTGGACAGTCACCATCGTTCGTGGATGTATTATTCAACTTCCTTTGCCCCGATCTTAAGTCCCGTCGAAGCCGACCATGAGGCATTATTTTGCACGGACCCTCCGTCGAACGAAGTTGTATTGTGGCTGGCGCACATCCCCAATAACGCCAAAGTTAAAGCGGTCATCATTGTTGATCCAACCGAAGACACAATTGACCCACCTCGCTGGTTCGCTGACCTCGGTTACATTTCGGCATGCCGGATGCATCATTGCCAGTATCAATGTACGGTCGAATACAGGACACCGAAAGGGCTTCAAACGACAACGATCTTCATCGACCACGACCATCTGATTCGCTGGGCTTCGACGAGTTGAAGTCCAAGACCACTTTGCCAGTGAAACAGTTGTGGGAAACAATCGAGGAGTCTTGGAACTTGTCCGTTCATTCGACCAGTTACGTTCTGATCACTCGATGTGTCTCAACGTAGCGGCTCGAGGGTCCCTTTCATGGCTTCAATTGCGAGGATCGAGAGACAAGTCGTTTCGACGTTGGCCAGGCCGATTTTCTTTCCTGACGCGTCGTAGTCGGTGATCCAGCCGCCGGATGGATCTTGTAACGATAACAGTCGTTCCACCAGACCGTCAGGAACTTCGGCTTTCGGGACCCAATATGCGGCAAGCAAGGCCAGAGCCAACTTGTAGGTTGAGTATCTCTGCAACTGTTTCGTCGCTTCGTCGACAAAACCTTTCCCGTCCCACATCTTCAATGCCTGTTCCCAGGCCTGCCAGGCCAACTTCGGATCTTTTTCGGCAAGGCTGGCCATCAGCAGAAAATCGGCATAATTCTGCCATCCGACAACCACATCGCTGAGTACAACTTCTGTCCGAATGACCTTGTCACCGATTCGTCGGACATCCTTCAATTGAAACTGTCGAAACGGTAATGGCTGTTTCAATTCACCAAACAAAAGCTCGATCTTACCTGAGTGTTCGACACCCTCCCGTTTCATCGCCGCTCGAATCTGCTTCGCCGTTTGCGGGTGACTTTCATTGAGTACCTTGGCTGCGAGGTAATTGTCGTGAAAAATCCAGTAGACCTTGGCCCCCCGGTACTCAGGCAACAGTCCAAGATCATTGTCCATCAAATCAACGAGAAACGCCCTGGCCTTCTGCAGGATCTGCTTGAGCAATTCGGAGGTTATCACCTTCGACGGTTCATCAGCCGCCGATCCAAGTTGATTTGCCGCTGCCAATCCCAGCATTCCCCGTAGTAAGGCGTCGCGCCGTGTGATGGAATTGACCTGTGATTTCATTTTCTTTCGTTCCTGGCGAAATAAAATCGATCGTGTTTCGTTAATGGTTTGCACGACGGAATTGTGATTGAGCGTTTACTCGTCCATCAGACGATATCCCACCCCTGCCTCGGTCTTGAGGTAACGAGGTCGGGCTGCGTCGTGTTCGATCTTCCGGCGCAACTGGCCCATATAGACGCGCAGGTACTGATTCTCGTAGACACTGTCTGGCCCCCAGACTTCCTTTAGCAGTTGCCGGTGGGTCACAACTTTTCCTGCGTGACTGACCAGAACCAGCAGCAATCGATACTCGGTCGGGGTGAGATGGATCGATTCGTCACCGATTGTCACCTCTCGCCGACACAGATCGACAGAAAGCTCACCGACGCGAAATACGGAATCTGCGGTCGAGGTGGCGATCGATGCGGAATGTCGAAGTGCCACGCGAAGACGGGCAAGCAGTTCTCCGACACTGAACGGCTTCGTGAGGTAGTCGTCTGCTCCTGAGTCCAGCGCAACGACCTTATCGGCTTCGCGCCCCCGCGCTGAAACCACGATTATCGGTACGCGAGACCATTCTCTGATTCGAGAGATCACTTCGAGACCGTCTTGATCGGGCAGACCCAGATCCAGGATTACGGCATCGGGAGGTTCCGCCATGGCATGGCCAATTCCCGCCGCTGCCGTGCTGACTTCACTCACATCGTAACCGTGAGATTCCAATGACAGTCGGATGAATTTTCGAATCGGTGATTCGTCTTCGATCACCAAAATCTTTGCGGCATCTTGAGTTGACATGACTGTCCATTGCCCAATGACCTATACGGCGTTTAATGGTAGGGAGAATCGAAATACAGCACCACCCCCGGGTCGATTTTCGACAGTAATTTTACCATGGTGAAGTTCGATGATTCCGCGACAGATCGACAAGCCGATTCCTGTTCCAGTCGTCGAGTGTCCGGCGACGCGGTAGAATTTTTCGAATATCCGTTCTGATTCGCCAGGCGGAATCCCCGGGCCACGATCTGCAACATCAACCACGAGCTGGTTCTTGTTCACAATCGCCGATACCTCAATCGGAGCTTCGGGGGACGAGAATTTGACCGCATTATCGATAAGATTTATGAGAACCTGCTGGATCAACAAGCCGTCGATCCTCACGGGAGGTAAATCGGCAGGCAAGTTTGTTTTTACCGTGTGATGACGAAGCTGTCTTTCCAGGCGATTGAGGACAATTCCTACGACTTCTTCGATCGGTTGCAACACCGGTTGCAGCTGGATGGCCCCCGCTTCGAGTCGCGTCATATCGAGAAGATTGGCAACCAGTCGATTTAATCGATCGGATTCGTCGAGAATCGAATTCGCCAGATCGCGGCGCGATTCTGGTGTCAGTTGTTCGTCCCCTTCGACCAACAGGCTTGCGGCTCCTGTAATTCCTGTCAGCGGCGTTCGCAAATCGTGCGAGACGGCGCTCAATAGTGTATTTCTCAGCCGCTCTGTTTCCATTTGAAGTCGGACGTGTTCGGCCTGAACGGCGAGATGACACCGCTCAAATGCGATTGCAACCTGGCCTGCAAATGCTTCAAACAATTTCATTTGCGAGATCGTCAAATGTGACTCGGGCGTCACTGGCTGCACTCCAATGACACCGACCAGTCCATCGGCCCCCAACATGGGTAAATAGGTTCCTTCGGTCCCCGGAAGCGTATCAGTACCATGTCCCGCGGCACGCTGATGATCAAACACCCATCGAATCACCCCTTCGTGTTTCTGCGGTGGAGCGCCATCCGCTGCCGCATCGGCGTGTGTCAACGTTCCGTCTTCGTTCCGCACAACGATCCATGACCGGACATCGAGCGTCTCAAAAAGGATTCGCCGGGTGGCTTGCGCAACAGTCGCCTGTGTTGGAAGGCGGGTCAATTCTTTACTGAGTGCAAAAAGAGCTGCCGTGCGGCGCTCCCTCTCACGAAGTGCATTCGTCTGCAGATGGACTCGTGACGTCAGTTCGCTGATCACCAGTCCGGTTACGAGCATGACAGAGAATGTAAAAACGTATTGAGTATCCGAAACGGCGAAACTGCCGTAAGGGGGTATGAAAAAGAAATCGAATGCGGCTACGCCGAGAACCGTCGCCAGCACCGAAGGACCCCGCCCCCAGACGAGCGAAACCGCCACCACACAGGCCAGATAAACCATGGCGAGATTGGTCGAGGCGAATTCGAGATTGGTTGCAGCGAATAATCGACAGAGACCGAAGCTGAGCAACGTTGAGAAGCCGACGGCTGCCGCAGAAGCCAGATAGGGAATCCGAGTCGTTGGTTGCTTCTCTTCGAGGGATCGAGGTCCAATGTGTTTTTCGGAGTCGCCACTGATGACATAGACATCAATGTCTCCTGATTTTTCGATCAATTCGTTAACGAAGTCGCTACTCAGTATGCGTTGCCATTTGGACATCCGTGACTTGCCGACGACGATCTTCGTCACATTGTGGTGATGGGCATACTTGATGACAGTTTCGGCGAAGTCGATTCCGAAGGCCGTTTCTACTGAGGCACCCAATTCTTCAGCCAGGCGGAGGTTGACTTCAAGATTCGTCTGGTCTGCGTGAGACAGCACTCTTCCATGTTCCAGTTCAACGTGCAGCGCGATCCATGGAGCACGCAAGCTCGTTGCCATTCGTCGCGTTGCTCGTACGAGACGTGCTGACATCGGACTTGGGCCTACGCAAACGAGCAGTCGCTCAGACATTGCCCAGATTTTCGAGACATCGTGCTGTTGTCGATAGTCGATGGCCTGTTCATTGACCCGCTCGGCGGTCTTTCGTAAGGCCATCTCGCGTAACGCAAACAGGTTTCCCTTACGGAAGAAGTTTTCGAGGGCCCGCGATGCCTGTGCCGAGACATAGACCTTCCCCTCGCGCAATCGTTCGATCAGATCGTCGGGAGCAAGATCGACGAGTTCAACTTCATCGGCCTGTTCGAAGACATGGTCGGGAACCGTCTCACGAACGGGGATCGACGTGACCTGTGCCACGACGTCATTGAGACTTTCGAGGTGCTGGACATTCAATGTCGTGTAGACATTGATGCCGGCGGCCAGTAGATCTTCGACATCCTGCCAGCGTTTTGGATGGGTCGAGCCTTCCGGATTGGAATGAGCGAGTTCATCGACAATGATCAATTGTGGTTTTCGAAAAAGCGCCGCTTCGAGATCGAATTCTTCTGTCGTCTTGCCTCTATAGCTGACGACCCGACGCGGCATCAAGTCGAGCCCGAGAACCAACGAGTAAGTTTCTGGCCGCGCATGCGGCTCGACATAACCGATCATCACATCGACCTGCTCGGTCGCTGCGCGACGTGCCGCCTGGAGCATTGAATAGGTTTTGCCGACACCCGGAGCCATGCCAAAAAATATTTTGAGCTTACCACGCTGCTGCTTGACCTCTTCGGCCTGCACGCGTGCGAGAAGTTCATCAGGATTTGGACGGTCATCAGTCATAGTCACCCCTTGCTGGCGGCGGCAGAAAACGTGAGGCAAAAGAGGGAGACTCGATGGCACAAGTAACTCTCAGGTGTCGCGACTCTCTCCGTGGCTCATCTCTACTTACTCGCTGCCTCGGTCATTCGAACATTCGTATCGAGCGCCAAATTGAGTCGAAGCACGTTGACGCGCTTCTGACCCAGAATACCCAGCGTCGGTCGTTCAAGATGACTGAGCACCAATTTCGTCACTGTCGACGGTTCAATCTTGCGTACACGAGCCACTCGCGCGATCTGATATATTGCAGCCGCTTCGGAAATATGAGGATCGAGGCCGCTGGCTGATGCGGTGACCAAATCGACCGGGATCGGGGCATGGTTCTCAGGATCATCTGCTCGTAATTTCGTGATGCGTTCGCGAACGGCGTCGACCAATGCGGGATTGGTCGTGGCCTGGTTTGATCCGCTCCCCGCCAAGCCGTTGTATGGAACAGGAGCCGTTGCGGACGGCCGTCCCCAGAAATACTTCGCGCTGGAAAAAGGTTGACCAATAACATCCGATCCAAGTCGTAAACCTTGCTCCGACGAGTGTCCTCTCCAGTCTCGCCCGTTCTTGTGCTCTAAAACGGGCGTGCCATCGCTCGTTGATTCTATCAGGCTTCCATTGGCCGCCCAGGGAAATGCAATCTGAGCGACGAGGGTCACCACAATCGGATAGACAATCCCGGTCAAGGCGGTCAAAACGCTAAAAAGTATCGTCGCCGTTCGAATGATTTGAAACATTTGCAGACTCCGCTAATTGCTTTTTTAAGATACTCGTTTTGGAAGAAAGGCTTGGCCGATTGGTTGAGAATCCATTAATTGGATTTCCAAAGCGAAACTCGCTGGCGGTTAGGCACGAACTCTTCCATTTCATGTGTCGTGTAAGGGATTCGTTTCATCGAAAATCCTTGACAACATTTCAGTGTCGGACAGCTAAATCATGCTAGTCGTAATCCAACCAGGATCATGTCGATCAATTTGATTCCGAAAAACGGAACAGCCAGTCCCCCCAGGCCATAGATGAGCAGGTTGTCTCTTAACAACGTCGCAGCTCCCACTGATCGGTAACTCACGCCGCGTAATGCGAGTGGGATCAGGAATACAATGACCACGGCATTGAAGATCACCGCCGACATAATCGCACTCGACGATGTCGCCAGTCCCATGACATTCAGGCGATTAAGTTCAGGATATGTGCCAACAAACGCTGCCGGAATAATTGCGAAGTACTTCGACACATCGTTGGCAATACTGAAGGTTGTGAGTGCACCGCGGGTCATCAGCAATTGCTTGCCGATTTCCACAATTTCGATCAGCTTCGTCGGATTGGAGTCGAGGTCGACCATGTTGCCCGCCTCTTTTGCTGCTTGAGTTCCGCTGTTCATCGCGACGGCGACATCCGCCTGAGCCAGTGCGGGTGAATCGTTCGTTCCATCGCCGGTCATGGCGACCAGCCGTCCTCCCGATTGATATTCGCGGATCAGCGCGAGTTTTGCTTCCGGAGTCGCTTCGGCCAGAAAATCATCGACGCCGGCTTCGGCAGCGATGGCTGCGGCGGTGAGCTGGTTATCGCCCGTGATCATGACGGTCTTGATGCCCATCTGACGCAATTGAGCGAAGCGTTCTCGCATTCCACCTTTAACGATATCTTTCAAATAAATGACCCCGAGAGGGCGTTGTTTATCTGCCACGATCAACGGTGTTCCACCGAGATTCGCAATGCGATTGACCTGTTCTTTCAGGGCCCGAGGAAAATCACCCCCGTTGTTGCGCACATAGTTTTCCATGGCATCGATGGCTCCCTTGCGAATTTCGCGTCCATCCAGATCCACACCACTCATCCGAGTTCTCGCGGTGAACGGAATAAATTTGGCTTTGATTTCCTCGACGTTCCGGCCACGCAGTCCATACATCGTTTTGGCCAGGATGACGATGCTGCGCCCTTCGGGAGTTTCATCGGAGAGCGAAGACAATTGGGCCGCATCGGCCAGTTCTTCTGCTGTGACGCCATCCGCAGGAATGAATTCAACCGCCTGGCGATTCCCGAGCGTGATTGTACCGGTTTTGTCGAGCAGTAACACGTCGACGTCTCCTGCCGCCTCGACCGCCCGGCCCGACGTGGCGATCACATTCGCCTGAATCATTCGGTCCATGCCGGCGATTCCAATCGCTGACAACAAGCCACCGATTGTTGTCGGGATGAGACAGACCAGTAGCGCGATCACGACGGTCAAAGTGATTGGGGTTCCCTTACCGGCGAGAACGACTCCGTATTCCGAGATCGGAATGAGCGTTGCGCAGGCGAGCAGAAAGACAATCGTCATCGCGGCGAGAAGAATATCGAGGGCAATTTCGTTCGGGGTTTTCTGTCGTTTGGCCCCTTCTACCATGCTGATCATGCGATCAAGGAAGCTCTCTCCTGGACTGGAGGTCGCGCGAATCGTCAGTGAATCAGAAATCACTCGAGTCCCTCCTGTGACAGCGCTTCGATCACCACCGCTCTCGCGAATGACGGGAGCACTTTCGCCAGTTATTGCGCTTTCGTCGACCGACGCGACTCCTTCGATCACTTCGCCGTCAATCGGTATTAATTCACCCGCTTTGACAAGGATTACGTCTCCTTTTTTCAATTGGGATGAAGTAACGTTCTCAAAGCGATGACCGACGACCCGGCAGGCCATCACCTCTTGGCGCGATTTGCGCAGGGCGTCGGCTTGTGCTTTGCCGCGACCCTCGGCCATTGCTTCTGCAAAGTTTGCAAACAGCAGCGTAAACCAAAGCCATGCTGCAATCCCACCGACGAAGGCAGGTGACTCAGTACCTGGAAACGACAGCGCGCGGAATGCAAAAATCGTGGTCAGGATACTGGCGAGGAAGACTGTAAACATCACGGGATTGCGAAGCTGATGTCGTGGCGAAAGTTTACTAATCGCCTCCCAGATCGCTCTCTTGACGATCGGAACATCGAATAGCGGACAGGACGTTCTTGAAGACATATCATTTCTCCTTTGGACACAATCGTGTAGCAGCACAATTCGTGGCGTACGACGTCACAGAAATGGCGGTACTTAACGAGTGGCCGTGAGTTGTAAGTGTTCGATCACCGGGCCCAATGCCAATGCGGGAACAAATGTTAGTGCTCCAACGAGCATGACCATTCCCGCCAGCAGAACGATGAATAACGGCGTGTGTGTTGGCAGGGTTCCGGCAGATGGCGGCGTATACTTCTTTTTCGCCAGAGAACCAGCGATTGCCAGGACCGGGATCATCAGCCAGTATCGCGAGATCAGCATCGCGGCCCCGAGCAGGCAGTTATAGAACGGTGTATTTACACTCAATCCGGCAAAGGCGCTACCATTGTTGTTACCTGCTGACGACAGTGCATACAGAATCTGGGTGAA
The DNA here is from genome assembly GCA_903858935.1 of uncultured Schlesneria sp. GTDB lineage: Bacteria > Planctomycetota > Planctomycetia > Planctomycetales > Planctomycetaceae > Schlesneria. The sequence goes on along the minus strand of CAIOKO010000138.1, from coordinate 62,908 downwards.
TCCGTGCGGTCCAGGATTGGAAACACCAACCCGCCCGAGATCCAATGAGACGGCAATGGCCGTTCCTCCGAGAACGAGTATCGGTGGAATCAGAACCACAAGCGATGCCATTTTCATTTCGTAGGCTTCGATCTTTTTGCCGAGAAATTCGGGTGTCCGACCGACCATCAATCCAGCGATGAATACGGAGAGGATGGCGAAGATCAACATCCCGTAAAGTCCACTGCCAACGCCGCCAAAGACCACCTCTCCAAGCTGCATCATGACCAGTGGGACGAGCCCGCCCAGCGGAGTAAACGAATCGTGCATCGCGTTGACGCTTCCATTGGATGCTGCGGTGGTGGCAGTCGCCCAAAGGGACGACGCGGGAACACCGAATCGAACCTCTTTCCCTTCCATGTTACCGCCGCTCTGAAAGTCGTTGGCTGATTGATCGACGCCAAGTTCAGTCAATCGCGGATTTCCAGCCTGCTCGGCCCAGAGACATAGCGATAACATTGGGACAAAAACTAATAGCATGGCGGCCAGGATTGCCCACCCCTGACGCCGATCACCGACCATTTCGCCGAACGTATAACACAGTGCGGCTGCGATCAGCAGAATTGAAATAGCTTGAAGGAAATTACTCAGCGGTGTCGTGTTTTCAAGCGGATGTGCCGAATTGACTCCGAAAAATCCGCCGCCGTTCGTTCCTAATTGCTTAATTGCGATTTGTGATGCTGCAGGCCCCATGGGAATGGTCTGTGTCGTGACGGGCTTTCCTTCAGCGTCAGTGGTCGATTCCACCAACGTCACTTCAATCGCAGGGGAAAACGTCTGGACGACCCCCTGCGACGTGAGAACGACCGCCAGCAATAGTGAGAGCGGAAGCAGGACATACAGCGTACTTCGCGTCACATCGACCCAAAAGTTTCCAATCGTTTCTGTCAGCCGCCGAGTGATTCCTCGTATCAAGGCGATGAGTACCGCCATGCCAGATGCTGCCGAGAGAAAGTTTTGCACAGATAGTCCCAGCATCTGGGTCAAGTAGCTTAAGGCGCTTTCGCCACTGTAAGCTTGCCAGTTCGTATTCGTGGCGAAGCTGATCGCGGTGTTGAACGCGAGGTCCGGAGAAACCTCCGGCAAGTGTTGAGGATTGAGTGGCAGCCAGACTTGGGCTCGTAGCAGCACGTAGACGGAGACGACGCCGAGACCGTTGAAGACGAGCATTGCAATGGCGTACGTCGGCCAATTCATTTCCGTTTCAGGGCGAATACCACAAAGGCGGTAGATCAACCGCTCAGCCGGGCCAATGATTCGGTCCAGTCCGCATGGTTGTCCAGTGTAGACTCGTGCCATGTACCAGCCGAGCGGCCTGACCAACGCCAGTAATACGACCAGGTAAAGTCCAATTTCCATCCAGGCTGATGTTGTCATGAGAACTTCTCCGGGCAGAGCATGGCAAACAGCAAGTAGGCAAACAGGCCTACTGCGATGATCGCCGTCAGTAAATGCATTGGGTCCATGAATTTATCCATTCTTCAAACAAAGTTTTGTAACCGCTCGCCGGGCGATTCGTTGCCACAACTCGAGATGCATATGCAGTTTCCGTTAGAGGCTTCCTTCAAGTGCGAAGCGCCTGAGCAACCAATGCGGTTAACTCGTCGTAAAAACAAAAACCGATTCGCCAAGGGGTCGGTACGCATAAGGCTGACACGTCGCATCGATCGCTTTGGGGCTATTCTCTGCGCTTTTGAGCCGTGTTTTGGCAGGGGCTACAGTCGACGGCACCCCTCAACCATCAAGCATGTGACTGCAAAAGCACCAACGATCACAGCCAGAAAAATACCATCCATCATTTCACCTCAAATTCGAACCAGGTCCTCAACAGGCTACGTCGGATATCCTATCCCTGATCGAATAAGATTGGGGTAAGTAGTCAGCCAGTCGGCATAAAGAAATTGTAAATATCGCGTGGATCGTTGATCGAACGTCGCAACGCGATTTACTGCAGCCGTACATGGAGATACTTTGCGCCCGCTGATGCTGAAGAGGTGCGGTGACTGCATGAACTGGGCGAAATCAAATTTCAATCACGGATCAGAAATCCCAGCACTGACGACACCGGCCGCAGGTCTTTGACGCGAAGATTTGAGGTCAATGGAAATGATATTCCTGATTGGTTCGCTCAAAGTCGCGATCCGTCAATTGGCAGCCCAATTTAATGTCAGTAAATGAGTAGGATTCAATGATGGTCGCCCGATCGAGTTCTTTGTCACTCATTGTTTTTCCTGTGATGCACCATTCGAAATGTTGAGTTTGGACGGGCAGGTTCCATTCGTGATCGATCAGTGTGATTGATTTGCGGTAGGTGGGAGAAATCTCTGCTGACTTGTATCTCGTTGTAAACATCAGGCATGGTCGCCCATCGAACCGTTGATGCGGGTCGATTTCGCAGGATTCGAAGGTCGAATATGTCAGGTCATTCAGATGAGTCGCCGTCATGGCCTCGGTCAGAGCCAGCAAACCTGCCGTTGTAATTGGGCAGCGAGCATCCTTCATCGCCAGCGAGCCATCGGTCAACATTGAAAATGCGGGAAGGCGCGACTTCCAGCCACCATCATGGGCGATCAGTTTGCCGTTGTTTTTCCCTTCGACATAGATCGCTTCCCTGCCCACATCGCCGATCTGCCAAACCAGGTAAACACTGAATGGGTGATGACGGCACTTGAGCGACATCACTTGTTCATCGAGCAACTCACCCCTGACAACCTCTTGCTTACGCAGTTGGGCTGTATAGCATTTGATGAGCCCCAGTGCGTGCCGACCTCGATCCAGCAACGCGATTTTATATTGCAATCTCGCCTCAGGACTCGAAGCCATTGCCTCTTGGCACTCAGGTTCTGAATGGTTGTCGTTAGATGATGCGATATCGGGGCCAGAATGGGCAACGTCTATTTCGGGGGGGATGATTATCTTTTTTGCGCCAGCAAATAACGGAATCGAATCTTGCGGAACAGCGGTTTGGTGTGATCCCTGGAACAGACAGTATCCGAAGATAACTGCGCCAATGATACCTGTCGCGGTTAATCCACGAAATCTCATCTAAAAGTCTCCAGAGCTTATTACTTTACGTTAGAGACATCACTTGTCGGCAACACGGTTTGTGAAGCCAGAGGGGGCCAATGTCACGTTGTCGCCACCACGGTCGAACTTGTTGCGGTCGTGAGTCACCTCAATTGACAGTCATCACATTTGCTATCATTCCACGGTTGGCTTGCGGTATCAGAAAACAAAAAAGCCGACGTGGAAGACGTCCACAAGGTCGTCTTCCACGTCGGCTTACTTACTTATCCAGCCACCCGGCATTTGCCGAGCTGCATTCTAATCAGTCTTCCGCTTAACATTCAGAGGCGGTTTTTGGCCGCGATCTTCGGGGCTGATACTACGACATTTCCTCAGAATAGCAAACGAGATTCTTTTTAAGGCGGCAGTTACGGTTCAGTGGAATTGACATCGTCAATCGCCTAACTTGCTTGCGACATCGTATAGGTTATTGGCTGTAAGAAACGGATTTCTCCTTGAACGAGTCATTACAAAACGTCTCAAAAAATCTGCGGATCGTCAGTCTTTGCACGATCGGTAGCCGCATATTGGGGTTGATGCGTGATCAGGCGATGGGTGTGCTTTTCGGAGCGGGGCCCGTCATGGATGCGTTTACGGTCGCTTTTCGGCTCCCAAATCTGGCCCGGGTCCTGCTCGGTGAAGGGGCTTTAACAACGGCATTTTTGCCGGTATTCGTCTCGGATCTTCGTGAACGTGGAAGTGAATCGGCTGCACGAGTGACGTGGGCCGTCTTTTTGTCGCTGGCCGCGTTTTTGTGTTCCATGATTGTTTTATTTGAGGGGGCGGTCTGGTCCCTGGGTTTGGTGACGCAACTTAGCCCGGAAGCAACGTTGCTCCGAAACCTTTCCGCGCTGCTGATGCCCTACGTCGTACTGATTTGTTTAGCGGCTCAATTAGGAGCCGTACTGAACGCATTGGGAAAGTTTGTCTGGCCCGCTTTGGTTCCATCGATCCTGAACCTGGTCTGGTTACTCAGCTTGTGGTTGCTTGCGCCACTCTGGCAGGATGAGGTGAATCAGGCCTATGTGGTCGGAGTCTGTGTGCTGATTGGCGGGGGATTGCAGTTACTATTTCCTTTGTTCATTCTTTATTCGAACGGGTTTGGATTTCGATCGGACTGGAGGCTGGCGATTGGGCGCGTCTGGAAGATCGCCACTGACATGTTGCCAGTAATCATTGGGATGTCGATCACGCAACTGAATGCCGTGCTGGATAGTTTTATCGCCTGGGGATTTACCCAGCCGGCTGATCTAAGTTTGTTAATGCCCCTGCCTGGATCGCCCAAATATCCGTTGCTGGCAGGAACGGCTACTGCCCTTTATCTTGGGCAACGCCTGTATCAGTTTCCGCTCGGCGTGTTTGGTGTGGCGTTGGGAACGGTGTTGTTTCCCCTGCTGACCTCGCATGCCCAGCGAGGCGAGACCGATAAGTTGCGAGCCGACTTGTCGTTAGGGGTTCGGTTAGTGATCGCGATAGGTGTTCCGGCGAGTGTCGGTCTGATTTTAATCGGCCACCCGCTGGCAACACTCTTTTTCGAGTACGGGAAATTCAACGCGGACGACGCACGACAAACGGGTGATATGATTGCCGCATACGGGTCGGGCGTGTGGGCCTACTGCGGCCTGTTGATCCTGCAGCGGGGCTTTTATGCAATTGGTGACCGGCTGACACCGATGTACATCGGCCTGGCGGCCATGTTTGCAAACTTGATTTTGAATCTGACGCTGATCTGGCCGCTGGGAGGCCGTGGTCTCGCGCTGGCGACGGCGCTTGTTGCGGCGGGACAATGTGCCGCAACGGCCCTGGTTTTACAACGTTATGTCGGGCGTTTGCTTTGGGGCGAGATCGGATGGACAACGCTGAAAACGATTCTGGCGACAGTGGTCATGTCAGTGACCTGCCAGATATTGCTCAATTTGCTCGATTCTCCCGGGCTTCTTTTCGGGCGCGCAATTCGATTGGGTGTCCCGTTGACCGCAGGGGGGATTGCCTTTCTGTTGAGTGCTCGTCTGTTAGGTTTAGTTGAACCGTGGCTTGTCATCGCGGGAAAGCGAAGCCCAGTCCCGAATCTCGAAAGCTGAAGGCCTTAAAAGATGTCTACTGTTTCCAGTACCTCACCAAAGACTGTTTCCGAAGCCCTGAATGCGGCTCGAACAAGTGTGGCTGTTTTCGATGTGAGCGATCGGACCCAGATCGAAATCACGGGTGCGGATCGAGTTCGTTTTCTGCATAGCTTCACGTCAAATGACATCAAAGGTTTGAAACCAGGGCAAGGTTGTGAAGCCTTAGTAACCAATCTGAAAGGCAAGGTCGCCGCCCACGTGTTTGTGTTCTGTGGTGAGAAGTCGCTCTGGCTGGACGGAGCTCCTGGTCAACAGGAGGCGATCATCGGTCATCTTGGAAAGTTCGTACTGATCGACGATGTGCAATTAATTCTACGAAGTGACGAAAGAGGTGAGTTGTTTGTTACCGGACCGTTAGCGGCTCAATTGCTGCAACTGGACCAGGGGACCGTAATTGGAACAACGATTCAACGAGATACAGAGAGCTTGTCTATACACATACGCCGTGTCGATCTCTTGGGGCCGCCAGGATTTCTGCTATCGGTCCCGCGTCAGCAAATCGAAGTGGTCAAGCTGAGTCTGTGCGGCCTGGGCGTCGCAGAGGGGACGCGCGAGCTGTTCGAATACTTGAGGATCGATGCAGGATATCCATTATATGGTGTCGATATCACTGACGATTACCTTGCCCAGGAAGTCGCTCGGACAAAACAGTGTGTCTCGTTCAATAAAGGATGCTATCTGGGCCAGGAAACGATTGCCCGACTCGATGCGTTGGGGCATACCAATCGCGAATTGCGGCGACTTCGATTCGAATCATCAGTCGTACCAGTTCAGGGAACCGTTATTTACGATCAGGCTGGGGCAGCCGAAGTCGGAGTGATTACTTCCGCTGCGATTGAAATGAAAGGCGACATGTCGCAAGCATCCAATTCGGTCATTGCCTTGGGGGTGGTCAAACGACCTTCTTGCCATCCAGAAACACCAGTCTGCCTGTTATTGAATGGTCAAAAGATTTCAGGCCTGGTGCGATGACGGGCACGATATCCGGAGGGCGTAATTGGCAGAAAAATGTCTTCGTCAGTGACAACCGAAATGTTCTTTAAGACATATCAGATCGATCCCAGACACATTCACCGGCCCTTGGGGTTTCCCGCGCAGCAACCTCAGCTCAGTACCTTCGCCTGGCATCGCTTGGACGTTCAACAACGGGTTGGGGATCTGGAGCGATCACCCGATGAAGCTGGCTGTTCGTACGAAAGAAAATCGAGTCACCAACAATGATTGGTGTGGCAACAATTCCGTCCGGCAGCGCATTTGCAACCACAGCAGTACTCGTCTCTCCCGTATGCAGGAGGTACGTTGATCCTGTTTCATTCGCACAGAAAAGAAATGGGCCAGCAATCACGGGGGAAGCCGAGAAGGTTCCTTCCAGCTGCCTGGTCCATTCAATCTTTCCCGTCGCAGATTGAATACATGACAGACGACCATCGTCTGCGAGAACGTATAACAAGCCATCGTAAAAAACAGGGCTCGGGCGATTGCTACCATGTTTCGGCAGCCGCCAGGAAATATGGGACTTTGTAACATCGCCATTTCCGCTTGCAGAGATACAGACCACTTCAGGGTTGGGCCGTGTCCACGTTACGAACACATGGTCCTGATCGAAGGCGATTGTGTTGGCCAGTTTTTCGGCAGAAGTTTTGCATGTCCAGATGACTTTCCCGTTTGCCGGGTCGTAACTGGTAACGTTCCCTGTTCCGCCAATAACCAATTGCGGCCTCTCGGAAATCATGGCAATGATTGGCGTGCCATGGCTGGCGCCGTTCGGCCGTTTGATTCGCCAGATGATCTCACCCGTTTGCCGATGGATGGCCGCTAAGAAGCTGCCGTGTGGTTGATCCGCGCTGACGATGACCAATGATTTAAAAAGTACTGGCGAAGACTGATAGGCTTCACTGGATTGATATGGTCCGAGTTCTCGTTGCCAGGCAACTCGGCCTGACATTTCGACGGCAGTGATCCAAAGCTTTGCCTGGTCGCTGGAAACCGTAAAAACATTTTTTCCATCGCAGGCAGGAGATGACAAAGCGCGTGATGCTTTGTCAATTGATTTTAAAGAACGCCCCTGGTGCAACACGGTTCGCCATGCGATTCTGCCAGTTTCTCGTTGCAGGCACAGCAACGAAAAGCGCTGATAATCTGTGTCGACGACTGGCAAAAACAGCTGGTTGCCCCACAAGCAAGGGGACGCATTTCCGTGACCAGGAAGTGGAACCTGCCAACCTTCGTGGTCACTTGACGCCCATTGGGTTGGGAAATTTTTAGTATTAGAAACGTTCCGGTGATCAGTCCCCTGCCACCAGGGCCAGTCATCAACTGAAGGGCGTGGGTCGACCAGCACGAAGTTCAATGCTGTATCGGCTTTATGAACTTCGGGCGTGCCGGAACCGGTGATCCGTGTCATCGCCCAAATTGCGATTACACCGATCACAAGACATGTTCGCAAGTTCACACATTTCACCAACACAATCGGATCCAATGAATCTCTTCAAATAACTTCCGAAGAAGCAGGTTTGTCACCGGACGGTTTCGGCACGACACGACTTCCCGGATCAGTATTTTGATCACAGCCTCTATAATCCGACTCGATGTCGAATCGATGGATTCAGGTCAGGCGGCTGCTCGTTGAGTTTGAGCATCCCATAGCCGCTGGTAGACCTGACACGTTGCGAGTAATTCTGGATGGCAACCCGTTGCGACAACTCGACCACGGTCTACGACGACAATACGATTCAAGAATTCCAGGAGCGTTGGCGTCAAACAGTGAGTAATCAAAATCGTCGTTCGGCCTTTTACAAAGTCTCGCAATGACGCATGAATCAATTGCTCACTCTGAGCATCGACGGCAGAAGTTGGTTCATCAAGAATTAAAAGGTGAGGGTTTCGTAAGATTGCACGAGCGAGCGCAATTCGCTGCCTTTGTCCGCCGGAGAGTTGTTTTCCGTGCTCGCCCACGGGGGTTAGTAGTCCCAACGACATCGCATCGGTAAATGCGAGGACATGTGCCCTGCGCGCTGCATCGTGGACTTCATCGTCAGATGCGTCGGGACGTCCGTAACGAATGTTTTCGATAATTGTGTCATCGAAGAGAAGCGTTTCTTGAGGGACAAGCGCAATTTGTTCGCGAATGTCACGTAATTTTGCATCTTTCAAATTAACGCCGTCGAAAAAAACGTCTCCACGATCAGGGTCATAGAATCGTGGTAAGAGATTGACTAATGTCGATTTGCCCGAACCGTTCGGCCCCACCACGGCAACTGTTTCTCCCGCATTAATCGTGAGATCAAAGCCATTCAATACGAATGCTCGTTCCGTGACATCGTTGACATGTTTTGCATATTGAAACGTGACGTCGCGGAATTCGATTGACTGGCTGAGAACTGGCATGAACTGCGACACAGCCGGCGGAGCGATCAGAGAGGCTGTGTCCATTCGCGCAAACAATCTTTCTGCAATCGCGGTCGATTGCCGGATCGTGTTATAGAATTTGGAGAATTTTCGAACCGGCTCAAGCACACCTGCCAGCAGTACATAGAAGAGAGCCAGGTCGGGGAACGTTGGTGGTGACGGGGCCAATGGAATGCCCCAGATCGTGGTTTGACTGCGCAGTACGAGGAATGCGGCGGGCAAGAGGACGGCACTCGCGGCTAACATCCCCAACAGCTCCGCCGCCGGCCCGCTCATGGCATCAATTTGTACCAGCTTCATTGCTTGCTGATAGAAGTTTTTATTTTCTCGATGAAACTCTCGTCGGTGTCGTCCTGCCCGATCAAATGCAATGACCGCTTTCACATTATTAAAGGTTTCTTCCAGCCTTTTGTAGATACGACTCATGCTATCCACCGTTCGATTCGCCGCTCGCTTCAGCCGCAGTCCTAACCAATGAAACAGTCCGCCGAGCACCGGCATGAACAACAGAAAAACAAGAGTCAGTTTCCAGTTGAAGTAGAGCAAAGCAGCGAGACACGCGACCGCTTTTAAAGGTTCGCGCACAACGCGACCACCCATTTCGGTCATCGCGTTCGCCAGGTTCTGCAACGAGTACGTAAAATCAGTTAACCAGACAGAAGTTCCCTCGAGTGATAACGTTTGTGGATCGAGACGCAATGCGCTTCGGAACAAGCGTTGCCGAAGGTCGATGACGACCGATTCAGCGACACTTCCGGCCAACACATCCTGACAGTATCCGGCTAGTCCTTTCGCGAATGTCACCAATAAAATAAACGCGAAAAGAAGTGCAAACATCTGAAACTGGTCGGTTGGCAGATTGCGAATGATCTTGGATTCAACCCAGCTTAGCGTCCATAGTTTTGACGTATAAACGTCGACTTCCATCCGAAGTCGCTGTTGATCTTCAATGACCTCAACCCGCTCAGAAGCTCGACGACGCTCGCCATTTTCTGGAATCAGACGGAGTTGTTCATCCAACTGAGCGAGTCTGGTATTTCGAAATTCAATCGCGTTGCTGGTCTTCACCATTTCGTGGTGAGAATAGTCTGCAAGCGTGTGATGTTCTCCGAACATGATCGTGATCGGGAACGTTAGCAGTAATTCGAAGCTCCAGAGCAGTGCGGCGATCACGCCGAAAGAAGCCGACAGAATCAGCTTTCGCCGGTACGGCCAAACAAGTAATCCCAGTCGACTCCATGTCTTCACGGGTTCCGCATCCCTGCCAATAACAACGCAATATTTGTGTGAGTAACACTTCAGAACGGATTACGGGTATTACAGAACAAAGCGCGATATCCGTCCAGACTGGAATTGAAACGATTTCAGAAAGTTGGGTAGGACTTGGTTACGGCGATCCGAATCAAGGGCAAAATTTGCCTCGCTGCAGTTGCGGAAAAACGGCGGTGCCGGGAGAATCATAAAGTGCTATTCAGGAGCGAGTTGTGAACGGCGACTCATATCGATTGATGATGGTTCGACAAATCGCATCGGTGGCGATCGTCATCTGCTTTTTAACCTCGCTTCGGGCTGAACCTCCGAAGAAAGCGGTCATAAACCCTAATCGGCCAGCTCTGGTTGTCCCCGTGTCCGCGGCGGAAAAGGCGGGGCGGACAAGCTCCCTCAAGCTTGTTCAGGACCAGTCCGTTATCCAGTGCCTCGAAATCATCAGACAATCTATCGAATTGAAAGAGTATCTCGGGGTACTTCCGCTGATCGATCAGGTCTTGGTCGGCCCGAATTCGTTTGTTCCGACAAGCAGTGCCACGGAGGTTTCAGCCCACGAAGAAGTCTGGCGACTTTTGAAACAGATGCCTGTGGAAATACGTCAACGATTTGAAGAACAACGTCGGGTTTCTGCCAAAAATGCTTGGGAACAGGCGAGGACTGCCGGAATTACGGAAGTCGAGGGCTTCCTTTCCCGGTTTGCCGACACAAAGTTGGCGACTGATGCATGGTGGTGGATTGGTTGCTACGAGCGCGATCACGACAGAGATATTCACGCAGCGGCCGCCTTTTTGAAGGTTGCAAAGCACCCCAATTCGACCGAGCGACAGCGTGTGATGGCGCTTATGGCATGCGTTGAGTCCCACCAGAGCGGGAAATTCTTGCCTGAGTTTGTTGCTGCAAGAGGTCAGCTTTCCCGTATGGATGCGAATCTGCCGGTCGTCGTTGCCGGGCGCTCGCATCGCCTGGGCGAATGGTTAACCGAACATCCCAACGGCGATACTGCAGCTGACGATAAACAAACACAGCGGCGTTTGTCCGTTGACGAATGGCGACGAAATCGACCTGTACTATTACCCGAGTGGAAACAGGAGTTTAACGTCCCTCAACGAGCGAATCTGGATGCTCTTGAACAAAAACAGAGAGACCAGGGGGTTCGGCCCACGCCGATGATTCGGTCGATGGTTATTGGACAGCGAGTCATTGTTCGGACGTTAGACGAAATCAAAGCATTCGATTTGAATACCGGTACCCCTCAATGGGAAATCGCCAACGCTGAATTCCAACAGATTGGAAAGCGGGGTTTCGAGAATAATACATTTCAAACGGCCGTCACTGACTGGGCTCAGCGGCGAGCACAGGCCGATTCGATCTTTGGTCGAATGTCGGCCGATGGGTCTCGGTTATTCGCGATCCAGGAGCCCGATCGATCAGGCGAGGTCCGGATCGAACGTGAATCCCCGCGCAGCCGTCTTCGAACCGGACCTAGGTTCAACAAACTGTGTTGCTACAGCGTTAAGACGGGTCAGCTGGAATGGGAAGTCGGGGAAGCCCCCGTTGAAATTGGTGGAACCTTTACCGGATGTTTTTTTCTTGGATGCCCGTTTGTCCTGGACTGCCAGTTGTACGTTGTCGCACAGCGGGAGACAGAACTGGAACTGCTGGTTCTTGAGCCGGAACGCGGGACGGTTGTCTGGTCGATAGCTATTGGGACTGCACCACTTCCCATCGAAGAAGATCTGCAACGATCACGTATCGCCTGCCCAATCGTCTGGTCCAATGGTTTACTGTTATGCTCGACCAGCGCCGGTGTCATTGTGGCAATTGATCCCCTGCTTCGAACTCTGGTATGGGGATACCGTTATCCGGCAATGACGGTATCAGCATCCGATCTTGTACGTGTTCCAGGTCAGGCCGGAAGTTCCATCAGCCACGAAGCCTGGTGGGAATCATGGCGTGAACCATTCGCAGAAGTTGTTGATTTGCCTGAGAAAGATCCACGTTTTAATCAAAGGATGCAAGCCGCTGATCTGGTGGGCACCTCCATTTTCGTTTTTGCTTCGCCGGAGTCAGAAGAATTGCATGCGATTCAGTTGCCCGACGGCAAACCGCTTTGGAAAGTTCCGCGAAATGGAGGGCTATTTGTCGCGGGAATTGCGGAAGACACGGTCGTCGTCATCGAAGGTGACGCTGTTCGTGCACATGATCTTAACACCGGCCATTTACGATGGCGCTCTGTCACCACCGAAGTCGGTGGCCCAGCCGCGATTATCGGTTCAGTATTATTTGTCCCCGATCGCTATGGAGGTACCAGTTTACTCGCTGCCAATGATGGAAGTCTGTTGTCGGAATCGTCGTCAAGCGAACCTCCACTCGGAGCATTGACCGAGTCGGAACGAGGTTGGATTGCAGCGAGTCGGCAAGCGGTCATGCTGCTGCCGAGACTGGAAGATGTTCGGCGAAATGTCGATCAAGAACTGGAGCGAGACCCCAATAACGAGTCTTTTCGAGTGCGGGCAGCGTTACTTGACCTTCAAGCCGGCGAGATTGAGTCCGCTCGCAAACGCCTTGAGGGACTGACATCGTCGCCCGCTCGCGATTTGCGTCGCCAGGCATTAATCGCGGCCCTGGCAAATACGGAGGCGGATCGGTCGGGCGTTGATCGAAAAGATCTTGCTCGTCAGTTGACGCAGCTGGCGGATAACGCTGACTATAAGTTTGTGGCGGCTGCAGCGATCGGCGCGTCGGCTTTATCCGTAGGCGATTTTGTCGCGACCGTCGAAGCCTCTCTTGAAGGCTTGTCTGCAGAACTTGATCCTTACGGTTCAATGATAAAAACCTCGTCGACGGCGGTACGGAAAGATCGCGTGTTACTTGGCCTGATTGAAGAAGCATACCGTCGATCGAAGCCGAATGAGCACGAGGGGCTTGATGAGCTATTCCTCTCCAGATTGAAGCTCGCTCGAAAAAGCCGCGATCGGTTTGCTGTTCAGCAGCTGGCTAATCGGTGGCGAGGATTTGATTGGAGTCGGCGACTGTCCGTCTCTGACGAAGAAAAGGCGTTCCGGAAAAGTTCGTTTGTCGAAGTTGAACTCCGTCTGCTCGATGCATCCGGGGCAAATGACTCAACCGTCGCGTTAGAAGCGTTTGAGCGGTTGGCACGGCGTTTTGATCATCTTGGTCTAACCCGGGATGCTCAAACCGTCAGACAACGAATTCTTCTTGAGCTTCCCTCGGCCACGTTTCCAGACGGTCAAACTGAATCCGAGCGAATCGCGAATGATCCAAGTATACTCAATAGTATCTCAAATGCGCCGAATGAGATCTGGCCTGAAACGTCCCCGGAAATCAATGCAAAAAACGAACGAAATTTTGGCGTCTACTGCCCGCTCGTTCCGATGCATGCTGAGCCGGGAAGCCTGGCCGAACGAATCGATGTCGCTGTCGATCGAACTGGCAACGAAGTGGTGTTCCGTGGGGAATCTTTCTTTCAAAGTGGTCAGGACGAAGACCACGAACGAAAACTTGATCTGCCGAAATCGGCGTCCCAATTTCGCGGCCCGTCAGGTTTCATGCTGCGTGAGGCGTGGGGTGTTGGGCGAATCGTTGTGTTATTGGTGGGAAGTGATCTTTTCGCCATCACTCCGCTTGACGAACAGGGGGAACCGAATTCAAAGTTTCTCTGGGCTAATCCGATCGATTTGCAATTGCCGTTTGGTGAAACAAAAGTTCAGGATGGTCCATCTTGGGTTCACGACAAACTGCATACAGTTACCGATCTTGCGAATCGCCCCTTAGGCAAAGTCGGTCCCGTGCGTCCGACCTATCTTTGTTTTCAAAAAGGAACCATGCTTGTTGCGGTGGAAACTGAGACAGGCCGCGAGTTGTGGCATCGACGTGATATTCCATTCAATGCAACGATACTCGGGGATGATCATTATGTGTTTGTCTGGATTGACCGCGACAAGCTGGAGATTCTTAGCGCGATCGATGGTCGCAAACTAGAGGACGGGGTTGGAGTTTCTTCTCCCGACAGTCTGATTCATCATCGAGGTTCACTGGTTTGGACGGCGACTCGTGGAGAGAACATTCGACTGGAATTACACGATTTGCGAAATGGCCAATCGGTTTGGTCACGGATTGAGCCCGCCGATTCGTTGATCGCTGTTCTCGACCCCGAAACGCTGGCGGTTGTGACTCGCAAAGGCGAACTGAACTTGCTGGCGGCGCGAACAGGAATTCCGATCTGTGAGCCGCTGGCTGTGGATGCCGATTCCATGACAGGAATTGTCGCGTGGCATGATCCAGAACGATGGTATCTTGCTCTGACAACCGAGATTGGAGTCACTCCTGCTAACAAACTGGCTTCAAAACAATCCGATTCAAAGTTGTTGCCAACCAATAATGCAAACGCTCGTTTAAGTGCACTTAAGGCGCCGCAGCCGAATGGGGCTTATCGTCTGAAGTTTCTCAATGGCCCGCTTTATGCAGTGAATCGCCATCATCCCAAGATTCTCTGGAAGAGAGACCTCCAGAATGAACCTTTTGGGCTCGATCAATCAAGGGCCGCACCAGTGCTGGTTCAGATCTGGAAACTGTTGCCCAAAGGAAACAATGCTGCCAGCGAAGGGATGTTGCGAGTGATCGACAAGCGTACCGGAAAAACATTGATGGAAAGGCGAAATGTCGACGTTCTTCCCTATTTCCTATTGAACCCTGACCCACAACAGGCCATTCTAGAACTGAAATTGACCCAGGAGACAATTCGAATGAACTACGCTCCAGACCGTCCCGCTGATGCAGTCGACGACGAAAACCGAACGAAAACTGATCGGGTTCCTGACTGATGACCAAAACGGCTCGGGGAGAAATATCGTGACTCAAGCTGATGAAGCTGTGGTTTACTGGAACGAGAATGTCACATTACGGCGATTTATGATTGCATCGAGCATTGTTTTGCTCTGGATCGGCTGCGATCTCGGATTACATTCGCTGGCTCATCAGGAAAGTCTCGAATCTGATGTCAGGCGAGAAATTGAAGGGTTTATCGGCTTTCCAATCTCTCAAAATCTCGTGGAGTGGTTGCCAGGCGATTCGTGGCGCCTGCACATCTATACTGCTTATTCCCTTCCCGCACTGGGGCTGGTCGCCCTGGTTCTGCTCGATCGACTGGTGAATCAGGGAAAGACGCGATTACCCTGGGGAATTACCGTTTGCGGCGGATTATTTATTGTTGGTGGAGCAATTCTCGATATGGCGGTGACTGTTGCTCACAGCCCCGATCTGGAACTGGAAGGGAATCCCTACGTCCGGATCCTGCTGGATTCACAGCACCCATTGCCTTTTGTTTATCTCCATGCGCTGTTTACTCAGTCGCTGTATATCACTCTTTTCTGTGGGATGTGGATCGGCTTTCTGCGGCATCGACAGATTATCGTCGATACGATCTCAGCCGCTTCTCCGAATAATTGGATCGAGTTTCTCAAAGCGGCGACGGGTGGTTCGCACCTCTCAATGCGACAATGGCTGTTTCCTGTTCGAACATCGGAATGGCCACTTCTTTACCATTACATCTGGCTGATTGCGATCCCCATTGTCTTTGGTATCAGCTTGCTGCGATGGTATGCAGCCATGGAATGGATCGGTCTGGTTGAGCCAACTCTGTCAACGCGAGTTTACGTCGTGTTACACGGTGTCATCAGTACTCTCGTGCTGTATTTCATGGCACTTTGGAGACTTTACCGCATGGATGAAGCGAGCCGTACTCAGAACCAACGTGCGTGACAATCGACGTTTGGCGCCGGTTGCGGCTCAATCGGTTATCCGCATTCCAACAGTCTCATGATCGAGCATATGGATTAGAATGCTGCGGTTTTTGTTTCGTGCTTTGCAAGTCTTCTTGCAAATAACTCGATTTTCGGCTGGATTTCTCAGAATTTTGAATCTGAAGTCTCTGGCACGGCAAATGCGTTAATGTCTGATGCCTGAGTGGTTTCACCTGGCAATTTATACACGTTTATTTCTGAAGCTGGTTGAGCATTTTCTTCCCATGCGTTGATACAAGGGTTCGTCGTTCCGGCATTTTTTATCAATCCCAGACGCATGGAGCTCCTGCAGGAACCCCCTTCTTGCAGGAGTTTCTTTTTTAACTCGATTGACCGGCGGGCAACGTGCTTGCCGAGCGATTTGTTGTCGCAGTTTCAACTGGTGTCGCTCGAACTCGTCTGAGGAGCAGCAAGGCAAATGCACGAAATAATGTCGACGCCGCAAAAACCCATAAATAGGATGCGGCCGAGATTCCCAGTCCATTGATAATCGCAGCCCCAATCAGCGACCCCACTGCTAGCGCAATACTGTTCGCGACGTTATACAGCGTCAAAAGGCTGGTTCGTTCCGATTCGTGAATCGTTTCGAAGAATAACAAAACCAGAGCCAGTTCATACGCCCCCCATGCGGCGCCGGCCACCAGTTGCAGAGACATCAGCCAGATGTAATTGCCGCTCACGACCCAACCGCCTGCCAGTGGGACAAGGCCAAGCGAACCAATCCACAGTAATCGATGTGCTCCTGTTCGGTGTGCCAACTTTCCCCAATATCGCAGCGAAATGAATTTGGCGACAAACGAAGCTCCGATTAACATTGCATAGTGGTGGTATTTAAATCCCAGTACTTTGAACATGTACGGCACAAAAAACGGCCCGGCGATATACACGCCAACCTGCATTCCCACCGCAAACACAAGCAGCCGACCTGACGATCCTCGTGAGAAACGATGCCATTGCTCACCAAGTGAAAGAAATCGCATCTTGGGAGGAATTGGAAACGGTTCACTCTGAAGGCTCAGGCAAAGTGTCGAGATCGCCCGGCAGGCCATGGCAATGCCAAACAAAATCGCGAAAAGAGGGACAGCATTCCCTTCCGCCTGAGCTGCCTTCAGTGCAAATCCACCTCCCAGGAACCCCGCAAGTGTTGCCAATTGACATAGTCGAGCCCGTTTGGCAAAGAATCGCGCCCGAATATCGCGAGGGATAATCGTCCCTTGCCACGTATTCCAGGCCGGTCCAGCCCCTAAACTCGTGGCCCAATAAAAGGATGCGACGAGTAAAACGGCGGGTTCCGAGATCGAGCCGAACCAGGCTGCCAGTATCAGCGGGAAAAAGCATAATCCTTGAAAGCCAGCACAAAAGACAACCCACCACTTGTGCGATCCCAACAATCGCACGGCTGTTGGGGAAATCAGTTGAAGCAGACTGCCGATCAACTGCGGAACGGTTGCGATCAGCGCTGCAAAGATCTCTCCCTTTCCAATCTCCAGGACAAACGCCTGCAGATACGTTTCTCCAACGCCGATCATCACGCCATAAGCGGTGCCGTCACCGATACTTAACCGTAGATCCCGCTTGAGAGCCTTTTCCTGAGGCAAAAGAGGATTCGGGTTCGGTGGTTTCGCGACCTGATCGCGATTGGGGTTTTGAGCCGGCAATAACAAGTCGGTTCCAGTCCTTTTCACCCCGTTGTTTGGGGAACGCTCTTTGCCGGTTGCGAACACCACAATGAATGTTCAGGCAAAGCCTTCAACCGTCGGCAGCACAAAAGTCGGAATGGACGATGGTGATAAACTCCTGTATCGATGCCATTTGACATCGGATACGTGTATGCTCCGCTGAATCTTAAGGAAAAAGGGACTGTGATTAAAGTGGCCATGCGAACGTTCCATCGGGTTCAAACCACCGAAGTGCAAGGGGACTCCACCTTCGCTTGGGCGATATATGCGGGATCTGGTGTTCTGTCAAACCCGTCTCAAATCGCGGAAAATTGGCGACGCGCATTTTTCCTTGGAAGCCTGTTGTTACTGCTGGCAAGTTCGACCTCATCAAGTGCTGACGGAGCTGAAATTGCCACGGCGGTGGCGCGGGGTTATGACAATCTAAGAACGCATCAGTACCTTCCACCCGACTTCGACAACGAAGTTTTTGATTCATTATGGACCGTCTGGCCGGAACCTGAAAAATCAAAAGCAGAAAAAAGTGACGCCGCAACTCGCCGACGGCTGACGTTTTCGTATTACGGCGTGATTCCTGACCCCAGCGATGTAGACGGCAACCGCCCTGCACTTGGATACGTCGTTGATCGTGACGGAAATTGGTCTATGAACTGTCTCGCCTGCCATGGCGGAAAAGTGGCAGGTCAAACCGTTCCCGGTCTGCCGAACTCACACACGGCGCTGCAAACCTTCAGCGAAGACATCCGAGCCGTGAAGCTCAATCTCGGTAAGGCTCTTTCCCATCTCGATTATGGCTCAATCCAAACGCCACTCAACATGTCCGACGGCACGACCAACGCCGTTGTGTTTGGAATTGTACTGGGAGCCTATCGAAACCCTGACATGACTGTTGATCTGACTCGCAGATTGCCTCCGTTGCTGCATCATGACGTCGATGCACCCCCGTTCTGGAACGTTCGGAAGAAGAGTTCGCTATATATCGATGGCTTCGCACCAAAAACAGCTCGCCCGATCATGCAGTTCATCCTGTTGCCCAAAGTCACTCCAGAGCAATTAACCAAATGGGAACCGGAATTTGCTGATATCCTGGCGTGGATCGAGTCAGTCGAGCCACCCAAATATCCCTTCGAAATCAATCGCGACTTGGCGTCAAAGGGTGAACAAGTTTTTAACCAGAATTGTGCGCGCTGCCATGGAACTTATGGGCCAGAGGGAAAGTACGAACAGACGACAATCCCTCTCGACGAAATCGGTACCGACACGCTGCGAATGAAGTCACTGACGCCGGAGCATCGGACGTGGATGAAAAAAGGCTGGTTAAGCCGGTTTGGGGAAGACCACGTCGAAGTCGACCCGGTCGGGTATGTCCCGCCGCCGCTGGACGGTATTTGGGCCAGTGCGCCTTACCTTCACAATGGAAGTGTTCCCACACTCTGGCACCTGATGCACAGCGAGTCACGTCCCGCTGTCTGGAAGCGAACGGAAGATGGCTACGATCAGAACCGAGTCGGCCTGGAAATCGAACATTTTGACAAGGTACCGAAGTCAATAACCACACCGGCACAACGTCGTCGCTACTTCGACACCAGCCTGCCGGGAAAAAGTTCCGCTGGCCATTCGTTTCCGGAGAGTCTCACTGAGCCTGAAAAGCGAGCGGTTCTTGAATACCTGAAAACGCTCTGACTTGTTCGGCAGTATGCATATTATTCGGTTTTTTTCGGACGCTGGTATTTTTTCGTGGCCGACGCTGCCAGCGTCGGCCATGCGGAGCGAGTTACCGCGCAACGCCACTAATGACGGGCTAACGGTACGATTCCCCACAAGGGCTGGAATCACTTCAGGCTGGCGTTTTTCGCTCGTTCAAAATCAATCTCGGCTCTCAGTCGCTCGGCTTTCGCCTTGAGGTAGACCGTCCGGTCAACATGTGAGTGCATCACGACTTGAGCCGTCATATCCTCAAAGTCTTTCATCGTTTCCACGATCGTCTCAAGTACGATAGATCGTTCGTGGTCCGTGTTCGCCGCGTCAAGTTCAGCCTTCAGAAGCAGCAACTTCGCCTGCATGATGTCTTCACGAGTCACAAACCCATTTGCGATCTGGGCCTTGTAAAGATCCGTAATCTCTTTCAGTGTGCTGATCCGCTCTTTGTGAAGCTCTCTCAATTTCTTTTCAGCGTTCCCCTGTGGAGCGTCGGCAGCGAGCAGAAATCCAGCAGCGAGTGCGGTGATTGCCACGAAGACGTATCTCATGATGATTCTCCAAATGATGGGAGTTACGAATCGATCCAATTTGAAACTACAACTCGAACAGGCCGAACACAAGGAAGATCGTGGAGAGAGGCGGTTTGTTCTGCCAACGGTCTCAGGAAGTGAACAGAAGATGGGACGAGTGCGTTACGGCGGTCGGTGTGCATTTGGAACACAAAGCCGAGAAAAGGGTGCCACGGTTTTACCGTCTTCGGTAAAGCCATGCTTTTTGGCCCCATGATGGAACCATAAAGCCACCCCCTTGTCGAAGCCCCCAAACGGGTGCCACGGTCTTGGACTTCTTCGGGTCTGAAACTTGACTCATAAAGGTAAGTTTCAGGATTTCTTCCAAAGTAGCCATCATCGCTCCGCGTGATGAGCATGCGTCGAAAACGATTCAAACGTTGCCGACGCATCGGGACAGATATCCGTTTGAATTTCTGATTTGAGACCATGCGGATTGGAATTTGGCAGCTTCTCGAACAATGCTCATCACGCGGAGCGATGATGGCAACTTTGGTCTGAGGCAAAGCCTCACTGGACTTCTTCAAGCTCAAAAATCGACTCATTGAGTCAAGTTTCGAACCCGAGGAAGTCCAAGTCCGCGGTACCCCAGTTCGTTGCGGCTCTATGCTTCCGGCATCATTCGTTCGGACATTTTTCGTAAAGGATGTTCGTTGTGTCGACCATGAGCGTAAACGGCGGTCCATTCGGCGAGTCGACGACCGAGCTTACGGCAGGCGGCCTGAGTCTCTTCGTCCCGTGGTTCTTTTGCGGCGATCGCGCCGTAATGCAGGGTTAAGTCTCGGCTCACGTAATCGGTAACGCCGAATACCAGAAACCCGAAGTTCATGAGCACCGTCAATAAGCTTTGACAGACCAGTTCTGAGCCACCGCCCCACCCTCCTGATGAACTGAAGGCACAGGCAATCTTCCCGTCGACTTTGGCCCATTGCGGTATCATGGTTTCGTCCCAGAACCGCTTCATTTTCCAGCTCAGCAGCCCCATGTTCGTAGGGCTGCCGACAGCCAGCCCATCGCACCAGATCACATCTTCCGCCGTTGCTTCCTCCACCGATCGCAATCGAACTTCGGTGTCAGAGATGGTCTTTGCTCCTTCAGCCACAAGAGCCGCCATTTTTGCCGTATGGCCGGTCTTGGAATCGAAGAGAACGAGAATCTTGTTCATGCTGATGTCTTTGAGTGAGAGAATATATGTTGTGAAGATTTGGCGCTTGTTGTGCCGCAACGATTATATTGAATTCCGTTTGAAATTGGGTTGCAGCGAATGCTTCCGCCGAGTTAACAATCAATTTTTTCCGACGCGATGAGATGAAATATGGAACTGCGAGTCTTTGCAGAACGAGTGCTACTCAGTGAATCGTTGGAAACCAAACTTGAACGAGTGAACGAATCGTTCACGGATAACGAACCGGGTGAGGCGCGACGGTATATGGAACCGGTTCGCCCGGCCAACCTGATGTTCGCTCCACGGCGATCGGCTCCGTCCATGCCGCATCCATCAACCTTCACAGAGACTCGCAAGCGGGCGATCGCTCATCACATACTGGCCAATCATGAACTGCAGGCGTTGGAGGTCATGGCCTGGGTACTTCTGGCGTTCCCCGATGCACCGTTCGAATTCCGTCGTGGACTGGCTGACGTGATGGCTGACGAACAGAGGCACACGAAAATGCATGCTGATCATGCCGCAACAATGGGGATTAGATTCGGTGAGTTGCCGGTGAACTGTTACATCTGGAAAAAATCACAGGAATTTCAATCTGTGCTGGATTACCTGGCGGGAATCCCCCTGACGTTTGAAGGGCGAAACCTCGATCACACGCTGGAATTCGAGGAATATTTCGAAAAGGCCGGAGACCCGAAAAGTGCCGCGATCATGAAGGCCATCCATAAAGACGAGATTCACCACGTTGCATTCGGCCTGAAATGGCTGCGCATTCTAAAACCCGCAGATCAATCTGAATGGGATGCTTACCTTGAGCATCTGCACTGGCCATTACGTCCCGATAAATCGGTCGGCGACGTTTTCCATCGGGAGCCGAGAATTGCAGCGGGTATGACAGCAGATTTCATCGATCGACTTCAGCCGGAAGGCCCGGGCACAGCCGGTTAATGCGCGTCGGATGACGGGTTCAGAATAGGATTGTCGATCGCGCGCTTTGATCCTGATGTGGCACGGCGTCAGACTTCTTCGCGTCTGAAACTTGACTCATTGAGTCAAGTTTCAGGATTTCTTCCAAAGTAGCCATCATCGCTCCGCGTGATGAGCATGCGTCGAAAACGACTCAAGCGTTGCCTCAGCATCGGGACAAATACTTGGTTTGAATTCCTTTTTCGAGAACATGCGAATGTGAATTCGGTAGGTTCTCGAAAAATGCTCATCACGCGGAGTGATGAGGGCTGTTTTGGTCTGAGGCAAACCTTCTTCGGAGTCTCCGCAGAAGCAGTGTCTTGAAATCGAAGTACTTGTGTCGCTCGGCACTACTTGACGGAAGACCGCCAAGCAATGGTACGGTTTTCCGCGGGACTCCTGATTTCTCAAGGAAAAATGCTTCACGGAACTGAGCGATAGGATTAAATGTAACCATGCGCGGCGGCTGGAAGCCTCCGCTACGAAAAAAAGCCGCAACCTGGCACTTCCAGGTCGCGGCTTTGACTGTTACTGCCGAGAACTTGGCCGATCGATTACAGGCCTGGTTCAAGCCGAATCAAGCCACCGCTCGGCTTTTCGCCGGTATCCTTGCCCGTACCGAAAACGGTGAGATAAAGGGCTCCTTCTTTGTCGAAGGCAAGCGCCGTCGGACGGTCCAGGCTGATGATCTTCTTCGGCTTGACCTCGTCACCTTCGATCACGAGCTCAAACAATCCGCCATTTGCTTTGATTTCTTCAGCCCATGCGAAGTCAGTCGCATACAGTTTTCCTGTCTTCGGACTGTAGGCCAGACCAGTAATGTCATTCAGGCCGGTCTTCAGGTTTTTTGTCAGCTTTCCTTCTTTGTCGTAGTAGGTCAGAAGTGAATCGCCGGGAACATTGACTTCACCCATCTGTCCAACCACCAGGCTGCTTCCGTCAGGTGTAACGGTAATCGCGACCGGGGCATCGACCTGGGTTGCTTCTTTAGTGGCGATCAAACCGGCGAGTTCCCCTGGCTTTCCGTCAACGATCTTCGTGCCCACGATCCAGCCTTTGGTGTCGTCGCCGTTTGCCGTCACGTAGATGGTGTCATTCCAGACGACCGAAGCGTAGTAGTTTCCTTCTCCCTTGTAATTGGCTTCAGGATTTCCCTTGATCGGTCCCAATGCGAATTCCGTTTCGGTCGCTTTGCGAGGTTTTGCGGGAACGTCATCGGCAATCTTGTAGATACGAACAAGTTCTTCGCCGTCAGGTTGACTTCCGTCTGGAACGATCAGCCGGTCGGTTCCCCATAGCGAAACCCCCAGGGGGCCGATGTTGTATTTTGGTCCCTTACCATACACGTCGGTTGGAAACCCTTCGATTTCCAGATAGACCTTGTTCGGTGTGATTGGGGCCCAGCGGAAAATCCCTTGGCGCGATGAAACAAATACATGCCCGGTTGTGGGGTGGACGGTCACGCCAGACGGGTTGTCGAGGTGGATAATCAAAACCTTCGGGGTCGGCTCGGCAGGTTTTGTTTCTGCGGGTTTTGTTTCTGCGGGTTTGGTTTCCGCCGGTTTTTCTTCCGTCTTCGTAGCATCTTGTGCGAACGACGACATGGGGGCAAAGGCCAGAAGCGCCAACAAAGCGGCTAACGGTTGAAAAGACAAACGACGCATACTTACTCCATTCAAAAATGCTTAGGAAATTTTCTCAGTCGCTCAGATCCTACTGAACCTGGCCCCACGATTCAATTTTGGCGGGGAATCAATCCGAAATCGTTACCCCCTTTTTTACTGGCGAGTGTTTGACGATTCCCCCCGCCGTTGGCAAACTTGCGATCGAATTTCGAATTTCATACTGCGGTCGGTCATCGTGTAGAGGGCAGAGGAATGTTTCGCTCGTTGGTTTTCGTCTTCGCATTGTCGGTGGGCGTTTCTAGCAACATTCTGATCGCCGATCAGTGGCCGACATGGCGTGGACCGACTGGTGACGGAATCAGCCAGGAAAAGAACCTGCCTGTCGAATGGAGTCGCACCAAAAACGTGGCGTGGAGCTTGGAACTACCTGGTCCAGGGGGGGCCTCGCCTGTTGTCTGGGGCGAGCATATTTTTCTGACGTCGACTAATTCCCAAGGCCAACTTTTGTTGATGGCTGTGGGACGGAACGGCAAAGAAGCCTGGCGACAAGTCGTGGCGCAGGGAAATAAGGATGTTCGTGGCGACGAAGGAAACTCGGCCTCTCCTTCACCAGTCACCGACGGCCAGCATGTCTGGGTCTTTTTTGCCAATGGAATACTTGGCTGTTACACGGTCGATGGCAAAGAAGTCTGGAAAATTGATGTCCAGGACCGCTATGGCAAGCTGGAGATTGCCTTTGGCCTGACGGCATCACCTGTACTCGATCAAGGCGTCCTCTATCAACAACTGATTCATGGTGATGGGGATGCGAAAACGCGTGAAGCCTGCGTCATCGCATTGGATGCGAAAACAGGAAAAGAAATCTGGAAAGTCGACCGTCCCAGTGACGCTCATTCCGAAAACGAGTCCTCTTACGCATCCGCCGTCCTCTATAACGACGGCGAGCGGAAATTCCTGTTGTCACATGGTGCCGACTTTGTCGTCGCTCATGATCTGAAAGATGGTCATGAACTTTGGCGTTGTGGCGAACTGAACAAGAAATCGAACTACGACCCAACGCTCCGTTTTGTCGCTTCACCCGCCGTGGCCAAAGGGTTAATCGTTGTTCCGAGCGCCAAAAAGGGGCCGATTATCGCTTTGAAGCCCAATGGAAGTGGCGACATCACTCAGAATAAAGACTTTCATTTCTGGTCGTCACCCAAAACGCCAGACGTTCCCTCGCCACTGATTCTGAGCGAACTGGTTTACCTCTGCATGGAAAACGGCGATCTGGCGATTCTGCGTGCAAAGACTGGTGAACAACTCGATTATCAGCGAACTCATCGTCAACGGCACCGCGCTTCACCGGTCTACGCTGACGGGCGAATTTATTTGACCGCTCGCGACGGAAAGGTCACGGTCGTCAAAGCTTCGGAAAAAGTCGAAATCGTTGCTGAAAATGAGCTGGGTGAAGATATTTCGGCGTCTCCCGCGATCTCAAACGGCGTGATTTACCTGCGGTCGTTCCAACATTTGTGGGCGATCGCACAGTGACGACAATTCCGGTTAAAGGGATTGGGCAGAGTTTTCGGGAGATTTGGGGAATCGCCGGCGTGATTTTACCGGCGGAACAGCCGAATTGAGTCTCATCAAAGGCATTACCGGCGCAAACTCCGCCTACCGTGCGGGTTCTCTGATCGATTCTCATGGTTCACCGCGTGCAACCGTTGACGTTCACTTCTATACTATGCATCTTCGATTTCAGACGTTAACGCATTCACGGTTTTTGATTTCACAATGAATTCTTCGACCCAGACGCTGCTCGGTTGGTGGTCCGCGACAGGCGGTTCACTGTCGATTGATTCGACTTCTATCGCCGAAGCGGTGCGCGATATTGCGTCTCCCCTGATGATCGTCAATACGTCTCAAGGTTTAGGCCTGGCGCGTGGCGGATTAGGATCACTCGGTTCATCGGACCATGATTCGCAATCGTATCCCATCGTGGGTGTCGTTCCTCCAGTTCGGATGGGGGAATTAGGTGATCAATCATTTCGTCAGGATCATGGGCTTCGTTTCAGTTACGTCTCGGGCGCGATGGCTGCCGGGATCGGTTCTGAGCGAATTGTCGAAGAGATGTTTCAGCAGGGGATGCTGGGAATCTTTGGGGCTGCGGGACTGAGTCTTGCTCGTGTTGAAACGGCGATTGATCGGCTTCAGGCGCTGGACAAGGGTGCCAATCCGATCCCGGGTTCGCCGGATGGCGGTCGTACGACACCTGCCTATGGATTTAATCTGATCCACAGCCCCAATGATCAGTCGCTTGAGCGATCCGTGGTCGATTTGTATTTGCGACGCGGTGTGCGGCTGATCGAGGCCTCAGCTTTTCTTGATTTGACTCCGCATGTCGTCCGCTATCGCCTGCATGGAATTCATCGCGGTGCGGATGGCGCGATTCAGACGCCGAATCGAATTATTGCGAAGGTTTCCCGTATCGAGGTCGGCTCGAAGTTCTTCGCTCCCGCTCCCGCAAAGATTCTTTCCTATCTGGTTGAGCGGGGTGAAATTACCGCCGAGCAGGCGAAACTCGCCGAACAAGTTCCCGTTGCGCAGGACATCACGGCCGAGGCCGATTCTGGTGGACATACTGACAACCGCCCTGCTCTGACACTGCTGCCGACAATTATGTCTCTTCGCGACCGCGCGGCGGCACAGTATCGATTCGCTCAACCGTTACGAGTCGGGGCTGCGGGTGGGATCGCCACACCGGAATCGGCAGCAGCGGCGTTCGCCATGGGGGCGGCATACATCCTGGTTGGCTCGGTTCAGCAAGCGTGTCTTGAATCCGGGACTTGCGACGCAGTCAGGCAAATGCTGGCCGAGGCTGAACAGGCTGACGTCACAATGTGTCCGTGTGCTGATATGTTCGAAATGGGGGTCAAAGTTCAGGTCCTGAAACGTGGGACGATGTTTCCCATGCGTGCCGCCAAGCTGTACGAAACTTACAGGAATTATCAGGGAATCGAGAATATTCCTTCAGCAGAACGAGAGTGGCTGGAAAAGAATCTGTTTCGGACGTCACTGCAAGATGTGTGGCGACAGACCGTCGATTATTTCTCGACACGTGATCCTGCTCAGATCGAGAAGGGTGAAAAGGACCCGAAGCATCAGATGGCACTGGTTTTTCGCTGGTACCTTGGTCAATCGTCTCGATGGGCCAATTCCGGCGAGCCGTCGCGAAGGCTGGATTATCAAATCTGGTGTGGCCCAGCGATGGGTGCCTTCAACGAATGGACGAAAGGTACATTTCTTGCGCAACCGCAGAACCGTCGCGTCGCTACGGTCGCGCAGAATTTACTTTTCAGCGCAGCAGTCATGCAGCGCCTGAACATTCTACGCAGCCAGGGCTTTCCGATCCCCGTGGAAGTGGGGCGGATTGTTCCGTTAGAACCGGCGGCAATGCATTCGATGTTTGAAAGGTGATTTCAACGTCTGTTGCTTTCCTGTGGACATTTTTCGAAGTTACTTAAGTCCTACAAGTCATATAAAAACGCATGAGCTCACAACACCAATCCTCTGATAAAACAACCACTCAGCCCCCGTTGGCCGTGGTCGGAATCAGCGCCCTGTTTCCCAAGGCCGCGAATACCGAAGAGTTCTGGTCAAATATTCGACGTGGAGTCGACGCCATTACAGAAGTTCCGGCGTCACATTGGAATCCGGACGATTACTTTGATCAGAACCAGAAAACCCCCGATATGACGTATGCACGTCGCGGTGGTTTTCTCTCACCGCTCCCGTTTGATCCGCTCGAATTCGGTATTTCTCCCAATAATCTGGAAGCGATTGATACGTCGCAATTGCTGGGAATGGTCGGTGCCAAGCGAGCTCTCGAGCACGCAGGCTACGGAGCGGGCCGTTCGTTTGACCGTTCGCGGGTGGGATGTATTCTCGGTGTGACCGGGACGCTCGAAATGGTCATCCCGCTTGGTGCCCGACTCGGACATCCCAAGTGGCGAAAGGCCTTGAAGGATGCCGGGGTTGCTGACGATGTGGCCGACGATGTTGTGAATCGTATCTCCGAAAGTTATGTCCCCTGGCAGGAAAATTCGTTTCCGGGTTTGCTCGGCAACGTCGTGGCTGGACGAATCGCTAATCGGCTCGATTTGCATGGCACCAATTGCGTTGTCGATGCGGCATGTGCCAGTTCGCTATCGGCCATTCATCTTGCCGCTCTGGAGCTTTGGACGGGACGTAGTGACATGGTTGTCACCGGAGGGATCGACACCTTCAATGACATTTTCATGTTCATGTGTTTCAGCAAGACTCCGGCGTTGTCGGCTTCGGGAGACTCTAGGCCATTTTCAAACGAGGCGGATGGGACGATTCTCGGTGAAGGTGTCGGCATGCTTGTCCTCAAAAGACAGGCTGATGCCGAACGCGATGGCGACAAGATTTACGCAATCCTGAAAGGGATTGGCACATCCAGTGATGGAGCAGGCAACGCAGTCTATGCACCGAAGGCGGAAGGGCAAATTCGTTGTCTTAACGACGCCTATCGCGTGGCCGGGGTTACGCCCGATACGATTGAACTGGTCGAAGCGCACGGAACGGGAACAAAGGTTGGTGACGCGACGGAAGTCACCGGTTTGATGGAGGTTTACAAGTCGACGGGACGTCGGGGCGCATGGTGCGCCGTCGGATCGATCAAGTCGCAGATCGGTCATACTAAAGCGGCAGCGGGTGCTGCCGGGATTCTGAAAGCGATTCTTGCTCTTCAACATCGCGTTCTGCCCCCGACCATTAAAGTGAACAGGCCTCCCGCTGCGCTGCTGGCTGACGATTCACCTTTCTATGTGAATACAGAAGCCAGGCCCTGGGTGAAGCCGAACGGCTATCCACGTCGTGCTGCTGTGAGCGCTTTCGGTTTCGGAGGGAGTAATTTCCATTGCGTGCTGGAAGAGTCGCCGCAGTCGTTTGATCAGCCTGACTGGGATGGCGACGTCCAGATCGTTTCGCTGTCAGGGCTGGGGCTGAACGAACTGATCAGCGACGTTCGGTCGAAACTGACCCCGCTGGCAACGTCGACATGGAACGATGTTCGGAGCTTCGCCGTACACAGCCGAAACGAGTTCCGTGTTGAGCACCCTCATCGTCTGCTGCTGGTTGTCGAACGAGAAAAAACCGATCTTGGCAAACTTGTTGCCGGGGCGCTGACGATGTTCGAACGGTATCCGGAAAAGTCGACATGGTCGACGCCCGACGGAGCCCACTACGGACGCGGCGGTCTGAACGGAAAATTGGGAGTGCTCTTTCCGGGTCAAGGAGCACAATACGTGGGTATGCTCCGCGAACTGACTTGTCGATTCCCCGTGATGCTCGATGTGCTGGGTGAGGCAAACGAAGTTTTCGCCAACGCCATGACCTCCGGCGGAAACGAATCGGTTCCAAACCGATTGAGTGACTACATCTATCCGCACCCGTCGTTTTCGCCTGAAGTACGGACACAGCACGAAACGACATTGAGGGCAACTCAGATCGCACAACCGGCGATCGGAGCAATCAGTCTGGCGGTTCTGGCAGTGCTGGATCAATTCGGTGTTCAGCCAGAAGCGGTCGCAGGACACAGCTATGGCGAACTGACGGCGCTGTGCGCATCGCGTCGATTCGCGCCGCGAGTGCTTTACAGATTGTCGATGTTACGCGGACAATTGATGGCGGCCGCACAAGACGTTGAAGGGGGCATGCTCGCCTTGGGTGCTCCCCTCACTCAAATCGAAGCTGCAATCAAAGAATTGTCTGTCGATCTCGTGGTTGCGAATCACAATAGTCCAACACAGGTTGTATTGTCCGGCCGACTTCCCGAAATCGATCGAGCAACCGAACTATTTGCCAGCCGCAACATCCGAGGTAAAAAACTTGCCGTTGCGGCAGCGTTTCACAGTCCACTGGTCGCGACGGCCAGCCGTGCTTTCCGTCCGGTACTGGACGAGGTTGAGTTCGCTCCGTCACGCATGCCGGTTTACGCAAACAGCACGGCGACGGAATATCCCGCTGATCCGGTAGCCGCTCGCGATCTTCTGGCGACGCAGCTTGCACGTCCTGTTAATTTCGTCAGTGAAGTCGAGCGAATGTATGCGGATGGAGTCAGAACATTCCTCGAAGTCGGGCCAAGTGGCGTTCTGACCGGTCTGGTGAATTCCATCCTGAATGGGCGAGAATATCGAGCGATTGCTGTCGATTCGTCCGGCGGCAAACGAGGTGGTGTGGCGGATCTTGCAAATGCGTTCGCTCAGTTATCTGCGGCAGGCCATCCGGTTCGGTTGCCGCAATGGGACCCCGCAAGCGGTGCTTCTGCAACAGCAGAAGATAAACGGTTGCGGATTCCGATTTGCGGCGCAAACTATGTGAAGCCGCGTCCGCCGATTCCACCCCGTTCTGCTCAAAAGCCGAAAGTGCCAAGCGCGTCATCCACCACGACAACCACGACGACTGACGCGTCTTTCGTCACCAATGACCCGCAGAATCAACGACAAACGATGAACTCCGACGAATCGCTGTTCGCCAAACCCGGCTTGCCGAAACCAGTAGCTCCATCAACTCCAACGCAATTAGAAGATATTCGGCCGATGATGACGACAACTGCAGTTCAGCCCGATTCACGACCGATTGTGGCCTCCGCCAGAACACTTGATTCCAATACGGCGGAAACAATTCGCCAGACATTGGCAGCATTACAGCGGATGCAACACGAGACAACCCGCTTGCATCAGCAGTTTCTTGAGGGACAGGAAGCTGCATTTAAAACGTTTGAACGGCTCGCAGAAAGACAACTCGGTATCGGGATCGCCGACGCCATTGAGGGGCCGAATTCATCGGACACGCAGTTAAGTGCATTTCTTGCAGCGCCCCGGGCTCAGACCAATCCTGAGGTGAAAATCACACCTGCAGTCATGCCCCCAGCCTCGCATCAATTCCACGAGGCCCCTCGCCCGCAACCTCAACGTCCACCGACGGTACCTGATGTTGTCCCAGCATCTGCAGCCCAGCTCGCACAGAAAGCAGTTGCGATGCCTGCGCCGATGCCTGCTCCCGCACCGGTGAACGTGACACCATCGGTGATTGCACTTCAAGGCCATGCGCCTGTCAAATCGCCTGTTCCTGCCGCACCTCCGCAATCCCAACAACCAACTTCCGTACTGGCGCCGGAAGCGAAAATCACGGCGTCACGCACATCACTCGCGTCGATCGTCCTCGCGGTCGTCTCCGAGAAGACCGGTTATCCGACCGAAATGCTCAATCTGGAAATGAGCCTCGATCATGATCTTGGAATCGACTCAATCAAACGTGTCGAAATCCTGTCTGCTCTCCAGGAACGAGTACCCGATCTTCCTGCGTTCCAACCGGACGAACTCGGTTCGTTACATACGCTGCAAGACGTGGTGTCGCTAGCGGATGCCCGTACAACAAACCGCTCCTTAACTTCTGAGTCGTCGGTTCGCCCCGCGATGACTCCGAAGCCAGCTGCGGAGATCCCCGTCGCACCGGCGGCTCAGGTGGGTCCTGCAGTGACGGTTCCCCAAGTGAGTCGTCTGGGTCCGATCGTGCTCGAAGTCGTGTCGGAGAAAACAGGTTATCCAACCGAGATGTTGAATCTCGACATGAGCCTTGACCACGATCTCGGGATCGATTCGATCAAGCGCGTTGAAATTCTTTCGGCACTTCAAGAACGTGTTCCAAATCTTCCTGCGTTCCAACCGGACGAGCTTGGCTCGCTTCACACGCTGAAAGACGTGGTGACTTTGGCGGATGCCCGATCTGCGGGAGCTCACACTGCCCCTCAAAGTCTATCGATTCAAATCGCTTCTCCGGCCGCCATGAAGCCTGCTCCAGCAATGCCGGTTCCTTCCGTCAGTGAAAACAGTAGCCAGCTCGGGCCAGTCGTCCTTGAAGTGGTCTCCGAAAAGACCGGCTACCCGACGGAAATGCTGAATCTTGATATGAGTCTTGATCACGATCTTGGGATCGATTCGATCAAGCGTGTTGAAATCCTGTCCGCACTTCAAGAACGTGTTCCGAACCTTCCAGCATTCCAACCGGAAGAACTGGGTGCGCTACATACACTGAGAGATGTCGTCACTCTTGCGGATGCCCGTTCCACTGGAGCATCGCACGTTACTGCGGCGCACTCCACCGCTAATAACGTGTCAGCCATTGTCGCTAATAATGCTCCTGCTCAGATTCAGGCTCAAACCGACTGCCAGAGCCGCAGTGAGTTGGGGCCCGTCGTCCTGGAAGTGGTCTCGGAAAAGACCGGCTACCCGACGGAAATGCTGAATCTCGACATGAGTCTTGATCATGACCTAGGGATCGATTCGATCAAACGGGTCGAGATCTTGTCGGCGTTACAGGAAAGAGTTCCCGACCTTCCTGCTTTTCAGCCGGAAGAATTGGGTGCGCTTCATACGTTACGAGACGTTGTCACGCTTGCAGACGCCAGAACGACAAAAACACAAAGCGCTTCGGCAGCTTGTTCTTCCAATTCCGAACCACAAACTTTGAAGCGTTCATCGACGCCTGTGATCAACGTGTTAGCGGCCAGTACGCTAACGACGGATGCACGTATTAATCGCAGCATTGTACGTTGCTCACCGGTCGCCGTTTCCGCGAACCGAGTGAAGATTCGCCTGATGCCGGGTAGCGAGATCTGGGTTACGGAGGATGGCTCGGATTTATCCCGGCAGATCGCAAACCAATTAACCGATCGTGGTTTTCGGGCGCAGATTGTCAATCTCACGGACCCCGTGTCGCCACAGGTGTCGTCGAAGTTGGCCGGGCTGATTATTGTGGCGGCCGCACAGGGAATGTCCGAGCAACAACTCTGGAAATCGGTTGAATGGCTGCAAAAAGTTGGGCCGACGCTGCGTGGCAACAGTCAATCGATGGCGACATTGTTTGCAACAGTTTCTCGATTGGATGGATACTTCGGCTTCGAAGCCAACCGGAGTTTGGAAGACCCGGTTTCAGGGGGACTTGCGGGACTGGCAAAATGCGCATCGCTCGAATGGCCAGATGTCATTTCCAGAGCGTTTGACATCAGTCCTGACTGGACCGCAAACCACGTGGCTGCTGCGATGTTCGTCGAAGAACTTCTACATCAAGGCCCTGTTGAAGTCGGGATCACTCCAAGTGGTAATTCCTGTCTGGAATCGATCGAAGTTCCACTGAAAGGACAGCAAGGGAGTCTTCCGATCGTTCCTGGAGACGTGGTTGTCATTACCGGCGGAGCACGCGGCGTCACCGCCGAAGCGGCATTTGCCATCGCCAAAGCATGGCGTCCTCGGCTGGTCATACTTGGGCGTAGTCCGGAACCTTCCCCGGAACCTGACTGGCTGTCCTGCCTGACGACGGACGCTGAAATCAAGCAGGGATTGATCGCTCGGGCTCCGGCAGGTACGACGCCGAAATCGATTGCCGTCCAGTTAGAGCAGATCACAGCGGGTCGAGACATTGCCCGGCAACTCTATCGACTCTACTCCTTGGGGATTTCCGTTTCTTATCATTCGGTCGATGTGCGAAATTCCATCGCGGTTCGAACGCTGCTGGCTCCAATTCAACGCGAACATGGACCGATCCGTGGCATTATCCATGGTGCGGGCGTGCTGGCCGATCAGAAGATCGAAGACAAGACTCGGGAACAATTTGAACGTGTCTATCAAACCAAGATTTCTGGACTGAAATCGCTGCTCGACAGTGTCGACCCGACACAACTGAAAGTCCTGGGACTGTTTTCTTCGTACACGGCGAGATTCGGTCGAGTGGGTCAAATGGATTATGCGATCGCTAACGAAGTCCTGAATAAACAGGCGCAGCAGTTCGCGAACGAACACCCTCAATGCCGCGTCGCATCATTCAACTGGGGACCGTGGGATGGAGGAATGGTTCAAGGCGGACTGAAGAAACTGTTTGCCTCAGAGGGGGTTGGTTTAATTCCGCTCGACGCCGGCGCGGAAACGCTGGTGCAGGAGTTTGAACAAGCCAGCAGCCGATCAGTCGAAGTGCTTGTGCTGGCCACGAGCAAAGCGTCTGGTCATTCAGCGAACCAGACGCATGCTGCCAATGGAAGCTCGGTACCGGTATCAAATCAGGGAAAAGCCAATCCGGTCACGGCGCCACAGGTTTTTATTCCGGTAACCGATTCAAATCACGAGCCTGAGTCTGTGGGCGAACTCAAGGTCGCGTTCGAACGAATCCTCGATGTGCCCCAGTATTCGTTTCTCGAATCCCACGTCATTGGAGGTAAGGCCGTTTTTCCGGTCGCGATGATCCTGGAATGGCTGTCCCATGGTGCCATCCATCGAAACCCCGGCCTGGAATTGCGAGGATTTAATGACCTGCGGGTTTACCAAGGTGTGCGACTGGGAAGTCACGATCAGATTCTTCTGAAAGTACTGACCGGAAAGCCTGTACGAAATGGTGACTGTTTCACGGCTCGTGTTCAACTTGTCTCAACGAACCACGGACGTGATATTCTTCATGCCGGTGGATTCGTGGAACTGGCTCCGTCATATTCCACGGTTCCCGGGTCAAGCCTGCATGTGGCAGATCGTCGATATTCCATGAACTTGTCAGCCGCCTACGAAACACGGTTGTTTCACGGTCCGATGTTGCATGGAATTACGGCAATCGAAGCGTGTTCGGCAGAGGGGATTGTTGTCACTTCGCGTTCCGCGCCGAGCCCGTGGTCATGGATGTCTGAACCTGCTCGCGGCAGCTGGCTCGCCGATCCTCTTGCCATCGACTCGGCCTTGCAGGGGATCATCCTCTGGTCGCAAGAATTCCGGGGGAAGCCGTGCTTGCCGTGTGCGATTGCGAACTACCGGCAGTACCGCCGAACATTCCCCAAAGACGGTGTTCGGATCGTCATCCGGATGCAAGACACCCCCGAACAGTTGATTCGGTGCGATGTCGAAATGATCGACCTGCAAGGAAATCTTGTGGCCCGAATGGAAGGCTGCGAAAGTGTCGCCGATGCTTCGCTGACTGCCGCCTTTAAGAGAAAAACGATTGAAATGTTACCAGTGTGATCATGACATCGGTTGAGCGTCATGGTCGAATGGACGCTGTGTCAGATTGCAAAAAGTGAACGATGGTTACTAACCCACTTTAAGAAGTACTCACGATGTTACGTTCTGTGTCTCAATTTTGGGTCGTCGTCGTTGGCCTGCTGGCTGGTGCCGCGACTGTTTACGGCGAGGATTTGTCCAAGGGTATTACCGATCTCGCACAGGTCGATGTCGATTATCATGTTCAGGGCGAATATGTCGGTTCGATCCCGCTGTGTGGAATTTGTCGACCGATCGGTTTGCAAGTTGTCGCTCTGGGTGAAGGGAATTTTAGTGCCCTCATTTATCGCGGTGGTCTCCCCGGAAACGGTTTTGATGGTTCTCCGCGGCTGAAACTTGCGGGAAGCTGGGCTGATAATCGAGTCATTCTCGGTGGCGAAGATCTTGTCATTTACCTGCAACCGGGGTACGCGGCCGTCGTAACAAATACCGCCGGTCAGCGGTTGAGCTGCCTTCAGCCGGTAAAGCGTCTCAGCACCACACTTGGAGCCAAGCCACCCGCGAATGCGATTGTGCTGTTTGATGGCAAGAACACTGACCTGCTGAAAAACGCGAAAATCACCTCCGATGGTCTTCTGGAAATTGGCTGCGAGACGACAAACTCTTATCAGAACTTCACTCTGCATGGCGAATTTCGTACGCCCTACATGCCACTCGCACGCGGGCAATCACGTGGTAACAGTGGCTTTTATCTGCAAAAACGGTACGAAGTGCAGGTCCTTGATTCGTTCGGGCTTGAACCACAATTCAACGATTGCGGTTCGCTCTATAAGTTCAAAGCACCTGATATGAACATGAGCTTTCCGCCACTCCGATGGCAAACGTACGATATCGATTTTAGAGCACCCAAATTCTCTGAAGACGGAAAGAGAATTGCCAAAGCACGAATCACCGTGCGACATAATGGGGTTGTCATTCAGGATCGATTGGAACTGGAAAATAAAACCGGCGGTGGCAGTGCTGAAGGTCCAAATCCTTTACCAATCCTGCTGCAAAATCATGGAAATCCGGTCAACTACCGTAACATCTGGCTGATCGATCACGACCGAACTGAAATGAGTTGGAGACAACCATGACGATGGCGACAGCAGCGAGTTCTGTGGCAACGCCAAACCCCCGACTGGCGTCGATGGATGCTTATCGCGGGTTTGTGATGGTCTGCCTGGCCGCAAACGGATTTGGCCTCGCTGCAACGTCGAAAAATTTTCCTGATTGCTCGATCATGCAGGCTGTCGGATATCAGTTCGAACATGTCCCCTGGGTCGGCTGTGCGTTCTGGGATCTGATCCAGCCATCGTTCATGTTTCTTGTTGGCGTCGCTGTTCCCTATTCGTTCAGCCGCCGGGAAGTTGAAGGGCAATCGTCCGACAAACTGGCACGGCATGTATTGCTTCGATCGCTGGTGCTGATCCTGCTGGGAATATTTCTCTCCTCTGGCGGTAAGCCCACGACGAACTTTGCGTTTATGAACGTCTTGACGCAAATCGGACTTGGATACCCATTCTTATTCCTTTTCAGAAACCGAAAATTCGCCGTCCAACTCGCTGCCGCAGCAATTATCCTTGGGGGATATTGGGCGTGGTTTGCCCTGACGCCTGTCGCGGTCGTCGAGAATCCCAAACAGATTAATCTGCCAGATGATTGGAAACTGTTACAGGGGTTCGAGGCTCATTGGCAGAAGAACGCGAATCCGGCAGCCACTTTTGACCGCTGGCTGCTGAACCTGTTTCCTGCCGCTTCGCCTGCACCTGTCGTTCAAGGCCAGACTCCGGTACCGCCAAAGCCGCAAGCGGATGCGGATGAAGCCAAACCCAAAGAAGCCGAAGCTCCCAATTGGATCACACGGCTCGGGCAAATTGCTCGTCGACTGGTCACTCGTCCTGAACCTTATGTCTTCAACAGTGGCGGATATCAAACAACGAATTTCATTCCGGCGTTTGTGACAATGCTCTTCGGGTTGATGGCAGGCGAATTCATTCGACGAGCAAGCCTTGATCGCCGAAAGACGTTTGTAACATTGGTAATTTCGGGAATTCTTCTTCTTGGTGTCGGTTGGGGTTTGAACGCACTTGGCTATTGCCCTCTCGTAAAACGAATCTGGACTCCAGGTTGGACTCTGTTCAGCACCGGTTGGACGTTGCTGATGCTGGCCGGTTTCTATGGCATCATTGACGGTCTCGGGTGGAAAGCGTGGTCGTTTCCACTGATTGTCGCCGGCATGAATTCGATGGTGCTTTATATGTCAGGTCAGTTACTACGGGGCTGGACGGCAGAATTGTTGAAACGCCACATCAATACAGACATATTCCAGATGTTCGGCAGTAAATACGCACCGATGGTTGAGGCCAATCTGGTTTTGATCTGTTTCTGGTTGTTCGTGTATTGGCTTTACCGTCAGCGAATTTTTGTCCGAATTTGAATTTGCCATGAATGATCTCGTGATTCGCGGCGGGCAAGTGATTGATCCGTCCCAGAACTTGAACGGACTGTACGATGTCGTCGTCAGTCATGGAAAAATTGTTTCAATTCTGCCTCCTGCGACAACCCCCGCAGAAGCCCGGCGCGTGATTGATGTGCGCGGAAAGTTTGTTGTGCCGGGGTTGATCGATTTTCATGTCCACGTTTTTCCAGGCGTCAGTCATTTCGGAATCGAACCTGATTCGACCTGTTTATCTCGCGGTGTCACGTCCGTGCTTGACTTCGGCACGGCGGGCGGATTGATTTTCGAAGGCTTTCGCCGATTCGTCATCGACGAAGCCGAGACCCGCGTACTGGCGTTGCTTCACATTGCTGGTCAAGGATTGATCGGCAGCGTCGGCAATCCACCCCTGCTGGGTGAATTGCATGATCTTCGTTATTGTGACATTGAAACGGTTCAAAGGGTCGTCGCCGCTCATCGCGATGTGATCGCCGGGATCAAAATCCGATTGACAGCGAATCTGGCCGAGGGTGGCCGGAACGAGGCGGGCGGGCTTGAGCGAGCACGTGAGGCAGCGGATCTCGTCGGCTTACCTCTCGTTGTCCACAGTCCGAATTCGACACTCACGATGGAGCATATCCTCGATCGGCTGAAGCCAGGCGATGTGCTGACGCACTGTTACCACGGGAAAAACTGCGGACTGGTCGACGCCAATTACCGCATCCGTACAGCAATTCGAAAGAAACTGGAAACAGGTGTGCTACTGGACGTCGGCCACGGCTTTGCGAGCTTTGATTTCCATGTGGCAAGAAGCCTGATTGATCAGGGAATTCTGCCTGATTTTATCAGCAGTGACATCCATTATTACAATCTGCACGGACCGGTTTTCGATCTGGTCACGACTATGGATAAATTTCTGCACCTTGGAATGTCGCTTCCAGAGGTGATCCGGCGCACGACACAAATCCCCGCAAAGTTTCTTGGACACGAAAACGAGCTCGGGACACTGAAACCCGGCGCAATCGCCGACATCACGATCCTCGAACTTCAGGATGGCGAGTTTCCTCTGGTCGATTCCGAAGGCCGAGTCGAAATCGGTCGCCAGCACCTTGAGCCGACCCATGTGTTCCGATCAGGCCGACAATTCGGTGTCCTGCCCAGGCCAGAGAGGGCGATGCCTTAAAGGAATTTGGCTGGTGCAAAAACGAAGCCCCCCCCGCGGCGGTGGTTAACGGGCCTTTTGCCCTGGCTCGCCTGACTATTGTCACACTCATTACGTGCAGAAGCGATAGAAATTTGAAATTTCACGTCTCGATGAATGTCGGCTCGCGCTGGTGCAAAGGCCCGTTAACCATCGCCACGGGGGCGATGGGGTCAGGTCGGATGACGCCGATACGGGCTTCGCTCCCCGCAGCGTTCACAGAAAAATGCGCGAGATTTCTCCGCCGAGGTTAGGCATTTGAAATGGGTTCGGTTAATCTTCTTCACCGACAATTTCGCATTTTTTCGAACGGTCTAACATGTCGATGCACTCCCTTTCATTCGCCAATCAAATTACCGACCTTCCGGGGTATACGAATTCGGATTTTCTTAAAGCGCTCACCTGGGATCGGTCAGCCCCGGACGAGCTGAAGTCAGCCGCAACGAGCGGAAACGTGGCAGCCTTCTGCAAAGCGTGGCAGGCGTCGCGTCGTACCATCGAAGGGACCGCAAAGGCTGGCGAAGGTCTGGGTGAACGATCGCTCTGGTCCCATACCGCCTATCCGGAAGAGGCAGGACTGGTACGAGTCATTGTTCAGGCCGTTGGGCTGCCAGCGAAAAAACTGAATTCAAAGGCCGGGCGACCGGTCAACAAGCCGGCTGTGAACTGGACTCAGCGAGTTCAGCCGCTGGTTACGGAACTGACTCATGCGGTCAGTTCCGAGGAAGTCCGTCCGCTGGCATTGTTGGCGGCACTCGAATTTCTTGATCGGTCAGGGCATCGCCTTTCGACAGATCACTTTTTTATGCTCTGGCGGCATACACTTTCAGAACTGATGATGTGGCCGACGGTCATCCATTCTGACCCAACAGTGCCTGCCGACGTGACAACCCTTGAACACGGCGAAATCCCATTCATTGGCGGCCTCGTATTTCGCGAAATCGCGAGCTCGGCCAATCTGATCAGGTCGGGCCGCAAGCTGCTGGCCAAGGAACTCGTCGACAAGACAGATACAGATGGAACTCCGCATGCCGATGTTGTGGCCAGGCTGTCACTGTGGCTGGCCCCGTTTATTCGAGCGACCATCGTCAGCGATCGTTACGAAGAGAATCTTTGGACGGACGAGCAGCGACAGTTACTGACAAACGTCGTCGATCGAGCCATTCTCTTGTGCCGTCCTGACGGACGCGCCGCATTAGCGAATGGATCTCAACTCGATCCACTTCCCATCCTGACGGCTGCTGCCGACTTATTCGGTCTGGGTCTCATCGGATCAACGGGAGCCTACCTCGAGGCGATCCAGCGAGCCGTCGATGGAAAACCACCAAAGCGCAATCGAAATGAAATCGCCACGATGCCGTCCAATCAGTCAGATTGGGCGAGGTTTGCACTGCTGAGAAGCGACTGGAGCGTCGATGCGGACAGCGTGGCCATCACTCATCATCAGCCCCTTCCCCAGCTTGATGTCACGGCACTGGGACGGGCGCTGATTCATGGCGACTGGAATCTGAAGCTGAAGATTGGCGATGCCGCCGTCGAACTGGCGGAAGAATGGTCCTGTGTCTGCTGGCAATCTGACCCCGATGCTGATTACATCGAACTTCAAATGGCGGGACCGGGAAAATTAAGTGTCGAACGACTGGTGATGTTATCGCGTAAAGAACGATTCCTGTTCGTCGCCGACTCAATCAGTGGCGTCCCTCTTCTTTCGAACTCCCCGAAGTCACGTTCGGCGGGAACCGATGCCGCATCGGGGGCAAAGAAGTCTGCCGAGTCAAACCGTCAACGGATTGAATACGAATCCCGTCTGTCTCTGTGTGAAGGGATGGTTGGTTCATGCGAAGGGATCACTCGCGAAGGAAAGATCACCGGCCACCGGATGAAGGCCCGGGTGTTTCCTCTTGCGATCCCACAGGATCGGGTATTAAGCACACCACACCAGTTGTCGGTCGAAGGAAACGAAATCGTCTTAAAGCAGGTCGCTGAAGGGGAAGGATTATTTGCTCCACTGTTATTCGTCTGGCATCCGGAGCGGACCCGCGTTGATGCGACATGGCGTACGCTGACAGTCACCGAAGACGGCAAGGTTGTCGCCCCGGATGCGGGTGTTGGCTATCGACTGAAGCTGGGTGATTTCCAGTTGATGATCTCACGCATCCTCAAGAAAACCGGCCTTTCACGAGCCTGCCTGGGGCACCACACGTTCAACGAAACCGTGATTGCCAAATTCGACGCCAACGGCGACGTCGAGCCGATCCTGATGGTTGAATGACGCGCCACAAGCCGTAAGAGCGTAGCGCGCGTGTTAGCGTAGCATGGGCTGAAGCCAATACGACGAAAATGCCTCGTTATTTCGGCTTCTGGATACGCGTCGCACGATGGGTTAGCGATTCGAACATTGCGCCTCCCAGGTTCGCCAGGCTGAATTCGGGTAGAGGCATTCCGCGCCCTCCGTTCAGCAGTGAGGCGGACATTCCTTTGAGGAATCGAAACGGGGCCAAAATCCGTTTTCCGATGGGAACCTGAGCCTCTTCTCCCGTTGCCTGAAACAGCAGCAAAGTCACGTCGTCGTCCGTCAGATTGCCGGGCCAAAGTGATGTGACTTTGGTGACGATTTTTTCCAGCAAAGTTTCGGGGTGGTCTCCCTCTATTTTGGAAACGATGTCAAGGAACGCCTGTGAACCAAGCAGCTCGCCTTGCGAATCACGTGACTCAATGAAGGCATCGGTGTGAAATAACACGAGATCACCGACGTCGAGCATTAATTCAAGTTCGCCGTAATCTCCGTCTTCGAAGATCCCCAAAGGCAGGTCACTGGGGCCACATAGGTGGCCTTTTTCATCATGAAGGGTTTCCAGCAATCTCCAGCGGCGATCTCTCGCGGTATAAATCAATGGATGAGGGTGACCGGCATTACTGAAGGTTAAGCGTCGTGTCGGTGCTAGAAATGTCGCTACCACAGCTGTTGCGAACCCTCCTGAACTCGCCAGGGTTGCAAATTCGTTGTTCATCGACGAAACGAATTTGACCTGTTGAATGTGGTTCACGTAACGGCGCATCAGCATTCGCAGGTCGTTCGCGATCTTCGCTACGGCCGAACCGTGTCCGCTGACATCCGCCAGCATCAAACGGGTAATCCGTCCCGTTGCGCAATTGGAAACGTAGTAAACGTCGCCGCCGCTCTCTGCCTGCTGATAAGGCCGACTATAAACCCAGGCACCCAGGCCGGGCAAAGTAACATTTCGAAAGGTGGCTTTATTACCGCCCCAAATCTCCATGCAAGTCATGGAATGACTCGGATCTGTCGGTTCGGAAGGTATTTCAGCCATAGCAATCTCAATTCCAATTTTTGGCCCAAACGGCCAATTCGTTCACATAGACAAAGCTAACGGTCCTTGTCTTGACCCAAGTTTTCCTTCACCTAAGAAACGGTCAACGATCCACTGTAGAGGATGCGAAAACGAAGAGAATTTGCCACAGATGAACACAGATTCACACGGATAAATGCAAAAGAGGAAAATACTGGCAAAGGCGTTTTTCAACTGTTTTTCTTGGAATTTGTTCCTCTTTATCTATGTGGTTCTGTGTGTATCTGTGGCTAAACTCTTGTGAATTCAGTTGATATGGCAAGCAGGACATCACGTCTTGGCCGTCAGTTCTTTATAGACATGTTCGATATTCTCTGCTCGTTCTCGAACAGAAACCCCTGCCCATTCCTTATACCACGGCAGATCGATCGATTTCTTGATTTCGTCGAGATTCTTTCCTGCCGTGATCCCTTCCTGCACTGCTTGACGAAGTTCGACAAAGTACCGCCTTTGGGTTTCGACAAGTTTTGAATCGCTTCGCTCGCCGTGACCTGGGCAAACCATCTTGATGGGCATTTTTGACATTTCGGTCAGAACCGAGATCCAGCTCGAAGTATTACTTTCGCCTGTATAGTTGAAGGCCCCATTCACGCAACTGTCGCCAGTAAACAAAATCCCATGTTTGGGTAACCACGCGACGGCATCGCCAGGAGTGTGGCCGTGGCCAATGTGGATCAGTTCGACTCGTTGCCTGGAATCTTCGATGATCATCTTCTTCGGAAAGTAGACCGAAGGGATGCCATATTTCAACTTGCCGTATTCTCCAGCCTTTTCCTGTTTCTGCTTGTCGAACGAAGCGATCCCCTTATTCACAAACTGTTCGCGACTCGACTCGGCTGCGATCGCGCTGGCTCCATCGGCGATGAAAACCGGATTTCCGTCTGCGTGGTCACCGTGCCAGTGAGTATCAAAAACATATTTAATTGGTTTGTCAGTTGTCTTGCGGATTTCCTTAATCAATTCTTCGGCCTGATTCGGAAAGCTGGCTTCGATGACGAGCACGAAATCGTCGAAGACGATCCAGCCCTGATTACAGCCGATAAATTGCGGTTCCCACTGAGCTTTCCGGAAATAAACTCCGGGGGCGAGTTCGGTTACCGTTGTTTCGGTCGGGACCAGCAAGCCCAATGCAAACCCTGAAACCCCCGTTAAAATCCCGGCGGTCAGAAGGCCAACACAAATCGAACGTAGTCGATGCAGATTCATCATGACTCCCAATGAAAATAAATGCGGCACGCGTTTCGCCGACAATACAAATCAAGAAGAAGAATCCTTACGCCTCCCGGCTCGCCTGGTCAACGCGCTAACGATGTTCCTATTCTGAACCCATCGTCCGACGCGAGTGAACCGGCTGCGCCGGTCTTTGTTTTCACGTCGTATAATCGGCGTTCAACTCGACATATTCTTTCGTCAGGTCGCACGTCCAGAACCGGACTTTTTCATGACCGTGAGTCAGCTTGAGGTCGATGGTCACGTTTCGGTTGTCGCGAAGACTTGTGGACACTTGAGTCGCGTCGAAGTCCACCGGCGTTCCTGACTGATAAAGCAGAAAGCCGTTCACAACGAGCGACATATCCGTTTCCAGTAATGGCACGCCAGCGTAGCCGGCAGCCGATACAATGCGGCCCCAGTTTGGGTCGGCACCGCAGATCGCGGTTTTGACAAGCGGACTGTCTGCGATCGCCTTGGCAATTTTAAATGCCTCGAAACGGGTTCGTGCTCCTGTGACATTCAATTCGACGAAATGATGAGCCCCTTCCGCGTCGCGGATGATGTCTGTTGCCAGCTTGATCGCGACATCATCGAGTTTGTGCTGGAATGCCTGCCTCTCTTCGGCGGTGGTAATGGTGACTCCCGACGCCCCGTTTGCCAGCAGGATGACAGAATCACTGGTACTCTCGTGTCCGTCCACGCTGATGCAATTGAATGAGTCTTGAATGCTGTGTCGCAGCATGGTCGCTGCGTCGTCCTGGCTCAGTTTGGCATCAGTCATAATCACGCACAACATGGTTGCCATGTTGGGAGCGATCATTGCTGCTCCTTTACACGCACCACTGATACGGATCACCTTACCATGAAGTGCGAGCGTTGACGTCGCTTGTTTCTGAAACGTGTCGGTCGTCATCATCGCCTGAGCGGCATGTCGAAACGATTCCGGCGTATGAGACAGGTGTTTCGCTGCGTCGGGAATTCCCGCTTCCAGCACATCCATGGGTAAGAACCGACCGATGACTCCCGTTGAAGCGACGAGAACGTCTTCGGGGACAGCCCCAATTTGATCGGCCACTATTGCCGTCATTTTCTTGGCATCAGCGATACCACGTTCGCCTGTTGCCGCGTTCGAGTTGCCTGAATTAATCACGACCGCTCGGGCCGTCGATCGCGGAAGTCGTTCGCGGGTCACCTTTACGGGAGCGCCGCACACCAGGTTGGTTGTGAAGACGCCGGCGGCGGCACAGGGACGGTCGGAAACAAACAACGCCAGATCCAGTTTCGGTGCGTTATTCTTGATGCCGCACCGGACGCCAGCAGTAGAAAAACCTGAGGGAAGAGGGATCAAATCGGTCATAATCGCGTTCGTTCCTTGCGACGTTATTGAAGTTGTTATCAGAAATGCGGAGGTACGAGCGAATAAAAATACCGTTTTGGGAGGGTCCGTGGCTATCGTGCGCGACCGTTTCGACAAGAACGTGAAAAAGTTCGTGACCGTGACCCTCGACCGAATCGCAGGCGGGTTGATAGACTCCGCCCGCATCAATACTCAAAATGCTCCGACTCGACCGATCAACCGCTGCGGCAGGCCCAAAAGACGCCAGCCGCTCTGAATGTTATTTCTCAGGAAACTTCGTATGCGAATCGCCTATTTAGATTGTGCTTCAGGAATCAGCGGAGACATGACGGTTGCCGCGCTGATTGATGCCGGACTTGACGTGGATATTCTTCGTGCTGGTATTGAATCGCTCAATCTTCCCGGGGTCAAATTGCATGTGAAAGAAGTTGACCGGGGTGGATTCCGTGCGAAACATTTTCGCGTTGAACATCCCGAACAACACGCTCATCGGCACTTAAGTGATATCCGCCAGATTATCAATCGGTCGGATGGGCTGAACGACAATCAGCGCGATCTGGCACTGCGAATTTTCCACGTTGTGGCAGAAGCTGAAGCGAAAGTGCATGGTTCGACGG
This sequence comes from uncultured Schlesneria sp., assembly GCA_903858935.1. Lineage (GTDB taxonomy): Bacteria > Planctomycetota > Planctomycetia > Planctomycetales > Planctomycetaceae > Schlesneria. The sequence continues at coordinate 18,200 of CAIOKO010000138.1, read as the reverse complement.
TCGATCAGGTTCATTTTCATGAAGTGGGAGCGATTGATTCGATCGTTGACATCGTTGCTGCGGCCATCGGTTTCGATTTGCTCGACGTGGAAGAGTTGTATTGCAGCCGAATTCCGACCGGCCGAGGACAGGTCAAGATCGCGCACGGCGTTTGTGCGATCCCGACACCGGGAACGGCCGAGCTACTAAAGGGTATCCCCCTGGCAAACGTTCCGATCGACGCGGAACTGACAACGCCAACGGGTGCGGCCATCGTCAAAACGCTGGTCACGAACTTTGTTGATTCTCTCCCTGAAATGACCATCGAAACGATTGGCTACGGAGCTGGAACGCGTGAACTCGAAGATCGAGCCAACGTCCTGCGGCTGATTATTGGAGAAACGACGGGCGTTGAAGGTTCTGCCGACACCGTGATGCTGTTGGAAACGAATCTCGACGATATCACGGGCGAAGTGCTGGGCTACACCAAGCGAAAGCTACTTGCCGCCGGGGCACTCGATGTTTTTACGACCGCGATTCAAATGAAGAAGGATCGCCCGGCAATTACGCTCAGTGTGATTGCCAAGCTTGAAGACGTCGGGAAGCTCGAGACAATCCTGTTCAGCGAAACGCAGACGTTTGGAATCCGTCGGCAACGAATCCAACGCTCGATCCGCGAGCGAATGGGCTATACGGTTGAAACCGATTTCGGTCCGATCAAAGGGAAAGTCGGCTGGCGAGACGAAGAGCCAGCGGTCTTCAAGCCCGAGTACGACGATTGCGTCGAAATCGCGAAAGCTCATGACCTGCCTCTACGTGACGTCTACATGGCCGCCCAATTCGCGTTCCATCTCGAAGAAGAAGATGACGACGATGACGAGCATGATCATGATCATGACCACGATCATGACGGCGAAGAGTGCGGACATGACCACGACCACGATTGTGCCCGCGATCATGATCATGACCACGACCATGACCACGATCATGACCACGATCATGACCACGATCATGACCACTGACGGTTATCTGCAGCAAATCTGACAGGTGCTGACGCATGAAAACTGAGGATTAAATTCATGTCTCAACAACACAGCCCTGAAGAATTCGCGACATGGCAACGCCGGATTGCAGCACGAGCGAATAACAAAGCATGGGAACTCTCGGAAAAACTGAATCGGACGCAGGCCGAAGACCAGGAAATGTTGCATGCCGCGCATGCGGCCATGCACTTGTGGTCTATCGTCGGTAACGAGAGCAACAAGGCTCATGCCGAACAATTACTCGCCCATGTGTCCGCGCTGCTCGGAGACGCAACGCGCGCTGTCGAGTATTTCCAAGGCTCCAGTGAGTTCTTTTCTTCCGGGAAGTGCGAGGCATGGGAAGTCGCAATGTGTCGCGCGATCGCAGCCAACGTCGCAGCCTGTACTGGTGATGCCATCAGCCATCAAGCGTTGTATGATGACGCGGCATCGCGGATTGCAGCACTGCCTCGTTCTGAAGACCGTGAAATCCTGCTGGCGACCCTGCGGGTTGTACCCGTTCCAAAAAATCGGTAACTCAGTAGTATGATCAGTCCAGCGGAATGACATTCAACGGGCGCCAAATCACCTGACTATCGTTTTGTCAAAACGGAGAAACAAGCATGGTCGATGAATCGCTGAACCGCTCGACCTGCAGCGAATCGTCACTTTCGATTGTCTCTCTGTCCGTGGCTCTCATCGCAGCCATTGGCGGGCTGATCTATACGTCGGCAATCAGTCACCGTTTTTCTGCGCAATCACCGGGAGCGATTGACGTGACCGGGAAGCTTTCGGTTTCTTACAATGTCATCACATCGAAAACGACGAATTCTGAGGAATCGATTGGCTCAACCGTCAATGCGACTCGGGTTCAGTATTTCCCCAACTACGTCCTCGTCACGACAACAAGCGGAGTGACCTACCTTTGGGCGGTCGAACGAATCAAGAAACTCGAAGTAACGCAAGCGACTGAGTCGTCGAGCCAACAATCCCATTAATCGCAGATATTCATACGTCAGGACAGGGTTAATGTTCGCAGGCTTAACAACAAGTTGGCGAGTATCCAGAGGGCGATGATTCCTTTTTTCCTCTTTTCGAATTGGGAAGCAGCATGAAACGTCGAACATTGTTTACGAGTTTGGCGGGAACATTGCTCACTGGCTTTACACTTGGGCGAGGTTCCGAGGCACAGGACAAAGCCGAAAAGCAATCGCAATTTATTGACGTGACGCTTGGTAAGCAGTTCGACCTGTCGATGGATTCCAGTCCGATTGATGTCACTGAGGAATGGCGAAAAAGCGGATTGGGACGAGGGAAGTCAAACCCCGAACATCGTGAGATGATTAGCCCGATTCACCTCAATTGGGGCGTGTTAACAATCAGTCGAGGGAAAAGATTGACGGGGTCGATTGATGCCGACTTAAGATTCGTCAAGGACGTCGACTATTGGGTTTCGATTGCTGTATTTGACGATGAAAAACGGTTGCTCGGCGTAGCGGTCCACCACGAGCCATTGGAATTAAACGGTGGGTTCATCGAAAAGAACGGCAAAGGGTTTACCTTCGACTTCGGCGTCTCTGCGGCGTATGAGAGCACGAGATTAGTTGCCGTCGCCATCAGTGATCGACGCGATTTGGAAACGAGCTGCAATTTGCAAATGAAATAGCCCGGCGCGTGAATCGCTACCAATCCGTTGGGAGAGCGAGGCTCCCGCCGGGCCGCGAAGCAGGTACAATTATGGACCAAATGGCGCGCCGACAACCGCAACCAAAGAAAAGGTTGGAACGCTAATCAGCACTAATTTACACTAATCAGAAAATCCAAATAGCTTACAAGAGCGCAAAAAGCATTCATGCGCGATTGCCTGATCGCGCCGTCTGTTTCCTGGAAATAGATTGTCCGCCACCCCTCCCTCCCGATGTAAAATCTTCGCGACGTACGAAGAAAGAAAACGGTGTTATTACCAGTCAACAATCCATTCCAATCCTCCCAAGAAAGACGGAATTATGCGAGAATTCTTTAAAGGGTGGCGACGAAAGTTTGGCGTCGTAACACTGGTGATGGCACTGGGATTCGTGGCCGGATGGATGCGCAGCCAGCTACTAATTGACATGATCGGCCTACCAAAGCCGAACGGAAAGGTCTTTGTTTGCTCGGCGTCTGAGAGGATCGTCTGGATCTCTCATGATATTTATTCGGACGGTCGCATTGAATGGGCCGTGTTGCCAATTCAGCTAACTAACGTTTCCTCTTACTTTGATCGAACGCGATCAGAACTTCACTGGGAAAGATGGGGGCTTTTTTACGGCAGAAGCGATGGACAAGGATCTCCGTTTAGCGTATTCGCCGTTCCCTACTGGTTCTTTATTTTCCCACTAACGCTGCTCTCATCATTCTTACTTGCCTTGAAACCAAAATAGGGACCACCATTCAGCGATTTTCGATTTTCTGGGTCAACTCTTTGATCATTTGTCGCAGTCGTTCGTTCTCTTCTTGAAGTTCCTGCGTGGAATCAGGGCCGCGTTCACGCTGTCGTTCATCCGCATTGTGCATTTCTTTTGCCAACTGCTGTTTGGATCGCCTGACGTCTTGCTCCATATTTTCGGCGGTTGCCATCAATTGGTGAGCCACGTCGTGAATCTCGGCCTGTTTAAGATTTTCAGCAGCAACGCGAATGTGATGGATTCGGCGGGAAGCGGCTTCAAGTTTCTCGGCCTGTTGGCGAAACTCGCCAGGAATACCCTGATATTCACGATGGTTTGCTTGATCTGAATGTTTTGCATGAATCGTACAAAGGTTCTGCTCAATTTCTGAAATCTCTGCCTGTACGTCAGCCAATTGTTGATCAGGTGCGTTCGCTTCACGCAGTTGCCGCGACTTTGCGATTAAATCCTGAAGGCGTTCCTTAAGCTGGCGTCCCTTTTTTTCCCGTCCCGAAAGCTCACCTGATTCGCCACCCGCTTTTGCCTGGTGCTCCAGGCGTTCAGCTGCCTCAAGCATCCTGGCTGATGCTTCTTTGGCTTGCTCCGTCGTCGCCGCAGCCTTTTTTCGAATGGCCTTGGCTCGTTCCATAAGCTCGTCAGCTTCCAGTGCGATCAAGCTTTTTCCGCAAACGAATAACATCAATCCGGCAACCACTGCTGAAAGTAAACTGCGTTGCATGGTAACTCCGCGTACGAAAGTTCTATGTTGAGGGGATTTCTTGGTGAACGTTACGTATCATCTTATCAAGAAGCAATTGCCGACTCCGTCAAAACCGGTTCAACCCATCGCTACCAAAATCTTGCGAGGACCGGAGTAAGCGTTTCGACCGTGAGCGACGAGGTGATTGTCGAGGACAAGCACGTCGCCCTGATACCATGGGAACATCACGGAATTACTCCAAAGGACTTCACGGACTCGATCCAGATCTTCGTCAAGTATTGCGCTGCCGTCCCCGTAATACGCGTGAGTCGGCAGATTCTCGATGCCACATCGGCCAAGCAGTGGACGACGGTGCCGTTCGTCGAGATTCGTGACGTGCCATAAATTTGCCTGGTTGAACCAATGCATTTCGCCGGTCACAGGATGACGTTGAACCGCTGGCCGGATTGACCAGGTTCGCAATGCCGCGTTAGCGGACCACTCGAATCTGATGTCGTTTTCGTGCAGGTATTCTTCAACAACAGAGCGGTCATTGGTCTCGAAATGGTCCATCCAGGATTTCCCGAGTCCTCGTTCCTGACCATGCATCGTCTTGACGTATTTAACACCAAGTCGTTCGAATCGATCTCGCAGTTCTCGATCCATCTTTTGGTAAACCTTACGACAATCGACGATCGGCGTTTCGCCTCGATCGACAGGCTCGACATGGCAGTGAAATACAATTCTTGTCGGCGGTGATTTTGCATACGACAGTTCGTTATGCAACGTAATCCGATACTGCGGAGGAAATTCCGTCGAGGTGTAAACGTTATCAGCAACCTTTGTTCTGGGGGATTGGCCTTCGACGTATGGTTTGAGTTCCGGCACCGCAGCCTGGGAAACCCGTTGAAACTCGTCGATTTCGCGAATCGCGAACCCTCGAAAGAGAACTCCTCCGTGCCGATGCAGGGTCGACTTCAACCAGTCGTGGCGACCCGAAATAAAAGCAACAAGGTCTTCCGCCGAACAACGCCCCGCCTCGACCGGTTGTACCACCAGCGGAAGCTCGTTGAATCCTTCGAGCGTCGAAACATTGATCTCCATTCCTGATCCCTCGTCAATTGCCGAAAGTTGCAAACACTGTGGCAGCCGTTTGTTAGAGCACTGTGGTTCGCTGAAACCGTACCTTCCATCGGCTTGCTGATTCTATTTTTTGATGCGCCGTTCCAAAAGTTCTGCGAGTCCAAAATCGGGCGTGCGGTACTACCCAAACTTTTCGGACTTAAATAAGAGACGATTTCAAGTTCGTCAACAATCGTAATGTATTGCAGCGGAGGGGCGTACGCTTCATTAACTCGCTTCATTTCTGCGGAAACTGGTAATCCGGATCAATTACTCCGCCAGAAATTGATCAAACAACTCGAAGCGTCGTACGCATTGCGGCAAACACTCCAGGTTGTCCTGCAATTCCGAATACGCAGATCCGACTGAATAAGAGTGAAGTTGAATCGAATTTTTGGGATGCGGTGTCTGCAGCGACAATGAGTCTCGCGTCAAGGGGCTTAAAGTGCCGATGATTATTAATACCGGATATTCGGTTTTTGCGGTGTTTTCAGGTCATCGACTGGTGCTCATGTGAATCCCTGACATCAAGATTGATGAGAATAAGCAGATTTCGCCGGTGGTGGTCGGCAAATTCGACCGAAAGTGAAAAAAGTGCTGAAAAAGGTTTGAGACAAATGGCTGAATTGATTTGCCGAATTTTACGAGCAGAAAGCTGGTTTAACCGACTTCTGTTTTCGGCCATTTTTGCGATTTGTGTTTCTTCGAGTGCTCAGGCACAAGGGACGATCGGTCATTCTGACTGCTGTGGGCGACAGGACGTGATATTAATTCGGGGTGGACTTGGATACTGGCCAGGGGCGAATGCCCTGGCCGACGAATTTCGCTGTCTGGGGTATGCACCCTCAATCATCTACGGCTGGGAAGCGGGGGCAACGGCTAGAAAAATTGCTTGTGCCCATCAGCGATGTAAAATGGCAGGCGGCGTCATCATCGTTGGATACAGCAGCGGGGCTGACGCGGCTTGCATACTGGCCCAACGACTTGAAACCTATGGCATCGGAGTGAAGACGATGGTCCTGATCGAATCGACGCTTGGGACTCCGGTCCCCGGCAACGTCGACTATTGCATCAACTACTATGCGTCACGCAAGCTGGACATGATTCCCATGTTCCGCGGAATTCCAGTCGAAGCCGAAAGTCCCTGTACCATAATCCATAATATCGACGTCAAAGAGTTTCCCGAGTTCGCCAGTCAGTTGAAGCGAAATCACTTTGCGATTGGCAGTACGAGTGCAATGCGTGAGATGGCAACCGGAGCTGTTGTATCGCGTCAGCCTGCGTATGTTTCATCTCCCGATACCGCAGTCATCGGCAGCGTCCCCCTTCTGCCAGTGCTCAGGTAGTTCTCTGTCAAATCGATGGAATTACCGAACATGTCGACCGAATGTCGGCTTCCCAACAATCTGCTGATCCTGAAGGCGGGCAAAACCCGATCGTCCAGACTTCCGACTGGGTTGTTCGAATTCCATGAGCGACATGACACGCACCTTGGATCGCAGTTTTTGATCGCCGCAGGCCGCAACCTTGATCTGTCGTCAATCATCACGAAGGAATCGGACTGGTCTTACAGCGACTTGGCAATCGCCGCGATAGAGACCTCGATCGCCCTGCAAGCCAGTCCAGGCTTCAAACCAGGTGCTCGTGTTGTGGTCATGCTTCCCAACTGTTTCGAATATATCGCCGCCTTCTTCGGGATACTGCTGGCAGACGCAGTGGTTGTTCCTGTCCCACCTCGAATGGAAACGAAGGCTCTAGAACGAATCATCGAGTCGACCGAGGCAACGACCGTAGTGATTTCGTCCTCGACAAAACGCTCTGTTCCTTTCGGCGAGCAGATTCCCACTTTGTCACTCACGTTCAACGAAACGTTCAGCAGTTCATCGCGCCCATTTCCAGTACCCTCCGGCGGCGGAAATGATCTGGCTGCAATTTTCTTCACATCGGGCTCTACGGGAGGTCCCAAGGGAGTCATGCTCAGCCATCGAAACCTGCTTTCGAATGCCCGTTCCATTCAACACTATCTTGAAATCAATTCGCAGGATCGGCCGTTATGTGTTCTGCCGTTCTACCACGCATTTGGAAACTCGGTGCTGCAGTCGCATCTTCTGGCTGGTGCGACGTTGATTCTGGACGGTTCGACGGTCTTTCCTGAAACACTGATTAACGCAATCACATGCCATCAAGCGACAAGCCTTTCCGCGGTCCCAGACCTTGTACGAGTATTACTTGAGCGGACGTCTCTGGGCCGTACCGAATTGCCATCGTTGCGGTATCTTGCCGTCGCTGGAGGGGCGCTACAGCAAACCCTGGCAATCGAGGTGGCTAAACGGATTTCGCCTGCCCGCTTATATCTCATGTACGGACAGACCGAAGCGACGGCACGGCTTGCCTACGTTCCTCCGGAACGTTTTCAGTGCTTGCCGGCTGGCTGCATCGGTCAAGCCGTCCCTGGAGTCAACCTGGAAGTCGTCGACGAAAATGGGAGACCGGTCGCGACGGGAACGATCGGTGAGCTACGAGCGCGCGGCGACAACATCATGCTGGGATATTGGCAGGATAAAGCCTCGACCACCGAGAAAATGCGGGATGGATGGCTGCTGACAGGAGACCTGGCGGAAACTGATGATGAGGGATGGATCTATCACCGAGGCCGCCAAAACGCGATCGTTAAAATTGCGGGATTTCGAGTTCATCCGGCGGACCTGGAGGAGTTTGCCGTCCGGCAGTTATCCGCCAGCGAGGCTGTTGCGGTCGCTTACGAGTCACCGCAGGTCGGCACTCGCCTGGCCCTGTTTTTAAAAAGTACGAATGTCCTGACACATGCGGAAATCATCGCTCGATGCCGTGACGGACTGCCACGACATATGGTTCCGAGCTTCATCCGCCTGTTGGACTCATTACCTTTGAATTCTTCATTAAAAATTGATCGCCCGCTGTTAACACAAATCGCCGAACAGGAATCAGCAGTGCCAGGAACATGGCCGGATTCAGTCCCATCCATCACGAAAGAGGTCAGTCCATGAACGCCGCCGAGATACAGCAGAAAATTGTTGGATTTCTGGTTTCCGCGACCGGACAATCGTCGATCGACGGTGACACAGAATTACAGGAATCAGGCATTATTGACTCGTTGATGATGATGGACTTGCTCGTGTTCATCGAAACCGAGTTAGGAATACGCCTTGAATTCGAAGACATCACGCCAGATGTCTTCGAAACACCTGCCGCGATTTCGCGATTGATTGAGAATCGAATCGCAGGCCAGCATCACTGAGGGGGAGTTGCAAGGTGTATTACTGGCCGACAGAATCCCGTTCCGTCCCGCTGGAAGAGTTGGGTTGGGTCAATACAACTTACCTGGCAACCGCATCGGCTCATTGCGATCCGACCATGATCTGGGGGACATCGATCCAGACCGAAGCGTTGTCACAATTTGTCGCTGACCAGAAACGAGAGACCGGAGCATTTATTTCGACCGCTCATGTGCTGATTCGCGCGGTCGTCGAAGCGATGTACCGACACCCGAAGGTCAATCGTCGAGTCGTTGGTCAGCGCATCTATCCCTATGATGGAATTCACATCACGATGCCGATGCTGGAAACTCGTACGGGTGAAGTCAACGTCATCTATTTGCGGAATGCGGAGCGGATGTCGCTGGTCGAGATTTCCCGTTATCTCATGGGAAAAGCTCGCGACGTCGCTGTCCGTGCGGCGACGGAAGCGAACCTCCAGAAGAACGGAAGTTCTGTTGAAAACAGGAGATACCGCTGGCACAAATGGTTCCGTTCGCAATGGGTTTATCGCATGGCAAAGGTCGGGTTCTTCCTGACGAATCGCTTCAGGCTTCCGACAACAACCCTGGAAGAGATCAACGGTAGTGGGGCGTTTGTCAATCACCTTGGATTTGCCAACGCACCGCCCATGATCTCATTTAAGCCAAGCAGTCTTCCGACGAACTCGTATGGAGTAAGCGTCACGCTAGGACCTGCTGAGATGCGCCCGGTCGCCGAGGGGGATTCGATTGTGATTCGCAGCGTGGCACCACTGTTTGTGCGACTCGATCACCGTCTGGTCAATGGATATCAGGCTGGCGAGTTCGTCCGTACGTTAAGGGCAGCCCTGCTTAATCCTGGCGGTTTGGCTGTGCCAGCCTGTGATTCGCATTACGAGAACATCAAGATCAGCGATCGTTGATTCTCGGATCAATTGATCATGCGTGTGTTAACGGCCCCCCACTGGTTGAATGAAGGCTACCAAACAAAAACGGGACGCAAACCGGGTGGTTGCGTCCCGTCGTTCGGGGAGGGATTCTCAAGGCCGAAATCACTTCGGCGATCAGATACTCAATCGGCGACGTGTGAAGTGGGAAATCGGGCTGCCTGACGCAGGGACGGATTCCTCGGGAATCGGTTTCATATCGACTTGAGTGTCCTTAGGGACACCGCAATTTCCGGATGCACAGCCGCCCGAGCCGCAGGAATTACAGCTTGATGGGCAGACGGTTTCTGGAACGAGACGGCAGACTTCGTAGTTTTCCACTCGTGGCACACACTTTGATACCATGCGTGTACAGGTTGACTGAACTTCACGGGGTACGCATCGAGCGACTCGTTTGGTGACCGTGAAGGGCTCCTGTCGGCAGACGGTGTAAGGAACTCGGCAGGTCTTTGTTTCCATAACGGTGCGGCAGACCTGATGTGGGACCTTGCGAACACATTCTTCAGCGACCATGCGGCAGACCTGATACGGCACTTTCTGGACGTGCTGTTCGCAGACGATTCGACAGGTCTTGTAAGGAACCTTTTCGACAACCTGTTCTGTGACCATGCGGCAGACAGTGTACGGTACCTTGGTCACAATGGTTTCGGGAACCATCTTACAGACAGTCACCGGACAGGACTGACGCACCACTTGTGGCTGGTACGTTGTGCAAGGGATCTGGCGTTCGACGATGTTCGGGCACCAGACTCGTTTACAGGTGTAGAAACCAGGCATCTGAACCATGCAGATCTGAGGACCGCAAGGGCCGCAAACCATTTTTGGACAGCAGGGGCCTTGATGATAGACCTGTTGCTGTGTGTACTGGCCACAATCCTGTTTTTCCGTGCGATACGTCGTGACCGGTCGCATGACCGTGTAACAGCGTTCCTGATTAATCACTTCTGTCTGCTGACGCATGACGGTCTGTCGACATTCCCGTTCGAGAGTCTCTCTGACGGGGCGTTGGACGCATCGCCTTACTTCGCGACACGATTCTTCCCAGACTTGCTTTTGCGTCGTATAGGTCTGATCGCGATACAACGTTTCGCTGACAGGTTTCATGACGGTGTAACGTTCTTCACGATCAGCCGTTTCGTAGACCTGCCTTGCGACCTGATACTGCTGTTCGCGATAGGCCACTTCATTGACCATCCGCTGATGTGTTTCCGTCACATCCTCGTACGCCGTTTCGTAGACGGTTCGGTTAACCGTGTATGTCTGCGGCTCCTGAATCGTTTCGTAGACAGTTCGTTGACATGTCTGCCGTTCAACACGGTGAGTCGTGTAACAGCACGACTGCTGACACGCAGCCGTTGGACAACACCGGTAAGTTGCGGCACCACAATAGCACCCGGCCAAAGCCGTACCTGGTGATGCAGCAACCGCGATCACCAGCGCTGCAAAAGCACTGACCATCGCATTCTTCATAATTGAGCCCCCCTCAATAAAACTGGTTCCAAGCCATTTCCGTTGAATTTTCGTCCGGCAACCACGTGTGGCAATTTGCCGGGATTCCGTCAATTATGATAAGCCGAAGGTCAAAGAGAGGCTTTAATCAAATCTTTGAAATCACAAAAACTCGCACAAACATCAGCTATCGCCATATACAGTCCGCAAAGTCCGCAAACTGTTATCTGTCCAAAATTCGTTACAGTACGGACCAAACCGCCTAATCTAACGTATTTAGTTGACAATTTCCCTCAGACATGATGACGAGATTCAACGGCCCAGCACAATCAAAAAACGCAGAATTTCGAGAAGTTGGACGGCTGGGTACGCAGCAAAGTCGATACCAAAGCTGGATTTGAGGATTGGCAGCCAGAAATTTTAGAGCATATCGTCGCGAGATACCGGCTACCAATTTGAGCCTTGAGCGGTTTCTGCCGAAACGATTCGACAACTTATCTCGCCAGAAACCGGTTCGATAGCTTCCGGTGTCTGCTTCAGACCACGCGGGGTCGGCGGAGAGCCTTCGTGACTCTGTCAGCCTACAAGCTGCTTACATTGAGTGAAGTCTTTTCAACATTGAATTGAAAAAGATGCGTTACCTGGGCTTTAGCAAGCTCACCTCTGCTGTCACGCAAATGAGCCGAACGGACCTCCACGAGTTTCCTGATCGAACCCAACAATCACAATCTGGCGATGAAATCACGCACGCCAATTGGCGACGATCCTGATAAAAAGACCCTGCCCCCCCCTTCCGGTCGGGGTTGCGTTACTACGTGGGTTGGCTCGGTATCCCCCTCAGGTTCTCACATCCGGAATATCCCGACCAAATGGGCCAATTACAACCTGGCTTGTCGCATAAGTTGGACGTATTCCGCCGCAAGATCTCGAATCCGCTCAAAGTTTCCTCGTTCGAGCGCTTCTTTTTCGACGAGTTGCCCACCGAGGCCAACGGCACAAGCACCTGCTTTGACAAAATCCTTTAATGTCTCGCGGTTGACCCCGCCGGTGGGCATTAACCTGATTTGTGGGAGCGGACCTTTCAGTGCTTTGAGATACGCAGCACCACCGATGTCAGCGGGGAAAAGCTTAATGACGTCGGCGCCAGCTTCCCATGCGGTGACAATTTCGGTCGGCGTGTAAGCCCCCGGCATCACCAGTTTGTCGTATCTTAGTCCAAGCTTGATGATGTCCAGATTGACGCATGGTGAGACGAGAAATTCGGCTCCTGCCAGAATTGCCGTTCGTGCCGTTTCCGGATCGAGGACCGTTCCGGCACCGAGCAGAATCTTACTGCCAAATTCTTTTCGTACTGCCGAAATGACATCGACAACACCCGGGGTGGTGAAGGTCACCTCGATAATATCGATTCCACCCTCATAAAGTGCGCGGGCGACATTAACCAACTGCTCGCCTGAGGTGGCACGAATGATGGCCACGATGCCGCCATCCAAAACTCGTTGCAAATCATCGTGTCGACTCATTCGTTAAACCTTTCCATGATATTCATGCACGGGCCGAAAATTTTTCGGCGTATTCCAGAATCCATTGATCAACGACGTCACGGAATCCATCAATGTCGACCTGGGTCAATTGCTGAAAGTGTGACCGGCTCAGGACTTCTTTATTTCGGATCGCTCCGCGAGCAACAAGTTCCACGATTCGCGTCGGCGAATACGGCCGGACCAGCATTTCAATATGACTGTAATAGTGAACCAGGCCTTTTGTCCCGGTCGGACCGGGGGCGAGGTCATCGCGGCGAATTCGAGCTCCCCATCCGTCGGCTGACATCAACGTTTCGTAGTCGAAACCGGGAAAATAGTCGGCCAACTTATGGAGCCCTGCCTCTACATGCTCTGAGAGCTCAAGGCGGGATTTCGAATGAATATTACGACATTCCTCTTCGGTCAATGCCTGTAATGCTCGCTCACGGGATTCGGCATCACGTTGTCGCTGGCCGCGTTCAATGGCTCGCTCAAGTCTTTGATCAAAATTCATAGATTGTTTCTCGCAGCCTTAAAGGAGGCGTCCATGATTATCTGTTTCAGTCTTTCGACCGAAACATCATTCAATTCGGCATGTGCCAGGCGGCGCTGTTCTGTTGTAGACGTATTGTTCCGGTCGTTGTTCGCGATTTACTGCGATGAATTTGAAATCCCAAGTTCTCCGCAGCTCGGTATTCTATTCCGCTGGCTGACAACTTTGAACCTCGTATCTGTGGGAATTTCAAAACATCACGCGGAAGATCTGACATCTGACTCAATGAGGGCTGGACCTGAGAGCGATCCAAATCTACAACTTAATGGTGGTTCTGAACCAGGTGTCGTGTAAGCAGTACAAATGCCAGCGGCAGGAACCGCCGAGGCCGGTCGTCGAATGGCCTGTTTCGGTCCGCATGGGTGATTGGCACAGTTCTTGCTTTACGTTTCCTGTGTTGAAAGCAGCCAGATTGCGTGGTTGGTAAGACAGTCAAGTTTCGAGAATTGTCTAAGGACGTGTTAGCGAAAGGAATTCGGCGAAAACGGCTGGGAGGGGAGCGATGGTAGACTGGGGTCGATGGAATCTCTATCAGCAGGCGATGTCTCCATGGCAATGGGGGATAGTCGTGGTTGGGATCGTTGCGTCGATCTGGTTGATTTTTTGGTTGAGGTCGTACTTTCGCGAAGATTCCGAGAATGCCGATGGAACACTAGAAATGCTCTCACAGTTCCGCGAATTGCATCAGGAGGGTGGCCTCTCGGACGACGAGTTCCGATTAATCAGGAGTCGGTTAGCGAGTCGCACCCAAAAGCTGTTACTCGCGGGAAAGTCAAAGGCAGAAGCAATTTCTGCCGAAACTGAAGCTCCAAAACAGACTGACGAAGAGCGAGACAACTGACGAAAAATACCAGAGAGACACGTAACTGTAAAAGACGATGGAACGTCCTCATGGATGATGGACGAGCGAAGGATAAGCGTGCAATATACACTTGCAGAACAATGGCCATGGACGCGCCGCCAGCTTTCACCACTGTGTCACCCACTGAAGAAGTTCAATCGGCAGCGTTGAAGGATAGCTGATGGCCTCAGGACGCGATTTCATGTCAACCGGTAAGCGCGGCTCAACCGGCAAAAAAAATGCAAACTGTTCGTTCTGTCGAAAGAGCTACCGAGAAGTCGGTCCGCTCGTCGAAGGACCGGACGAGGTTTACATCTGCGGCGAGTGCATAGAACTGTGCCAGAATATTCTGGATCAGGAAAAGCGTCGCCGTGGTGGCTCCACAAAACTATTCAACCGTGTTCCCAGCCCACGTGAGATTACCGAACATCTCAATCAATACGTGATCGGCCAGGACCGGACGAAAAAGATTCTGTCTGTGGCGGTCCACAATCACTATAAGCGATTGATGGCAACGGCCGACGTCGATAACGAAGTCGAAATCGAAAAGTCGAACATCCTTCTGATCGGCCCGACAGGATCAGGCAAAACACTGATGGCAAGAACGCTTGCTCGCCTTTTGCAGGTTCCGTTTGCAATCGGAGACGCCACGACACTGACCGAAGCGGGTTATGTTGGCGAAGACGTTGAAAACCTTCTTCTCAAGCTGCTGCACGCCGCAGATTTCGATATCGAAACGGCTCAGCGAGGGATTGTCTTCATCGACGAAATCGACAAGATCGGCAAAACATCGCAGAACGTTTCGATCACTCGTGACGTTTCCGGCGAGGGTGTTCAACAAGCTTTGCTGAAGATGCTCGAAGGGACTGTCGCCAATGTGCCGCCACAAGGGGGCCGCAAGCATCCCGAACAGCAGTACATCCAGATCGATACGACCAACATTCTGTTCATCTGCGGCGGAACGTTCGTCGGACTCGAAGACATCATCGCCAAACGGATGGGAAAACGAACCATCGGTTTTGGTGCGTCCAATAAGGCTGAGCAGGAAGACAACAAAACCCGATCCGGCAAACTGCTGAGTCAGGCCTGTACCGATGACATCATCGAGTACGGAATGATTCCAGAACTGGTTGGTCGTCTTCCTGTCGTGAGTGCCTTATTGCCTCTGGCGGAAGAAGACCTTGTCAAGATTCTGATCGAGCCGAAGAATTCTCTGGTCAAGCAATATCAGAAATTTTTCCAGATGGAAAATGCCGAACTGGAGTTTACTCCCGATGCGTTGCGTGAGATTGCTCGCATTGCGAAAGAAAAGGATACCGGTGCTCGCGGTTTGCGGTCCGTTGTCGAAGAGTCAATGTTCGAAGTCATGTACGACCTCCCTGACCAGGCTCCTGGCAAGAAGTATGTATTGACTCCGGAAGTGATTCGCGGCGAGAAATCGCTTCGACCACTCGACGATTCCGCAACAGCTGCGTAATCGCTAAAAGGAAAAACAAAAAGAGCCCCGCCCGGCGAACCTGGTCGGGGCTTTTTTGTTTCTAGAAAACCCCGTAACGGATCACCGTACGCGTACGCGACGGAGAGCGAAATAAACCGTTGGTTGCGCATCGGGCTTATGAAAAATCCGAATTATTGCGGCGATTGAATTGGAGAATGGTCGAATAGCGATGTGCTGAAATATCGTTCGGCACGATCGCACAAAAGTGTCACAACCCGTTTTTCTGGTCCCAGTTCGCGAGCCAGCTTAAGGGCCGCAGCGACGTTGGCGCCTGAGGAGGTGCCGACCAGCAAGCCGAATTCGCGGTGCAGGCGTTTCGTCATTGCCATTGCATCTCGGCTGGTGACTTTGACTTCACCGTCCAGCGGGGCATCCTTCAGCAGTTGCGGAATGAAGCCGTCCGCGATCCCCTCAATCTGGTGGCAGCATGGCATTTCGCCAAGAAGCAACGCAGCTTCAGATGGTTCCATCGCGTAGATCTTCGCGTCTCGATATCGTGACTTCAGTGCCTGACCAATCCCAGCCAAAGTTCCGCCCGTTCCATATCCCGTTACGAATGCGTCGACCGGTCCGTCAAGTTGCTCGATGATCTCGCGGCCGGTATGCAATTGGTGGTCTTCAACATTCAGGACGTTTTCAAACTGTCGGGGTAAAAAGTACTTGTCGTCTTTCGCAGCCATTTCTCTCGACATCGTGATTCCGGTTTGGTATCGCCCCTCGCTTTCAAACAAAATCAGCTTTGCCCCAAGTTGCTGGATCAGGTGCCGGCGCTCAACACTCGCCCCCTGCGACATCAGGATTGTCACTTGATATCCCATTGCGGCACCGAGCATCGATAAGGCGATCCCCGTGTTTCCACTGGAACATTCAAGGATTACGGAATCAGGTCGAAGCAGGCCTCGCCGCTCGGCATCCACGAGAACTGTTTTTGCCAGGCGATCTTTGATGCTTCCGCTCGGATTAAGAAATTCGCACTTGGCATGAATCGTTAAACCTTCCGCCTCAAACCGTAATGGAACGAGTGCGGTGTTACCGATCAGCGAAAGCACTGCCGCAGCGCGTGGATGTCGCGGGATAAATGGATCAGTTGCCATGAAATGCTACTTAAAATGATATTGCCGTTCTACATGACAGACTAAAGCCGGGATCGCCAGGAAGAAAGGCCAAATCGCATGGACTTAGCTTCAAACCCATCCAAAACGAATCAGCGGGACCCCTTCAACTGAACCGGTTGCAGGCTTTGAACCGTGATCGTATCGGCGTTCCAGTCATTTCGGTGGACTCGTTGGCCAATGATACCCATCGATCGACCGATATGGCGATTCAAGTCGACCCCAGGCGATGGTGTCAGAAAAGAGAGCATGCGACCATCGGGAGCAATCAGAACAAACTGCGGACCGCCGGGGAATGTCTTTGCCATTTTCTGAACGATTCCCGCACCATCGAATGCCGGTGCTGACGTTTGTGCCTGAGTCTGAGCAGGACGCTCAGCTGGTGGTTGTTGCATCGTCGGCGGAGTCGTTGCCATAGCCGTTTGCGGCGCCGAATTCGGACCCACAACAGGTTGCTGTCCCGCCCCTGCCTGCGTTTGTATTCCCATCAATTGTGCATCGCGCTGCCTGGTATCGGCTGAGAGTTGCGAGAATTCCAAATAGTTCTTTTGGATGCCCCGGTAACGCTTAACCGCGTCTAATCGGAGTGCAATTGTCGAAGTCATTGATGCGACTCCAATGTCTTCGTCAAGCTCCTTGTACAGGGTTTCCAGTGAGTCGAGATCCCAGGTTGGGGGCTCTTGTCGAATCATTCCACGGAAATGTTCATCAATTTCATCGAGCCTCGTTCGGCCCACAGCCAACTGATCGGGATCGGGTCCGGTCCTTCGTACACCTGCGTTGTCTGGCGCTCGCTTTTCAGTGCGAGCCGTTGCATCCACGACCGCGTCATGGGAACTTGATCCAGTCGAGATCGGTTGTGCAAAGCTATCGTCTTCTGCGTTCGCAACCGGACCGGTGCGTTTTTTTCGTTGTGGTTGTTCCGGTGGAAAGGGGTCAGAACGTAATGCGTCCACGGCGACGATCGATTTACGAGGAATCCAGCGCCATTCCCGCTTTACGGGACTGATCTTGTACATCAGGCGGGGGCCGTCATCGAATTGGAAGTTTTTCTCGCCGAGGATCTCAACTGCGTCGCTCTTGGAAAGATTTGCCTGAACTGTGGTGAATTCCTCGGGGTTGATCGTGCTGCCGATATGAACGACGACTCCATTTGTTTTCAGAACTCCGCTGTCCTTACCGCTTTTCTGCACATGTTCGGCGCGGATCCAGCTGAAGCTTCCTGGTGGAGGCGAAATCATGCACCAGCCACCCGGATCGTGCCGGTGGACCAACACGCGATCGCCCTTTTGCAATTTGTCTGTCGGATAGTATTTTGGCCCAGGCCCGCTTCGGACGTTCTCACCGTCTTCAACTTCGACGATCGCTTCGTACGGAAATTTACGGTCTTCTGCAAGAACAACCAATCCGTTGGCAAACAACGCTGCACCAGCAATTAACAACAGTAAACGCATCGGCGAGGCCTCCATGCCGAGTCGATCGGAAGTTCGAAAACCAGTAGATGCCAAAATGTCGTCGGCGACCGGCATGTCGCAGACGGACCTTCAGAGGTGTGAGAGCGCGTTGTACTGGACCGGCAAATCCTGCTCAAGATCAATCCCTGAAATGCCGTTGCCCGGGTGCATAACAGCAATTCCGTCGGAGTTTCTTGGCCATATTGAACTTTGCAAAGGGCGTCAAGATCCAGTTTTTGTGAACTTGCGAGAGATGAATATGACGACGTAGGAGAAATTCCTCGGTATTGAGAGATCGGATAG
>CAIOKO010000137.1 GCA_903858935.1 uncultured Schlesneria sp. | reverse complement strand
GGAAACCGCCACATCCAGGTTCGTCAGGTTCGACAGCTTTGTCGAATTCGTATCCATCTCCTGACGGATTTGAACAACCGTTGGCGGTGTTGTCGGTGCCACATACGCCGTCGCCTGCAACGGACTCCCCAAGGCCGTAATCGCCGCCCCGATCGCTGTCACATCGTTATGAGTCGCCAGCCCTGATTGAATCGCTGATACCGTCGGTGAGGGAGTGTACGCAGTCGTCGCCAAACGGCTGGAAACCGCCACATCCAGGTTCGTCAGGTTCGACAGCTTTGTCGAATTCGTATCCATCTCCTGTCGGATTTGAACAACTGTTGGCGGTGTTGTCGGTGCCACATACGCCGTCGCCTGCAACGGACTCCCCAAGGCCGTAACCGCCGCCCCGATCGCTGTCGCATCGGCATGCGTCGCCATGCCCGTCAATACTGCAGCCACCGTTCGATTATTAATGGAAAAGCTCGCCACTTCGACGCTGACGACCGATATGCCGTTCACCGTTCCCGCCGTCAGCACCGCAGAATAGTCGTTTCCTGCCGCGTAAAACGTCGTATCGACGCCGGTGTTAACAGTCACCGTATGCCGACCCGTCTGGCCATTGTTAATGGTCAACACCGGCGGCGTTGTACAAGCCGTGGTGCCAGCATTTTTATAGACGCTGACGACGGGAGATCCCGTCAACGTCACGGGATTTCCACTGGAGTCCCTAGTATTAAACGAAAAACACAACGTCGCACCGGCACTGATGTCACCCCGATAACCCAGCATCAGAACACCATTCCTTCCCCGATGAGTGGCACGCTGCTACCACCACCGATCTGTGCCAGCCCCGCAATATTGAGGCCCCTTGGGCCAGACCCGATTAATGGACTGCCTGACCTCAGCCGAAAGTCCAAAGTACCAGGCGAGTTAAACAGCGGATCGCCCCCGATTTCGTGGGAGCCTGCCATCACACTACCACCAGAATAAATCGACGCGTTATTAAAATAATGGTTGTAGGCATTGATGACTGTAGAGACTGTCGCATCGAGCCCGTCAATACATTTTCCATTATTTACAAACGTGTTGCCGATGATCGATACGTATCGACCTCCGCCGGTCACTGGACGATCACTAATTCCGATGCAATACGCGTTTCCGTAGAACACGTTACCCTGAATAACCTGACCCTGCGAGTAGATACTTCCCGGTAACACGGTGCCGTTGTTGGCAAAGATATTCCCACAGGCCAGCCCTCCCCCGTTTGAAGCTCCTTGAGTGAACACGGTATTAAAAAGTGTAATAAGACAGGCAATACAACTGACGTCGCTACGATTTCCTACGCCGATGGTATTGAAGGAAAAGCGTTGCGTTCCTCCAGCGCCTGAACCAGTAAACACTGAATTAATCGCTTCATAACCATAGCCGGTGTAGTTATTTGCACTTCCAAAACAAGCCGTTGCAGGGTTTGTGATGGAGCACAACTCTAATATAATTGAATATGCAGGGTCGGATGTGCATGAGATACCGAATCGCTTCGCATTCGCGAATAACAGATTACGCATCCGGCGATTCAACTTTGTCGCCGTGTTGATGATGTCCGAACCCGGCGACATTCCCGAGCCATCAATCGTATAATAGCTTCCGTCAGGCAGGGCGTTCCCGGACGAGTCGCAACCCTGCCAATAAATCGGGTTAAAATTTGTGCCGCTGGTCGACAGCGTAATCGTGTTGGTGCCCGTCAGTGATTCCGACTGAGTCGCTAGCAACTTCACCGTGTCGCCTGCGGCAACCACAGTTTCGCTTTTCGCCGTCGACCTGAAGGCCAGTGCGATTGATGATCCGCTGTTGCTGTCCGATCCATTGAGTGGATCAACGTAGTATGTTGCCATTGCTCATGCCTCTGCTTTTTCCGTTCACTTCACCACTGTGTCATGAATCTTTTGAATCAACTCACCATGACCGTCCTGTGTCTCCGAGACCTTCTTGAGCGTGATGGCGCCATTGGTGAGATGCGTTTCCATCAGGCTCATCAGGCGGATATGCCCCATCAGCAGGTCTTTGAAATACGGGACAAAATCCAGCACGATCGGCTTCAAAAACAACAGCACGCGCCAGATAAGAAAGATGATCATTCCAGATGGGCCGATCTGAGTTAACCACCAGCTTAAAGACGTCGCATCGGGAGTCATTTGTTTTCACCTTTAAAGAACTTGACTGTGAACAATCCCGATTCCTTCAGAAATCAGGCCGAAATTCTGGATCAAACTCGCTCTAGAGACAGCGGTCGGCGCTACTGCACCTGAAATGTCCGCTCTTTCACAATTCGCGAGCCACTAAAGACAACCCGGACCGACTGTTCGGTGATCTCAACCCGGTGAATGGTCAACTGAAATGTGAACAAGGCAACCAGCTTGACCGATGGGGACTGCTGAAACTCGATGGTCAGTGTGTCTCTCTTCAACACCCCCGTTGCCGCAACATTCCCACCCATCTGCAAATCGCAAGTCGGATTCAGCAGAGCGAAAATGTCACGCACCACCGTCGCAACGGTCCAGATCCCCATCAAACCAATCCGAGCCGGAACCACGTCTTTACTCGCAGCGGTCCCATCGGTCCCATCGGTCCCATAAGTCCCATTCTTCAACGACCCTTGTTTCGAACCCGCCCCCAACTGAGCAGCCAGCCCCTTAACCAACACAGGATCACAGTCAAACGACATGTCATCGCCAATCACCCGGTAACCAAACCCCAGCGAATCGACGGGCAACGCCCTGGCGCCGTAAGCAGAAACTTCGATGCGGCCCGACTTGCCAAATATCGCCAAAGCGGACCAGTCACCTTGCGCGAGCAAAGGAAACGTCTGTGCCCCGGTCCGGTCCCAGTTGATTGAACCCGTCACGCCGTCGCCGATCTTGTTTCTCCACCAGGCGAAGACAGACTGAATCTGCGGACGAGCGTAAATGACACCTGCAGGACCAGCCGTCGCTGCGCGTGACACCGTTGTTGGAGCCGAGTCCCAGGCCCGGCGCAATTCGTTCGAGAGAAACGCCGGATCTTGATAGCCCTCCCATGACTTCACGATCACACCGTTCTGATACAGATCGATCTTGGGACAAGGTTCGGTTTGAGGAATGTGAATAAACTGAATGACATCGCCGATCGAATTGCCGATCTTCCAGCCCAGAGGCGTCAGCACCCGGCGAATATCGCGTTCCAACCTGTCACCGGCGAGACAACCAAAAGCCCAGTGCCCGATAATCAACTGAGCGGGCAGGGTCTCGTTGATGAGGACGGCGTTGGGGAATTCAATCCGCATCGAGGTCGGATTTTTTTCTTGTACGCCCCGCTGCTCCGATTCATCTTTTACCGACGACTGTTCAAACTCGAACGTGGTACGCCCTGTTCGAGTATCGGGAAGAATCGGTCGCTCATCAGCAATCTGAAGTGCCGCCCGCGCGACAGCAACGGCTGCGACCCCCTTGCGGTATGTCTCCGCTGACGAACGCCGTTTGACACCCCGCTGAACGATGTCATCACGCCCGGAACACTCGTCCGAGACAAATCCCCCCAAAATCAAAACCACCGTCGCAACCGCCACTACAAAAGCTTTCATCTCAACACCTCTTCAATAAGTCGTACAGGTCCCATAAGTCGTATCAGCCCCATTCTTCTCCTCAGCCTCGGACAACCACGTCGCTCACAGACTGCGCTTCAAACATCGGTGGACCGACCGCCCAGGCTTCGCCCCCCGACTGGATCTGCTCCCAGAAGCGTTTCGCGTTCACTCCGACGTCTCCCGGTGCAAGCCGCTTCTCGCCACCCGCGTATCGCAGCGTGATTTGCGGGATCTGTTCGACCAGCATCGTCTGATCCAGATCACTTGGTCGTCCGGCAGGAAATCGACCCCAGGACTCGGATGATTCCAACTGGGTCTCACCGTTCTCGTCGATAAACAGACCGACGAAGCAACGGCAATGAGGACCGAACGAGCCCAGATCCGAAATCCCCTTTGAATTCGGCATCCCCGTGACATAGTTGTGCGCGTAAGGGACCGCATAACCGGCAGCCAGACAATCGAACAACACGCTTAACGATTCAGGCCAGAACGTGGCACTCGTATGCCCTTTTGCTGCCAACAGCCATTGGACCGGCGTTCCCACTCCCGGAGCTGCATATTGGACCGCCAATCGCTCCACCGCGTCTTCGCTCATTCCGTGAAAAAGCGCCGTCGTGGCAACGCCGTAGTCGTGAACGGCACGAGCGGCATCCGCGAGGATCGCGCCATCATTCGCACCGCAACGGTCATGACCGCATTCATGTCGAGCCATCGAGTAAATCGGTGCAAACGACACTTCGACGGGCTTTAACAGCTCAAAATGATCGGCGATGGCGACATCGAGCGAAGCCTGAACGCCACGACACATGCCACGACTGACACACGTACCCGCACGCTGCAGAAACGGCCGACGATAATGACCCAGCAGCGATTGTTCGCGGTCACGTAAAAATACCCCCGTGACGCCACGAGCCTTCATCCGTTCCCATGTTCCTGGCAGTTCCTGAGCATGTCGTTCCGTAAATGTCGAAGAGACCACAGCATCGCCCCGCGACTGGCGTTCGGCGATGACCGCCGCGACACGCTGTGGGTCGCGGATCCACCCGGAAACAAAGTTGATCTGGTGCGTTTGATTCATTGGTATTGTCATCTTTGGTATCTGGTATCTGAAGGATCAAAAACAATGGGACGTATGGGACCAATGGGACTTATGCGACAAACGCAACCGATGCGACTGTTTTTTCATGGGTCCCATAAGTCCCATCAGTCCTATCGGTCCCATTCTTTGTGCCCCTCACTTAAGCACGCGCAGTTTCACCGCGTCGTCAGCACGCGCAGTTTCACCGCGTCGTCAGCCCCCAGCGGCCGGTCCGAGTTTGCAGCACTGGGAAACGCATTGTCGAAAGTGGCCACATCATCAGGCGACAAGGTGCCGTCACGGGCCAGAACCACGACAAACTGCGCCAGCCGCTGCGATGACACGATCGACCGACATTCAACAGCATTCGCCAGCGCGTGCCAGATATCAGCCGCCGTCGCGCGATCTTCTACCACGTTGGGACGTACCTCCGGATCGACCGGCGCTGGTGAAATCAACGGACCGCATCCGCTGATCAGGACAAGAAGCAATATTGGCAAGTTTCGAAACACAATGATTTCCGTTCCACGCCGCTGCGGCGAGAAAATGGACGAAAGAAAAGGAAACACTGACCGTCAACACGACGAAGACTTTTCGTCAGTAAAACGAGGACGCATGCACCAGGCTTGTGCCACTGCTTGACCGTACGCCGTCAAGCAGTGCTCTTCTTTGACGGCGCGACAAGGTCAACACACTGCGTCCGAGAAGGCGCCGATGCAGTGGCACTTCCGGTCGGCATCGTTTCGCCGATGCATTCACGTTGTTCAATTCACCGACGCCGACAGGCACCGGATTACTGCGGTCGATTCTCAGGGGAGACCGGTTCCACATAGCCCCGGTACTTGATCAGAATCACTCCTGCCTCGTGCGATGTTTCGCACCCTTGAATCAGACTGGCGGAATCAACCAGCGCGAAAAAGAAACGTCGCTGGTACGCTCGGTTCGACCTGTCTCGCATCAAGGCCGTAAACGATGCGGTCAACTCGACAACTTCCGAGATCAGGTGTTCGGATGATTGACCAGGGAGAGAAACCCCGAACCGACTTGCCACCGCTGTCACAATCCCGGCCAGCGTAAATCCGCCCGCCCCGAGTGCTGACGTTAACAGCGCCAGCCACCCCGATGTCGTCACCTGCACACCACCCGGTCCCGCCCCTTTGGCCACCATCGGAACCACTGTCGCATCCGAGACCGCGACAAACACCAGGCCGCTGACAAACGCCGCACCAAACGACCCCAACACCAACCTCGATCGCTTCATAATCCACTCCTGAAAAACAAAAAACCCGCAGAAGGCTGACCAGCATCCACGCCCGGAAAAGTCGGACGTGAACGCAGATCAACCCTCCAGCGGGTTTTGGAAAACCTTGATGACCGGAGTGGCGACGGGGTGTATTATGCCTGCTGACGCAAATTCTGTCAATATGTTTTGGCGTGTTTTTTTATTTTTTCAAAAATTTTTATCGCATTAGTAAAAGAGTGGGACTGACAAGACACATGGGACCGAAGGGGCCAAAACCAGCGAAATGGCCCCATCCTTCATCCTTCAATTTGTATCCCCCTTCACTTCTTCAGCTTTGACAGGTTCTTCCTCAGTTGTGATCGATCGCTTTGCAGTTGTGTGTAATATCGGCGTTTCGAACTTCAAGGATGGTATTGCGGATATCTTCATCGAAAGTTGAACATTGTTTTGCTCAAAAGCGCTTACCGAATAGACAGGGTAAGTAAGATTTCCCACGGGAATCGGGCCGAAGTTGGCCATTCTCAGACTGTTTCCGCCAGTACTCAAGACCAGTTTAATCTTGTTCGAATCCGGATATTTTATCGATAACGAAACATCAGAGTTGTTCTGACTTGCTGGCATGAGAAACCCAGTGTTGGCCACACCGTCAAATGTCAGGATCTGTGAATTATCAGACCCGGCCGACAGCCGCGGATTCGAGAAGGTCTTGTCCCCCAGGTGCAACGTCACAACCGCATGTTGCAGATTCCACGAACGATTAGCCATGACAAGGAAATCCGTACGAGCGAAAGCTTTTCTGGGTGTTCCCTTCAACGAATTCGTCAGATGATCAACGACGGTCAAAGGAATGTCTGACTGACCAATTTTTGCGGCACATGCGATCAGCACTTGTGCGGGGATCTCATGAACCCATTTCTCGTCGTTAAGTTTCTCAGCGAGTTTTGCTCGATTGTCCGTTGCGTAGTACAGCCCCAGAAGCGCCGTGCGGCTTGAAGGGAGTTCGTAATCTTCATCGATGTTGTGTAACAACGCCTCTTCGGCTCGTTCGTAGTGGCCATACTTCTGGAGAATCCCCGCACACACGAGGTTTGCCTGACATGGCTCGGCATTGCAATCCAATGCCTTTTGGGCCGTTTCCACCGCCTCACGTTCGCCGAGAAACACCTGAATCATCGCCCGATTCGCCAACGCTGTTGCCAGCATCTCATCCTTATGAAAGTGATCCTGATTGAGCGTAATAAGTTTTTCATACGTGGTACTGGCTTCGTGCATGTTGTTCATTTCCTGCAACGTCCGCGCGAGATGATAATAGTATGGCGGATAACATTGCATGAACTTTTCCATACGCCTCAACATACGCAATCGAACTTCGAGATCGGGATTCCGTCTAATCTTGTCCAGCTTGTCCAGGTCGTCCGTTCGTACCAGCCAGACATCAGGAATATTTTTGGACCGGCATAATTTCCATGTGACGTCGAGGAACTGCGTCGATTTTTGTACGACAGATTCCATCCGTTTCTTTTCGACCTGCCACTGGTCCATCTCATGGTTTGCCGCCTGGTTCCTGTGGTCCAGGAAACTGTTAGCACCCGTCCGAAATGCGGAGACATACTGCGTCGACGCCACCTCGGTCATGATCTGAAGCGTATTCAAACCCAAATCGCGTTGAAGAACCCGCACGTAACGATCATCGAGAGCGCCTCGTTCACGTTCGGCGATTTGAACACCGGAAATTTCATCCAGGATCGACGAATACAACTTCATCACGTCCTCATCGACGACGCGATTCAGGTTCAGACGATTCAGAATATTGTCCCGCTCTTCAATCAGCACCTTCTTCGACTTGCTTTCGCGAATGCGATGCAGAGAGGCACGGGTATAATTCAGCGAGACGGCCAATTGCTTCTTCTGTTCGTCGCTCAGAGGTGACGCCGCCTCTTCAGCCGCTGCCATCAGCGAAGACCCCCAGCCGATCAGCAGCCCCACAAGTAAGACCATTGGCAGAATTCGTTGCCAAGAGCGGAACTGTTCGGCGAGAAATCTCGGTCGTCGCGATTCTTCGCGATAAGAAATCGATTGATTCATCTGACATACAGTCTGGTTGTGTCGCGTCAGCATGGCCACGTCGTCTCCACGAATGGGGTTACGAATCCGGTCGGCCGCGCCGTCATGGCACGTTAGTCGGGGAGCCTCCTTGATCCCGCTTGGAAACTGTTTTGACACGCGATTGGTGTGAAACGTTCATCACCAGCAACGTCAAAACGTCCTTGATGAGCGAATTCTACATCAGAGAAAACAGACCGGTCGGACTGGCAAGAACTGCGCCTGCAAAGTCGGGCAAGAATCTTGACCGCAAATGCAGTGTCGGCCGATCACGTAAAGTTGGAGGTCCACAACGATCAGCGACTCTGCGTCACCTGCAATGACAGGAGACAATAAGGTCGTAACGACTGGGCAATTTGAACAAGCTGTTCAAGCCAGACACCTCTTTGGGTGACGGATCGCAGCTTTGATGTGAATTAGAAAAAACTTCCTGCGACGTTCCTCGGCCATCGGCGTTGTCGAACTTCAGCAAAATCTGCCGAAGTCTGTTTTTAAGGGCAATTCGAAAGTTTTTACTGGCCACTTGGGTTTGAAGGATTGGGACTGATGGAACGTTGTGGGGCGCATGAATCTGATGAGACGGGATGACGTAGATCGCACCTTCATTGTCCCCTACCCCTCGCATTTCTTACGCCACAAGAAAAACGAAACCCCCATCCGACACTGTGTTATCGCTGTCATATAAGCCTGATTCTTTCGCCGGGGCTAGGGCAAAGGCCCGTTAACCACCCCCGCAGGGGGGGTGGGGTCTTTGCTTTGTTTTTCTGCGAAAAAACTGGGCGACGATTTCCGCTTGCGGGGCCGGTATTTCATGGGACTTATGGGACGAATGGGACCTATGGGACAAAAGCGGAAAGATCGTCGTCATACCGTCCCATACCGTCCCATCAGTCCCATCGGTCCCATACCGTCCCATTCTTGCCTTCAAAATCGACGATTCCTGCGAACACCTTCCAAGCGCTAAGAATCTATGTCGTTTTTTGTGTTGACATATCTTATCGTTGCTGTATATTTCTTGTCGTGTGTTTGTGTTTTTATTTCGACAAGGGGGTTTTCAGATGGTTCAACGATTTTCGTCACGGGAAGAGGCTCGGCAGCAGGCGATTGAGCGACAGCGGAATCAACCGGCGGCCTATTGGCCGAAGGGGTTTCGATACAAGACTTTTGCAGATATCTACAGCTTGATGAACCGCCCGGCAGCGACG
>CAIOKO010000136.1 GCA_903858935.1 uncultured Schlesneria sp. | reverse complement strand
CGAACCTCCCCAACATCGAGTGCCCCGAAGACGGGGCTTTACCAACACATTTTCGTGTAACCTATGTCCCCGAACGCGCGCCACCCTTGTGTCCGGCCCAAACACGCGAGGTCGGCGGAGAGCAAGAAGTTTCAGCTTTGTTTCATCGGTGTCGCCGGCCAATCGCTGCTCTCCACCGACTCTCAAGGTCGGTGGAGAGCATTTTCCATAACCGCGTTCCACGGTTATTGTGTTTTCCCGACGAAAAATCCTTTACGGCGTTGTCCGCCAGGGATCGAGATGACAGTAATGGCGTCGCTGGTTTCAAAGCGCTTTCGCGAGTGCTGACGCTCAAACCCCTCTCTGATGTGCTCAAAAATCAACATTTGGGCGTAATCGACAGAATCGTAACTGGTAACTTCGTTTTTGCAAAAATGAATGAAATTCACGCAAAGGGTGTGGAGCGCGCACTAACCCGTTCGTTAGCGTCACATCGATCATTCAGCGATTTTTTCCGTAAACTTCGAAATCGTCGTCCCGAACCAAACCTATAGCCATGTCCCACGATCAAGAGATCCTTCAAGAATTCGTCGTGGAATGTCGCGAAGGGCTCGACCGTATCGATTCCGTGCTGGTTGCGCTGGAAGCTGCGCCCGAGGACAGATCGCGCCTGGATACTGTCTTTCGGGTCTTGCATACGATCAAAGGAAATGCGGGATTTCTCGATCTTCCCAAACTGGGGGCCGTTGCCCATGCGGGTGAATCGCTGTTGTCCAGGCTGGTCAGCGGATCAATTCCGGTGAATTCACATGTCACCGACCTGTTGCTGCGGTTGGTGGATGCGATCAGAAATGTTGTTGCCGAAGTCAATTCCAGCGGGACCGAAGGTGATCTGCAGCACGATGAATTGATCCGAGAATTGAATGAATCGACATCGACGGCGGTGAAGGAATCGCCTGCCGAATCGTCGAAACCATCGACCAGTCCCCCTAAGGCACCAAGAACAAATTTCCGGGAACCAAAACTCGATGATCTGGCCGAAGTGTCAGATGCCGGCGGTGATGCGAAAACCCAGGCACTGGATCTCTCGGAAATCTTTCCTCAACCGGGCAGGGTCGAACCCAAATCAGTTCCACCTGAACCTCCCGCTTTCTTCGAGCCACCTCTGTCAGCGGAGAATACCGCAAGTCTCAGCGATTCAGGTTCTGGTTCGTCGCTGAATTCTGGTTCCTTATTGAATTCTGGTGCGTCATTGAGCAGCCGGGTTTTTTCCGAACCCGAGCAATCAACTGTCATCCGCGTTCAGATTGACCATCTTGATGATTTGATGAATCTGGTTGGCGAACTGGTGCTGACTCGTAACCGGATCGTACAGATTACTGCCAGTCGGCATGACGACGAATTGACCGAGCCGATTCAGCGATTAAATCGCCTGACGGCCGCCTTGCAGGATGGGGTGATGCGGACCCGAATGCAGCCGGTTCGCAACGCCTGGAAAAAGTATCCTCGTATCGTTCGCGATCTTGCTAAGCAATGTGGTAAGCAATGTGAGATCGAATTGCAGGGAGGCGATACCGAGCTCGACAAATCGATGCTTGAAGCGATCGCCGATCCATTGGTGCATCTCGTTCGAAACTCCATCGATCACGGGATCGAAAAGCCCTATTTGCGGCGGATCAAAGGAAAACCGGAAACCGGTCGACTGCTTGTTCGTGCATTTCAGGAGAGTGGACAGGTCCATATCGAAATTTCTGATGACGGTGCCGGGCTCGACCTGGAACGTATCCGAAAAAAGGCCATTGAAGTTGGGATCATTTCGTCTGAAAAGGCGTTGCTGGCGACCGAAAGCGAACTGAGAAATTCGATTTTTCTTCCAGGTTTTACCACCGCAGAAAAAGTGACGAGTTTGTCGGGTCGTGGTGTGGGGATGGATGTCGTAAAAACCTCCGTCGAGCAAATTGGTGGAACGATCGAACTGCACACTCAGAAGGATGTCGGGACAACAATTCGCCTGACGGTACCGCTGACATTAGCAATTGTCCCTGCTGTCATGGTTGCTTGCGGGTCACAACGATTTGCGATTCCGCAAATTAACGTCGTGGAAATGCTTCGTCTGGAAGGAGAGGAACGGCATCTTGCCTGCGATCTCTTTTACGATACTCCGGTTTTGAAGCTTCGTGGCGATCTTTTGCCGATGGCCGACTTGTGCCAGAAACTTCACATCCATTCGAACTTCAACATTGCGACTCGCGAAAAACTCGAAATCCTGGTGCTCAAGTCCGGAACGCGTCGGTTTGCCCTGCTGGTCGATGCGATCGGGGATGCCCAGGAAATCGTGGTGAAACCGTTGGGCGAACTCCTGGCAAGTCAGACCCAATACAGCGGTGCAGCTCTGATGGGAGACGGGTCCATTGCCCTGATTCTTGATGTTCTGGGGATTGCACGCAGCGCGGGTTTGCTGGAGGCCGAGAAAGGACTGATACATGATTCCGAGGCAACGCCAGTTGCGGATAATAGCCTCGATCATCAGGTATTGATTTGCCAGATTGATGGCGAACGCCAGATTGCAATACCACTGGCTGATGTCGTCTGCCTTGAACAGATTCCTTCTGCAAAGATCGAAAAGTCGGCGACGGGCGACGTGTTGCAGTATCGGGGTGAAATCCTGCCCCTTCGCAACCTGTCGCAAAACCAGCGAGTGACGAGTGCAACTGCAACCGATGATCAGCAGCTTTCGGTGGTGATTTATCGAGCTGCGGAGACGCAGATGGGTTTGCTGGTCGATCGGATTATCGATGTTGCCCAGCGTCCGACGAATTTGAGATCTGCCGATGCCAATGTGCAGCCGGGCGGGCCTGTGACAGTGATCGGGACTGCGGTCGTGCTGGGACGAGTGACTGACTTTTTGCAACTGAACTGAAAACAACGAACAAACTTAATATTACAGATTTTTCCGTGAGACTGACTAATGGCAGCTAACTTTTTGACTCGTCGTCGAATTTCCAACAAACTGTTGTGGATCAGCCTGAGCTTTTCGCTTCCAATCGCGGTCCTGCTTTACTTCATGATCGCGGGATTTAACCGTGACATCCAGTTTGCCGAGCAGGAACTGGCGGGGATCGAGTTTCAACGGCCGATCCATGATTTGTCCCGAGCACTTGCTCGTCACGACTGGCTTTCTCGCGCAGACAAGGTCGTTGAATCAGAACTTGCCAGCGAACAGGGAAAGATCGACCAATCGCTACAAAGGCTCGACGGACTGGAGCGGCATCTGGGAGCTATCTTGCAGGTCAATGAAGCCGCACTCGCTCAACGGCAACGTTCGAGTTCGCTCCCTCGTGAAATGAGTGCGTCATGGCAGCGGTATAAGTCCGAAAGGGCTCAACTCACCCCTGAAGTCGATGAGGCTCGCCATCGGGCGTTCGGCGAACAGGCAAGAAAACTGGCCGCGCATGTGATTGACACGTCGAATCTCATCCTTGACCCCGATCTCGACAGTTTTTATCTGGTCGATGGAATCTGCATCGGTTTGCCACGACTCCAAAACCATCTCGCAGAATTGCGTTTGCTGGTTCGAAAGTCCTTTTCCAAGCCAGAACTGGAAATGGCCGACGTTGTCAATCTGGTTTCTACCGGCAGGTTAATAAAAGAAGCCGACTATGATCCAGTCGTCAACGGTATTCGGACCGCATTAGCAGAAGACATCAATTTTCACGGGATCAGCAACTCCATGAGGCAGATTGAGCCTGCGTTGGACAGCTTCATTGTCGCGATTGATTCACTGCTGGGCCAACTGAGCGTCAGCGAAGCCAGCCGGCTTGATGGTCGTGGGGCAGAAATCGACCAGCTGATCGTTAAGGCGTTAGACGCCAGTTATCAATTGGGGAACATCGGTGAACGGGAATTGACGGAATTACTTTCGATTCGTGCGAAGGTATTTCGAAACGGGCGACTGTGGTCGCTGTTACTTACCGCGCTGGCTTTGGCTGTTGCCGTTGGGCTGGTGGCGATCGTTGCTCGCAGCATTACGGTCCCGCTGGCGAATTGTGTGACCGGATTGCAATCGCTGGCCAACCGCGATTTGACACGTCGAATGAACGTCAAATCCGATTCCGAGATTGGCGAGATTTCCACTGCGGTGGATCAGGCTGCAGATGGAATGCTTGCGGCAATTCGTTCGATCCGTTCCGGTGCATCGGAACTGAATCGAGCGGCAGACCGTCAGACCGATGTCAGTTCTCAGATGTCGACCAACGCCGAAATGACCTCGCAACAGGCGCATCGGACGTCGCTCGTCGCAGAACAAGTCAATAACAATACTCAAGCTGTTTCACTGGCGATGAACGAACTGAGTACCGCCATTCGCGAGATTGCCAATAACACCCACCAGGCCGCTCGCGTTGCCACGGATGCTGTTCAATTGGCGGCGACAACCAATTCGACGGTTGCAAAGCTTGGTCAAAGCAGTGCGGAAATTGGGGAAGTGATTAAGGTTATCACGTCCATTGCTGAGCAAACCAATATGCTTTCGCTGAATGCAACCATTGAAGCGGCACGAGCGGGTGAGGCTGGCAAGGGTTTCGCCGTCGTGGCGAATGCGGTCAAGGAGCTTGCCAAGCAGACGGCCAGTGCCACAGAAACGATTCGTCGCAAAATCGACGTCACTCAAAGCGACATTCGCGAATCTGTTTCTGCGATCAGTCGTATCAGTCAGACAATTCAGCAGATCAATGACTTTCAAAATTCCATTGCCGGGGCTGTTGAAGAACAAACCGTCGTCACTCGTGATATCAGTCGGAATGTGGCGGATGCGGCAAAGGGAACCTTAGAGATCACGGAAAACGTGATTCAGGTGGCAAAAGCGGCGGAAGGAACGGCTGCTGGAGCGGCAGCAACCAGAACCGCCGCCGAAGATGCCACTCGCCTGGCAGCACAGCTTAATGAGCTCGTTTCCCAGTTCCGAAGCGATTGAGATGCTTGCATGATTCTCACGATTTCCGCAGTCATAATATTGATCTCAAAATTCTGGCCCAAACATGGCTCTCTCAGAAAAGATTTTCACGTTTCATCTGGACGGTCTGTTTCTGGGGATCGACGTGAATGAAGTTCACGAGGTCCTGCCGACTCAGGCATTAACACCGGTTCCGTTGGCTCACCCCATCGTGGCGGGGTTGATCAATATGCGAGGCCAAATCGTCGTCGCGATCGATCTTCGCCGGTTTCTTCGGCGACCTGCCCATCCGGTCGACCAGCGACTGCCAATCAATGTGATCGTACGTAATGGCACCAATCTCATGAGCCTTCTTGTGGATCATATGGGAGATGTCATTGAAATCGACTCGGGATTATTCACGAAGCCGCCCGACACGACCGCTACAGAAACGCGAAGTCTCTTTCGGGGAGCCTATCAACTTCCCTCACAGTTATTGCTAGTCTTCGATACCACCCGTGCAATCGAAGCAATAGTGTCGCAAGCGACATCCAAAGTGTTACAATCTGGCCATGAATCGAATCCGCCTTCTGATCGTCGATGAGTCCTCCGTCAGCCGGGACGCGCTCCGAAAAATTCTGAGCGCTGATGCCGATTTAGAAATTGTGGGAATTACGGGTAGCGGCAAAGTCGCACTCGCCAGACTGACTGAACTGAATCCCACAGTCGTCCTGCTTGACGTGATTGAACCGGAAAAAGAAGGCTTGAAAACACTCGTCGCGTTACGTCAAAAGGCCCCTTCATTGCCGGTCATCATGTTCAGCCAATTGACCGATCGAGGTTGTCAGACAACGGTTGATGCTCTTCTGCTCGGGGCCACGAACTACTTGAAGAAACCTGACTCGATTACGGAACTTGAGAGCTGTATCCGTCATGAACTGACGAAAAAGATCAAGAATCTTGGCACGCCTTCTTCGGAGCAGTCAGGTCTTCGTCTCAATGAAGTTTTGGCAGGGATGAGACAGAATCGAGGTGCCGGCACTCCGGCTGCTGTCGAAAATCCCACACGGGACACGAAGGATGTCCAGGTTCGGTCATCCAAATCAGTCGAACTTGTCGCGATCGCAACATCCACGGGCGGCCCGAATGCGCTGGCGAGTCTGCTCTCGTCGTTACCAAACACGTTCACCACGCCGATCGTGATTGTTCAGCATATGGGAGCTGGATTTACCACCAGTCTTGCAGAAAGCCTGAGCCGCCAGTCTGGTCGAACCGTTCGTGTCGTCGAAAATCCCCAGTCGTTAACGGACTCCAATGTCTGGATCGCTGCGGGAGGACGTCATGTCACGGTGACAAAGCGCGGCGGCGTGATCCAGGTTGCTCCAAATGACGAGCCGGAAGTCAATGGTTGCCGTCCGTCAGCCGATGTGCTGTTTCAGTCAGTGGCAACGGCGGTCGGTCCCCATTGCGTCGCTGTTGTTCTGACCGGAATGGGATCGGACGGCCTGGCGGGATGTCGCATGATCAAACAGGCTGGCGGATCGGTTCTGGTTCAGGACGAAGCAAGCAGCATCGTCTGGGGAATGCCCGGTCAGGTAGCAACAGCGGGTCTGGCGGACATGGTGCTTCCGCTCGCGGATATCTCTCGTTACATCAGCCTGCTCGTCAATTCGAGGCCAACGAATGCTCGATAACAACAATTTTGCATTCATTCGCCAGCTTGTCGAAGACCAGGCAGGTATCGCGATTGAATCGGACCAGGACCAGTTCGTCGCCTGCCGGTTGCTTCCGGTCGCTCAAAAGCATGCGTTTGACTCGGTCGACACCTTGATTGCACAACTACGAAATCGAAGCGATCGACATCTCATTCAGGAAGTGATTGAGTCATTGGTCACTCACGAAACCTCGTTTTTTCGAGACGCACATTATTTCGATGAGCTGACCGAGCGAATCCTGCCGCGGCTGATCGCTCGACGTGGGACAGAACGTCGTTTATCCATCTGGTGTGCCGCCTGTTCCACAGGCCAGGAAGCCTATAGCGTGGCCATGGTTCTAGGCGAACGATTCGCTCAGCAATTGAATGGCTGGCACATCGAATTGTTAGCGACGGACCTGTCAGAGATCTCGTTACAACAAGCGCGGTCAGGTCGCTACACCGATGTCGAAGTCCAACGAGGCCTGTCCCCTGCCCGCCGTGCTCAACACTTTCGTCACGATGGTGACGGCTGGCAAATTGACGACCGTTTGAAACGGATGGTCCGATTTCAGCAGTTGAATCTGACATCAGTCTGGCCGCCATTTCCAGAGATGGATTTAATTCTACTGAGAAACGTGCTGGTCTACATGAGTCCCGCCACGCGCGAGAAGATACTGATACGTATGCAACGAGTCTTGCACCCCGAAGGTCGCCTGATCCTGGGAAGCTCCGAATCCTCAGGCATTCCCGACGCCCGATTTGCGACAGTTCGTCCTGAAACGAAATGACAATTACTCTGTTGTGCGAGTTCAATGCGTCCAAAGACGTTTGAAGTAGCGGTCTCCCGGCCCCGCGCAGTATGCCGACGGTAGGTTGCCACTGCGTTTTGGGTTTCTCGACAAACGAAACATGACGGGGCACGCTCGAATACGTTTAAGATTCGACTCTGGCAGAGTAGACCACGTGGCTGATGCAGCTGGCGTCGGACATTGGTTGTCTACAAGCGTCGAGAAGCGTGTAAGGAGAAATCGGAATGTTGCGTGCCTCGTCTGGATACATACGAAATCGTTGTGGTCGTCGGTAACAAATAAAAAATCGACCTGATTATGTCAGATATGAGATTCGTACTGACTGCCAATTCGTTATGCTGATACAGAAGATGTCTATGACAATTCAGCGACTTGGTTGCGCTGATGTACCCCTTGGGATTCCTCATGTCCAATTTCCTGACATCATCGACGTTGCCATTAACGACGCTGGCCACGTTTTGCCGGTCGCTTGGAACGATGCTGCATTCCGGAGTGAATATTCTCAAGGCGTTTCAAGTTGCCGGGGGGAAATCGACTTACCCCAGACTGAAGCAGATTTCTGAAGAAATTGTCGATGAGCTGCGGAAAGGTTCTGACGTCTCAACGGCGATGAGCAATCAAGGGGAGGCGTTTCCGGAATTGATGGTTGATATGGTCCGTGTTGCCGATCAGACGGGATCATTGCCAGAAGTTCTGCATGCACTGGCCGAGCATTATGATAATCTCGTTCGACTGCGTCGCACATTTCTCAGTGCAATTGCTTTTCCGATACTCCAGCTTGTCGCTGCGATCTTTATCGTAGCGCTTTTGATCTGGATTCTGGGGATGATCGCATCGAATAGTGGCGACAAACCATTCGACGTCCTGGGTCTGGGACTGACCGGAACGCTTGGGGCACTTACCTGGCTGGGCGGTTGTTTCGGTACGGCATTAGCCGGCTTGTTCCTCTATTTGTTTCTCGTACGCGGATTAAAAGGACGCACGTTTGTCCATTCCGCATTATTGCGAATTCCGGTGATCGGTGGTTGCCTGCGATCGTTCGCCATGGCTCGGTTTTCGTGGGCTTTTGCGTTGACTCAGCAGGCGGGAATGTCGATTAATCCCAGCCTTGAATCAAGCTTGAAAGCGACCGGAAATGGTGCCTTCGCGGCTGTTACTCCAATGGTGACGGCGATGATTACAGAAGGGGAAGACCTTTCATTTGCTCTCGACGCAACGCATTTATTTCCTCGCGATTACCTGGAACTTGTCCGCGTCGGCGAAGCGACGGGAACGGTTCCTGAGACTTTGGAGCGACTCAGCCCGCAGTTGGAAGATCAGGCCAGGCGAAGTCTTTCGGCCATGACGGCGGTACTGGCCTGGGTTATCTGGGGAATGGTGGCGAGTGTCATCATCTTCTTCATCTTCCGCATTGCGCTGATGTATATCGGGTTGCTGAACGATGCCGGAAAAATGTGAATTCGGTCTGGGGTCGGGTGGTCAAATTTCAAAATTGGCCAGGTTGCTGACGTTATGGCCGGAGTTCGCTTGATCGGCCAATTTTGAAATTTGAACGCCCGACCCGCTCCGTTTAATCCCGCAATTTCCGAGAACCGAAAAAAAGAAAGATTAGAACGCTAATCGGCACTAATTCTCACTCATCAGAGAATACAAACGCCGGACCAACTTCAGGCGAACGGTCGCTGATTGCGCTACTTAAAACGAACGAATTCAAGAGTTTTCGGCCACAGATGCACACAGAATCACACAGATAAAACCATATGAAAATATAATAATAAAATGATGTTGTGTTGAGTCTTCGCGTTTATCCGAGTGCATCTGTGTGCATCTGTGGCAAAGTCTCTTCGCTTTCGCATCGCCTTCGGGGAACGGTGGTCATCCTTTTCGATGATGACTAACGTGGGTGAAGGCATTTCCGCATGACCCGGAGATGAGAGCTTCTGGCGTTTTTTGTCCTGAGATCAGGAACCGGATACCAAGACCGCCGCTCGTTCGTTCGCGCGTCGGACCAATAAACCCTCCGAGTTCGCATTCGCAATTTGAAACTAGACTATGACACCGTTGCGCAGATGGATGCCGCGGATTGCGAGTTGGTGTTTCAGGGAATCGACCGTCGTAAAGACTTCGGCGTCGAGGCCGTGTTTCCGTCCGTGCTCGACGTATTGAGGAATGTCGTCGGTGTAGAAACATTCCGGGGCGTCGCAGCCAATTTTTTTTAAAGCCGCTTCGTAGATCTCGGGTTGTGGTTTCAACGCGTGGACCTGGTAAGACAACACGAAATCGTCGAAACGATCGAGAACCTGAAATTGCTTTCTGACAAATTCGTAGTGGAAAACGCTGGTGTTGGACAACAAAACCAATCGGTAGCCACGCGATTTGAGTTCGTCGAGAACGGGAACAATGGGTCTGTTCAGCGTGAAGATGTCTGATGCGGCGTGAGCCAGCTTCTGGAGATCGACTTTGGTTTTGAATTTTGATTCAAACCACTGGTGAAATTCTTCCGGAGTCACGAGGCCGCGCTCGAAATCCCATTGCCAACCTGATTCAATCAAAAATTGACGTAGTTCGTAGCCGGTTCGACCACAGAGCGCTCCAATCTGCGAACACATCCGATCATGGCTGAAATGGACGAGAACATTTCCCATATCAAACAGAAAGGTACGAATCACGGATACACCTTGAGAATTGACCCTGGACACTCGTTTGTCGTAGAGTGAATAGCAGAATTGGTTTGAAGCGAAAAGTGTGCGTGCGGCTCGCATGTGATTTCCGCTGAACCAACTTGAAAACGATCGACGGAGCGATGACATGCCTGAGAATTTTGAGGGGGGCGAAGCCAACGATACGGAGACAATGCGTGGACGTGATTGGCCGTGCCTGCGTCAGTTCTGCATCTTTCTCGAAAACCGTGTCGGTCGTTTGAATGATGTCATGCGACAATTGGAATCGCTTGATACTCGTGTGATGGCAATGAGCATTGTCGATTCGGTCGACTTCGCCATGGTCCGACTGATGTTTGACAACGCTGACCGTGCCCGCGAAAAATTAGAGCTTTCCGGCTTTCTTTTTAGCGAAAGTGATGTGGTCGGTGTCGAGTTACCCGACAGCGACAAGCCGATTCACATGGTTTGTTCCGCACTGGTGAAAGCGGAAGTCAATATCCATCACGCGTATCCCCTGCTCTACCGCCGGAATGGTCGCGGTGCCATCGCTATGTTCGTGGATGATGTCGATCAAGCCCTTCACATTCTGAAGGATGCTGGACACCGAATCGTTACCGAAAACGATCTTCACGACGATGATGAATATTTATGACAACGATGTGGTTTTTCTTCACCACTAATCTGTCCCGGGACAAAGTTTTCGAGAGATCGTCGGATTATTCGATTTTACCGATCGCATCGATGAAGCCGGTGAGGCGATCTCTAACGGCTCAAAACTGTCCGAAATACCCTCCGAATCGATTTAATCTTCCCGATTTACCTTCGTGGGAGACTTATGCAATCGGATTGGCCGATCCGATCACGTGTTCTGGGTAGAATTCGCCGACGACGTCAAGACTTCCGTTCGAACTTCGCGTGTTGAAATTTGACATCATGGTTTCACGCCATATATTCAATTTTGACGACGCGGATGTCGAGAGCTGGCGACCCCAGTAATCGACTTGCCACACGGATTCGAGGGCCGCATGTCCGCCGTTCACACTTCGAGGGGGAGTGTGCAAGACCGGCGCAGGACTCACCAGCCTGTTCAATCCAGAAGGGCGATGATCGACAATGTTATCCTCAAAATTCCTAAAACGCGCGTTTGCTGTTTGTACGGCGGCATCAATGTTCGGCGCGGTCCATGCTGCAGACCAGATCGCCGAAGGTCGCCTGATTCGAACTCGCACTGTTTCAACGGAAGATGGACCTTCTGGTGTCATTCAGGAAGGCCTTGACCTGCGAAACTCGCGTCGTTGGATCGAAGCGATTGAACTCTACGAGAAATCCTTGAAGAGCTGGCCAGAAAATGAACAGCTGAAACAAGGGTTGCGACAATCGAAGATTCATTTCTCGATTGAGCGCCGGTATGCAGACAAGTCGTTCGTCAACACCATGCTTCCCATGTCACGTGGCGAAGCAATGGTCTATCTCGACGATGTGCTGGAAAAGGTTCGACACTACTACGTTGATACCGTGAGTGGAACGAACTTCATCGCACACGGTACCGAAAGTTTGTATTTCGGTTTGAATAACGAAAAATTCCTGCAGAGAAACCTCCCCTACGGCGATCGCGATAAAATCGCTCAGGTCCGAACAACTCTGCGAGAACGGTATTGGAATAAGCCCGCTGTCGGTGTGGACGGCGCTCGTCGGATTGTTGTCGAACTGTGTGACCTGACCCAGCGGGAACTGAATCTTCCTCCAAGTGCTGTGGTGATGGAATTTGTCTTCGGTGGTTGTAATTCACTTGACGACTACAGCAGTTACCTGACACCGGGAAAACTGGGCGACCTTTACAACAATATTGATGGCGAATTCGTCGGTATCGGCATCGAAATGAAAGCTGAATCAGGTAAAGGATTGCTGCTTGTTAACGTTCTGCCAGAAAGCCCTGCCTCGGAAGGGGGAGCCCAGGTCGGTGATTTTATCGTCTCCATCGATGGACGTGATTGCCGAAAGCTGACTACCGAAGAGGCGGCCACGATGTTACAGGGCCAGCCCAACAGCCGGGTTCGGCTGCAGCTTGCCGACCCTAACACGAACGAAGAACGCCCCGCGACATTGATTCGCCGAGCGGTCAAAGTCAAAAGTATTCCGGTCGTCAAGATCATCGACCGAGCCAATCATATTGGTTATATCCGCATGACTGGTTTTCAAAAGAACACGGCGGAAGAGCTTGACGCCGCGATGTCAAAATTACGACGTGAAGGGATGCAGGCTTTGATCTGGGACGTACGAGGCAATCCTGGTGGTTTGCTGAATGCGGCCGTCGAAGTTCTCGATCGGTTTATTGGCAACGGAGTGCTCGTATCAACCCGTGGTCGAGTCCAAGATCAGAACACGATTTATAAGGCTCACGTAGACGCCACGGATTGGAGTGGACCACTGGTGCTGCTGGTTGACGGCGACAGTGCCAGTGCCAGCGAAATCGTGGCTGGGGCCGTTCATGATCTTCATCGTGGAACGATCGTCGGGCGCAAGACCTATGGAAAGTGGTCAGTTCAAAGCATTCTGCCGGGACATGCCGAGTCAGGCTTCCGGTTGACCACTGCCAAATTCTACTCGCCGAACGGTGGCACCTACAGTAAGATCGGCATTCAGCCGGACGTGCAAGTTGCTGAAGAGACTGAAAACAAATCGGCTCAACGAAATCGTCGTAGTGGTAAAACGGAAGATGATCGCGACATCGAAGCCGGGATCGAAACGCTCCGTAAAAAATTGGCGAACCGCTAACCGGCACCGCCGGATGGTGCGCGTCGCGTGACGTGTTTAGAATAGGATGATCATTCGCGCGTTGATTGGTTCGATGATCGGGCTGCGGAGGCTTTCAGTCTCCCTTCCCGCCTTCATAATAAAATGGCGAATAAATGACTGATGGAGCAGCAGATTGGTTAGTGACGACGGGGCGCGGTCAACGACCGACGCTCCGTTGGTCATTTTCAGTCGACGCCCCGCTTACCGATCTGCGTTTGTCGCGAGAGACGGGCGAAGTTCTCGCGGCCGATCAGTCTGGTGGGCTTTATTTACTTGACCGTCGGGGTCAGGTTCAGGCGCTGACCCGCACGCGACATTCTGTCCAGAAGCTTGCCTGGTCCGATACGGGAGCAGTCGGTGCTGCCGTTCTTGACGATCATCTCGTCGGCTGGTTTGATCGTCGTCTGCAGTTTCAGTGGACGCGGGATTTTCCGGACGAAATTCTGTCGATTGCCGTCGACCCCTATGGTACTCACGTCGCGGTCGGCCAGGCCGATGGCGTCAACGTAATCTACTCGCAAGCGAACAAGAAAATCTGTCGGTTTGAAACCGCGCGTCCTCTGCGTCACCTGCAATTCCTGGCAAACAGTATGGAGCTTCTTGTCGCTTCAGAGTACGGGTTCACGGGACGATATACCTTGGCTGGTGCTCCTGTCTGGACGAGCAAACTTTGGTCGACAGTCGGCGATGTCGCCGCGACAGGTGACGGCAAGTCCATGTTTCTTGCTGGCTTTGCTCAGGGGATTCAAGCGTTTGATGGTAAGACGGGGAATTCACGTGGGACATTCGTCTGTGATGGGACAGTCGGACTGGTCACATGCGGATTTGCCAAATGCAAAATCGTCGCCTGCACGCTCGAAAGAACTCTGTTTAGTGTGGATGACGCAGGCAATCCCGAATGGAACGTGACCGTTCCGGAGGATGTACTCCGTATCACTCTGTCGCCATTAGCAGATTTCATGATCTGCGGTTTTTCGTCAGGCCGAATCATGCGATTCGATTTTGATTCCTAGTCGCGGCCATTTCATGAATTCAGTGAATCGGTCACAGACGCGAGTCAGTTCGCCTCGTTCATGTTCGTAAAAGAGGACGGCAGGATCGTTCTCCTTTGGATCAATGAGATAATCGTTACCGAACCCATCGCTGGCAAAAGCAAAGTAGTCTCCCATACCGTGCCAGCTTTCGCGAATCGATTGTCCGTCAAGAGGCTGATAATAAGCGATTTCCCAACATTCGTTTTCGACAGTGTCTTTTGTGGATGCAACGAAGAAGTCACTTTGCAATAGTTCTTGTTTGTCACTATGAAGTTGGAGAAGGCATTCGGGGAGTGGATGACCAAAGTGCCGTTCGACGGTGGCGAAGTCGGGTGATTGCAGACGCTTTCGAAACAGCCGGGATGCTTCGTCGACTTGCTCGTGAGACGGTTCAAACCACAAATCTTTGAGGCGCAGAACGGCAACCGCCAGAATGACCGTGATTCCGATGCAGGCAAAAGGTATGGCTATGATTTCGGACATCGGTTCATTCCCGCTATCGGCAGTTCAGGCTACAAAACCGGTATCGCGATGGCTATTGTTTGAATAAACAGATTTACTCCTCCACCGTCAAAACGAAAGAATATGTACCATGGTAAAGACCGCTTCTACGATGCTCCCGCTGGGAACTGCCGCACCACATTTCTCATTGCCTGATGTCGATGGGAAAAACGTTTCGCTTGACGACTTCAAGTCGGCGAAGGGATTGGTTGTGATCTTCATGTGCAATCATTGTCCATTCGTGAAGCACTTGCGAACGGGTTTGGCACAGTTTGCTAAAGACTATATTTCCAAGGGAGTGGCGGTCGTTGGCATCAGTTCCAATGATGTTGCGTCCCACCCGGACGACAGTCCCGCCAAGATGGTCGAGGAACACAAATCGGCTGGATATTCCTTCCCTTATCTGTACGATGCGACACAAAAGGTCGCCATCGCGTACAAGGCGGCGTGTACTCCCGACTTCTTCGTTTTTGACCAGAACCACTCGCTGGTTTATCGCGGGCAGTTTGACTCAAGCCGACCTGGAAACGGCAAACCTGTCACAGGGAGCGACCTTCGACAGGCGGTCGATCACTTGCTTACAGGGAAAGGTCCTTTGCTTGAACAACGTCCGAGCATTGGTTGCAACATCAAGTGGATTCCCGGCCACGAGCCGCAATACTTTACCGGGGTTTCAGCCGTCGAGTGAAGTGAGATTCAAAGAAGGACGATCCCCACCCTCCCCTGCGGAGGTGGTTAACGGGCCTTCGGCTGGCGACAATGATAATCGTGTTAACAGAATCGAAGAGGACTGCTTGAGCGATGATGCTCAAGCAGTCCTCTTTTGATTGAGATCAGGTTGAAGCCGTTCGCTCGTCACGAATCTGGACCTGCAGAGCACCCAGCATCTTCGTGATGGCGGCTTCTTTTCTGTCGATCCCCAGAACGTTATCCAGCACAAAAGCGCGGGGTTCGTTACTGGGATGTAGGATCAGTCGTCCGCAGCGAAGCAGCATGTATTCGAACACGTCATCGATTTCTTTGCTGATCCGCAGGTTGGGAGCGGAGTATCGTTCCAGGCTGCTCAGGAAACCGTGATGGTGCAACAGTTCATTCGGTCGAACTTCCCAGTAATCGAACCGGATATTGATGAACACGCCAACATAGATCAGGCCGAGCATGGTTGCGAAGCAGACATAGAATGTCGAATTGGCTCGAGGATCAATTCGCTGCAACATTCCCCAGACATTGGGAAGCAGGTCGCGGAAGTAAATCGATATGAGCATCAGCCCCATTCCCAACGTCACAATCAGGAAAA
This sequence comes from uncultured Schlesneria sp., assembly GCA_903858935.1. Taxonomy (GTDB): domain Bacteria; phylum Planctomycetota; class Planctomycetia; order Planctomycetales; family Planctomycetaceae; genus Schlesneria. The sequence continues at coordinate 22,381 of CAIOKO010000136.1, read as the reverse complement.
AGACAATTAATGAAGTCGTTCGCGGAAAGTCGAATGCAAGTACGACCAGATTGACCGTCATCAGACTCAGGAAAACCACGGCGATCGTCTGATTGTGCTGGTGCTCGATGGTAAAAAAATAAGCCAGGATTGCTGCCAGGATTGATGCGATGAAAGTCGGATACAGAAGAATGATCTTCGGATAGGAGACCAAGATAATCGACTTGGTTTCTGAATCACTCGTCTGGACAGGCGATTTGCTGCTCACTGAACGCTCCTCAGAAGTCAAAATAAAGTGCCACAAATCCTGGAATGTGGATACACGAAGGATAACCCACCGCTTCGAATCATTCCAGCAGTGCGACTGAACGAATGAACGCAGCAGACGGATCACGGAATCAAGAAGAATTGACGGATCTAAGTCAAAAACAGCATAAAAACAGGCTGTTTTTGACTTTAATATCGCAGATTTCCGTAGAAAACCGGAAGTTTGGCCGGGATATTCTGCAAAAAACTCTGAAAAACATGGGTAAAAAACCAGTGAGTCTTCATTGACATTGAAAATGCCCTTGATTTAACTAGGAATCCTATGAGAAATGCTGTTTCTCACAGACATTGGAAGTCGCCTTCGAAACGGAATTCGCAGACAGGATTGTCGCACAAGAGGAGAGAAGAATGTCAGAGACCAAGAAGCCGATGAGCAAGACAGACGTGATCAACGCTTTGGCCGAGTCGACGGGCCTTGCCCGTAAGGACGTTGGCAACGTGATCACCAGCCTCACCGAACTGATCGGTAAAGAGATCGGTAAAAAGGGGCCACAAGTGTTTAACGTTCCTGGATTGATGAAGATCACCGTCATCACCAAGCCAGCAACCAAGGCCACTCAACGTGCCAATCCTTTCAAGCCCGGTGAAATGATGACCGTCAAAGCCAAGCCAGCTCGCAAGGTCGTCAAGATCCGTGCCCTGAAGGCTCTCAAAGACATGGCATAGTCATCTGAGACGATGATGGAATTTTAAGACGGGCAGACGGACGCGATTCCGCTGCCCGTCTTTGTTGATTCTGGTTCGGCAGATCTTCAATCGCGGTTTCGTTTTCTGATATGTCGCGGGTCTCTTAAGGCAACGCCGTGACGATTTTTCTGGCTTGATCTACCAGGTGAGAATGCTTCGGATTCCTCGGAGAAGCAGCCTCTTCGATTCGTTCTTGAGGCGAACTTAAGAGCACTGTTTGACTGAGGACGGTTAAACAGTGGCACGGTTAACCGTGGCGCCGTTAACCGTGGCGCCGTTAACCGTGGCGCCGTTAAACAGTGGCGCCGTTAAACAGTGGCGCCGTTAAACAGTGGCGCCGTTAAACAGTGGCGCGAGGGACGGTAAGCAGCCGCACGCGCTTAATTTCGAACGGCTAGGTTTCCGGGGAATAATCGTTCACGGAGTATCTCCCCAGGGAGCCGGACCCGCTTCTTCTCGATTGATCCGCTTGGAAGCATAGCTCACTTGAGGCCGAGCTTCTTCGTTTTCCTTGTACAACGTCTTGATACTCTGCCAGATCTCTTCGGCTTCCGTTTGATTTCCCTTTTTGAACAGGCTATCCGCTTCTTTCAACTTCTTGTTGAGGTACGAGACATAGTCTTCGTCTGCCCCACCGGTTTTGATGATGGCGTCGACTTCATCCTGAGCCAGCCAAACGTAGACGCGGAATTCCTCGTTATTCTTAAATAATTGAGTAATGCTGCGAAATTTGCGTAAGGCAGTAATTCGATCACCAAATTTCAAAAAGTGCTCAGCAGAGAGATATTGCTTTTCGGCTTCGTTTGCTGGTCCTTGCTTTAAGCGTTTCGTGCTGTGCATTTCCTTGTCGATTGTCTTCTTATCGATCGAGACGATCATCTGTTGAGCCTTATCAGCCAGACGACCCTCTGGAAACCTTTCGATCAGCGGCGTCAAGCATTTTTCTTTTGCGATCCGCCAGTCCATCGCGAATTCAGACTGAAGCAATTTTTCAGCTCGTGCCATCAGCTTCGCTTCCCCTTCGGGTAGAAAATGCCATGCCACAAAGCCAGTGATTAATGCGAGGCAAAGTCCAAGGAACCAGGCCCGTTCATAAATCGGACCTTGATCTCTTTTCTTTCTTTTCTTTTTCCTGGCAAGGCTTGTTTTTGATTCAGCGCCAGAAATGGTGTCCCCCTGAGTGACCCCATCGGCGATCGTTTGAATGGCAACGGCCTGTTGTGCGGTCACTTTTGTACGAATATCTTCCAGTTCGTGTTGAAGTGCCAGTGCATCATAAATGCGATCGGCTGGGTCCTTTTCCATAAGTCGAAAGATCAGGTCTTCCAGGGCTTTTGGGCAGTCTGGGACGATCGCGGTGATCCGTGGCGGATCTTCCTGCAAATGCTGCATCAGCATTTCGCCCTGGTTCTCGCTCGTGAACGGCGTTTCGCCCGATAACATTTCAAATAAGACGCAACCCAGGGCATAAAGATCGGTCTTCCTGTCAACAGGTGGTTTACCCCGGATCTGCTCGGGTGCCATGTAGGCGTAAGTTCCCACCGTCTTGCCCGCCGCCGTCAGTGAAGTCGCTGTCGTGTCACGTGCGATACCAAAATCGGTCAGTTTGATGACGTTGGCTGACGTCATGAGCAAGTTCGCTGGCTTCAAGTCGCGGTGAATCACCCCTGCTTCGTGGGCATGCTCCAATGCTTTTGCGATCTGCATTGTGAACTCAAGGGCCTCTTGCCACGGAAGGCGCCCTTTCTTTTTCAGATATTCTTCGATCGATCCCCCTTCAACCAGTTCCATCGCATAGAACCGCTGGCTACCGAACTTTCCGCCGCCGTAATACCGGACGATGTGGGGGTGCTGTAATTTTTTGAGGATCGAGATTTCGCGTTCGAAACGTCTTTGCAGAGGTTCGGAATCGGCAACGTCAGGAGCCAGCACTTTCAGGGCAACGCGCGCGCCGTTCTTGGTGTAGATCGCACGATAGACGATCCCCATCCCGCCGACGCCGATCCGATCCCCTACTTCAAAGGGGCCGATCATTCGTTTGCTCATTCCTGTCGATTCCTAGAACTCAAACGCATTCGACGAGCATTGCCCGTAATTCGATGAAATGTGACAAAGTCAACCTTGGCCCGAAAGGGATGGTTGGCTGATTTTCGCAAGTTCATTTTTTTCAAAACCGTATTCTCAACACCTGACGGGATGAGTGCAATCCACGCACGCGAAATCGTTTGAATAAACTCGCTTACGGGGTTCGAGTTGTGCCGATGCTCTTGAGATAGGAATATAAGTCGGCGTGGTCCCTGGGTGTAAGGCCTTTTAGCAGTCCCGTCGGCATCAGCGATATCGGGGATTTTCGTTTTTCGTCGACCTGAGTCGTCTCGATGCGGAATGTCTGTCCCGATCCATTGCGGAGCAAAAAGCCGTCAACCGACTCGTAAACAATCAACCCAGAGTACGACTTCCCGTCTTTTGTCGACACCACGGTCGTTTGGTACCTGTTGGAAACATCTCGGCTTGGTGCGACGATTGCTACGAACAGATCCTCGCGCGAGTAACGACTGGTCACTCCGCCTAAATCGGGTCCCAGCGCGCTGCGACCGTTATGGCACTGCAGACAGGCTCGACTCTTAAAGAGTTCAGCCCCACGTTTGGCGTCGCCGCTTTCTCCATCAGATTCGGCAAGAATGGTCTTCAACTGGGTTAATTCAAGATTGTTTCCGCCGAGTTCGGAGGTCGCCTCCTCCTTGAATCGGAACACAATCCATTTTGTCCAAAGATCAACAGTTTCCGGCTGAGGCCGGTGTCCAGGTTTTCCCGTGACGAAGGGAAATGTCTGATTGTTATTGCGTTGCAGTAGCTTGACCACCTGCTCGCGCGCGACATATTCACCTTCATCCGCACCCAGGCGCCGTAGAGCCTTCAACAGGGCGATCTGTTCCTTCGGTCGATCATCCGGCTCCAGCTTTTCCAGTGCAGACAGACACGCCGATTGAACTTCGGTTTGTGACCATTCCAATCCAGCTACAAACTTGTCGCGGTCTGTCGGATCAGGATTGCGACTGAGGACGACCAGCACGGCACCGCGAATTGGGAAATTGTCGAATTGCTTTCGAATTAACGTCTGAAGGGCTGGATCGTCCGAATCACCTAAGGCAAAGACAACGTCATTATTCCATGCATAATCCACGACATCTGTGATCATCTTTGCCATCGCCGATCGAGCTGCAGGCAGTAGTTCGGGGGGCATTTGATTCAGAAAAATTGTATGACCTGATCTCCCAAATTTCGGATGACTGACAACGGCTGGTGCCAGGTAGCGGTCCGCCAAGGCAAGCTTGAGCCACATTTCTTTCACACGGTCTGCCCAACTGGCATCTTGAGCCAGATTTCTGATGACCATTTTCTCTTCCAGGTCGATCAGCGCAGACACGATCTGGTCCCGCTGCTTGACCGAATGTGTCATTGGACAGCGGGCGAGTGCTACCAGCCGATGGATGTCATCCACGGGATCTGAAGTAGGGGTCAATCCATTGCAGATTGCGTCAATCACTTTTCCATTAAACGTCGTGATCATCGCAAAAAGACGGATCAATTCATCATCGAGCAATGGCATGCCGGTGGGGAATAGCTCGGCAAGTTGAACTCGCAGTGGATCGAGTTCCCTTTCAAACTCCTCAAGATTCAGGCTGCTGGCATACCCGTCAAAAACGGGAGGTCGTTCTGGCCCTGGCCCCATGTCACCGAGTGTGAGTTGAAGCAGGCGAACGGCATCCAGTTTCAGTTCGACGGGATAATCTTTCTTTTTCAGTACAGAAATTGCGAGCGATGGAATCACACTTCGAACACGACGTGCATTATCGTTTGAGCGGACAAGCCATCCAATCGCGTAGCTGATGACTGCTCGTGCCCCCAGTTTCGTGGCCGACTCAGATACGGCGGGCAAATGCTTTTCTTCCATACGAGCCACCACGGCTGCGGCTAGAGTTCGATTAAAGCGGTCGGTCCCTCCCAGGCGACGCGCCAAACCTGGGACAATTTTCGGCCAGTCAAAGTTGGATTGATTGAAAAATTGACACATCTCCAGCGTCGTTCGTGCCACAAGTGGGCTCGGATCTTCAAGATAACTGTTGATGATGGTGGCGTCGTACGCATCAACGTTTGAGCGGCCATATGCCCAAATTCCCCGCGCACGAACTTCTGCCGAATCGCTCGATATCAATGCCTTCAACAAATCGACATTGATTCCCTGAAAAAGTTCGACAAGAACTTCAATCGCTCGAACACGTTTCGCAGCGGGGTGCGACGGATTGAGAGCCGCTTCACGAAACGCAGCGGCACCCAGTTCCAGCGCCAGTGGCTTCCATTTTGCACGCGACCAACTGCTCAGAGGCTGATGGGCAGCTAGTACCTGATTGAGTTTTTCGTCCGTGTCCTGCGGATTTTCGGCGGGATTTTCGATGGGGTGATGACCGTCGCCGACGTAGCGAATGCGGTAAACACCGCCCCGAGTCCCTCGACCTCCCACACAGACATAAAGTGAACCATCGGGTCCAATCTCGATGTCGGTTGGCGCAAAACCATTTTGTCCTGTGCCGACCATGAACAGTTCAGGCTGCGATGACCATGTGTCTCCAGCCTGCTTGATGGGCAATGCGTGGACGCGACCATACGTCCAATCGAGTACGAAAAGTGCACCTCGATACTTTTCGGGAAATTGAGAGTGCCGATAGCAGGCAACTCCTGTCGGAGAACCTCGTCCAAACGACGCCATTACCGGCGGCATGTCGAAGTAACCATGAGGGCGCATCCAGCTCTTGCTGATCCAGCCATGATCAGCCGCCGTCAACGCATGATAAACTCGCGTCGGGCGATACCAGGGCAACGAGACTTCTCGCTCTTCGTCACTGTCGTAAGTGAAGATGTCACCCTGTGGGTTGAACGCAAAATCGTAAGCGTTTCGAAGTCCGTCAGCGAGTAGTTCGCCACCAGTCAGATCTGGTTTAAGCCGAAACAAGACGCCGGCTCGAGGTGACTTGATGGGCGATGTGCTTAGCGTCGCATATTTGCTGTTGATTCCAGCGTTGTTGCCGGCAATGAGATACCACCAACCGTCGGGGCCGAGCTGGATCGAATGAACATCATGCTCGCCACCGGTTTTAAGTTTGAGAAAGTTATCAGGGGGGCCATCCGCTTTGTCATCGCCGTTGGCATCGTCCAATCGTAAAAGACCACCATCGCCAATACACACAAGTGAACGACCGTGGAAGTACATTCCCTGAGCTCCGTTTTTGGGAACTTCCGAAAATACTTTCGCTTCGTCCGCTTTGCCATCCCCGTCGTTGTCGACGAGGATTTTGACGAAACCCGCCCCGGCTACGGTGACTCGCCCTTTCGCGTCTAACGTCATTGAGTAAACATCATGGACCAGTTCGTTACCGGCAAATTCCGTGACCTCAAATCCCTCTGGGACTTTCACTCCGATATCGTTCGCCACGAGCATCTCAGTGACGATTACCGTCGATAACGCCGCCAATGCGATTCTCAACATGGGTAGCGATGACAAGACTCGAAACATTGGAAATCCATTAACAACGTTAAACCGAAGTCACCTGGGGGACAGTCACACCTGACGTCACCAAAATGGGACGAGGCAAGTCTCAGGTTTTAAGGCTTCGGAGTCTCCTTTCGGGCAAACAATTGAAACGTGACGACAGTCCGTGGATGTGACGTTTTCAACGTCGTCCCATAAACATAGTAGTTCGCATCAAAATCAACGAATCAATCTTACTCGCCATTGATGAAAACGAGCAACAACGGTTTCGATCAATGTTCTGTCTCAAAGGGTTTTGCAAGTGATCTACGAAATGACCTGACACCAAAAAATGCTGATGGCAAACCATCAAGGATTCCTGATTTTTTGCTTGACGGATGAATGTGGCACAAATAGGATTTAAGACGTCACGTCTGTCGTCGCGAGTTTTCTGATGATTGCGACCAAGTCTTTATCAACGGAACCTCAGAAAGGGCATTCGCCATGTCTCAGGCAGCAACGGTTTCAGCCAGGCATTCTTTTTTGCCGGTCAAACAGACTCAATGGTCCCCAGTCGCAACCGGCACAGAATTCGAAGATACCTCACCCTTTGGTCTTCAAGGGCTGGCTCGGGACTCGGTTCAGATCATTAAGCCAGAATGCGTGAAACAACTCGCCGTCAGATTGGCATTGCGCGCGACACGAGAGCAGATTCAAGACGATAACTATGTGAATCAAGTTCTGAGTTTGCACCCGGATTGGGTAGATGAATATCAGGTCGTCCACTTGATCGAGCGATCTTTATGGATTCGGGAACACAGCGACCTGGTGATGACAATGGTGCGAAACCCTAGTCAGATTCCGGACAATCCTCCGAAGAAAATCGTGGAAGCGTTAACTCGGGCCTACTCGCTGCACCCGGAATCCACGGTCTGGTATGGGGTGCCGTTATTTGGCGATCAAACGAATAATGAAGGATTGCCCATACCGGTGACGGCGGATGAGGTCCGAGCGGAAGCAAAGCGACGCATCATGGCGGCGCAAGATCATGCCCTGCAATGGGGGTGGTTCTATCGAGCCGCAATGACCACCATACGAATTCCTTCCATGTGCTGGTATTCGGTTCAAGCGATTAGGAACCGGATCCAGAATTTTTTCCAGAGCGTGAATGATTATTGGAAGAAATGTCGGCACGACGCCCGTCGGCGAGCCCGAGCCATTTACATGGCAGAACACGAACGCTGCCGACTTGGTTTCTCGAAGACACTGATTCCAGAGCATCGCACGTGGCTAGGACAAAGCCTGGAAACCGCTTGCGTGATCCTTGAGCTGATGGCCTATCAATCGACAGTTGCGGCGTCGGCTTCACCGTTTTTAGGACTCGTCGCTGCCCCATTGGCGATGATCAAGTTCGCACCGTTAATTTTCGTTCCCTTAACCGTTGTTTCCTGTGATCCATTTCTGTTCGTCGAGCTTCCCGATGAACCAGGAAAATTACGGCACCTCGGGCACTGGTATTGGCAAAACCAGCCACAAGGTCAACAAAAACTGCATTTGCATTTATAGAATTTCAAAAACTCGCACGTTCATTTTGTTTGATATTGTTCCAGCAAGATGTTCGGGAAGTGTGCCGCGAGCGTAAATTTCCCCTTGCCAGTGTTCGCCGCGAATTTTAAGACATTTTGAAAAGCGAATGGCGGCTGGGAGCAGCCGCCATTCGCATGTTAATTGTCATTTGTGACAAAGTGACAGAGACAGGCCTCGAGTTTCGGGATCATGTCCGGATGTTTGTGCCATCCAATTTCACTGACATGGCCAGGGTTGACGTCAGTTTCCACTCGATTTTGCAGCGGGTGACTTTTCCCGAATATCGTAGCAGAGAACCGTGTTGTTCTCGCGGAGATAAAGCTTTCCATCGAAAATGACAGGGTGCGACCAGCTTGGTCGTTCGCCGCTGCCCGGAATTGTGAACGAGCTGACCTCAACAAAGGATTCTGGATCGACTTTGGCAAGAACCATCGTCCCTTTTTCAAAATGGAGATACAGTCGATCATCGGCCGCTGCGATCGAGAAAGTTCCACTTCCCCCCGCCGGGCGGGTTTTGTTCCACTTGATATCGCCAGTCGTCAGGCTCGCACAGAATGGGATGCCAGATGAATCAGTGTCGCCATAGAGGTAATCACCAACAAGTAAGACACCACCGTGCTTATTCCCCAATTCCTTTTTCAGAGGATAGACCTCTGACATCGTGACTCCACCCGCGCCGTCCGCAGACTGTTTCAGAAGAGCACCGCCGCGTCCGTAGCCTGCGGAAATAAATACCAGGTCATCTCGGACAATCGGAGTCGGGATGACAGCCGTCGTCTTGTCAATCGGATAGGACCAAAGCAGTTTGCCATCGCTGGCGCGAACTCCGAGTGCACCCCCTCCGGTCGTCTGCACATACACACGAACATCGCCAATTTTCGAAATCACAATGGAAGCATGTCCCGCACCGCGGTCTTCTCCACGAACTGTGCTCCAAATCGTGTTGCCCGTCAGCTTATCGAGTGCAACCATCGTGGTTTTGTCACCTCCGGGGGTACACACGAGTTGCTTGCCATCGATCAGCACCGATTCACTGTATCCCCACGGATCAGCTTTTTTTCCACCGAAGTCCTTTTCGAAGCTCTTGCGCCAGAGTTCCTTCCCGGTCTCGACGTCGGAACAAATCAAATCGCCACGCTCGGTAAGTACGTAGACCCGATTTTCATCAATCGTTGGTGTACTGCGGGGGCTTTGCCAACCGACGTTTTTCTGCTCTGTCCAGAGGCTGCTTAATTTCGAAGCCCAGAGGCGTTTGCCGTCACGGATGTCGAAGGCAACCAGGTAGACGTCTTTGTCTTCGACGCCAGAAATTCCATCACCAACCAGGAAACCACGACCGTTGGCGATTGCCACACTGGTATAGCCCCGGCCGAAACCTTCTGCTTTCCAAAGCAGCGACGGCCCCCCTTCTGGCCACGACTGAAGCAAATCCGTCTCTTTCGAAACAGCAGTTCGATCGGCACCCCGAAATGTTGGCCAATCGGCTGTCGCCTGTTGAATGACACCGAACGTTCCGAACAACACTAACGCAACAAACCGGCCTCGTAGAATCATCTTGCAACCGCTCCCCAAGTTTCAGGTGATCGTGACTTGAACTCGATTGCGAGTTTACGAGCGGTCATGAATGGCGGCAAGGCAGTTGGTCACATCAGACCAGCGGTTCCGTCTAACTGACGACATCAAATCGAAATGGTCTTTCTGAAGATCGTTTAAACCGTCTAACGCGGCGCGACATTCTCACTTGTTCCATTCCGCTAGAACCATCGCCAACCCCTCCTCGCGGCTTGAAATCTGCAGGTTCAATTGGGCGTCCCGAATCACAACCAGGACCGCCTTGAAACGTGGACCGGGCTTGAAACCTAGTGCAATCAGATCGTCACCTGTGACGAAAGGAATGGGATCGAGAACTTCGACAGGAGTCCTCGCGAGAAAGTCTTCGCAGAACTCGATCGTTTCCAGACTTGATGAATTCGCTTTTCGATCTGCTCGTTCAAGCATGAGCAAATCGTCGCGATATGGATGAGCCAGGGTTCGTTTAAGCGCCGCAAGGCTGAGACGTGGCGCGTCGTCCAGATCTGTCTGATGGGCCACCAGCCACGCAATCCGGTCACATTCGTCGTTCGACAGCTTCATTCGTCGACATACTTTTTCGACAACTGATTTGTCGGAAAGTGGTTTCAATAGAGCCGCCATGGCAAGTTCAAACGACGGACTTTCGAGCAATTCCAGTCGCCTTAGCGTGGTCTGCCATTCGGATTCCCGACAGATCTCATCAAGTTCCGGAAAGATAATCCGCATCAGTCTCACGTCGTCAGCCAGTTCGACTGCTCGCCGTCGATGCACATCAACCAGCATTTTCTTCATTTCTTGAGCGATCCGTTCGGCGCTCACGACGACCAATTCTGACGACATTTCGCGTATGGCGTCAGCCGTTGTGGGGTCGAGCGAGAAATCGAGCGTCGCGGCAAATCGGACCGCGCGAAGCATTCGCAACTTGTCTTCCCGGACTCTTTCGTGCGGGTCACCAATGGCTCGGATGACTTTTGCGTTCAGGTCGGCCGCCCCACCGACATAATCCAGCACACGTTCTTCGATCGGGTCGAAAAACATTCCGTTGATGGTGAAATCGCGCCTTCGAGCATCGTCTTGTGGCGTGCAGTATTCGACGCTTTCAGGCCGCCGTCCGTCCAGATAGGGGCCTTCGGTTCGAAACGTGGCGACTTCGACCTGCCCGGCACCATGCGGTCCGAGAACCATAATGACACCAAAACTGGCTCCCACAGACAACGTTCGTTTGTGTCCGAAAAGTTTACGTACCTCTTCAGGGCGCGCCGTCGTGGCAACATCGTAATCCTTGGCTTCGCGACCCAGTAACGCATCACGGACGCAACCTCCAGCAAATAATGCGACGTGACCCGCCGATCGCAGCTTGCCAACGATCTCGATTGCAAATTGATGCTGCGGAGAAATTACGGTCATGACACAAAACTCGATTCACAGTAATTCAACGGGAAGGCACCCGTATCATATCTTCGCACCAGGAAAGTTCTTACATTCGGGTTTGTTTTCCGCGTTGATTTCTACAGAATAAATCTTGAAGACAAAAACAGCCGTTTGAACGCGTTCGTCGGCGGTTCGATTACAGTTAGGGCCATCAGCATGTGGGTCAAAGTGTGTGGAATTCGCGACCGGAAGACGGCGCGCGATCTGGCTGAGGTGGGTATTGATGCGATCGGACTGAATTTCTACTCGGGCTCGCCCCGCGTCGTCACCGCTGACGAAGCAATGGAAATCTCAACAGCTCTACCAACCGACGTTGTCAAAGTTGGCGTTTTCGTGAATCACTCGATTTCTGAAGTCGTATCGCTGGCGAATGAGTGTCGGCTGGATTTTGTCCAACTGCATGGTGACGAAACTTCTGCGTATTTTGCGGAATTACAGAAACGGTTGCCTCGCATTCAGCTGATTCGGGCCTGGCGCATGTCCGGCAACGGGTTGGAGGGACTCAAAACGTTTCTTGACGAATGCCTTCTTTGCGACCTCAGGCTTGCTGGTTGTCTCGTTGATGCACACGTCCCCGGCGTTTTCGGAGGTTCGGGAAAAACCGTGCCGTGGAAACAGCTGGCGAGCGAGTATCGCCGAGACGAATGGCCTCCACTGATCTTGGCGGGGGGATTAAAGCCCGACAATATTGCTGAAGCGATCTCATCCGTTTGTCCATGGGGTGTCGACGTTGCCAGCGGTGTTGAGTCGGCTCCGGGAGTCAAAGATCCAGGATTAGTGCGCCAGTTTCTATTGAATGCAAAAAACGCTTGATGGGTTCGGTTTTGATGTTGAATCCGAAGCCTCAGTACAGTGAATTCGGTCGACGGTTTTGAACTCGCAACGCATTTGCCGCTTGTGATGAATATGCAGCTTGTATCGTCGGCGAGATTTAAACTGCCTCTTCAGGCGAAGCAGGTCCGTCTTTAAGCGAATTCAGCACCGAATCGAACCGCAAAATTGGCAAATACGAGGCCGGTGGCACCGGACGTAATGGCTGAACTACCTGAGATAATCTGCCTCATGGCGAAAAATTCAAAGGCCGATTGTCATAAAGAGACTGAATAGACATCGCTTTTGTCCGATTGCTGAATCCTGACGTGAACAATTCGGACCAAGGTGAGAAAATTTCTCAGCGAACCAAAGTTTTGATTGTTCTCCTGTCGCCAACAGGCTTACAATCATTTCAGTTCGAGCCCAGTTTAGTCTTGTCTCAGTGGAAACCTTGACGATCTGATTCGTCTCCGCTTTGTCCTGTGCGTGTGCGAAAGGAAATCTTCGATGGCCCGTCGTCCAATCGCGTTGCTGTTCGCCTGTGGATTCACCTCCCTGGCGTTGATCGTCGCTGCATCGCTTCCCATCGAACTTTCGGCGGCAAGCAAGGCGACAAAGAAGCCAATTAAGAATCCAAAATACGACCCAAAGGCCGAACAGGTTGACTTATTCGACGCCGTCGATGCAAAGCAAGTCACCGTCAAGCTTGTCCCGAAAGATGCCCTGGGTGGTACGGTCTTGATTGAAAACAAGACTGATAAGCCCCTTACCGTGAAGATTCCCGATGCCGTTGCTGGTGTTGCAATCAATTCGCAGTTCGGCGGAATGGGCGGCGGCGGAATGGGTGGCATGGGCGGCGGAATGGGAGGCATGGGCGGCGGTGGTATGGGCGGCGGCATGGGTGGTGGCCAACAGGCAATGGGTGGTGGCATGGGCGGTGGCGGAATGGGAGGCATGGGCGGCGGCGGTATGGGTGGCGGCGGGATGGGCGGTGGCGGTATGGGGGGCGGTGGCTTCTTCTCGATTCCTGCAGAAAAGGTTGTCTCACTGCAATTCAACTCAGTTTGTCTGGAGCACGGGAAACAAGAACCTGGTCCTAGCAGCAAATACACGCTTGTTCCAATTTCCCGCGTCAACAGCGATCCAGTCCTTCACCAATTGCTTGCCAAGGTTGGAACCGGCAAAGTTGATCAACAGGCCGCTCAGGCAGCCGCATGGCACCTTGCGAATAAAATGTCCTTCCAGGAACTCGCTGCGAAAACGGAAGAGCACCTGGGTGATCTCAATCCGTCACCTTACTTCACTCGTGACCAACTTCTAGGTGCACAACAGTTGTTGTCGCAGGCTATGGTCAAAGCTGAGGAAATGGCTGAAGAAGAAAAGCTGGCTCCAAAAACCGAAACTCGAGTCGCACCACGAACGTCTTCGGCCAAAGCTAATCCTGCCGCGTCGAACTGATGATTTGTGACCAAGATTGAATTCTGAATCAAGCGGGCTTGCCGATCTCGGCAAGCCCGCTTTTTTTGCGTTTTGCTGGATTGCTCTGGAATCCACGGCGACGTAGAGGCGGCTTCCAGAACGCCGTCCCCGAAAGACCAACGTCTTTACGCCAGAATTTCGTCGATTACGCGACATTCGCCGTCGATTTGGGTCAGTCGCTGCTGCAGACCCTGAAAGTAAAACGTCAGTTGATCGTGCTCCAGCCCCAGTAAATGCAGTGTTGTCGCGTGCAGATCGCGAACTTGAATAGGGTTTCGTTCCGCCTTGAATCCAAAATCGTCGGTACTGCCGTACACGGTCCCTCCCTTGATTCCTCCTCCAGCCATCCAGGTCGAATATCCATAGGGGTTATGGTCACGGCCAGCTGAACCTTCCGACGTCGGTGTTCGTCCGAACTCACCGCCCCAAATAATGAGGGTTGAGTCGAGCAATCCACGAGCCTTTAAATCCGAAATCAGTCCGGCAATCGGCTTGTCGACCTGCAGGCCATTCCGCACGTGCTTCGCATCGTTATCACCATGTGTATCCCACCCATCACCACCCCCTCCGTGATAGAGTTGCACAAAACGGACTCCCCTTTCCACCAGTCGCCGTGCATTCAGACATTGAATGCCGAATGGGCGAGTGACGTCGTTGTCCAGCCCATATTGCGATTGAACCTGCTTAGTCTCTTGAGTGAGATCGACCGCTTCTGGCGCAGTCGACTGCATTCGAAACGCGAGCTCATAAGCTGAGATTCGCGCAGATAACGAACCGTCTTCGTTTTGTTCGTCAAGATATCGCTGATTCAGCCGCTGTGAGAAATCCAGAATACGGCGCTGGTCGCGGTCACTGACTCCCTCAGGTCGATTCAAATAGAGAATCGGCGACCCGCTCAGTCTCAGTTCCGTCGCCGAATAGACCGCAGGCAGAAAACCATTCCCGTACGTTAACGGTCCACCTTTCAACGGGCCGTCACGCAAGACCACATAAGCAGGCAGATTCTGGGATTCGGAACCCAATCCATATGTCGCCCATGCCCCAAGACTAGGCCGCCCCATCATGCCCGTCCCTGAATGAGACAGGTAGAGCGCGGGGGCGTGGTTGAACTCCGTGTGATGGCAACTTCGAATCACTGCGATTTCGTCTGCGACGCTTGGCAGGTGCTGAAAAATGTCTGAGATTTCAATCCCTGACTCACCGCATTTTTTGAATTGCCGCTGACTTGCCAGGATCTTGGCTTCGCTGGCCTTGGTGAATTCGAGGTTGAGGTTTGCGAAACTCGAAGGCAATTTCTGTCCGGCATATTTTGCAAGCATCGGCTTCGGGTCAAACGTATCAACCTGGCTGGGGCCGCCATGCATGAACAGCGAGATTACCGCCCTCGCGCGAGCGGGTCGGGGAGTGATTTTCGGTGCCAAAGGGTTGTCCGCAGCGTCCATTTCGCGGCTCATGAGATCGAGCATCGCCAACGCACCAATACCCATCCCGGCTTTAGCGAGCAATGTACGTCGAGAGAGTGTTGATGGGTTCATCAAGTTGCTTTTTAATTGGTACCAATAAACTCAGATGTATTCATCAAACCTAAGCAAAACTCCGTCAGAGGCGAGGCGGCAGGGTCTGGCGTCCCCTGCTGTTGATGTGCTGTTTCTGATTCGGCGAGGAATTGGAGAGCGACTTCCAATTCTGGTTCAGTCACCAGACGACTATAAGCCAGCAACCATGCAAGTCGCACTTGGTCACTTCGAATGTCGCCCGCTTCGCGGACCAGACGCAAACTCATCGCGGTCGCCTGTTTTGAAACAATGCTGTTGTTCAGGAGCGTTAGAGCCTGAGCCGGAACGGTCGTCGCTTGCCGAGTTGGACAGCTCGCGCCACTATTCGGGGGATCAAACGCCTCGAAGAACGGGAAGCGAAACGAGCGTCGGTTCAAGACATAAATGGCCCGCCGGTTTTGATCCGCAGTCACGGGCCATTTCTTATCCGGCTTTTGCTCAATGTCGTATAATCCCTTGAGTTCCTCCGCCGACAACTGCGGAACGAAAGGTGACCCAAAATTGGTTGTTACCAGCGTCCCTGACGTTGCGTGTAAATGATCCCAGACTTCTTCTGCTTCCAGACGCCGTCGAGGAAAATGAGACAGCCAGACGTTTTGTGGATCGGTATTCGGCCCGCGAGAATTACGATCTGCCGATTGCTGGTACGTCGATGACATCAGCACCACTCGATGCAACTTTTTCAGGCTCCAGCCATTTTCAATCAGTCCAGTGGCCAGCCAATCAAGTAATTCCGGGTGCGATGGGGGACGTCCCTGTGTACCGAGATCATTCGGTGTTGCCGCAAGTGCCTGACCGAAGTGCCACTGCCAGACGCGGTTTGCCATCACACGTGCGGTGAGTGGGTTTTGCCGTGAGACCAGCCAACGAGCCAGGTGTGCTCGCCGCTGATGATTTTCGTTTGCATCGTTGGGGAGTGGTCCTCCACCGGGGAGAAATGCCGGGATTGTGGGTGACACGATTCCGCGCGGCTTGGTCAGTTCTCCGCGTGCTAATAGACGGATCGGCACGGGCGACGGCGTATGCTGCAAAATCCGAAAGTGATTTCTTTCGCCGGAAGCCCAGGCTTTCTTTTTCGTGGTTTGGTCCCACGTTTCACTCGCTGCAAAAATAGCTTCCAATCCGAAATAATCACGTTGGCTGATTGGGTCATATTTGTGATTGTGGCAATTCGCACAGCCGATAGTCAGCCCCAGCATCGCTTCGCCGAACGTCGTCACCTGGTCCGTTCGTCGAGCGTATTCCAGTAGATCCGGAAATTTGTCGAGCGAATTCGGCCACTGACCCAGGGTCCAGACCGCAATCGCATCTCTGAATATGTCGGACTGATCAGGCCACAATTCGTCACCTGCCACCTGTTCCATCAGAAACTGATCGTATGGTTTGTCCTCGTTAAAACTTCGGATGACGTAATCGCGGTAACGCCAGGCCTGCTCATAAAAGATATCCGTTTCGTAGCCGCCGGAGTCTGCGTAACGGACAATATCAAGCCAATGTCTTGCCCATCGCTCGCCATACGCGGGCGATGCCAGCAGTCGATCAACGACGATGGAGAACGCCTCGGGTCGAGGGTCGATTATGAAGGCGTCGATCTCTGCCACTGTGGGAGGTAGCCCGGTCAGATCGAACGAGACTCGCCGCAATAACGCTGATTTGCTGGCCGAGGTGGATGGTGACAACTGGGCTTCGTCGAGCTTGGCCAGAATAAAAGCGTCGACAGGCGAGTTGCCCCATTTCTTCGCAGGCGAGAATTCGGGCTGTGCTGCCGAGCCGGTCTTAAACAGGTCCGCTGAGCTGCTTTCAACAGGTGGTATCAACGAACGTTTGAGTGGTTTAAAGGACCAGTGATCCACTGCCTGGACGACACGCGGGTCAAGCTCATCGGCCGCAGACGGCCAGTCGAGTCCTTGATCGATCCACGCTCGGATCAATCCGACTTGAACGCCGGTAAGCCGTTCTCCTTCGGGGGGCATGGCGGCCTCTTCGTCGAGTCCGGCGATTCGATGAACCAGCGGGCTGAGTGCACTCTTTCCCAAGGCGATAATCTGGCCAGTGTCCCCACCGTCCAAAGCGAGTGACCGAGTTGCCAGCGACAAGCCCCCCTGGTCTTTTCCCGGTCCATGACATTTGTAACAGTGCTGCTGGAAGATCGGCTTGATGTCGCGGACAAAATCGACCGTCCGTTCCGAAGGAGCAGGAAGCCGTGGATCGAGACTCCCCGCTGCGAAATGGAATCGCACCCGGTTATGTGTCAGAACATGTGAATAAATAGCAAATGCGGCCAACTGACCTTTGAAGAATGTCCCGTCAGGCTCCCGTTGTTCGCCACCGATTTGGATCGGTCGTGAGTTTGTGATGATGCCGCCATTGTCTTTCGCGGTTGCGCATGATGCTCCGTCAACGTACAGAACGTTTTGGCCTGCTTCGGTACGAGTCCAGACAACGTGATGATAACGCCCATCATTAAGTCCCTTGCCGGATGCCAGCACGACATCGCCGCCACCCTCAGGCCCGACGCCGACGAGTATTCGGCCCTCGTTCACGCCAGGTGTCAGACTGCCTCCCAGAATACCCCAGTCGCTCGAAGCCCAACCGGAAGTAAATTTCGAAACCAGTGTAGCACTCCCCGGCCAATATTTCTGATTCCAAGCCTGTGTCGTCCGAAACCAGAATTCAACGGTTCTACCCTTGGTGTTGAAAACGTCATCATGCGGAAGTTTCAGGTAGTCCGCTCCTTCGAATTCGACAGCCAATCCACCAAGGCCAACTGGTGCACGTTCTAACTTCATCCCCTTCGAATAAACGCAATCCGGCCCCCCAGTCTTCGCTCGAGATCGATTGCGAAACGTTGCTGCGTCATTGGTGTTGCTCTTCTCAAAAAGAAAGAAGCAAATCGGATCGTCGTCCAGAACTTCGTTCGAATAGACACTCACTTCTGGTTCTGCAGCGGATACGATCAAGCAGGCAAAGAGGATCTGTAAGCACGTCATGGGCAATGTCAGTTTCATCACACCGGGCCCGGTATCGTCCATTTTTCCCCCGGCAAAAATTCTGACCGCTTGGCCCGAACCATGGTTTTAAATTTTCGAATGATTCCGAAGTCTGAGAGTCGTGTAATCGGTTAATTCCAAAGGTGTGGGAACGTTACGCCGAGCTTCTCCTGCAGAATTCTGATTTTCGTTGTCAACCTGGCGGCTTCAAATCCTGTTTCGAATCCGCTGCTGAAAGCATCTTCAAACGGAAATGACCTCTTCCAGCGGCTTCACTTCAATCACGGCATTCAGGTTCAGCGGGCCGTAAATGTGAGGGAATTGTTCGTTCCTTCCAGGCGGGTTTTCCCAACGGATTGATGGTTCAACCAGATCAGGGTCGATGTGGAGGACGATCAGGCCGGTCTGGCCCTGATAATACCTGTTGACGACACCCGCAAGCTGATCGGGCTTCGAACAATGCATGAAGCCCTCGCTGGTCAGAGAGTCTGCCCGGTATTCACCTGCGCCTTTCGCCTGGTTCCAAAGATCATGGTTGGTGATGTGCAGGATAATTGATGACATGGAGATGAATGCCTACGGCGTTGGTTTGGAATCAGGAATTGTGATTGTCGGCTTACCCGACAGATATCCCAACGAATTCAGGAATTCGTCTGTTCGGTAAAGAGTTCGTTCATACCAGGGTGATTTGTGGAAAAAGCCATGCGGCTGTTTTTCTGCCGTATACATTTCTGCGCGGCAGCCCACCTCTTTTGAGCGTTGCATAAACTCTTCGCCTTGTTTGAAGAGAAAGTCGTCGGTCCCGAACAGCAGCAATGTTGGAGGACTCTCTTTTCTCAGATGTAACAGCGGCGAAATCGCTTTTGCGACAGCCTGGTCGCGCCCGATTCTTTCTTGCATTTGAGGTCCGAAATTCAGGACCGGGTTAAAAAGAATCAGGGCGTTTGCTTTGTGTGAAACCGTGCCGTCATTGGGTTCGGATTCTGGCATCAGTACAGTACAGGCGGCAATGTGGCCACCGGCTGATCCGCCTGAGGCGACAATCCGGTCGGGGTCGACTCCTAATGTCGCTGCATTCTTGCGAAACCAGCCTATCGCACTTCGAGCGTCATCCACACATTCTTTTGGAGTGACACCGTGGCGGGATTTCACTCGGTAATCGGCTCGTGCCGAGACCATTCCGCGACTGGCAAGATACTTCGCCTGACGCTCGAAGGCGTTGATCGAACCATTTTCCCAGCCACCTCCGAAGAAGAATACGATGCCGGGACGCTTGTCAGTTTCTTTCCAATCGGGAGGATAATGCACAACAATGTCGAGATCGGCTTGAGGCGTTTTTGTATAGGTGAATGTTTTCGTTTCTTGTTGAGCCATCACGTGGCTGACGATACAGAGGTAAGTCAGCATAAACGCAGCGAAAGAGATGTTTTTCATGGGTGCTCCAGTCGTGGTGACGTGCCGGCGGAAATTGTCAGGAAGTTAGAAACGAGAGTCAACAGCGACGAATTGTTTTGATCAATTCATTCCAGTATGGTCGAATCCATGAATCTGAATGTTTATCTCGAACGAATTGGCTACGCCGGCCCTTTGATGCCGACGATCGCAGTATTGCGCGACATCGTCCTCGCGCACTCGTGCTCCATTCCTTTCGAAAACCTTGATGTTTTATTAAACCGAGGGATTTCACTGGATGATGATGCGGTCGAGAAAAAGCTCGTTCAAGATCGACGTGGTGGATACTGTTTCGAGCTGAATTCTCTATTGATGCGAGCCTTAACCGCGATCGGTTTTTCCGTCACGCCATTGTCGGCACGGGTCCGACTTTTGTTGACCCGAGACGTGACACCTCCCCGTACTCATTTGTTTCTTCGAGTTGAGATCGATGGTGTTCCGTGGTTAGCGGATGTTGGCGTCGGCAGTCTTTCGCCAACGGGTCCATTTCGACTCGACCTGCTAGATGTGGAACAGACGACGCCGCACGAACCACGCCGTATCGTGATGGAAACGTCGCATCCGTCGGCTCGATACTTTCATCAAACACGACTGGGTGACGAATGGGTTGATGTGCATGAATTCACGTTGGAACAGATGCCTGTCATTGATCGCGAAGTCGGAAACTGCTGGACGAGCATGCATCCCAAATCCAAGTTCAGAATGAATTTGATTACGAGTCTGGCTCATCCCGACGGGACGCGAGTGTCGCTTCACAACCGCGAGTTCATTCATCGACAAGGGGCTGAGATTCTGGAACGAATCGAAATCGCGAATCCCGACCAACTGTTGAGCATTCTTGATGAACGATTTGGATTATGTTTCCAGGCTGGGACTCGGTTCGGGCCACCAGGAATGGCATGGCCAACTTGAACGACGGATTCGGCATTTTCCAAGGTCAAGTTGCTTGAATACCTCATCGCCGAATCTCTGTTGATGATTGAAGTCAGACGTTGTGTCTTTTAAACTGCTGTCGCCCCATCTCTGCTTCACGTTTCGTTAATCACACTGAACTGGACGGTCATTTTCCAACCCAGATCGAGTTGAAATTTACGAGCCGCGCATTTCTCTGTTTTGTAGGCGTCCCATGCGTAATTTTCGTCTGAAATCGTTGTCGGTGATGTTTTCAGTCTGGCTTGTTTCGTTCGGATGCAGCGAACAAAAGAGGGTTGCCGTACCAGCGCCGGCGACTCCTCCTGTCGCAACCGTTCCAGCCCAGACAGCGGTATCTGAGAAAGCTGTTGAGCCGTCGCACTCCCCTGCCCTGACGGCCACCGAATCGAAGCCCGCCAAACCGGAAGCCGACTTGCCTGTCGTCGAAACGAAGTCCGATCAAAAGCCTGCTGTCGCGACAGAGAAGCCAAAAGAAGCGGTGGAACCAAATCCATTAGCGCGGCCGTTTGCTGAAGTGGCTTATCTGCCCGACGGAGTCGTCGGGTTGTTCGTTGCTCATCCGAAACAGTTTGCCAGTTCCCCCATCGGGCGATTAGTGAACGACGACATCATTTACGATGTCGATTCGAAGTATTCTCAATTGATGAAGCAAACCGGAGTCAAGTTTGAAGATGTTGAACGGATAACGGTTCTGGTCGATCAAACCCAGATCAACATGTTTGCACGGCAGTTTGGATTGCCTGTGTCAGGCGGTGAGGCGATTGAGATGAGGGAAAACAAGAACGCGTTAACACAAATTGGTCTGGCATTTCACAATTACCACGACTCATTTAAACGATTTCCGCGGGCTGATGGAGATTCGGAGGGGAAACAAACTGGACTCAGTTGGCGCGTGCATCTACTGCCATTTCTCGATCAGAAGCCGCTCTATAATGAGTTTTATTTGGACGAAGCCTGGGACAGCGAGCGTAACAAGCCATTGATTGCTCGAATGCCCGCCGTTTTCAAAACACCTGGCGTGACTGACGAGGGAAAGACGGCGTTTCATGTTTTCACCGGTGAAAATACGCTGTTTCCTGGTAAGGGAGCGATTGGGATTGGCAACGTCAAGGATGGAACCTCGAACACGATCCTCGCCGTTCTGGCTGGTACCGATACTGCCGAGATCTGGACGAAACCGGGCGGTCTTAAAGTCGACTTCAGCGCGCCGAAAAAAGCCCTCGGTGAAATCAAAAAGGACGAAGAGCTTCTGGTTCTGATTGCGGATGGTTCGGTCGCAGAGATTTCGGCGGATATTGATGAAACGACCCTGACGAATCTGATCAAGCCCGCCGATGGAAACGTGGTGGATATACGCCTTCTGGCACCCGTCGACGAGTTGATTCCGTCGGCAATTTTCGCGTTAGAGCGCGATGTGACTCAAGCGGAGTTCATTAAAATTAAAGGAGTGCTCGGGGACGCCACGGAAGAAACACACGAAGGGGAGACGTTTTTCAAGAATCGTCGGATAGCCGTCTGGCAACCCGATCTCCGAACCGTGATCGCGGGGCGGACCGAAACAGTGAAGAAAATCATTTCGGCAAAGAGGGCAGGTAAGGCAAGTACCTCGCCGCTGATAGGACAACTTCGACTGAGTGCGGATTTCACTTCGGCAATTGATCTGGAGTCCCAGGCGTCCCTGTTCGGTTCTTTGGTGCAGTTCAATCCGATGATGGGAATGGTGTCGAACATTAAAACGTTGGCAAGCCATGTCTCTGCGGCAGCGAAAGTGGGTGATTCTCTGATTGAAATCAATGTCACGGCCGTCGACGAAGGAATGGCAGGTGGATTATTCGCCATGAGTTCGTTGGGGCTGAATCAATGGAAAAGCGGTGTGAGTCAACTATCACTTCCCCCAGATGCCTCTGCTAGCCCGCAATTCTCACAGCGCGTGCAAACACAGGAGCCTCCGTGGGCGTAACTTCTTTGCTTGAAGGAGAATTCACACCCGAACGGAGGCGGTCCCGTGAAAACAGAGTGTCAGTCAGATTCGTATGGATTTCAAGGGT
>CAIOKO010000135.1 GCA_903858935.1 uncultured Schlesneria sp. | reverse complement strand
ACTATCCGATCTCTCAATACCGAGGAATTTCTCCTACGTCGTCATATTCATCTCTCGCAAGTTCACAAAAACTGGATCTTGACGCCCTTTGCAAAGTTCAATATGGCCAAGAAACTCCGACGGAATTGCTGTTATGCACCCCAATACTCGTTTCCTGGAGAACTCAAATTGACACAAATCACCCAATGAGGATAGATTCCCCGCCTCTCCCCCCTGCCTATTTAAAATCCAATTCGAAATTCCCCTTTGCGGACACGCACTTGTTCTCGCACGCATGTCAATTTGTGCGGACTGGTCGGCCACTAACTTTAGCGGTCGCGATGTGCCTCTTTGCCGTTTTGGGATGCTCGCTGTTTCCTACAACAGAGAAGCAAACACTGAATACCGTGGGCCGTCCGGTGTTGCCGCCGATTCAAGCGTCCCCCGACTCCATTCAACTTGAGGTGTTTTTTATCGAACGCCCTGCGGAAGATCACTTGTTGAATTCTGCGATTTGGAAAGAAGTTGACCAGCTTGGTTCGCTGCCAGCCGAAACGCAAGAAATTCTGAGCAGCAATGGATTTCGCGTGGGAAACGTCAGCTCCAATCCTCCTCCTGCGGTGCAGAAGCTGCTCGGAATGGTTTCTGAAATCCCGGTTGATTCTGCGGAAAGCACGAAACCGCTGATGGGTTTCCGTCGATTCGTGCCGCCAGGCGTTGAAACCGAGATTCCTTCAGGAATTGTCCACGACCAGGCTGAGTTTCAGATTCGCGAAAAGAATCAGGTCAAGAAGGTCGTTTACGATCAAGCCGGTTGTGTTTTGAGAATGAAGGCTAACCGCTTACAGGAAGGTTGGGTTCGCGTTGACTTTCAACCCGAAATTCATCATGGAGAAAAGCGGATGCGGCGCGTGGCTGCTGAGGGTGACTTTTCGCTGCGGATGAGCCAGCAAGTCGACGTACGAATCGCACAGCGTTTCAGCTTAACGATGAATGTCGGCGAAAGGGCGCTGATTACATGCACCCCGGATTCAGAAGAAACGCTCGGAGACAAGTTTTTTTGTCACGACGACAATGGGATGAAAAAACAACGGGTGCTCATTGTTCGCGTTGTTAATTCAGGCCAGCCGTCTGCCACATTCACCAAGTGAATTGTGCACGCAAACATCCGCGGTGCTCAGCGAGCACAAAATGAACGGGTAAACGTCCTCGGTTCCCGAAATTTTGCGGACTTGCGTACAAATCGAGCCGGCTTGTTCTGCTGACTGATTCTATCGAGTTCCCGAGTGAGCTCACCACAACCAGAACAATGACATGCTGTCTGGTTTTGTCTGACGAGGATGGTTAGGATTGGCCCGGTTCCCAAATCGACCACCGATCATCGACCGATTTCGATCGCTCTTCGTACCAGGTGTCACATTACAATGACGTTTGATTCGCCAAGCTCGTTATATTGGTTCGGACTGGCTGTCCCCATTGTGATCTTCTACATCTTGAAGATCCGATTGCGACGGAAGCCGGTGTCGACGGTAATCTTCTGGAAGCAGGTGCTTGACGAGAAAAACCCTCGTTCGATCTGGCAGCGTTTGCGACACTTGGTTTCACTCTTGTTACAACTGGCGATGTTATCACTCTTGGCGTTATCCCTCGCCGATCCCTACTTTTTCTGGGAGATTCGATCTGCTCGACGAATCGTGCTTGTTGTTGATACGTCGGCGAGTATGAATGCAACAGATGTAAAGCCGACACGACTGGCGGAAGCAAAGCTCCAGGCAGGTCAGCTCATTGCCGGCATGAGGCCCCGCGATGAGATTGCACTGATTACAGCTTCAACGCAGCCGCAGGTCGTCGTTGGATTCACATCGCGACAGCGAACGTTGAGCGCCGCGTTGAAAGCGGTGACTTCCACTGATGGGCCGTCGTACGTTGCCGAAGCCATCGCACTTGGACAACGATTACTCGGCGAGCGGAACGACGGTAAGCAGTCGGAAGTGTACGTTTTAACGGATGGCTGCTTTTCCGGGATTGAACGTTTTCTCGCAAAAAAAGAAGCTCTGAATAATAAATCCGATGAAGCCCGGCCCGATTCTTCATCCGCGATAACGTCGGAACCGACCACAGGTACGTCAAATCAGTCGAATATAACGGTCTCAATCCATGTCATTGGCGAACGATCGTCCAATGTTGGTATCACGCAGTTCCAGGTGAGACGTAGCCTTGTTGATCCACTCGGGTACGAGATCCTTGCCGAAGTCACAAACTTATCCGAAACACCCCTGGACTGTCGTTTTGAGGTCGATTTCAAATCCGCCTCGCGAGAAGCGGTGGAACCGATCGATGTCGTACCGCTGAAGCTTGAAGCCAATGGCAAATGGAGTCATGTCTTCGAGAAAACATCTGCCGAGGGGGGCCACCTTCTCGCACATCTGAATTTCCAATCGACGAACAACAACGTCGGCCAGACGCCGAAGAATGCGTCACTTGATCGGTCTCACCAGGACGCACTTGAAGCGGACAATAGCGCCTGGGCGGTATTACCTCGCCGTGAAATCCAGCCTGTAATCCTCGTGACATCAGGAAACCTGTTTCTGCAAAAGGTTTTCGAAGTGAATCCGCTGGTGAAGCTGACGGTCGTCGAACATCCCCCCGAAACGATCCCTGCGGGAACAGTCGTTGTCTTTCACCGAACCGCGCCGGCCGAACTTCCAAAAGGAAGCATGTTCGTCATCGACCCTGCCAATTCCAGTGACCAATATTCCGTAGGAGAACCACTCGAGAGCGCGATCGTGACGAAACAGGATAAAGATTCACCGCTGATGTCACATGTACGCCTCGACAACGTTGTGATGCCCGAAGCGCGCAAGCTCGCCCCCGCTCAACCCGAACTGACGCAGGTGTTAGCAGCCGCCGTTTCAACCGATCCTCTCTTTTTTGCGGTGAACCGCCCGGAAGGGAAAGTCCTGGTGATGACGGTGAATCTCGACAAGGGTGACTTACCGCTTCGTACCGCATTTCCGATTTTTGTCGGCAACGCACTTCACTGGTTCGCAGGAAACAAAAGTGATCTTCGAGAATCGCTCGCCACGGGTTCGGTCACGACAGTGACGTCGAGTGATTTTGCATCGCAAATGCGAGGGAATCAGATCGTCCTCACAGATCCATCTGGCTTGAGGAAGCCTTTGCCGATGATCATGGACAAGACGACATTGGGGCCACTTGACCAGTGTGGCATCTGGAAAGTCGAAGAAGAACAAACAATCTCATTGACAGGCCCGAGCGCAAAGGAAAGCCGTTCCCCGTCCGGTCCGTTGCTGGAGATTGCCTGCAATTTGTCCAGTTCGGCGGAATCGGATCTTCGCCCGCCGAATGAACTGCTTTCCGAAAAAACAACGCCGTCTCCGATGTTATCAGGCTTCGGCTCACGTCCGATCTGGTTCTGGCTGTCATTATTGGCTCTTGGCCTGACATCAATCGAATGGTGGCTGTATCAGCGCCGTGTGATTAGCTGAATGAATTTTTAATGAGACTCCTCATGTTCGACTCATACTCATTAGAACTGACTCACCCGTCGTGGCTGATCACGCTGGCGTTTGTCATTCCCCTGCTGGCCTACTTCTTCTGGAGATCGCTTTCTGATTTCCCAAAGCAACAGTTATTTTTGTCACTTCTGATTCGAACTGCTGTCGTCACTCTTATCGCACTTTCACTTGCCGGTTTGGCACTTCTCAGCAGCACACAGCAGCAGTTTGTGATCTTCGCAATTGACCAGAGCTTAAGCGTCGACTCAGGTGACACAGATTCTCAGCCAGCAGCCGGTGAAAGTCGGACTTCGCCAAAGCCATCTCAAGTCGACGACTTTCTTGATCGCGCGCTTGCAGCAGAGGGACTGAACGAACACAAAGTCATGTTCTTGCCCTTTGCCTTACAGGCGGGTTCGTTAACAAAAGACAAACCAAAAGCTCGGTACGAAGGGAATAACGGGACCACGAACCCTTCAGCAACGGAGTCTGATTCAATCGACCGCAATTCAACGGACATCGCAGCCGCGATTCGTTCGGCTGCGGGCGCCATGCCTCCAGACTACGTCCCGAGAATCATCTTACTGACGGACGGAAATCAGACGTCGGGTGATGCTCTTCAGGCGGCGCTTGGTACCGCGTCTTTGATTTCCGCTGATTCCGGTCGACAACAGCGATCGGCTGATCGATCCAAAGCAGCGGCCTCGAACCTGATCCCGATTGACACCGTGCCGCTCAAGGTTCGAGATGATAACGAAGTTCAGGTCGCCGCCGTCGAAGTCCCGGCACAAGTGCGCGAGGGGGAACCATTTTACGTTGAAGTCGTGATCAACTCGAACCACGAAGACGAAGGACAGGTCGAGGTTTTTCGTGGAGCTCATAAAGTGCTGAGCGAACTGCGCAAACTCAAGTCCGGCGAGAATCGGTTTCGTTTCCAGCAATCGATCACGGGCGAGCGACTGGCACAATACACCGTCAAAGTCAGCGGCCTGAAGCAGGATACGTTGCTCGACAACAATTCTGAATCGGGCCTGGTCTTCACCACAGGCAAACCGCGTGTTCTGCTGATTGAAAGTGAACCCAAGCTGGCTCAACAACTGGTCTGGGCGTTGCAGCAGGAAGAGATTGAATGCGATGTTCGTCCGGTGGAAGGGATGCCCGAATCGCTGTCAGACCTGCAGAATTATGAGTTGCTGGTCCTGTCAAATGTCCCCGCCACAAGTCTCTCGCAACGACAGATGGAACTGGCTCGCACCTACGTTCAGGATCTCGGTGGCGGGTTTATGATGCTGGGTGGGGACCAGTCATTCGGACTGGGGGGCTATTACAAGACCGTTCTGGAAGAGATCCTGCCGGTTCGTTCTGACTTTGAAAAAGAAAAAGAAAAGCCGTCGCTCGGGATGGTTCTCGTCATCGACAAATCGGGTTCCATGGGGGGCGAGAAAATTGAAATGGCCAAAGAGGCCGCAAAGAGCGCTGCAGAGCTATTAGGGCCGCGTGACCAACTGGGTGTCATCGCATTCGAAGGGAACTTCTATTGGGTGAGTGACCTGCAGTCCGCGAGCAATAAGGCACGCATCATCGACGATATCAGCCGCATTGAAGCGGGTGGCGGAACGGTGATGTATCCCGCGATGGAAGAAGCTTACAACTCACTGCTCGGCGCCACGGCCAAACTGAAGCATGTCATCGTGTTAACGGACGGAATTTCCTCGCCCGGTGACTTCGAAGGGATTGCTCAAAGTATGGCCTCCGCTCGAATCACATGTTCAACGGTTGCCGTGGGTGAAGGCTGCGACGGGAAGTTACTTGAAGAGATCGCTCGGATCGGACAGGGCCGTTATTTTGAAGCGATGGAAGCAAGCACGCTGCCGCAGATTTTCGCCAAGGAAACGATGACGGCCAGCAAGTCCGCCATTAACGAACAACCGTTTGTCCCTCAGGTCGTACGACCCACGCAGGTACTCGCTGACATCGATTTCGAGACGGCCCCGTTTCTACTGGGATATGTCGTGACTCGACCGAAAGCGACCTGCGAATTCATCCTGGCGACAGAATCGGGCGACCCGCTTCTGGCCTGGTGGCGATACGGACTGGGGACTACGGTTGCCTTCACGTCAGATGCCAAAAGCCGCTGGGGGACTGAATGGTTGACCTGGCCGGGCTTCAGCAAGTTCTGGGCACAGGTCGTACGGCAGTCAATGCGGAAGAATGACGTCAAAGGTGTGATCGTCGACGCAAAACAAGAACGCCGAAAAGCGACCGTCACGCTTGATGCAATCGACCCGTCAGGAAAATTTCTGAATCGTGCCGATACCGAATTAACGGTCATCGACCCTCAACTCGGTCAACGGAAACTGGAGATGAAACAAACCAGCCCCGGTCGCTACGTCGCGGAATTCGAGACTCCTCTTTCCGGGGCATACCACTTGAACATGACACAGAAAACGTCCGGCGGAACTTTGCTTCACCAGCAGACCAGAGGACTGATCGTCGGCTACCCCGATGAGCTCCGTCTGTTTCCGACCAACATTGAGCTTTTGAAGACGCTGGCAACCGCCACGGGAGGCCGGTTCGATCCCCCCCCTGCAGAGATCTTCCGTACGGACTCAATCTCCAATGACCAAAAAAGTCTCGGCCAGCTGGACTCCGCTCCACGTACAGCCCAACGGACGACTTCGCTCTGGCCCTACCTTCTCGCGGCTGCGTGCCTCTTGTTCGTAATCGACGTGGCTCTGCGAAGAATCGATTTCAGTCTCTGGTGGCCCTGGCGAGGACGAATGACGTGAGAGACCGCCATCCGAGGCGTGAAACGCCGAACAAGTCGTGGATCGCTGGATTACCTCGACGATTATCCAAATGCCAGAGATACCTGAGAAAATAGTGACGCAGGTATGTTGATTGCGAAACCGAAAGGCCCGAAAAGCGCACACTTATGAATTTTCAGTTTTCGCTGATGTAGATCGGATTGGACATAATCCAGACGCGGTCTTCGCCGGCGAGGTCCAGCCAGAGCTCGACTCGATAGTTTCCAGCCGCTTTGACAGAGGTCTCGAACGTCCTTCCGTCTGACTGACTGATGAGCTCACCGTTTCGAATAAGTTTCCACTTTGCGGGAAGAGGCGATTGACCGGTCAATTTCGTTTCTTGCGAGTACTTGAATTGACTTCCCTGCTCGTGCCGAACACCCCCAGACTGGGCGACAAAATCGAATCCTGTCGCATCGGCCATCCAGTCGAATGCGACAAATGCCAGACCATTGTTCAACGCTTGCCAGACTGCGGGTTGTGACAGTTCGGTCACCAGCAGATGCGTACCGACATGGCGAAGACTGTTTTCGTAAGGATCAAGACGAAGCTGGAACAATGAATCACCAACTTTTGCGTCTTTGGGGATTGGTTTGATCGTATTAAAGACAACAGCATCAAGCATCAGAAGCAGTTCGCCCAGAGGATCTTCGACACGAACTTTGCCCTCGTCGGCCATAATGACGGAAATGCCGATATTTTGATGAGCGTCGTTGGCCGAAACTCCTGTGTGCGGAGTCGACTGGCACAATTCATCCCAGCGTTTGAGATAGTCTTTTGGATAGTCCTGTAACGACGAAAATGCTTCTTGCGGATAGCGTTGGTAAAGGTCAGCGGCCTGCATCAGCCAGAGTGGATTCTTGACTGACGAGAGGAGTCGTTTTTCATCCTTGGCATCGGCATGTGTGTTATAAATTTCCACGCCTGTCAATCCGCGAAGTTCCCAGTCCATTCGCTCTTCAAGGTGAGAAAGAAAAGTCAGTCCGTCGCGTCCACGTACGATTTCCGATAGTTCCTGAGGCGTGGCTTTCAGGAATTCTTTGATGCTTTGACGAGGATAGATCAGCATTCCGCTCGTTTCAGCACCGGGGATCAACAGCACGCCATCGCGCAGCCCCTGATGTCCATCGCGGAAGATGTCGTAATGGTCGGCGGGATGTTCCGTGAACAACAGGACTTGAGTTCCCGCAGCTTTGGCTGCGGTGACGATGTCGTCGATTTTCCCTCGACTATCATGAGAGAATGCAGAATGGACGTGCAAGTTGGCGCG
Organism: uncultured Schlesneria sp.; assembly: GCA_903858935.1. Lineage (GTDB taxonomy): Bacteria > Planctomycetota > Planctomycetia > Planctomycetales > Planctomycetaceae > Schlesneria. The sequence continues at coordinate 44,677 of CAIOKO010000135.1, read as the reverse complement.
AACGTCGATCAATTTATCAGATCGAGAAAGCGGTCGACGATCACTCTTCAGCTTTATGACCGCCTGGTGGACCGCTTCAAGCCGTCCGGCAGTGAGTCGATCGATTGCATCTGCGGCAAGTATCGGTCCGCAGCAGTTCAGGGAGAAGATCACACAGACCAGAAGAGAATTTTTCATGGAAGAAACCGGAGTCGTTCGTGAGGGGTTGGCATACGGCATGTTTCACTTTTGCCAAAAAGCCGATAGCGGTTCTTTGCAACCAGAGAATATCCCAGGTTTCTTAGTGGCAGCGGGATCAGCCAAAGCAATGTGCCAAGCATTTGCCAGCCCGGTCCAAGTTGCCAGAGGACTCGCACAGCAGCCGCCGATTTACGGTAGGTGCGGCCCGCAATCCACAGCACCATCGTGTTCAAGTCTTCGGTATCCGCTGGCGTTAACAGTGTTTGAGCCGTGGTCCCTTGCAGCGGTGCAAACTGAAACTTTTCGTCAGTATCGTGTTTCAGCACGAAATCGATCGACCGACTGCACAAACCGCAGACTCCATCAAAGAAGAGTACGATGCGCGCTCCTTCAGTCTCTCGCTGGTCGATGACCAACTCGCCATCGATCGGAGTGCTAAGTGCGGCTGGCACTGTGCTCATGATACCCTCGCTATTAGAACGTCTGGTCCGCGACCATGTCGCCATGGTAACGGAATTGCCTCCAAATCGGCAAAGCGATTCTGGAAACATCGGGTTACGTGCATCTTAGGGAGACAGAGTGGGGACACGCCATCGTGTCCCACTGCTCCGCAAATCTGTTCAGCCCGAATCGTCCTGGTAGAGCGAATCACAAAGCGAAAATCTTGATTCGCATTCGTGGGTTATCAGTCGGATTTTTTACGAGGTCGTCCTCGTTTTTTTGGAGGCCCATCGGCGATTCCGGCATTTCGTGCTTTTCTCGCAGCGACGTCTCGTTTCGAACGTTTCTGCATGATTTCGTATTGCGAAGGGCGATTCTGCGACTTCGCGATAATCTGGGCTGGGAGCACCGCGACACACTGGTTTGCCAAAGTGATGATCACGTCGAGACAATCCCACTGGCGCTGCGTCCAAGGGAAGAGTGCCTGCTTCAAATCATGCTGTTGCATCTCATAGGCCACCTGAGTCAGCTGTTCGGTCGCCTTCTTCAGCGACTCGGCTGTACTGGTTACGACGTCGACACCCTTCACTTCATATTTTACTGGCACGCAAATTCCTCCTCAAAAAAGTTGAACCACCCGCTTAAAGCTAGTGACGTTCACACGTTTTGTCATCCGTACAGGCGATTTTCTCTCTTCCGGAAAAAGATTTTCCTTAATTGGACTTGACGACATGTTTTTTTGACCATATTATACACTATCCTTGTCGCATCTCTTACGTATCCCTCGTACTGATACACCTGTATTTTTCGCTTGAAATAACCATGGGGTTTTCGACTTCAACCGAACGAGATCAGCTTTACCAGAGATTGGGAGAGATCCGCGAGCGTGTTCAGCAGTTAAGCGAGCTGATGGCCAGGCAATGTGAGGTCTGGGAATCGGACGCGAGAGAATGGCAGCGGTTACAACGCCACAAACACGATCTGGCCGAGTGGCTCGTGGATGAAGCTACGAACGACAACGGAACGATCGTCGAGCCCCGAGTCGACGCCGCATTGGGTGGCGAGCCGTTCGTGCCGTGCACCATCAGGACCATCGTGAATGGAAAACGATACTGCCTGACGCTCGTTTCGACTTGTTACGACGTGAAAGAAATTTGATTGCAAATTCTGTCACGATTTTATCGACCCTCGATCCCCATCACTTTGTTGGTGAATGTTTTTGAAAACATGGAAATGAAAGAAAAGAAGACATGAGATTACGCACCGTGAAAGGATCCGTCTTCACGATCGTTGTCGACGACAAGCGGATTGTCATCAAGCACCTTTACGGAAAGGGGAAGCGCTGTCGAGTGATCGCTCCCCCTGGAGTGTTCATTGAAGAGGAACGACGACCGTCGACGATCATTGATCACGGCGATTCACGTCATTCTGAATAAGTTTCGACGAATTGCCATGCTGGAAATTTGAGCCTTCGAGCCAAAACAAATCGTGATTATTCAGAAGCAAGAGCCTCGATATGAACAGGGACGTCGTTGAACTGTTTTGTCCCCGGGGTGGATCGACCGTTAGCAATTTCTGTTCGAAGACGAGCTTTCAATCGGCTGACAATTTCGGGGTGTGTTGCCTGTAAATTTGTGACTTCAGCGGGGTCTTTCGCAAGATCATATAATTGCAGTTGAGGAAGACCCAGCCGAATCGCTTCTTCGTCCTTTGGAGAGGCCCAACCGCCTGAGCCGGGACAAAGCGACAGCTTCCAGACCCCTTCCCGGACGGCGAAGCGTCCGATGGAGCTGTGGTTGACAATCGTGGGGCGATTTGCGGCATCGAACTTCCCCAGCAGTGCTGGCAGAAAACTGACACTGTCTTCACCGGCGTTGTCGGGAACGGGTGAGTTAAGCAATTCCGAGCAAGTTGCCATCAAATCCGTATGGCAGATTGTTCGATCGCTGATTGTTCCTGAAGGAATTTTTGAAGGCCAGCGTACGATGAAAGGGACTCGGTGGCCCCCTTCGAAAATATCGGCCTTACTGCCGCGAAATGGGCCGCTCGGCAAATGGCCCGATTTACGCAGCTCGTTTTGCGGATCACCGGGGGGTGCAAAACCGTTGTCGCTGGTCACGATCACGAGCGTGTTTTCCGTCAATTGATTTTTATCCAATCGGGCCAATACATCACCGATTGCGGCGTCCGTCTGCATCACGAAATCGGCATAATCACTCAGACCGCTTTTCCCTTGCCACTCTTTTGTGGGTAATACAGGAGTATGTGGCGAGGCAAGGGCGAGATACAGAAAGAACGGTTTACCGGAATGAGCGTCTTTGCTGAAGCGATCGATCAGTTCGATGGACCTGTTTGTCAAGGCGGGCAAGACGTCGATCGCTTCAAAGTCTACAGCGGCGGGACCGGAGCGAATCCATTTCTTCTCGGTCGTCGGAAGGGAAGTGACCTTATCATTTTCAATGAAAACGTAGGGGGGCATGTCGAGCGATGCGCTGATCCCGAAATAATAGTCGAACCCTAGCGACGTCGGTCCATTAGAAATCGTGCTTTTCCAGTCGATGTCTGAGAGAGCAGGAACAACCTTTCCAGAAGGATCGAATGATGACCCGGGCGATTTTGGCCAGTCCATTCCCAGATGCCATTTTCCAACACAGGCTGTCGCGTAACCGTGTTGTTTCAGCAATGCGGGAACGGTCAGTCGATCGCGAGGAATCAATGGAGGGGAAAATCCGTTAAGAACCCCCGATTGCATTCTCGTTCGCCACGAGTACCGGCCGGTCAGAAGACCATAGCGGGTTGGTGAACAGACAGATGAACCACTGTGGGCATCGCGGAACATCATCCCCTGAGTCGCCAAACGATCAAGATTCGGCGTTTTGATTTTCCCGTTCTTCGGGTTGAACGCCTGCACGTCTCCGTAGCCGAGATCATCCGCCAGGATATAAACAATGTTTGGACGTGAAGGCTGGGCGACTGCAGACGAGTTGAACGCGTTTGCAAACACGCACACGGTCATGACTTTTAGAAAAGTGTTCATGTTACGAATGTTAGCGTTGGGCTGAAAAAAGCTCAAAGAACTTCCAACGAAAGGATTCAGGCATGCCTGGATAAGATCAATCGATGTCGATCGGATATTCAGCGTGATCGCTGTTAATTTTGTAACGTGATACGCTAGCGAAATTCACTTTGTTTTCAGCCTCGTCCTTGGTTGCTTGAAATGAACCGTCAGCCATATCAGACCCCGCCACGAACCTGGGAACCCCGGATGACACCATGGCTGGTTCGCTGGATGCGACCATTGATCCAGCGGGATCTGAAGCGACAGCGGATCGACCATCTTGACATCCAGGGTCTCGATCACCTGCGCGGTGCCATTGACGACGGTGTGGGAATTCTGATTACGCCGAACCATTCGTTTCATTACGATTCGTACGTCCTGATCGAGACCTCGCATCGCGTTCATTTGCCGTTTCATTTCATGACGGCCTGGCAGGTGTTCCAGTTGAGCACACCCTTTCAGCGCTGGATGCTTCAGCGACATGGCTGCTTCAGCGTGGACCGTGAATCGAGTGACACAAGGGCACTGAAACGTTCGATCGAGATTCTAAGCGAAAGCCGCCATCCGCTGGTGATCTTTCCCGAAGGGGATATTTATCATCATAGCGATCGCGTCAGCCCCTTCCGCGATGGTGCGGCAGCGATTGCCTTGTCCGCGTCGAAACGGGCGTCGCGTAAAGTCGTTGTCATCCCATGCTCGCTGAAATGCTTTTATCTCAACGATCCAACGCCATCACTCAACGAAACCCTGAACCGGCTGGAGCAGTCGCTTCACTGGCGTCCGCGACCGAATTTGCCTTTGGATGCCCGCGTTTACCGGATTGCCGAGGGGCTACTGACTTTGAAAGAAATGGAATACATGGGACAGTCGCATCGTGGCGGACTTGTCGAACGGATTGGGGGACTCGCCAACTATGTCCTTGACCGACTGGAAGACAAACAAGGTCGGCCACGTGGTATCGAGTCGATCCCTGAACGAGTTCGCGACGCACGACGCTCCATCATCCAGCAGATGGATGAATCCGACTTGAATGACGAGCAGACGGAAACCCTGAACGCGGACATGGAAGATCTGTTCTTCGTGATTCAGCTTTATAGTTATCCGGGTGACTATGTCTCGGAAAAGCCGGTGATCGAGCGTGTCGCAGAAACGCTTGATAAGTTTGAAGAGGATGTCCTCAAAGCCGATTATCCCGGCGTTCGTGGACCGAGACGAGTTGTGGTACGGTTCGGAATGCCTCTCGAAATTCCGAAAGAACGGGGAGGCCGAGGAGCGATCGCCGAGTGGACGCGACGAATTGAAAATGAGGTCCAGGCAGGTCTCGATGTCATTAACGCCTCACAAAAGGAAGCCGGATGTTGAGACTGGTCGATATTGCCAAGACATTCGGAACCAGGATGGTCCTGCATCCGATGTCGATGGAAATTCCCGTCGGGAGAACGACTGTGCTTCTTGGACCGAGCGGTTGTGGAAAAAGCACGTTGTTGCGAGTCGTGGCGGGCTTAATTCCCCCGGACCAGGGACAAGTATTCTTCAACGACGAAATCGTGACTTCACAGAGCGTTCAGAAATTGAGACAGAGGATGGGGTTTGTGCTTCAGGACGGGGGCTTGTTTCCGCACTTAACGGCGCAAGGAAACGCAGGGCTGCTTGCCAGACACCTGGGCTGGGAGGTGTCGCGTGTGAACGCGCGCGTCGAAGAACTGGCGGATCTGACGCGACTTCCCCACGACGTCTTGAATCGTTATCCGCATCAGATGTCAGGAGGTCAACGTCAACGCGTCGGCATCATGCGCGCCTTGATGCTGGAACCGGATTTGATGCTGCTCGATGAACCGATGGGAGCACTTGACCCACTCGTCCGATACGATCTTCAAAACGATTTGAAAGAGATTTTTTGTTCGCTGCAGAAAACTGTGCTGCTGGTCACGCATGATCTCGGTGAAGCGGACTTCCTGGGCGACAATGTCATACTGCTTAAAGATGGTCGGATCGTGCAAAAGGGAACGCTGGAAGACTTTGCGAACCGTCCCGCAGACCCATTCGTCACTGACTTTATCCGAGCACAGCGCATCCCCAATCTTGGATCGAATCAATGAACATTCAGGACAATCTGAAAAGTCGTTTCGCTGTGACGCTGACGATCCTGGGGACGTTACTCACGGGCTCCGTTACAGCCGAGGGACCCAAGTCGAAGTCGATCCAGATCGGATCCAAAGCGCTGACCGAAGGGGTCATTCTGGGTGAAATGCTGACGTTAATTGCCGAGCATGCGGGATACAAGGCCAGGCATCTTGCTGCGATGGGAGGAACACAGATTGTCTATCAGGCTCTTGAAAATGGATCGATTGACGCGTACGCCGATTACACCGGCACACTGACACAAGAGATTCTCAAATCGGAACGAATTCGCGATGAGCAAGGTATGCGGGATGCTCTCGCCATGCGTGGGATTGGAATGACGAATAAGCTGGGATTTAACAATACGTACGCGCTCGGAATGAAAGAGGATCTGGCAGAAAAGCTTTCGATTCGAACGATTTCCGATTTAGCCCGGCATCCGAAACTGGCTTACGGATTCAGCAACGAATTCAAAGGCCGCGAGGATGGTTGGCTTGGCCTGAAACGGACTTATCAGCTGCCGCAAGAACCCCTCGGAATGGACCACGACATTGCCTATCGAGGCCTGGAATCCGGAACAATTCAAGTCACCGATTTGAATTCCACCGACGCTGACATTCGTTTCTATAAACTGCGGGTCCTCAAAGACGATCGAAGTTTTTTTCCTGCGTATCAGTGTGTGATACTCTATCGATTGGCCATGGAAGAACAGCAACCTGATGTCATCAATGCATGGAAGCTGCTGGAAGGCCACTTTGATGATGCGTCGATGGTTGAATTGAATTCCCGAGTGAAACTCGACCGTCAATCGGAACGTCAGGTTGCCTCGACCGCGTTAAGAGATCGACTGCAAATCTCGATCGCGCCTGAAACGACGAGTCACCGCCTGTTTTGGGATCTACTGAGAAACACGCGTGACCATCTGCAACTGGTCACGTTGTCACTCGTGGCCGCAGTCATCGTGGCGATCCCACTGGGAATCGCGGCAGCCAAGCTGCCCAGGTTCGGTCAGATCATCCTCGGAGTGATCGGGGTAATGCAGACGATCCCATCGATGGCGATTCTTGTCTTCATGATACCGCTTTTAGGAATCGGCTTCTGGCCTGCGATCGCGGCTTTATTCCTCTACAGTCTATTGCCAATCGTGCGTAACACATATCAGGGCCTGACAATTATCCCTCATTCCCTGCAAGAATCTGCCGCAGTACTGGGTCTGGAACCGTTTGCACGACTTCGATTACTTGAACTGCCTCTCGCCTCGCCGATGATTCTGGCGGGAATCAAAACAGCAGCTGTGATCAATGTCGGAACCGCCACGATTGGGGTGCTGATCGGTGCGGGCGGTTACGGCGAACCAATCCTCAATGGCGTCAGACTCAATAACCACAGCATGATCCTGCAAGGGGCAATTCCCGCTGCCGTGCTGGCCATCGTGATGCAGGGGTTATTCGACCGAATTGAAAAATGGTACGTCCCGGAAGGCCTGCGAATTCAGCGTTCTCCTTAAGCTTGTTTCCAGCAACTCGCGCCCACGGATAAATTCGACGCCGATCTCGACCGCGAATAATGGAGGTCCGTGCCAGGCGTCTGCCGAAATCTTCACGATGTCCTTCTGTGTTATGAAAACGACATCAACCGCTTGCTCTCGGGCCGTCTTTGCCAGTTTTTCCAGGTCATCGACCTGATAGTGATAGTGATCGGGAAATCCTTGAACCAGATTGCAAGTCACCCCGAGTGAATTCACCGTTTTACGAAAACCGTCTGGATTGCCGATCCCACAAAACGCAAATGCTTTCATTCCAGCGACAGAACTTAACGCGTGCTGCTGCCAGTTTGCATCGACCAGTCGAGTCGGTTTAAACGCAACCTCAACGCAATCATCGTTCCCTCGAATTCGACGTAACTCGTCTCGCAACTTTTGAAGCTGATCCGCCGAACACTGATCGGCTCGCGTAATCACAATCAAATCCGCACGGCGTAAACCATTCATCGATTCCCGCAACAGACCTCGAGGTAAAACATAGCCATAACCCCAGGGCTTTAACGCATCAACGAGCACCAGATCAAGATTTCGATGCAATCTGCGATGTTGAAACCCATCATCCAGCAACAATACATGACAACCAAACTCAGCAATCGCCCGGCGAGCGGAGTTCACTCGGTCCCGCTGCTGAAGATGTGGAACTCCTGGACAAAGCCGATCCAGAACCAACTTCTCATCATTTCCCTCCGCCGCGGGTGGTTCATGCGCGTCGCATGACGGGTTTAGAATAGAAAAGTCATTCGCGCGTTGAGAGATTTTATCGGGTAGGGGTTTGTCGAGGGATGTTTGATTGAGCTTGCCGACTGACTGAGAATGAGATCCCTGATTGAGAGTTCGATAGCCACGGCTCAGTAGTCCGGGCTTATGGCCTTGAGCGACCAGCCAGTTCGCTAACCATGCCGCCATCGGGGTTTTGCCGGTCCCACCCGTGGTGATGTTACCGAGGCTGATAACAGGAACAGAGACTTGATGAACCTGAAACCATTCCCTGGCATAGGCCAGATTCCGTAAGCTCATTACCGAGGCGTAACCCCATGAGGCAACTTGAAGACCGCATCGGAGCAGTTTCGCAGCGACATCGCGACGTCGTCCCGAGAGCAATTCGTACAGAGCGGCTTCGTCCATTCAGCGACTCAGTTTCCCGGGATCGGGTGTTCAAACTTCAAAATTGGCCGATCAAAAATTCGTCTGAAAAAACAGAGGTCGAGCGGCCAATTTTGAAATTTGAACGCTCGACCCCTCTTCAAAACCGACGAGTCCGGGGGCCTGCGCCGCCCGGCTCACCAGAACCTTTAGTTAAGTCATGCGAGTTCAGCAACCTTCTTGCAAATGGCATCTGCCATCTGGCTGGTACCAACTGCTGTCGGATCGGTGCGGTGTGGCTTGAGATCGTAGGTGACGTCTTTCCCTTCCGAGATAACACTCGCGACTGCAGCTTCGAGTCGATCGGCGGCTTTCTGCTCACCGAGATGTTCGAGCATCAGTTTTGCAGACAGGATAAGTGCTGTCGGATTAACCTTGTTCTGACCCTTGTACTTTGGAGCACTGCCGTGAGTCGCTTCGAAGATCGCGGAATCAGCACCATAGTTGGCGCCTGGAGCAACACCAAGGCCCCCAACCAGACCGGCACACAGGTCGCTCAGAATGTCGCCATAGAGGTTTGGAAGCAGGATCACGTCGTACAACTCGGGTTTCTGAACGAGTTGCATGCACATGTTGTCGATCAGACGTTCCATGTACGTTACCTTGCTTCCATCCGGCACTTTACCGTCGAGAGCCGGATCTGATTTCGTTTTCAGTTCTGGCTGTTCGAATTTCGCTTTATATGACGCAGCGACAGCACGTGATTCGTCGTACCACAGGCCATCGGTGAACTTCATGATGTTCGCCTTACAGACGGAGGTTACCGACTTTCGACCATGTTTAACGGCGTAATCGAACGCAAAATTAGCAATATTTCGAGTCCCTTCCGTCGAGATTGGCTTGATACTGATTCCGGTCGTATCCAGACCCGTCGTGATTTTCTTTCCCGTCGCAGCCTTGTTGATCGCCTGGATCAGTTCCGAAGTTGCCGGGAGTCCCGCCTGGAATTCGACCCCTGCGTACAGGTCTTCGGTGTTTTCGCGAACGACTACAAGGTTGACGTTAGATTCGCTGAAATAGGTACGGACCCCTGGGAAACTTTTGCACGGACGAATACAGGCATACAAACCGAGTTCTTGGCGCAGAAACACGTTGACCGAACGAAATCCTTTACCGATCGGGGTAGTAATCGGGGCCTTCAGAGCGACCTTATTTTTACGAATCGAGGCAAGGACAGAATCAGGAACTTTGCCGACCTTCTCGATTACTTCGATACCACATTCCTGGACATCCCAACTGATTTTAACGCCGGTGGCTTCGACGCATCTTCGGGTTGCTTCGGCAATCTCAGGACCGACACCATCGCCTGGAATAAGAGTAACATTATACATATTGACTGGTGACTCTTTCATCAGAAGGACAAACGTACCGAAACACGCGAGTGCCACGGCGTTAGCCCTGGGATTCTTTTACGTCCAGTTGCCAGATTCACTCTGAACAAGGAAGAAGAATCGAGGGGCTGACGCCGACCGACTCGACTGCATCAGGATTGGCATACGATGCACAAACTTCGACCCTAACACAACCCGCTGCAACGTTGCAAGGGATACCATCTGACGCAAATCCGACATTTCATATAGGCGCAGCAGTTGAGCCAACAGAGTTTGAACAATTCAGCTGTAAAAACATCGAAATGACCGACTCCAGGAAGGGGTTCAAGGAGGAAATCCCTCTTGTCTGTTTCGGGAATGAGAACGTAATGTTCAGTGGCAATTGCAATTACCCCTTCAACGCACAGAGGCTAGTCTCATGGCTGTACGAATCACTCAGAAGCTGATTCTACTCGTTTTGATTCTTGTGACTCGGGAAACCTTTGCGGACAATCCTGTCGAAGAATTACTTCAGGCGACGTTTCGTATCGCTGATCGAGAGCATTCGGGCACCTGTTTTTTGATCGCGACAAAAGAAACGGACGCGTTAAATCCTCGTCGAGTGATCCTTGCGACCGCTGCGCACGTTATGGAACAAATGTCGGGAAATGAATGTGAATTGATCTTACGCTCGGAAAACGAAGGCCAGGTTTTTTCCCGTCAGCCACTGACAATCGTGGTTAGAAACGAAGGAAAACCGCTGTGGACCCGTCATCCTGATATTGATATCGCCACAATCTTTGTCGATTTACCGGAAAATACTGCTGCAAAACCACTTTTGCTCGATCAACTGGCTGATGAAGCTCACGTCATCAACAAAACTGTTCGGGTGGGTCGTGAAACATGGACCCCCTGCTACCCTGCAAAGCTCGAAGCCAACGAAGCGGGATGGCCAGTTCTGAGGAAAGGCTCCATCGCTTCGCACCCGTTGACTCCGCTAAAATCAACAAAAACAATGCTCATCGACTATCGGGCCTTCGGTGGAGACAGCGGAGCCCCTGTTGCGACGATCGTCAATGAGCAACCATTTGTCGTAGGAATTGTTCTAGGAATGCACCGACAGACAGACCGATCGTCGCTGCCATTTGAAGAGAAGACCATGCATACCCCCATGGGCCTTTCGATCGTTGGTCAGGCCGCTTTTCTGCGCGAAACAATTGAATTGATGATGAATAAATAAGACTCAGGCCGGAAGGATTTTTGACGGGAACAAATACGGCGTTACAGCTTCGGTTCCGCCCGTCACATTTGGCTTTTCAACGGCCGGCACATAAAAAGAACTTTACGTTTCGAAAGGCGAAAACCCATAGGAAAATCAACCGAAAAACGACGCATGCGAAACCGCTGACGCATTGTCTGAACTCCAAGTACTCTGCTACTTTTTGGTTCTAATTGAACGTTGAGCTCAATTTTTCAGACAATTCAGACAAAATCGGGAGTTTTCCCGTCATTTCCTGCGTCGAATCGTGTACTCAGTTTGGCTGATGCGTGTAATCCCGTTCTCTCGCCGATTTTGACCGGTTTTCCGAATCGTCAGACTCGACATCAACTTCCCTATCTGCTGAAGTTACCCTGTTAACGGGAACCTCCCGTATTATGGCGCTGCGTAGCGACTCTCAGCACCAGGAAAAGTAGGACTGGCCTATGCAAACAACACGCTATTTCGGACTTGTGGCAAAACTGTGTGTCACATTCTGTCTTCTTATCGGTACAGCATGGTCCCAAAATGGGGGAAACGCGGAAAAGGAAAAGCCGCCTGAGCGGTTGATCTATATGCCGTTCAAGAACTTAAAGGCGGTTTTCGAGAAGCCGGATGGATCGGTACTTGTCCCTTATGCGGATTACATCAAGCTCTGGGAAAAGGCGTTTGGAGACGGGATGCGAAAACCGGATCACCCACCCGTTTCCGGGGTGATTACTTCAGCCAGTTACTCGGCAAAGGTGGAAAAAGATATCGCTCAGATTTCGGCGACGCTTGTTGTTCAGGTTCTGGAAAAGGGATGGGCCGAGATTCCGGTCAAATTCGGCGAAGCAGCGATCGGGAAGCTGACATCCGATACCGGAAAAGTCCTGCTCCGTGGTACGGGAAACGGAACTTATTCGTTACTGTTGCCAACTGCGGGCGAGCACAGAATTTCGCTCGAATTGACTGCCCGCGTCCGAACCGCTCCGGACGGAAAAAGTCTCGAACTGGATGTTCCCGCCGTCGGAATCACTGACTTTGAACTGCTGGTCCCGGAAGCCGACCAGTCGATGGAGTTGAAGCCAAAACTGACGACTCAGCCAGTAGAAGTTGCTGCAAAAGAATCGAAGATCAAAGCAACAATCGGTTCGACCGAAAAAATCTCAGTCCGCTGGCATCCCCGAGTCGGAACAAAGCCCGATATGGAATTGCTCGCCAGTGTCACGAATCACACTTTGGTGACGGTGGAAGATGGGCTGATTCACACGGATGCCTGGTTGACATACGAAATCCTTCGAGGTCAATTGGAAAAATTCAAATTCGCCGTTCCGAAAGGACATCGCATTCTCGACATCACCTCGGATGCGAAAATCAAAGAATGGAAAGCAGTTGACGAAGATAACCGCCAAGTTGTCACAGTCGAGTTACTCAGTCGCGCCGATGGAAAAGTTCAACTGGGAGTTCACACCGAACGTGCCACTCCGGTTGAAGCATTTGATGTTGCCGGCCAGGACGGGACGACTGCATTTGGCATACATGCGATCGATGTCATTCGCGAAAGCGGCCAAATCGCGGTGAAGTCGGGCAACGAACTGACATTGACCGTTGAAGAACAACGTGGACTTTTACGCGTAGCGGAAGGTGATGTCGATTCGAAAATCAGACGTCCTGGCGCCGTGTATTACAACTACTACAATCCCATGCTTCGTCTGAAACTGCTCTCGAAGCCGGTAGAGCCACGGCTGATTGTCGACCACGCTTCTCAACTTGTCTTTCGGGACGATCAGCTTCGACTGAGGTCGGTTTTGAATTACACGATCGACCGGGCTGGCGTGTTCGAACTGAAGTTTAAACTGCCGGATGACCTGACGATCGAGAACGTCATTTGCGACAACATGAAGCAATTTTTTGTTTCGCCTGACAAAACCTGGCTGACAGTCAGCCTGCGGGAAAAGACGTTAGGAACTCTGCCGTTGATGGTCACTTCGATCCGGACACTTGACCCAACTGCGGAGAAGACAGACCAGGTTTTGCCACTATTGGAACCATTGGGAACCGAGCTTGAAAATGGCAAAGTCCAGATCTACGCCCCGGAAGCGATTGAGGTGAACACGGATGACGAGAAGTTGGTGTCAGTTCAGCGTGATCCGGCACCTCAACCTGAAGTCGTCGCGAATGCCCGACTGGTTTCCTCATGGTTGTTTAACCGACGGCCGATCGAGATCCCGGTTCGAACCGTTCGCAAATCGACTCGTCTGACCGCGATTGTCGGAACCCGCGCGAATGTCAAACAAGGGCAAGTTCAGGTCACGACTCGTCTGACCTATATTATCGAATATGCTGGAATCGACACATTTCGATTTCTTGCTCCTGAAGCGGTCGCTGATCGACTGCAGATTACATCAACCTCTGACGGGTCGTCGCTTCCGATCAAAAAGAGTCCTCCGGTTGATGGCTGGGTGACATGTACGGTCGTAACACCCCGCGATGTGCTTGGAACACAGCAGTTTGAGATCAAATATGACATAGTGCCGACTGCGGGCGAGGGGGCCAATAAAGAGTCGGCAGCGATTGAAGTGATCCAGGCCATCGACCCGTATGACAAGTCCGACGGCCCTCAGGGAAAACGAGACATCAGGTTATCTCGGACAATTGGCGAAATGACGGTGCTCAAGGATCGGGCGTTATCCGTCTCGGCGACTGCCAGCGGTGGCGATGTGGAACCGATTGATGTGCGGGAATTGCAAAATATTGCGCAGGACGGATTCGTCGCATACCGTTACTTCAAGCAGCCGGTGAAACTTGAACTGGCATCAAGTAAGTACGATATCCAAGGGGTGATCGAGACCGTCGTCAGCAAGGCCCTTGTTGAAATGGTCCTGGATCGCGCGGGTGTCGGCATTTACCGCTGCAGGTATGTGCTGAAGTCCAGTGAACGGCAGCGGCTTCGAATCGATCTGCCAGAGAACGTCGATGTGCTTGGTGTGTTTGTTGATCGCAAACAAACGGCTCTCGAAAAAGCCGATTTGAAAGGGGATAAGGGCTGGACCTCGTACTTCATCAGCGTCGCTCGCACGAAGTCGTCGGACGAACCATTTACGCTGTCACTGGTCTTCCGCCATTCATTCAACCCCGCTCCCTTCGCCGAAGCAGGCGGAAGGTTACTGGCCCGCCTGCCTGTGATTGGTGGCGACGGAAACGTGGGGGTCGCTGTCCAACAGCTCTATACCAAGATCTGGGTTCCACCTGAATATTCGCTGATCGGCACTCCGACAATTAAGGAAGGCAACCGGATTCAACAGAATTTCAGTGTCCAGACCAAAACACGCCTGCGTGAATCAATTCTTGGTCGCACAAGTTCCACGTTTGGCGAACAGAATCTCGACGAATGGATCGGGCATGACACCGGGGGAATCTTCGATTTTCCGACAGAAGGAAAATGGTTTCAGTTTATGAACCTTGGTGGAAGTAAACAGATCGAAGTCGGCTGGTGGCATCTGCCGTTTTATACGTGGATCGTCAGTGGGGCTCTGGTTTTGATTGCCCTGATTCTTCGAAACACGTCATGGGACAACAAATTGACGCTGTTAGTCCTGGCGCTTTTCGCCTCCTGCGCCTACGCCCTGAAGGATCACGACCTGATTCTTAATGGTCTGCAAGTCGCCTCATACGGACTGGCAGCACTCGTGGCGATCTGGTTAATCCATGGCTTGTTGAGTTTGAAGCCATCGCTCATTTCGACGGTCGAACCACCGCCGACAACACTGCCGCCAGACGATCCAACTGCGGCGGTCGCCAATCCATCGTAATATCGATCATCCCTACGAACACCGCTCCTCGGCTACGAGGTTTCTTATGAACACACAATCTTCTCAATGGTTGTTTGCCACACTGCTGACGGTGGCCGCATTGCCCGTATTCGCCCAAGCTCAATCACGTGATCCGGTAACTGAACTGGCCGAAGCTCGGCGGGTTTTTGTTCCAGTTGAAGATCTCGATGTGATCGTCGAACGGGACAAGCAAGGAGTGTTGCTACCCCGTGCCAAGTTTGATGTGCTGCTGACACAAGCGAAGGCAAATGCCGAAAGGAATGCGGTCCCTGCGGGGATTCCCGTCGTCTTAACAAGTGCCGATTACGCCGCACAAATCGTTGGCGATCAGTTGCTACTTTCGGTATCTGCCGAGTTAACTCAGTTTGAAGACGATTGGCGTGAGTCGCGATTTCCCTTGCAGCGACTGTCACTGGAACAGGTCCTGATCGACGACGCACCGGCACTCATCGGGCGTCATAACGATGGATCGGTATCTCTGTTTACGGACACTCGAGGCAAGCATTCTCTTAAGCTGCAGCTTTCGACCGAACTTAACGCATTGGGAAGCGATCAGCTTGCCACCTTCTCGCTACTTCGAGCGCCAAGCGGCACACTGACGTTGACGTTGCCCGCAGGCAAGCGGTTGTTAATTGGTAATGTGCAACTGGAACGCCCTGCTTCACTCGACCAAGTGGCCGATTACAAAATTGCTGTCGGTGGGACTGGCGGGATTCAATTAAGAATTACAGACCGAGCCGCCGAAAATGCGGGAGATTCGCTGACGTTTGCATCGACCGGATACGGATTGCACGTCGCTCCTGATGAAGCGACCTGGCATGCGCTGACGACCTTACAAATCTTCGGCAAACCGGTCGACCGGTTGTCATTTGCGATACCACGATACCTTGAAATTGCCGACGTTGAATCGACCGGGCTTGAAAGTTGGGAATTAACTGATGACCCGAATGATACCCAACGAACAAATATCTCGCTCACGTACGGGCAGGCGTTCGATGGGGCGAGGAAAATTTCCTTCAAAGGGGTCATGGCCGTCGAAAGCGGCACAGCCTGGACGGTCCCGCCGTTGCAGATCGTAGGAGTGACTTCACATATCGGGCAGGTTGTCATCCAGTATCCGGCGGGAGTTCGCGTGCAGGTCGATGAGTCAGCTGGGTTACGTCGGACCACCCATGAACAAACTCAAGCTGCAGATATGCCGGACAGCCTGTCCCAGATGAATATTTCCGAATCACTAAGGTTTGACGTCTGGAAATCGGACTTCTTCTTGCGATTGACAACTCAACCTAAAGAGAGAGAAGTTCAAGCGGCGGTCGCTGCAGTGCTGGACGTCAACACGACTGGACTGGAACTGCAGGCTGCCCTCACGATTGAGACTCATTTCGCTTCACTGTTTGAACTCGACGTCCACTTGCCCGCTGAGTGGCAGGTACTGACAATTCAGCGGAACAATCAACCGTTGAAGTGGCAGACGGTCACCCTGGATCAGCCGGGTACAAATCAATTACGCATTCTGCTGGACCCTCCATTAGCAGCAGAGACCAGCGGCCAGATCCGTCTCGGCTTGCGCCGTGACGTCGATGGCTGGCCCGTAGAAGCGGAACCGATCACCGTCAACTTGCCCGAATTGTTCCTGCCGCAGTCGAGCCTTTCGGAAGGAGCGTTTGTTATACGTGGCGACGACGATCTCGACCTTGAAGCCTTCGATCTGACGAGTCTCGACCCACTTCCATTGAAGGCAGCGTTCGAGCGTTTACGGTTTCAATCACAGGACACAAGGTTTTCGGGCAAGCTGAAGATCACTCGCAAGCCGTCAAGAATTGCGGCACAAACCGTGACGTTTGGTCGAATGGACCCACAGACGTTTCACGCGTTCATTCAAAGCGTGATCGAAGTTCAGGGTGGCGGAATCCGAACAATCAACGTCGCGCTGCCCGAATCAGCAGGAACAGCACTGCGATTCGAATGCCCCAGTCTGCGGATCATCGAACAGAAAGCGGCAGCCCCACAGAATGGTGAACGGGTCTGGACGTTGCAGTTTGAACAGCGATTGCGAGGCCAGGCGTTGGTCTTCTGCGATATTGAATTACCGCGAAGCGAATCGAATGATTTCATCGTACCTCAATGTCGGTTTATCGATGCGGATCGTCAGAATGGATATTTTGCGGTCGAGGCCGGGGGCGAGCAACGTATAACGATTGCTGCGATGGATGCGGGTGGTACTGCACTTCCGGAAGTTGACCCGCTCGACCTTCCCAATGTCTTTTACCAGCCAAAAGAACGAATCGTCGCAGTCTACCGAACCCCCGCACCTGGCGCAGTATTGACTCTCAGTGAACAGAAATTCGAAAAGCTTCCCGTACCGACAGCGATCTGCGCACTGCTGGAAATCTCGACGATCCTTGGCGGGACCGGCGAACTTCAACATCGCGCAACGTTTCAGTTTAGCGTTGTTGGCGTTCAGGGATTGGACGTGACGTTACCAAACGGCTCAACGCTCTGGGCGACTCTGGTTGACGGTCACCCGGTGGAAATTCGGCGAAGCGGCGATGTCTACCTCGTCCCCTTGACCGCGACAAATACACCTTCGCCGCAGACTTTCGGTGGCTTACGAACATTGCAGTTGTTCTACCGTTCCGAAGTCGCGACTTCTTCCCAGCTTGGTACGGTCAGGCAGACCCCGCCCTCACTGACAGTTGAATCGGGTCAGCGAACGGCTTTGCCAGTCGAAGTCCTTGAACAAAAATGGGATCTCCATTACCCAGAAGAAACACGGCTAATTGACAACCACAGTCCGTTGGAACCGCGACAGCCACTTGATGGCACAAGCCTATTGACAACCTGGAATTCGGATCTGCGCATTCCAACGCTTGTCGATCTTGGTTGGCAGTTATTGGCGGTGTTCGTGACGATCGGTGTGATCACACTGGTGACGCATAGTTATCGTAAAAAGCAAATGGTGTTGACTCTGTTCGTCATGACCCTGATCGTCGCAGGAATCGTTCCGCTACTGCTTCCAGCAGTGCAACAAAATCGCGAAGCTTCGCGTCGAGCTCAGCTGAAAAACGAAATGATGCAACTCGGATTGGCGGCGCAGAATTATTCGAAAACAAGCGAAGGTCTTCCGTCGCACTATTATACTGATGATAATTCTGTCGTGGATCGGTACGACAAAACCCCGATCTTGGACCGCGATGAAAAAGTGAACATACAGAAAATGAAAACGATGCCAGCGCCTTCAAAAACCCTTGCCGCCCCTGAGGCTGGTGAATTGAGGAAGCTGGATGAATTCAAGAATAATGTTGCACTGAAATCGCACACGGTTCGAAATCGCTTTATGGCTCCAGAAACACCGATGGCACCAGCACCATTCGGATCGATAATGCCTCCATCTGCAGCGATGATGAATCGGCCTGGACCGATGATTGACGGACCTGGACCTGGTGTGATGAATCCTTCAATGAACGGGAAACACGGCGACGCGATGCTGGGACAGCTTGGTGCTGAAGCACCGGAAGCAGCCGACGGTGATATACCTCATTCTGAACGGCAACTAAGTCTCAACATCCGGCAAAACCAGGAAATGGGAGAAACGAGTAATGCCCGAGACCTCGGTCTGCTTTCACTGGCGATCGATTTCGTTCCGCCTGCGGGAAGTCGAGTCAAGAATTTTCATTATGTTGGAGCCGACACATCGACAAACGGCATCCCTCTGGTCGTCGATTATATCGATCGGAATTCCGGGGGGGCACTGCGACTCTTTGTCATCGCACTGATTGCCATGATCGGCTGGTTTGTTCGATCAGCTTCGACTTCGACCAAAATGGGATGTGCGACATCGGGGCTTATCATTCCGCTCGCTCTGTTGCCCTTGGCACCGACGGGCTGGCTGCCGATCCTGGACGGGGTGTTCGTTGGAACTCTGATTTCAATCGGTTTCTGGCTAGTTTGTAGCTGTGTAATATTCTGCACTTGCTGCGGTCCCCGTCTTGTCGGGCTAAAACTCCCAAAAATGACGGCGGCATTGGCGATGACGTTTCTCGTCTCGCATTCCACATACGCCCAAGGAGAAAAACCAAATGCGGAAAAATCCAATCCAAATAGACAACAGGCTGTCGAACTGAAACCGTCGACGACACTGATCGTACCGTTTGACGCTGGAACCGAACCGCTCGCGTCGGAACGGGTGCTCCTCTCACATGAGCAATTTCTTCAGCTCTATCGGCTCGCTAACCCTGACAAATTTTCAAAACGGCCGGCACCACAAGTAGGGGGAATTTTTGAAGCACTTTATGTGGCGAAACTTGTTGCGAACGAAAATCATCCTGACGAAGCGATGATCGAGGTCACCGCTCGTTTTGCCGTCAAAAGCTTTGTAGATGGTCAATTGCTAGTCGACTTACCTGTTGGCCAGGTTGCCGCACGTGAAGCCAAGCTGAATGGCCAGACGGCAGCACTGATCACTAACATGGGTTGTTTCAAGGTCGCGATTTCCAAGCCGGGTTTGCATGTCATCGATTTCGCTTTCGGCATTCCCGCCAAACTATCTGGAACAACGGGTTCATTCACTTTACCACTGTTACCTGTACCTGCAGGTAAGATGGCGTTTGAACTTCCGGGCAAGGATTTTTTGGTACGCGTGAATGGTTCATCAACAATTTTCCGTCGTGTGAGTCAGAACGAATTGAAGTCGGTGGAATTCCCAATCGACAAAGGGGGCGACGTGACTGTCGCCTGGCAACCACAGCTGGCACAGGGCGCGGCGACTGCCGTCGTTCATGTCGATTCGGTGGAAGCGATCACATTAAGTGACGCGGGCACAGCAGTCAGTCACGGATTCTCATACCGAGTCCGCCAGGGTGGAATCGCGGATACGTCTTTGACGCTTCCCGATACCCTGCGGTTACAGACGGTCAACGGACCGGATGTCGGTGGCTGGGAATTACTGGAAGTCGGGGCGGCGCGTAAGTTACGCGTGATCTTCCGACGCAATGTCACCGACCAGACACGACTGACAATCGAAACATTTCTTGACGTCAAAGTTGGCACCGATCCGCAGGTGATCGCTGTACCACAGATCGTACCGCAGGAAATAACCAATGAAATCGGTCAGGTCGCAATCTTCGCCGGGAATCAATTCTCAATCCGGGCGGAACAGGTCGAGTTACTATCACAAATCGACGGTGATAAATTTGCGACGCAAATTCCGGTCAGCCTTCCCAATGTGCCACCTCAGTTGGCCTATCGATTTTCAAAGCGACCATTCACGTTGAGCCTGCAAGCGACTCGGCTGGAGTCACAAGCACACGTCACCTCGCAACATGCAGCATTCATCTCGTTTCGCAAACAACAATTGACGACTCGTTTTCGTTACAATTTGACGGGAGCACCGCGCTCGTCACTCACTTTCGCTTTGCCAGAGAACTTCGTGCTACTGGATTGTCAGGCAACGGGGTTACGCGACTATTATGTTTCCAAAACAGACGATGGCACGATCTTAACGATTGATCTGAAGGGGCCACGACTGGGATTGACGGAAGTCGTCCTAACTGGATTTACGAAACGCAATAATGCGAAAGCATCAATCGAGTTTCCACAACCACGGGATGCGACCCGACTTGATTCCGAAGCAGCGGTCTGGTTAGAGGAGGGCTTTACATCAACGCTTGATTCATACGAGGGATGGCGTCAAGAAGATGCGACGCACGTCAGTGGCGAACTTCGGGCAATTCGGCCTTCTCAATCGGCACAACTTTCATTCTCGTCCAATATCATGACTCCTTCAGTGATCTCGCTAAATCTGACGCAGGCATCCCCGGAGCTTTCAGCAAACAGTTTGTCAATGGTCACCGCGACCGATGTTGCAGTTATTTATATGCTGGCACTACAGTGGCAGATCGATGTGGCAAAGACGGACACGTTAACTTTTACGACCCCCGATTGGCTCGCTGGAAAGCTCGAATTTCAGGGGACAGGCATCCGAGAAGCAACTCATGTTAACGCGGGAAACGACCGAACTCGCTGGACAATACATCTGCGATCGCCTGTCAACGGCAAGTACTTCGCAACGGCAACTGCCACACTTCCTCCCGCCACAACCGAAGTCCTCGCGCCGGCACTCGTATTTGAACATGAACAAAAAACGGTTGAATTACAGCGTCAGTACGTTCTTCTGATCAATTCATCACTTGGCCAACTTTCGATAGTCGATCCCACGCTGGTTGAATCAGTCCAGCGTGAGGACCTTCCTGTGATTATCGGGCAAGAGTTTGTTGATCAGGCCACAGAACTGGTTCGAGTCAAATCGCTGCTCACCGCACCAAAGTGGTCGTTACGTACATTTGCTCAACAGGCGACTGCCCCGGCGTCGGTCAACATCGCCGATCTGACCACGGTTCTCAGTCGCGATGGGACATACCGAGCCCAAGCTCTTTACACGATAAAAAATCGATCTCGACAGTTTCTGGCATTGAAGATGCCGGAAGGGACAGAATTGCTGTCGGTGTTTGTCGCCGGCCTGCCGTCAAGAGCCGTCACAGCCAAGCTTCCTTCGCTGAATGGAGCGTCCGCGCAGTTGATCGCACTTCCCAAGGCAAGCGCTGCCAGCCTGTCGTTTCCCGTCAAAATCGTCTGGCGTGGCAGACTTTCTGGCCCTCTAGCCAAATCAACACAACTGACCCGCGAGGAATTTTCTGTTCCTGCACCTCAGATTATCAGCCAACAAGAAGATGCCGACCATGGTATTCCCGTCGCGAGGACTCGCTGGACGGTTTATCTCCCCGAGGACCTCGAAGCACAGGCAGCCCGGTCGACCACCAAACACAATTTGTCTCTGTCGGATGGATCAGACAGTCTGTATGGCAATGCTGTGATTCAAGAGGCGGGTGAACTTCTGGGATTCTTCGAGCAAATCCGCGAAAACAATCGTCGAGTTCAAACGCGGATTAACCTGAAGCAAATTGGAGTTGCTGCGGACAACTTGAATGAGTTAAGCAAAGCTCTTCAAAACTATAATGACAGTTCGGGTAGTGCAGATTTTGCTAAGAACAAAGCTCAGGTGATAAAGCGGCTGTCAGAAGTTGAGAAGCTTGCCCGAGAAGAAAGTCAGAAGACAAACGAATATCTGTCGAAAACGAATAACCCCGCAGTAGCACAAGGTTTGAACTTCATTCAGACCGAGGGTCTAGTGGAAGGTACCGCGATCGTGAACGACCAACAGAAGGCGGTGTTTGATTCCAACGGTGGCACTGGCATTTTCATAGCCGACGATTTGTTGTCGGACGGAAACTTCAATTTTGGCTTGGGTATTCAGAACGGCGAATCGGTTTCTGAATCGAGAAAGGAAGGTAACTCGAAGACTGATCAAGGAAAAGACGCAGGGCAAGCGGAAAACGGACAGCCTAAGCCTTCTAATGAATCCGGTAACAATAAAGCAAACCGAGCCAAACTTCGTATGTCCAACGGCATCAATATCGATGAACTGAATACGACCGTAACTAACAACAACTTTAACCGACAATATCGAGCAGTTACCCAGCAGCCGCAACAAGATCAATCGGGATTTCAACTTCAGAACAACAGCGATTTAAACACGATTAACCCAAACTCCATAACGGTGAATGGGAACGACGGAGTCGGAACGCTCTGGAATCGTGAGAGCCCGCCGGATGTACCACAATCATCGAATCCTGCACTCGGCTTTCAAAATGGTTCTTTCGGAAACCCGGGAGGCATCGGTGGAGGCGGAATGGGCGGCGCAGCTATGCCTGGATCCGGGATTGGTAGTGGGTATCGAAATATCCGAGACAATTTAGGGACCTTGAATCAACCACCAGCCGATTCATTACCTGACCCGATTACCTTTTCCCACAATTATAACCTTCAAGTTATTCCGAACACGCCACCCGGTATGCCCGTTGGACAACTTGCTCAAAACAATCGCCAGAGTGGTGAACAAGTTATCGCTCAGAGACGTCAAATGGAAAACGGCATTCCTGGCGCCAACGCTCATCCAACATCGAAACAGCCGGGCGGCTTATCACTTGGGATCAATCTGCCGGTTTCCGGCCGTAAGCTTGTCTTCACAAAAGCAGGAGGCGACCCGAAACTCGCACTCGACATTCGACCACGAAAGTCGATTCGCTGGGCGATGGGTCTCGCCTGGACAGCGGTGTGGCTCTCGGTCGGAGCGACGATCCTGGTTACGCTTCGGCAACCTTCAGGAATTCGTAAGCTGATTCACCATTTGCCAATCGCCATAGCTCTGCTCGGAGTTCTTGGGTTTTGCATATTGCCGAGTCCCTTGAATGCAGCCAGCTTTGTTCTTTTTCTGATCAGTGCGATGGTTACGGCTTGGAAGAAGCCTGTCGCGGGGATTTGAAAGCCAAAAGCAATTTATACTTTCGACTTTCGCTAACTCTCGCAAGCCGCGTACCTTATGTTGGATTTTTCCATTTTTTGAATTTTGGCCACCAACTACCAAACTCGCGTTGGGCAAAGAACGCCCTGCCGTTAAGATGCGAACCAGCGGTTGCAGGCATTTATTCGTAATGTCTCTACCGAGATCGCGGCCGACGGTGGCTGCTTACGAAGTTAGGCAGGATGCAAACGATGGTCTGTTCGTCGAAGGATTTCCACTTTCGGTACAACTCCGTAAGTTGGCTGGCGTCGCTGTTGATCGTTACTTGGGGACTGATCGGTTCTGCCGATGCACAGCCAACAAAGTTCGAAGATCTATTGGGTGGCTCAGTCTCTCCAAAGTCATCTGCGAAGCCGGTCTTCAACGCGTCGTTAACGCCGCCAGACGCAAAGCCAGGCGACGAAGTCGTCCTGACAATCACTGCGAAGTTACCACCTGATACCTATATCTATGCAACCACAGGTGACTTCGGCGGGCGAACTCAAATCGCGACAGTGAAATCAGTGGGTCTTGAAGCGGTTGATACTGAATTTCAGTCCGATCGACCACCTGAAACCAAACATGACCCGGATTTCAATCAAAAAGTTTCCAAATTTCACGGCGATGTAAAATGGTCAAAGAAGTTTCGTATTCAGCCGAGCGCTGAGATTGAAAAGGTTGCGATCGATCTTGAACTTGAAGGGCAATATTGTTCCGAGGGTCCAGGCGGCGAATGCCATTTGATCAAGCCCGCTGCAAGGCTGCATGCGGCTCTTGTTGCAAACGGTTCCGTAACGGACGAGGCAGAGCAGCCGACTGTTCCCTACCAATTTACGAAACGTCCTAAGAAAGGAAAAACGAACCCGGTCGAATTGTGTTTTCAATTAGCACCCACAAAGCCTTCAGGTGGCAAAACGGTGAAGTTACGGATCACCGTGGCTCTCGATCCCGAGTGGCATACCTTTTCGACCACCTTCGAAGGCGAAGGGGGAACGGCAACAGAAATTGTTTTAGACACGATTTATGGACTGAAACCAATTGGCAAAGGTTTCGTTCCTGATCGGCCACCTGAAATCAAAGAAGTCGACGAAGGAGAACTGAAGCTTCGGCAAGAGGTCTACCATAAAGAAGTAAGTTGGGTTCAGGAATTCGAAGTCTTACCCGGTACCCGTCCACGTGCGTTCGGTGTCGAAGGATCGATCACTTATCAGACGTGCAAGGACAGTTGCCTTCCCCCGCGCAAGGAATCGTTTACCCTGGGCGTCACCAGCGATGACATTGAACCTCCCGCCCACATCGACTTCTTTCAGGAACCATCGGCTGTCGAGGTTGAACCAAATCACGGTGCCCGACCGCAAGACAAAGGTCTTTTCGTCTTCCTGATCACCGCAGTCGGAGCTGCACTCGTGGCATTGCTCACGCCCTGCGTCTTTCCCATGGTACCGATCACGGTCAGTTTCTTCTTGAAACAGAATGAACGTCAAGGTGGACGACCAATCGTCCTGGCCACAGTTTTCTCCGCTGCCATCGTCATTTCATTCGTACTCATCGGCGTCGGTATCGCGGCAATCTTCGGAGCGACAAAGCCAAATGAACTTGCCAATAACTGGATTTTGAACCTGTTCCTTGCTTCGATCTTTTTTATATTTGCCCTCAACATGCTAGGACTGTTCGAAATTCAAGTCCCGTCCTGGCTCGTAAACTTCACAGCAACCGGCGAACAAACCGGCGGCTACATTGGTGTGATCTTCATGGCTCTTACCTTTGTGCTGACTTCGTTCAGTTGTACATTTGCGTTTGTCGGGTCACTACTCGCGGCAGCAGCCCAAGGAGAATATTACTGGCCGGTACTCGGTATGCTCGCCTTTGGAACTACGTTCGCCGCTCCGTTCTTTGTGCTGGCGTTAATGCCAGGGACATTAAAGTCACTGCCGAAAAGCGGTGGCTGGCTGAATGCAGTCAAGGTCGTCATGGGCTTTGTCGAATTGGGAGTCGCAGTCAAATACATCAGTATCGTCGATCAGCAATGGAACTCGGTGCCTTGGCTATTTGATTTCACAAACGTGATGACTCTCTGGGCCGTAATCGCATTCTGTACGGGACTGTATCTGCTCGGGCAATTTCGATTGTCACACGATAGTCCTGTTCAAGGATTGTCACCCATCCGAGTCTTGTTGGCGATTGGCTTCCTCTTGCTCAGCGGACTGTTTGGAATCGGACTGACTCAGCCGGATCGCGAAACCTGGTTCGTCAATCAATTAATTGCCTTCGCACCCGCTCGAGTTGATAAAATCGAGTACGAGAAGGATTTCGACAAGGCCGTCATCACCGCAACAGCTCAGAATCGACCCCTGTTTATCGACTTTACCGGAGTCTTTTGCACGAACTGCCGATTGATGGAAATCCGTATGGCGAGGCCCAAGAACCACAGTCGGCTTGAAAAGTTCGTCCAGGCGCAGATCTACACAGATCGGGTTCCCAATATCGACGACAAAGTGGAAGCGGCTCGGCTGCTGGCTCGTAATGTCTCGCTGCAAGAGAACTGGTTTGGCGACGTCACTCTTCCCGCCTATGCCGTTGTGACACCCGATGGAAAAACGGTCCTCTCAAGCTTTTTCGGACTCGAAAAACGGGACGGAGATTTTGCCAAATTTCTTGACGAAGGCTGGATCAAATGGCAGGCCCTGAAATAATTCGGCCGAAAAAAGAACTTCGGCCCGTTCCCTCAACAGGGTGAAGATTTTTCAAATCGATTCCCACAAAAGTCACCAGGCTTTTTTCGCTTACCCTTTTTAAACAAAAACGAATCTCGGCGCTTCCGTACCCAGTCTGCTTTACAATTGAAAAGTCGGTCACACCGTTTTTGTCTTGGCCAGGATCTGGTCCGCTAAATCGACGAACTGTTTCACACGATCGGCAACAATGGTCAGGCTCTTCTGCCAGAAATCGGGCTTTCGCAGATCAAAGCCCATCGTCGACTGGACTGCATCTTCGGCATCCTGACACCCTGTTGCTAACAGAAGTTTTCGGTATGAATCAGGAAAATTCTTGCCAGATTCTTTCCCAATCGCATACACACCCAGCGACAGCAAATAACCAAACGTGTAGGGGAAGTTATAAAACGGCACTGACGTAATATAGAAATGCAACTTCGAAACCCAGAATCGCGGGTTCCAGCCACCCTCGGCCAGAACATTCAAATAGGCCTTTCGCTGAGCTTCTTCCATGATCTTGTTTAACTGATCCGCAGTCAGTTCACCCGCGCTTCTCTGCTTGTGGAATTCATCCTCGAACAGAAACCGAGCGTGAATATTCATCAAGAACGCAACGGCATCACCAAGCATTCCGTCGAGAATCTGCAGACGCTCGTAATCCGACGTCACCCGTTTCAATCGTTGCTCACCGAGCACCGCCTCGGCAAATGTCGAAGCTGTTTCGGCAAGATTCATCGGATAGTCCTGCAGGAACACTGGTTCATTCCGCAAGACCCACGAATGGTACGCATGCCCAAGCTCATGAGCCAAAGTGCTCATGCTGTCCGCACTGTTCGTATAAGTCATGAAAATCCGCGACTGTCGAGCCGTCGGAAATCCTGTGCAGAATCCCCCCTGCTGTTTGCCCGAACGGTTTTCAGCCTCAACCCAGCGGTCGGAAAGCGACATCCTGGCGAATTCACCCAGTTCAGGACTAAACGTCTGAAACGCATCCACAATCCATTCGCACGCCTGATCGTAAGAAATGTCATCGACATTCCCAGCACCCGGCAACTGAGGGAGTGGTGCCCACTGATCGAACCAGGCGAGCCGATCAACACCAATCAGTTGAGCTTTCTTGGCAAGGTATTCATTCAGCACGCTCTTATTTGTCGAAATCGTCGACCACATCGTGTCGAGCGTTTCACGAGTCATCCGATTGGCTCGCAGCGGCGCTTCCAGATGATCCCTCAAACCAACGTGCCGATAGGTTGTCAGCCGAGTTCCCGCAATGTGATTGATGGCATCGGCACACGTGTCGGAGATGGTCGCCCACGCTCCATCAAGAGCATAAAAGTTGTTTTCTCGCACGGTCCGTTGAGGGGAATCGAACTGAACCTGACCCGGCGACCGAGTAACCAACGCCCCTTTCTCTTGAACCTGCACTTTGAGCGATGACGAAATCCGATCGTAGAGACGCCCCCAGCCAAACAGGCCGTCGACAGCCAGATCTGACGCCAAAAGTTCCTGAGATTTCGGCAACCGCAATTCCGCGTTACGTCTCCGCGTGACCAGAAAATACCGATTCCGTTTCAAAACGGGATCAGCTTCAACAAATGCCAGAAAATCAGACTCTGTCGCGTCGCGTAATGCAAACTCGACATTCGTTGCAATCTGCTCTCGATCAGGAGTGATCGCCGCGAGTTCCGCCTGCAACTGCCTATAGGACTTATTTTCGGCGTCAGCGGCGGCATAACAGTCTGCCAGTGCCCGGTAGTCAGCCCCCGTCGCATCAACGAGCTCATACTCAGCAATTAATGTCACCCAACGCGCAACATTTTCAGCTCGGGCGTCCACCGGTGGCAACGAGTTTGTAGCCACCGCCAGGTTCTTCAACCGTTGTTTGAATTGATCCAGTTGCTCACGAAACAAAGCCGTTAACGGAGCCGGTGCGAGTGAAGCAAGATCCCAAGTTTGCGGAAAAACCGATGTGGTCATAGAGACAGAATTCCTGGCATTTTTTTGTGGTGATGCGCAACGATGGCCGAGATTGCGCGACTATCGGACCGTTTGAGCAACTATGGACGAACCGAATTGGAAAGTCGAGTGAACTGTAGGGTGCGGTCGAGTCTTCGAGGCCCACCAAAACCAACGTAAGACTTTCGAATAAAGGATTTTTAACCACGGATTACCTGGCGCGGGCCTGGCCCACAACCCAATCACAATAAAAATCTGAACCACGAAACACACGAAACACACGAAAAAAACAGTCGAGGCGAGCCGGGTCGTCAGCCCCCGGACTCCTTTTCGGCGAATACAGGCTGCCTGTGGTTTGACGTAACCGACCCAGCGTTTGCGTAGTTCATTCCGTCGTCGAACGTGACGGACGAAGAGTCCGAGGGCTGGACAACGCGCAAACGACGATCCTATTCTGAATTTATCGTCCAACGCGCATCAACCGGCTGTGCCGGTCCGGGGTGCGTCAGACCCCGGACTCTTTTTTTCTTCAAATTCTTCGCGGCGCGCGACGAAATCAAACGTTAGTACTACAGTTGGTCACGGATAAGAACCAGCGGAATTTAAAAACAATTTGAATTATCTGATGAGCGAAAATCAGTGCTGATTGGTGTTTGAATCTTTCTTTTCTCCGTTTTCGGAATCCCGCCGCCGCGGCGGCACGAGCCGTCTTTCTTGTCCTTACTTCGTTAACTTCAAGTCCTTCTGTTCAAAAATCTTCTCTAACGCTCTGCGATAATCCGGCCCCCGAGAAATTTGGTGTCACAGTTTGTTCGACTTCGACCATTCCTCGTAATTCATAGGGATTTAGCAATTATTTCCTCGTTGTTCGAGTTTGTTCGAGTTTGTTCGACTTCGACGAAGTTCGAATTTCTCCGATCCTGCGATGCGACTGTCTTCTGACCTCGTACCGTTGCGACCGAAGGTCTCATCTAATTTTCTTCTCTTCGCTAACTTCGCTTCCTTCTGTTCAGGAATCTTTTCCCGTATTCCGCCGAAATTAATCCGCCGCGAAATCCAATGAAAAAGTTCGCACGACTTCGCACGACTTCGCACGACTTCGCGCGACTTCGACCATTCTTCGTAATTCATAGGCTTTTGACGATCGTCTTCTCGGTTTCTGTCGTTAAAAAGTTCACCAGACTTCACCCGAGTTCGCGCGACTTCACCTGAGTTCGACAGAGGTCTGTCCGATTCCCCTGTTGTGCGGGTGGTCTCCCAATGACGCATAGGGAACCGGCCGAGCGTCTCATGCGATTTTCTTCACTTCGTTAACTTCGCATCCTTCTGTTCAACAATCTGCTTTTAAGTTCCGTGGTAATTTTGCCTCGAAATCTGGTGTCAAAGTTTGTTCGAGTTTGTTCGACTTCGACCATTCCTCGTAATTCATAGGGTTTAAGCGATTGTTTCCCCTGTTGTTCGAGTTTGTTCGAGTTTGTTCGAGTTCGACGCAGTTCGAATTTCTCGGTTCATGCTGTGCGATTATCTCCCGCACCCCGCAGGGAGTCGACCTCGCACCCGTAAGGCAAGCAACGAGCCTCCCACGGATCAGCCCCCACCTGTTGGCGGCTGCGGGAATGATCCGGTTTCAATGATTTCCCAACTGTCAAAGATCAATTGTCGCCGCCAAGCCACAGATTCCACGAATTCCAGCCGAGCTGAGGAATGTTAGTCCGCAGATCCTTCCTGACTTTTTTCGACGTTACCTGCATATCATACACGAACGACATATTTCGTACAACATATATTATCGCTTGTAAATACGAAAATGCAAGTTGCTTCTTAACGTTTGGAAGATGTGTCGGAGATTTGTTTTTGAGATGACATTGACCGAGATCGAAATCTCACCCGAGGTAACACTTAATAACTCTCGGTGGCCACATCTTAAATTCATGATGCGAATTTCGATGCCGACACTTTTCTTCTGTCGCTGATTGACTCTTCTCGCTGTGAATTCGATGATCTTTCTTTGATTGCTGCGATCAAATCATCGATTCGGAGAGCATTCATGCGCAACGTAATCTGGAATCTGGTTCGTGTTTCTGTGCGAAACAGGATCGTGACACCGTTTTCCTTGTTGTTTGGTCTCATGTTGTGTGCCTGTCACGCGACGGTAGTACTTGCCGCTGACGGCAAGTGGCCGATGGTCGGTCGCGTGGAACGCCAACCGTTAACCGCCGCGACGGAACGCCTGGTGCAGGCACTCGAATTTGTTGGTTCTCCGCTGGATGCCGAGACTCGGAAAAAACTGGATGACGCACTGGCGCTGACTGATGATGCGGATGCCACAACGGCCGTTCAACGCGTACTTGATCCACGATCCCTGGTTGCGGTGAGCATTAACGCCGAAAGCCGCGTATCTGTGATTGAAGGGCCGACTCAGAAACAGTTGGTGCAGCAGGGTTGGCGAACGTTTCTCGTCAAGATTCAAAACGAAGCAGGAGTCACCGCGCCACTCGTTCCGGAAAGTGCAAATCTGCTCCCCGTTTTCCAGCGAGGTACGAAAAACTCCCGAGAAAAGCCGATGACCGACGAAAAACTGGTCCAGCCCTCGGATGTTCCGAACCGGTTTCTCGACGCTCAGATGTTCGACAAGCAACCGCTAAAACCTGGTTTATCAGGATTGGAACTCGAGTACCGAGTGATCCAGCTTTTCAGCCGCGACGTGGGAAAACGAGAAGCACAAATTGGATTTCACGTCGGCCAGGGGACTCAGGATCTCGGCTTTCGAAATTCAGTTCCTGTCCTGTTCGATTGTGTTCCGGCAATCGAAGTCGCACTCGGCATCAAAGATTTCGATGGAACGCCGACGTTTGCCGCCCTGACGATTCGTGACGCGTACGGTCGAGTTTATCCCAACCCGGCACGCCGCCTGGCTCCTGATTTCTTTTTTCATGAACAAATCTATCGAGCTGACGGCGAATCGGTCATGCTTCCACCCGGTCAATACACTGCCGTCGTTCAGCGTGGGCCCGAGTATCACGTCGATACCCACAAGTTCAACGTGGCGATCGACGGAGTCAGCCAGCGCCTCGATTTTCAACTCCGTCGATGGATCCATGCCGCCAGGCGAGGCTGGTTTTCAGGTGATCATCATGTACATGCAGCAGGCTGTGCTCACTACGACAGTCCGACCGAAGGTGTCACGCCCGGTGACATGATGCGACATATTCTGGGTGAAGATTTGAATGTCGGCTGTGTCCTTTCGTGGGGTCCCTGCTGGTACACACAGAAGCGATATTTTGAAGGAAAAACGTCCGCGTTATCGCGCCCGAATTACCTGATGCGTTACGACGTGGAAGTCTCTGGATTCCCCTCATCACACGCGGGGCATCTGTGCCTGCTCAAGTTGATTGAAGATGACTATCCAGGGACAACGTTGCTCGAAGAATGGCCGACGTGGACTCAGCCAGTTCTGGAATGGGGTCAGAAACAAGGGGGTGTTGTCGGATACAGTCATAGTGGCTGGGGACTCGCCCTGCCCGACCTGATGCCTGATGGTTCTCGCAAATTTGCCGACCGACCCTGGGGTGGGGCTGCCACCGGCTGGCAGGGCCGTGCCGCCGACAAACTGCCCGATCTCGCGATGCCCCGCTTCGATGGGATCGGAGCAAACGAGTTCATCGTCACAACGGCGCACGGTGCCTGCGATTTTATCTCTGCGGTTGATACCCCGGCCATCTGGGAACTTAACATCTGGTACCACACGTTGAACTGCGGCATGAGAACCCGTATCAGCGGGGAAACCGATTTCCCCTGTATTTATGGAGACAAAGTCGGACTCGGTCGAATCTATGTGAAGCTTCCCACCGACAAGCCACTTAACTACGACGACTGGGTCCAAGGCCTCAAAGACGGTCGCAGCTACTGCGGTGACGGCCTGAGCCACTTTTTTTCGTTCGCCGCCGGCACAGCCGGTTCACGCGCGTCGGATGATGGGTCTAAAACAGGTGAGTCGTCTTCGCGTTGTGAGTTAGGGGAAACAGGTGCGAATGGGCGGGCGAGTCAGCTCGATCTTAATGCGCCGGGAAAGGTTCGTTTCACTTGTGATGCAGCCGCGTTGCTCGCGGAGAAGCCGACGCCAGAGACTGAAGCAATCCGATCGAAGCGACTCGACGAAAAACCTTACTGGCATCTCGAACGATGTCGGGTCGGTGATACTCGAACGGTACCCGTCGAGTTGATCGTTAATGGCCAGGTGGCAGCAACCAGAATGATTACCGCTGATGGCTCGCTGCAACCGTTGGAATTTGAAATCGACATCAAGCAGTCCAGCTGGGTTGCCCTGCGAATCCTCCCCTCTTGCCATACGAACCCCATCTTTATTGAAGTGGCTGGAAAACCGATTCGAGCAAGTCGACAAAGCGCCGAATGGTGTGCAAAAGCCGTTGATGTTTGCTGGAATTCAAAACAACGAGCCATCCGCGCAACCGAGCGTCCTGCCGCAAAAACGGCATACGACAAAGCCCGCGAGATCTATAACAACATCGCCACAGAAGCAGTGAACCCCTGAACGGCAATACCGTTCAAGGTTCATAAAGAGCCCACCCCACCGCCCCTGCGGTGGTTAACGGGACTTTGCCCTGGGATTTTGCGTTACATTGTTCATTCGTGAATGATGGCTGGAACGAGTGCAAAGGCCCATTTACCGGCGCCGCAGGAGCAGAGGGGTTTCGTAGGCTCGTCTGCGATACCTCGCTCATCAAGCCGGACCAAAACCGTGGCAACTCAGCTCGGTTTTATTGAAAAAACATTCTCGCGTTGCCCCAATGGGAAAAATCCCCCGCAGCGAGACTCTCAACCTAACCCCTGTTCAGAACAGGGGTTTGCCGTTTTTTGACGGCAGCCACAAACTCGCTTTTTCCCATTTCTCATGAGCATCTTCTAAACGTTAAGAAACAACATGTGTTCTCATATTTTATTTATGTCGTCCTGTGTGTTTAATAAGCCCCATGAGAACACGACACACAAACAACAGACGCAGTGACGCGAAGGGGGTTAACCGTCTTGGGAACACACCCCGTCGACCCGGCAGCCACTATCAACTGGCACCAACGGGCCGATCACTGGCGATCGAGTTTTCTGGACAACCCTACGTCGACCGCAAGGCGATGTCGGCGCGGGCAGTGATCTCGACCGCCACGATCGACCGAGTTGGTGACCTGCTGATTCCCCGTGGTTGTCGTTTGGAAAATTACTCGAAAAACCCCGTCGTCATGTGGGCGCATGGGTTGGAAGGAATCGGCCAGCCGATCGGGACTTCGCGCGATGCGGATGGACAAGTGGCTGTGACGGTTACCGACGAGGACGTTCAGGCGACGTCGTGGTTTTCTCAGACGTCACTCGAAGCAGCTCAGATCTTCGAACTGATCGACGAGGGAATCGTCAGGGCGACATCGGTGCGTGAGACGCCGATCAAGTCCCGCCTCAAGCACGACCCGATCGAGGGTGACGTGTTGATCGTGGAAGAATGGGATCTGGAGGAATGGTCATGGTGTGCAATCGGCGTTAACCCCGATGCCGTGGCAAAAACGCTTCATCGAAATCGCCTCGGCGGCCAGCCAATTACCCCCTCGATCATGAAGTCTCTAACCGCTGTGGTTACGCCTTTGAAACGCTTTGGTATTGGAATTTCAACGGAGAAAAGAATGACAGACTCAATTCAGCCAGTAGACGACGATGACACAGATTCCGAGATCGATGACAGCCCTGTCGAATCGAATGAGAACGACGACGGAACGGGAAACCAACCTTATGGTTCGACGGTTGTGTCGTCGGTCCACGCATCGCTGATTGCCGCGTGCCACAACATCGAAGACGCCATGGGACCGCTCGAAAATCCTGCCGTCAAAGACGGGTTAAGCGACATCCTCGCCTCGCTTCAAGAACAACTGGCGGCACTCGAGGGGATCCACTCGTCGAATTATCCAGATCAGCCTGCACTTAAAGCGGATGAGGATACGGGTGGTCAGGATGACGATGCCATGAAGGCGTTCCTCGCATCCGGTCGAATCGCCTCACTTCAAGTCCTTGGACTGGGGTCACGACTGAAGGGGATGGTCGGTGCAAGAAACCTGACGGCCGATCAACGCCGCATTCTGAATGGTGTCGCGAGACAAATGGCTCGATTGGTGTCGCAATCAAAGTCTCATCAGGCCGACATCGACAAATCCAAGCTTGCCATGCTGGAAAAGTCGATTCACGAACTGGCTGGATTGGTCGGTAGCATCAAAAAATGACTCACCACAATCCACCCCCTTTCGCAACGGGGATTAATACGCCTGTTCTTAGCGTGCCACGAATACACGCCACGGATTTTACGTTTTTATTTTCGAATCGCATTTCGCTATTAGAAAGAATGTTCCATGCCGACGATTGAAGAATTGACGAAACAAGTGTCCGAATTGACGGGAACGGTCAAAAGCCTGTCCGAAAAACCCGACTTCAGTGGTATCCACCGTGATCCGGAAGGGAGAATCACCGGACAATGGTCCGAAACGGATGAGTCCGTGACCATCGTCACCGGTCGCGATGAGCTTGACGGACCACGAGCAGGCCGCCGGCTGAAGTCTCAATCTGCCATGTCATCACTGATTCGAAAGGGATACAGACCCTGGGGCGAATTCAAATCGCTCAGCGACTTTGTTCGCAGCGGATTCGACGGACATCAGGGAGCGGCATTCCATGATCGCTGTAAATCGCACTTCAAGGCGATCCAGGGAATGTCCGAGACAATCGGTTCGGATGGCGGCTTTACCGTCATGCCTGAGTTCAATCATAAGATTTTTGAACATGTCTATTCGAATGACCTGGTTGCTTCGACCGACAACTATACGGTCGGTGGAAACAACATGACGTTTCTGGCAAATGCAGAAACGTCACGGGCCAATGGCAGTCGACACGGTGGTTTGCGGGGATATTGGACTGGTGAAGGCCAGACGATTACGGCCAGCAAGCCATCTGTCCGTGAAATCCAGATGAAGCTGCAGAAACTGGCCGTGGTCGTTTATCTCACCGATGAGTTGATCTCGGACAGCGCACAAGCACTCGAGCAGTACGTGACGCGCAAGGCCTCTGAAGAATTCAACTTCATGATCGGTGATGCTCTCTTCAACGGCGATGGGGTTGGAAAGCCGCTCGGGATTCTGAACGCGCCCAGCTTGCTGGCAATCGCGGCCGAAGTAGGCCAGTCGCCTGCGACCATCGTGGCGGCGAATATCATCAAAGCTCAGAACCGGTTTTTCGCTCCCTATTTCGGCAACGCAAACTGGTACCTCAACCAGGATTGCATGCAGCAACTGATGCAGTTGACTCTGGCGACAGGGACCTATTCAGGACAACTGGTCTACATGCCACCGACAGGGCTGTCAGCGTCGCCATACGGCACGCTGGGTGGTCGCCCACTGAAGCCGATCGAATTCGCCGGCACTCTCGGATCGCAAGGGGACATCGTCCTGGCCGATTTGAGTCAGGTGCTGTCGATCAGTAAGGGGGGTATCGCACAGGCCATTTCAATGCATGTTGAATTCCTGACCGACCAACTCGCACTGCGATTCACGATGCGAATGAACGCCGCGCCCTGGGAGAACAGTCCGATCACTCCGTTCAAAGGGACGAACACTCAATCGAGCTTTGTCTGTATCGCACCCCGATAACCCGTTTGCCATCAACCCTGGTCGTTTTAGACGAGCATGAGTGATCGACAACGAGCACCCATGGCGTGGAAAGTACGCGCCTGATGCCATGCCAGAGCTAAAAAATTCGGGTGCCACGGGATGACCGTTTTCGGTCACCCTGTGCTCTTCGATTGCCTCGACAAAAGAGAAGACGCTGCGTCCACGACACACATTTCCTGCAAACTTTTTTCACAACTGGAGATCTCTATGACCGACTTTAATCACGAATTTCTCGAAATTGCCGACATTGTTCCAGCATTTGTCCCTGCTGATCTGCATACATCCGCCAACGGTGGTCAATGGGTCGATATGAAGTACATTGGCCGATTGCTGTGCGTGTTATTCAAAGCAGCGGGGACCGCCGGTGATGATCCGGTCATCACATTGAAACAGGCCACAAGCAATACCGGCGCAGGTGCCAAATCGCTGACGTTCACTCGTGCTCGTACCAAAATCGGCGCGATCGCAACAACGCCACAATGGACGGTTACAACACAGGCGGCCGCGAATACGTTTACGCCCGTCAGCGCGGCCTCACCCGCTGTCATTGCGGTTGAAGTGCAGCCAACCGATCTCGATATGAATAACGGGTTCAGCTTTGTCCAGCTTTCGATCCCGATTACGGGGGCCAACCCACAACTCGGAGCAGCGTTCTACATCGCATATGGGATCAAGTACGCACAAAGCACGACCCCCAATGAGTTGATCTGAACCACATTCGACAATTCGTTTACCGGACGATGAATCATCGTTCACGGGCAATGCCGGGGGACAGCCCCCTTCTTATGGGCAATGCACAAATCAGACTTGAGCGACTCAAATGAGGTTGGTGTTTTTCGCCATGAAAATGCGTCAGCCCCCGGCCCGTGAACGGTGACGTGAAATCCACATCGTTCACTTCCTGCTTCCATTATTAAAAAGGCTACTTCATGACAGGTTCTGAAAAGTCGACGGAAACACTTAGTCTTCCCTTCATCGCCCTGGAACTCTTCAAGGGACGTTCGCCGCAATCGGGAGTCAATCCGCGTCAACTGGCGATCGACTGCTTTCGAGATGCGACAGTATTCATCAGCACCGCAAAAGATTTGCAATCTGGAAAGAAAGATCTCTTCGAAGAAGAGACGAACCCGTTGGATTTGGCCTGCGCACCAAATCTCAAACGGACCCACCCCATCAATTTGATGTCCAGGGCGTGGGGAAACTTGCAGAAGGTCCAGGCGGCACTCGCCGATCTTGACGCTCATCCGAGTGCCGAGTTCTACGAACCGTATGGTTGGGGAAAGCCCGAAATTAATCAGGCGCGGGCTTTGTTTCCCGCTGTCGTCAGCCGCGCCAAACAATTGTCATCGGCAAAGTGAGGGTACGATGAGTTACGGTTTTACTGCCTATGAATCTTATGTTCGGATCCACGCCGAATCGGGTGGCCCCGCATTTCCCGGATGGACCGCCCTGCCCCATGTCGGCCGTATGGCCTGGGAAGCTGCTGCTCAGGCAGTGGCTCTTGCCGTACTGCCGGCATACCTGAATCCCGATCCACTCGATGGTCTGGATGATGAAGCGGACCGCGATGAGTTTGCCGACGACTCGGTTGTCGGCAGCGGTCAACGCGATGCGGCAATTGATGACGCAGGAGTCTTAAGTGCTGCTGCGCCACCTCAAGTCGATGAAACGATTTGAGGTCCGCGACAGACCTTCTGCGATAAGTTTTTTGGTCAAGCCTGTCGGGAGGGCGATGCTCCCGCTGAGTCGCCTGATTCCCAGCATGGGAAATGTATTGAACGTGGAGCGAAGAATTGGTGTGCCCATCGACATCGCGGCTCGGTGGGAGCTTCGCCCTCCCGAATGAACACTGGCTAACCTTATTTTTGAGTTCACCATGGCTTTGACAACACTGAATTCCGTGAAGACTCAAGGAGGCATCGCGCCGGGTGACACCAGCCGCGATGCCCAGCTTCGGTCGCTGATTGATGGAATCACCTCGCTCATTAAACAACATCTGAATCGTGACCTCGAATCGACAAATTACGTCGAATACCATTCGGGTAATGGCACGCCGCTCCTGTTGCTGCGCCAACACCCTGTCACCGCGGTGTCGCTCGTCTGTGTCGATGATCTGGGCTACTTCGGTACAGCGCCAGGTTGCTTTGCTCCCTCGTTGAATCTTGTTGAGGGAGTCGATTTCGCCTTGATGTCAGGCGCGAATGGGCAGGGATCAACGGGTTTTCTTCGGCGGATCGGCACGATATGGCGTCGGCCGCCGACACGAGCCTTCGGAGTGCTCAGCAATCTGCCTGGAATTCCCAATGGAAATATCCAGGTTCAATATACGGCGGGATACCCGGTCATACCACCGCCGATCACCATGGCCGTCAACGCCTTGATCCTCAAGCAAGCCTCACAGGCGTCGCTTGGCGGTACCGCGTCACAAATGGGTTACGAAGACGCACACGTCAGTTTTTTCAGCCCGCGTGACGCAGCCACTCTGTTAGGAAGCGTCGAATCAATCTTGGCAAATTATCGATCCATTCCCGTGTAGGAACCACAATGCTCAATCAATCTATCGCGCAAGCCCTCATCAGCCTCGTTCCGGGGAAACTTGCCGCTGTGTTAACACTGCTTCCCGACAGTGCTTCGCCCATCACTGTCAAAGTGTCCAACGCCTGGCTCAAACCGCTGGACCTACACCTTTCTGCATACGGAAATCTGAATCTGCAAAGTGACGAGACCGTCGTCAAGATTCCTGACTCTGAACTGAATCCCACCACCAACGGACGAGAAATCCGGTCGCGGGACCAGATCACGATTGGTGGGACAAATTACCGTGTTGTATCCGCTCGCCTGATGTCCCTCAGGACTGTCTGGCAATGCGTTGTACGAAA
This sequence comes from uncultured Schlesneria sp., assembly GCA_903858935.1. Classification (GTDB taxonomy): domain Bacteria; phylum Planctomycetota; class Planctomycetia; order Planctomycetales; family Planctomycetaceae; genus Schlesneria. Next base: position 6,146 of record CAIOKO010000135.1, on the reverse strand, counting down.
GGAGATCGCCTGATGCCGGGAATCTCGAATCATTTCGACACGCTGACCGCGATCAAAGCATTGATCGATGGACTCTCCCTGCCGGGACTGACTGGCGGAACACTGATCCAGGAAGTCTCAACCTACCTGGACGGAACAAAGAGATTGCCGTTCGTTTCGATCTCTCCCTATGGACCAGAAAAGCTGGGTGACGAATTGAATGACCGTGACGGAGCGTATTACGGGGTGCTTGTCGAAATCATCGCGAAACCGGATGTGACTTCACTCGAAACGCGGCTCGGGTGGAGGCAGGCCCTGCGAAGAACATTGAACAATCATTCGATCGCGGGACTCGGCCAGAACTATCAACTCACGGTTGAACCGGGCAACGTCGTTGAACCCAGAGCGTGGTTTGATCGCAACGCGTTCGTCAGCGGACTTGTCGTTCGAGCCTTTTTTCAGGAACCGCGAACATGACGGCAGTTTCGTCACAAACTCCGTTCAAACCCACATTTCTGGCGAAGCCGCTTCGATGATCACGGAGACTGTCTTCATTTGGGGTCGCATCAAATAAATCAGTCACGACACGCTTTTTGGATAAGGATACTCATCATGGATATCAATGGCTGTCACGTTGTTCCAGAACCTTCGAAAACAACTGATGAAGGATTTCTGACAACGGTTTATCGAGACGGAGTGGTTCGGGGTCCGTTCACGTCAATCGTAGAAGCCATCACAGCGGCACATGTCTGGAGCCAGGAACTCATAACGAAGCTGAACGCGCCCCTTTCGCATGTCGACAACGAGGCACCTGTCGTCGTGGATACGTACTCGGATTCCGTCGCCATTCAGATTGAAAGGCCGGCTGAAAACCCACCGGTTATCGAACAGAAAGAGGCAACGATGGAGGGGTCTCAACCCATTGGGAACACGAAGTAACCGAGCGCAAACATTGCTCGTAATCCGACGAGAGGGCGAGGCATCACAATCGCCAGTTTCTCATCAGCACAAATAGAAAGGTCCGAAACATGACAGAAGCAATGGGCTATAAAAGCCAGGCGGCAGTGAATCCGTTTGGAGGTGGAACAACAACGTTTAACAGTTCTTCCGTGCGGTTCGAACTCCAATCGCACTCGATCAAGGAATCGATCGAAATCGTGGCGGACGAAGGCTTGCGGGGAAGTCGGTCGCGGGATATCAGCCGCGTTGCGCTCGGCAAAATCAAGGTCGCTGGTGATCTGGTGCTGACTCCGACACCCGCAGAACTGGCCGTCTTCATGCCGTTCATTCTCGGCACGGCATCGAGCGGTGGATCATATGCTCAAGCCGACGCACTCACGGACCTGTATGTCATGCTCGACAATGTTACTGAGGTCAACACGTATCTGCTTCGAGTTAACCAGGCCAAGTTCGAGTCGGCTCCCGGCGAAAAACTGAAGGTGACATTGTCGTGTGTTGGAAAAACAATGTCACAAGGTGCCGCCGGATCATTCCCGAATACAGTTCCGGCGATCGATACGACAATCAGACCGTACATGTTTTACGACCTCGCGAGCGGAGTAACACTCTCGGGAACGGCGTATTCGATCGATAAGTTCGAAGTGACGATCGACCATATGATCCAGCCGACCTACATGCAGGGACAGACCGCTACAGATCTGGAGCCGACCGACCGAGTGATCAAACTCAGCCTGCAAACAAAATACACGTCAACAGAACAAACACTGTTCAACGCGAATCGGTCGGGAAATCCAGCGACGGGATCACTCTCGTTCACAAACGGCACAAACACCTTCTCGATGACGTTCGCAAAACTGCTCGCTCCGTCGGAATCAGTCGTCGTTCCGGGTCGACAACATTTGCGTTGGCCGGTGGAGTACCAGGCCTACGCAAGCGGTTCGACCGAAGAACTGGTCGTCACGTTGCCTGCTTGATTGAAGTCATTTCTCAACACTTTTTTGAAAAAGGAATCGAAAATGGGATCGTATATTTCGGATGGTTACACAAGAACGGGCTATATCGCAGCCGCAGTACCGGAAGAGTCTGGCGAGCGATTGTATGACGACCTGGAATTCACTTACCGACCGGCCACTCGCATGGACGTCACTCGACTTGATGCAGAAATTGTGGTCGCAGTCCGGAACAAAGAATTCGACCCAAAATGTGCCGAGCGAGCCGAACAGATCGCCTGTAAGTTCGTAGCATCCCGCATCGACTCGTGGACCTTGAAAGACGTCGGCATTCATGACGTTCCCGTCACGGCGGCTGCATGCGAACGGATTCACCCGTACCTGTTTACTCGGCTGTACGGAATTCTTCGGGGTACGCTGGCGAGTGACGTGAAGCCGAATGAAGAGGCAAGGCCAACTGATGCGGAACAAGTAAAAAACTAGCTGACGGGGTGCGTCTTCTTATGAGGCATCCCCGCATTGCTGAGATGGACTGCAACCTTTGTCAAAAGTACGTGGTCAATCACGACACATGGGCATTCGAACGAGGTCGAGATGGCAGGCCAGAATTGCGATTGCTCAATTGCGGACCGGCATTTCTCGCACCATGTCGAGACCCTGACAGAGGGTGCCCGAAGGGAACCCCGGAAAATCCGAAATCGTTGAGTCCCGAAAATGAACTTTGCTACGAGCACTATCAGGAGTGCGAAGCGGTCGGTCAGTTCCCTGTCGATTCGGTCGTGAGACGCAACGCAGCGGTTATTCGTGGCGTGATTGAATCGGTGAACAGAGCCAGGATTGTCGAGTTTCAAACGACTTTATTGAGGATGATTGAGAACCAATGCCAGCCACGGTCAGGGACGTCGTGATCAACTTGGCGCTAAACGGCGTCAGTGGGGTTACGTCGGCGATCAACCAGGTGCAAAACCAGCTTGACAAGCTTCGGGCAACCCCTGGTCCGTCACTATTGCCGGCACAATCCTCGAATGCGGGGGTGTCGTCGTTAGCATCAGCCTCGTTGCTTAATGGGTTTCTTACAAACATGACCTCAACCGGCCAAAAGGCCAATCCTGTCAGCAATGCCTCGCCGACGCCGACATCCTCACATCCCGGGATTACGGAGATGCGGGGAGACATGGCGGCGATGTTACAGGCGATCAGGGAGCTCAAGGTCGCTCAATCCAATCCCGCTGCGCCTCTTCCTGCAGTTCCGTCAATCTCGTCGTTTCAAAAACCTGTCGCCGCTTCTCCCGACCAGCTGTTGGCAACACAGTCTGCAAACTCGGTCGCGTCGTCGGCGCAATCCGCGATCTTGTCCGGTATTAGAACGACCTTTTCAACGGTTGGTGTGCTGTTTAAACAGATCGCCAATATCGTCAGTGGGTCATCGACTGCGGCCACCATAGCGGCCACGTCGGCATCCCAGGCAGCGAACATCGCCACGCAAGCGGGTACATCGGTTGTTAATTCATCGAGCGTTTTGGCAAAGCTGCTTCCGGCACTCAACGTACTCGGAACTGGCGCTGGAAACGTCGTACACCAGATTGCGACAGCTCACGGCGGCGGCCCTTCGGAAACATCGATTCCACATTTCAACCCCTCGGTTTTGCTCAACCCCTGGACGGCGGTTGCAGCAGCGGCAGTTGCCACCGCCGTCGCGTTACGAAATCTGAATATCTCGACGCAAAAGCTCGAAGAAGAGCAACGGGCTGACCAGACAAAATATCGAACAATCGAAGAAACTGCCGCAAATGCTGCCGTCGGTCGCCACGTTGATCAGTCAATGCAGCTCATGCACGCGAAACCGAATTTCGGCGAGATTCGTCAGGTCTCCCTGAACGGACATCGTCGATCAGCAACCGAAGCGGAGATTCGACAGGAGCAAGCGAATTCTCCAAATGACTTCAGCAGGCAACAGGAAGTGAGATCAAGGGCCGAGAGGCACCAGGACCTGCTCGAACGAGCTGACGCTGCGAAAAACGTGATGGAACACGTCAACCAGAAGCCGAAGGAACTCGCCGCCGCACAGGCGAAGCTCGATTCAGACAGGAAAACATCTGAAGAAGCCTATCAGCGAAAGATCGCAGCAAAAAAGAAAGAACTTCTTCCTCCACCGGCCCCGCCAGCAGTTCCCGCTGGACCAACGATCTCGGGGTGGCTGTACCGAAATGCAAAACAGACGCTTGGAAGGACGTCGTACGGCAAGTCTCTGGTCGATACGACGAGTGATCTTGCTGGCGACTTCCACCGCACCCGTAAAGCCATCGGTCAATCGATCCTCGGAAACAAAACGGAATCCCAGCGCGATCAGAAACATCAGTCGGTTCAGAATGACCTGAAAGAAATGGAGGTGGGCCGCGCCGGTGAAGTTGCCAGGCAACTGCAGGAGCAAGTCAAAATTAACAAGGAAAACGTCGCTGTCGGACAGCAGCAAGCACAAGCCGCTGCAGAAAGACTTAATTCGTTGCGAGCGATCACCGCGGAAACACGACGGAATGCGGAAGCGGATAAGGAACAAATCAAAGGGATAAAACGATCAGTCGGGTTCGCCACCCCCGGCGAACGAACCCGCATTCGGGCATTAACTGCCAAAGTACAAGCGGTTAAAGCAGGAAAGCTACCTCGATCGGCAATCACGCAATTCGACATGGAGGGGCTGGCCAACGCGCCTCAAGGGACTGAGGAACACGACTTTGGCAAGGCGGAAGCCGAACGACGAGGCGACGGTCCTGGCCTGTGGACGATTAAGCCGGAACTGAAAAAGAGTCAGGAAAAAGCGGACGAAGCCCAGAAAAATCAGGACAAGGAAGAGCCTGAACTTCTCCGTCGCGTCAAAGACTTCGGTCAGAAAAACGAAGAGGCGGTGAAGAAGCTTGTCGAGGCAATGGAGAAAGCGTTCGCCGCAGACGAGTTCTTTGCGCAACTGGAAACCACGCTGAAGTCGCAGCAGGAAGCCTTCGCGAAGAACATTAAGTCAATGTCGTTCTGGTTCAAGTAGGCAGCAAATGAAATTCTATTACGGCGGTTATTTTCATCCGAATGGGGAAGTGAACTTCGCTGGAATCCAGCGAATGATTCAATATTCGCCCACTCAACGCGCCAACATCTTCCGCGAATCCTGGTCGATGAAAGGCAAGATCGTCCAGCAGGGACCTAACAGCCAGTCCTTAGTACTCGCATCATTAGCGGCGATCCGAAACGCCTATTCGGTGAACGGTTACTCTGCAGGGTTTCTCGACAATAATGAATCCCAAACTCCGTTCTGGCTGAACAACGCCAACGCAATCGGCGGCGTCATCGTCACGAACCCCGTCTCACATGGGGAAATGGGTGGCGCCGAAACTGTGACATACCTGCATTACACGTTTGGCCTGCAGATGGATTCATTCATCTCTTCGCCTGACACGATCCTGGCCTATTCCGAACAACTTTCGTTCAGCGACAACTTCGGAGGTCCCATCATGATCGAACGGTTGCCATTAAGCGGAATGCCAATCCAGCAAGCGGTATCAACCAACTCGTTTTTCTATGCGACTCAAACGGGTTCGTTGACCAAACGAACCCCCAATCCGTTCCCGGAATCACCGATCTTTCCAGCGGCGTTTTCCGGTAGCGCCGATTGCAATCAAGTGACGTACTCCAGCCCGAAAATGGAACGCGGTGTTCCTCTCGAATACACGGTGAACTGGTCTTACAAATTCAGGTCAATAGTCCCGCTCGTCGGGTTTCCTCACGAAAGGGGATAATCTGTGACAATTAAAAGGTGGCTGAGACAACGAGCAACGCCGCAAAGGATTCTCACCCCACCGCCCCCGCGGCGGTGGTTAACGGGCCTTTGCCCTAGGAATTTAAAAAATATTGCGTCTCGGTGAATGATGGTTCGGGCTAGGGCAAAGGCCCGGTGACCACCGCCGCGGAGGCGGTGGGGTTTCGTTGGAAAAACAGGGGTCATTTGAAAAAAGAGTGGTTGCGAATCTCAAACTTCATGCTCTCCACCGACCCCGCGTCGGTCGAAGCAACGACTGAAAAGCTAACTCGCACCTAATCGCATTAAGACAAACTCTCCACCGGCCCCTGAGTGTATAGACTGGACACATAGGTGGCGCGCGTTCGGGGACATGGGTAACACGTAGGTGATGTGAGAAGATCCCCTGTGAAAGGGGGATGTCATGTCTTGGAAGTCATCAATAATGGTTCAGCGAGCAGAGTTTGTGAGGT
>CAIOKO010000134.1 GCA_903858935.1 uncultured Schlesneria sp. | reverse complement strand
GGATTGTCAAGCCGATGAGAAGCAGACAATGTTTTCCAGTCCGGTGGTGTTGATTCTCCTCGCCGTCAGCTTCGGTCGGATTTCCCCTGCCCCTTCAGACGAACTTTCGCCGTAACAGTCACACTAGAATCGATTTAACGTACAATACTTCTGCAACCGGAAACGCTCACTGCACGCAACGTGCTGTATCCCCACAGTTCAACCGCTTAGAAACGTTGGCGACTTCGCCAAATTCAATCGGTTCCACCTTCCATGTCGCGACCAAAAAATCAAACTCTCAATCCACGACATGTTGAGATTCCTGATGCCGACGTTATTGCGATGATGAAGTCACAGACCCCTGCCGAGCGACTGTAAATGGCTTTTGCCAGTCATCGTCTTGTTCGATTGAGGCTCGCTGGTCATTTTCGGACGTTACACCCGGAATGGAATGACGAGGATGTTGAAAAGGCGATCGCCGGGAGATTCCTGAGTGGGACAAACTCAGCTTTGTTGGAATGCTTCAGGTCAGCGAACATTTGATTGATCGACATGGTGTCACGATGTGGGCCACGAAACTCAATGTCAATCAGATTTGGGTTGAAATTCTTAAACTCGTCGACGGATGATTCGTTTGAGAATTTGAGGCGAACGGGCTGAGCACGCTCGCGGGAATACGCTGGAACGAACCGGCGGACAGCCCATCCCTTAATCCAAACGCGTTTCTTTACAAGAATGAAACACGTAACTACATAAACGAAAATTACTTACGTCGTTTTCTGGAAGAATCTGAAAAACTTCCTCGACTTCCGCAACGAACTTTTTTTCGCTGGATGTTGTTAATATTTCAGGGGATACTTCTTAACTTAGTTTTTTCGATCGAAAAACGAGTTGCGAACAGGATCTTCTTCGACTCTCGAGTTGTGCAGGAGTGACAGGCAATGGTACTCGGAATGACAACAATGAATTTCACTGGCTGGCTGGGTTTACAGACCCGGTTTTGTCGGCAGGCGCTTACTTCCGGGGGAATTACCTCGTTAGTCGTCGCTGCGACACTGGCTCTGCCTGTTGTGAATACCAGAGCGGGTGAATCATTCACCACCGGTTCATCAGACGTCATTATCCAGGAAATCAATAATCAGATTCGCCAGACCTGGAAGGACAACGAAGTTGAGCCTTCTCCAGTTGCCGATGACGCCGAATGGATGCGTCGAGTGTATCTCGACATTGTCGGTCACATTCCAACCGTGGAAGATGTCGAAAAATTTCTGGCTGACAAAGACAAAGCCAAGCGAACGAAACTGATCGAACGGTTGCTTGACGATCCTGGTTACGCTCGGAACTGGACCACGATCTGGACCAATCTGTGCATTGGACAGCAGACGCCTCGTCGCGTCAGTCGCGAAGGGATGCAGAAATTCTTCCGTGAGGCGTTCGGTAAGAATCGTCCCTGGAAAGACGTTGTTTCAGATCTCGTAACGGCTGAAGGTCATTACGAAGAAAACGGTGCGACCAATTTTCTGCTCGCTCAGATGCAGGATCAGGACGACGGCGCACAGATGACGGCCAAGACGACTCGGCTGTTCATGGGGATGCAGGTTCAATGCACTCAATGCCACGACCATCCGTTTAACGACTGGAAACAGGATCAGTTTTGGCAGTTCAACAGCTTCTTCCGACAGACGGCCAAGGTTGATCATCGCCGGTTTGACCAGAAGACCGGTCGGATGGTCGACGATTTTTCGGAAATCGTCGAAAGGAATTTCTCGGGACCGGTCTACTTTGAAAAACGAAGTGGCCTGATGAAGGTTGCGTATCCCGCCTATTTCGGAACCGAAGTCAATCCTGACGAGTCGACCGATCGTCGCAAAGAACTGGCTCGTTTGATGACGGCTGGCGAACGACCGATGATCGCCGTGGCCTATATCAATCGCTTATGGGCTCATTTTTTCGGATTCGGGTTCACCAACCCAATCGACGATATCAGTACTCATATCCCTGTGACACATCCGGCCCTGTTTGATCGTCTCGGCGAAGAATTTGTGAAGAGCGGATATGACTGCAAGCAGGCCATGCGATGGATTGCCAACAGCGAGCCTTACAATCTGACCAGCCGCACGACGAAGAAGAACGCTCGGGATAATCCAGCCATCGGTGAAGCGGCCTTGTTCACACATGTCTATGTCAAACCGATGACGGCCGAGCAGCTGTACGATTCGCTGATCATTGCGACGAATGCTCACAAATCGGGACGATCGGGCTGGGAGCAGGCTGAAGCTCAACGTCATACGTGGCTGCAGAAGTTCGTGCAGACATTCGGTACGGACGACGGTGGCGAATCGAGTTCCTTCGACGGGACGATTCCACAGGCCCTGATGATGATGAACGGTCCGCTGGTTCAGGACGCGGTCAGCGTCAAAGCGGGAAGTCACCTGCACGAGCTATTGACGGGCAAGGGGAGCGAAAATCAGAAGATTCAGCGACTTTACATGACGGCGTTGGGTCGGATGCCAACCAGACCCGAACTGGGTGCTGCTCAAAAATTCCTGAATAACAGCCACGATCCTCTAACAGTCTATCAGGATCTGTTCTGGGCACTATTGAATTCGAACGAGTTTATTATCAATCACTGACAGCCGCCGGCAGTCAATTCTTCCACTTTTGTTGGTCTAGAAACATTGGAGCGAGCTATGAGTCTTGTTACACCATCGGGTATGTCTCGGCGTCATTTCATGGGACATCTGGCAGCCGGCGCTGCGACGCTGCCTGCGCTCGATTTTATTTCCCACGTGAAAGCGAATGCGGCTGATCTGAAGCGACGCCAGAAGGCTTGCATTCTGATGTGGATGAGCGGCGGTCCACCATCAATCGACATCTGGGACTTGAAGCCCGATTCCAAGAACGGTGGCGAATTCAAGCCAATCAACACCAAGGGTGATCTGCAGATCAGCGAGCACATGCCGAAGACGGCGCAGGTCATGGAAAACCTGTCGGTGATTCGCGCAATGAGTACTCGCGAAGCCGATCACGGTCGCGGTCGCTATTACATGCACACCTCGTACGTTCCTACCCCGACCGTGGTTCACCCCGCGTTTGGCTCGGTCGTCAGCTATGAAGTGGGATCGAAACGAAAAGACCTTGAGATCCCGGCGTTCATCTCGATCGGTGGAGGTGGTTCAAGTCCAGGTTTCCTCGGAATGACGCATTCGCCATTCCTGGTTAATGGCACTGGCCAGATCGAAAATTCAGATTTGGGCGGTCTCGGTATGGACCGTTTAGATCAACGACTGAGGATGCTGGGAACAGTCGAAGATAACTTCATTCATTCACAGCGCGGCGAATCTGGTCAGGCCCACAAAGACGTCTACGTCAAAGCGGTTAACCTGATGAAGTCGAAGCAGATGGATGCATTCAAGATCAATGAAGAGAAGAAAGAAGTTCTCGACGCGTACTCGGGTGCACCGGCTCAGGGTGGGATGATGGGCGGCGGCGGACAGTTTGGTCGCAGCCTGTTGATGGCTCGTCGTCTGGTCGAAGCAGGTGTTCCATTCGTCGAAGTGGACTTCGGTGGTTGGGACTTGCACGCGAACGTCTTCCAGACGTTGAAGACTCAACGACTGCCCGCACTGGACGCAGGGATTGCAGCCTTGACCACTGACTTGAAGCAACGAGGTATGTTAAACGACGTGGTCCTGGTCTGGATGGGCGAATTCGCTCGTACACCACGAATTAATCAGGATGTCGGTCGCGATCACTGGGCAAACAGCTGGTCAGTAATGATCGGTGGTGGTGGACTGAAGGGTGGAATGGCCGTTGGCGAAACGGATAAGGACGGCATTTCCGTTTCGAGTTCCAAGAGCTATCAACCGGGCGACGTCTGGGCAACGGTTGCACACGCGCTGGGTATTCCACTGGACACTGTCCACAAGTCAAAGAACGGTCGCCCGATGAAGCTGGCAAACGGCGGGACCGCGATTCAGGAATTGATCGGCTGATTTCTGCGGCTATGGACGGAAAAACAAGATCGCGGGGGTCCAGCAATGGTCCCCCGCTGTCACGAACACGACTGATATTTCCCTAAAATCAACCTTTTGATTCTTTGCGATGCGAAGAATTTACACGGGAGGGCGAGGCTCCTGCCGAGCCTCCAAGTCGATGCGTGTACCTACTTCGCGGCTCGGCAGGAGCCTCGCCCTCCCATGTTGACACCTGGTGACTTTCGTGGCTGACAACGCTGCTGATGACAAGCGAATTGAGACCTCGCCCAGCGGTGAGTTCGTCCAATTGTTTACACATCATCAGCGACGTCTGTTTTTGTACATCTTGTCACAAGTTCACAATCCTGTGGATGCCGAAGAGATCCTGCAAGAAACGAACGTTGTCATCTGGAGTAAGTGTTCGAAATTTCAGCCGGGTACAAACTTTCTCGCGTGGGTCAGTCAGATCGCCAATTTTGAGGTCATGAAGTATCGAACCCGAAAGAAACGAGAAAAGCTGGTCTTCAGTGACGAGTTCTTAGGGGCGGTGGCCCAGACAAGTCTTGAGCGATCAGAGGAACTTGAAACACGTCGGGCAGCACTGGCGGATTGCTTGAATAAGTTACGTCCGAAAGACCGAGAGTTAATTCAACAGCGTTACGCACCGGGAGAACGAGGTAAGCATCTGGCCGAGCAGATCGGGCGACCAGCAAATTCTGTCTATCAGTCATTAGGCCGGATTCGCAGGTCATTGCTCGACTGTATTCAACAGCGATTGACTGCCGAGGCTCCATCATGAGCAACGTTCAACAACCCCCGACCGAGCTTCAACTGTTGCTCGAGGGATTATGCGAAGATCGATTGACGCCAGATCAGATGTCTCGGCTGGAGCATCTGGTTTTGACGTCTGCCGATGCCCGTTGGCAGTACCTGACATATATGGACCTGCACGGGACGCTCTATTGGGATGCCGCCGGAGCGGGATCACCCGAGCCGCTTTCGTCTCATGAAATGCCCGTTTACGTGGCTCCAGTAGAGATCACGCCAGCAGGTCGGCCCGCATCAAAAAAGCTGTCTCGCCAGCGAATGCCACTGGTGATTGGCGCAATGACGACATGCCTGGCAATCATGCTTTTCACGGTCTGGCAGCGGCCGACTCCTATCAATCCACAAGTGGTGGTTGTTCCAGACACGGCGTCGAAAAACATCGTATCTGCCGCTTCGACGGAAAGGATTCGCTCGACAATCCCGCGCAAGCACGGACCACCGATTTCGATTGACGAACCGGTCGTTGAGCCTGAGTCGGTCACTTTCGACGAGCCGTTGTTAGCGCACTTGTCTAGCACGACTCATGAACCGAAACCCGAGATTTTCAAGAATGACAAGAATGAATCGCCGTCGTTTCTGCCAGTTTCAAGTGAAACAGTGATTGCCCGAATTGGTGAAGAACTTCAGTCTCGATGGAATGCACTCGGGTTGCAGCCATCTGCCAGAGCGGACGATTCGGAGTGGTTGCGGCGAGTCTATCTCGACATCGTCGGTCGGGTCCCCACTGTTGACGAAGCTCAAGCGTTTCTGGCTGACAAGCACGAGCAGAAGCGAGGGACGCTGGTCGATGAATTATTGAACGACACGGGCTACGCTCGAAACTTTACGACCAAGTGGACAAATTTGTTGATTGGCCGGTCATCAAATCCTCAGGTTAACCGCGAAGCGTTTGAAAAATTTCTTCGAGTCAGTTTTTCCGGGAATCGCCCGTGGAATCAGATTGT
>CAIOKO010000133.1 GCA_903858935.1 uncultured Schlesneria sp. | reverse complement strand
CTGACTACCGATGCCGCTAAAAACAAATTCGCGGCAAACGGAAAAAGATTTCGGACCGCCGTTTGAAGCCATCCTCGCAAAAAAATGACGGCCTCGGAGCGATGATGGCGACTTTGGTCTGAGGTAAGCCCTCGCTGGAGTCTTCGACAAGGCTGTCATCATTGGTCGGAAACACATTGTAAAGAGCACGGCCCTACCGAAGACGGTAAAACCGTGGCACCCGTTTCGAGGATTTCCGGTCCGAAAGCACCGCACCGTCATGAACGCGAGCACCCCATCTTCAGGTCATTTCATTACGCCAACCTCGCCCTCCCGTTAAGACAACCTTCGAGTACCGTCATGGATCACTACTTCGTCCCGAGATCCGATTGTCAACGTGCCTTCGCACGAACGGATCAACCCGCCCTCGAAATCGCTTCAGGGGACGTTGTGACGTTTGAGACCACAGACGAGGCTTACGAACGATTGTGGCGGGGCGAATCACCGGATGAGATTCCAGATGAAGACTACAACATCGTTACCGGACCCGTAGTCGTCCGCTCGGCAGAACGTGGCGACGTACTGAAAATCGAGATTGTCGATATTCAGATCCGTCGAGCCTGGGCCGTCTGGATTCCAGGCTATGGTCCACTTGGTGATTTGACGGAGCAACTCGTGGTTCGTCCACTCCCGTTCGCGAATGGCGAAATCGCCATCAGTGACCGATTGAGCGTCCCGCTGTCACCGATGATCGGATGCATCGGACTCGCCCCCGAGACAGGAACGGCATCGACACTGGAACCGGCGTATCACTTCGGTGGCAATCTCGATCTTCGTGAACTAAGCGTTGGAACAACCTTGTTACTTCCGGTGCAGACATCAGGTGCCTGGCTTTCCATGGGAGACCTGCATGCAGCCATGGGGACTGGTGAACCGGCCCATATCAGCCTCGAAGCGGCAGGCGAGGCAACCGTTCGTGTGACTGTGGAGAAGAATCTGCAACTGTCTGCACCGCGCATCGTGCTTGAAGATCGAACTTTGTGCCTTTCAGTGTTGAATGAGCAGGGAACGATCGAACAGGCATCACACCTCGCCACGCGTCAAGCGTATGATCTTCTGGTGACCGAGTTTTCACTGACTCCCTTCGAAGCGTACGCATACGTTTCGGCCAACGTCGAGTTGAGACTTGGCGGCCCGGCGTCTCCCATCGTCATCGCAGTTGTTCCGCATCCCGTAATACATTCCCAGTCCTGATTTCAAAACACATATGCCACTGCTTGATCGTCCTCGGTCAAGCAGCGCTCTTATCCCTTCGTGTCGATTAAATCGCGGGAAGAAAACGTGTTCATCCGCTTTGCACTTGGCGTGCCCCGTCCAATTTGTCACATTGGTCATGTTTGATGATATCTCCCTTTTTGTTGAGTGACCCGATGCGTGACCGTCCTGCTGACATTCAATTTGAACACCGATTGAATCGTCGAAGCGCACTGCAATTTACGGGAGGTGCTGTCGGATTAAATCTGGCCGGACTGTGGCACGCACAGGCGGGACTTGCTCAGTCGGGAATTCCCCTGTCGAAACCCGCATCCGCTTCTCCTATCAAATCGTGCATCGTCGTCTTCTATTATGGAGGCCCCAGCCACCTCGATACGTACGACATGAAGCCGAATGCACCGTCGGATATTCGAGGTGAATTCCGTCAGATCGCGACGTCGGCACCTGGCATCTTCGTCAGCGAACATCTCCCGAAAATGTCTCGGGTGATGGATAAGGTCGCGTTAATTCGGAGCATGCATCACAACAACCGGTTGCATGACTCGGCTTCGACTGAAGCTCTGACTGGCCGCCCGTCTCCAAACGGAGACCGGGAAGAGTTCGCGCCGATCAACCAGTTCTATCCCTGCTTCGGGGCGTGCCTCAGTTATCTCTGGCAGAACAAGCGGATTGAGATCCCGCACGCGGCACTCCCGTTTGTCTTTCACAACGTTGTCGACACCCCATGTCAGGGGGGCGGATTTCTTGGCACGAAGTTCGATCCGCTGCAGATTTCGGTCGACGTGGAAACTAAGACCTATCGAGCCGGTGCGTTGACGCTTCCCGCCGGCCACACTTCGTCGTTGATTTCTGACAGACGCCGATTACTCGACACACTCGAACTGGCTGCTTCGTCGAGTACCCCAACACCTGTGGGCGAACAGTGGCGGATGTTTTGCGACAAGGCGTTTCAACTGCTTGGTTCCGAAACCTTGCGTCGAGCACTCGACCTGTCGCACGAGACAGCCCAGATGCGGGACCGCTACGGTTTCGGTCCGTCACCTTCCAGCGTTGGTGAAGGAGGTGGTGGCGGAAACGGCTCAGAAATGGGCTACGGCCGCCAGATGCGTGGCCAGAACCTGCTGCTCGCCCGGCGCATGGTCGAAGCAGGGGTCCCGTTCGTTAACGTTTACGATTTCCGTCAGCAGGGCCAGAACTGGGACTCCCACTTCAAGAACTTCAACCAGCACAAGTCGCACCTGTTGCCCCTTGCCGACCAAAGCCTGAGTGCCTTGATCGAAGATCTCGAAGATCGTCGCCTGCTCGATTCGACGCTTGTCGTCGCCATGGGTGAATTCGGACGAACACCCAAGATCAACGCCGATGGAGGCCGTGACCACTGGCCCGATTGTTACACGGTGCTGTTAGCGGGCGGAGGAATCAAAGGGGGTTCCGTCTTCGGAGCCAGCGACAGCATGGGAGCCTTCCCCGCCAGCGACCCGGTCACGCCATCGGACCTGGCAGCAACGATCTTCTGGCGTTTCGGCATCGACCCCGCGACCGAGATCCAAGACATGACAGGCCGCCCAAGCAGATTATCTGACGGCCAACCAATCACGTCACTGTTCGCATAAGTCTCGGCAAAAATCACACCAAATTAAACACGCCACCCCACCGCCCCCGTGGGCCGTGGTTAACGGGCCTTTGCCCTAGCGACGTTGTTTCAAAACTCTTCTCGAACAAAACCGGGACTGGCTCCGAGCTTCTCGGTGCCTGTCCCGCTTTTGTTCCCGCACCAGGAGGGTCGTTAAACAGGAATGTTCGAATGCACGAAAAATGCAGCCGCTGATGGCCGCCAAACAACGAACCCCCAAGGATCGTCCAGCGACTTAAGTCGGCACCGGAATGATCCGATTAAATTTCTTTCCAGGATGTCAAAGATCAATTGTCGTCGTTTCGAACAAAACCGGGACAGGCTCCGTACTTCTCGGTGCCTGCCCCGCCATTGTTCGAGCCCACATCGGAGCGATTTTGGCTTTGAGCGACACGCTGCGAATGCTTTTGCATCTGGCAAAAAGAGTACGACATCAAATTACATGTACTGATGTCGCTAGTCAATAGAAAAAACAAAAGTACGTTCTTAATGTTTGGAAGGCGTTCATGCGATGGATTCTCCCCTGGTGACGTAATCGAATCTGTCATCTCGGTCGAATGTTCGTGAATTATGCTACCACGAAGGACACGAAGAGCACGAAGGAATAAAGGGACAAGGCGATTGATGTCATCCTGCCGCCTCGTGGTGTGAAAGTTGATGGGTAAGCCCAATCTTCACCCTGGAGAATTTCAGGAAGGCCGCGCGATTGACATCGCCTTCGGAATTTACCTTCGTGATCTTCGCGTCCTTCGTGGTGGCCTGATGATTGCCCGAATGGAAAGCAGAATTCCTTCATGGCATTGCCCGCAGGGGCGATGGCGGTTTTTGCTTAAAAAAAGCCACAGGCTGAAGACGGTGCTAAACCTCAAGCTGACCTGTTGCTTTCAATAACGCTCGTTTGACCGCAGTGCGAGCAATCTGCACTTTGTACTCGTTCATCGACAGCGGTTTTGCACTTAATACCGCGAAATCGGCTACCATTCCCGCGGTATCCTCGTCGATCTGTCGACCACTCAGCCAGCGACTTGCGTCATCGGCAACCCATGGGATCGGTGCCACGTGACCCATCACGATGCTCGCGTCGCGCACGAAACCGCCGTCGACATCCAGGCAGACGCTCGCTGTGGCAAGCGGCCAATCAAGTCCCTCCATCTGCAGGACTTCGTACGTTGCACTCGAGATCTGATTCCCATCGGGCAACCAGATATGAGACACGAACTGCCCCGGCTTTAAGATCGTGTTTCCCTGTTGGTCCGTTTTAGGAGTCACATGAAAATATTCCAGCGGAAGCCACTCCGCATCAACCGATGAACCGCTTGAACGGTCACGTGAGCTTGTTTTGTTTGACGGTCCGACGATGCGGACTTTGGCACCCCATGCCATCAATGCCGGCGCGAAGCGAGATGCGTTGACGAATTTGGCCGCTCCTTCGTTGCCGAAGATCGCGTGATAGCGGTTATCACCGGTCTCCGGCAGCGAAATCCCGTTCTCCTGGCCGAGTAATCCATATCCCTTACGAAAATACCAGCAGTTCGGCAGATGACACAGATCGCCGCCGATCGTGCCACTCCCCTGAACTTGAATCGAGCGAACCCCATCGACGACATCGAACAACGAACGATATCCGTCTAACAAAGAATTCTTCGCGAGATCGGCAAGCGTGACCAGCGCGCCGATCTGAACTCCGCCCTCAAGTCGAGTCACCTGATGCAGCGAGGGGATCTGCTTGAGATCCACCACGCGAGTCGGGCTGACGAGTTCCGCTCGCATGAGGCTGGTCAGATCGGTTCCACCCGCCAGGATAACCGCTTGAACGCCAGCCTCACCAAGGAATTCGACCGCTTCGGCTTCCGTCGTGGGTCGAGCGTATTCAAAAGGTTTCATCCTTTGGCTCCTTTCAATGCGTCGAGAACCCGCTTGGGTGTCAAAGGAAGAACCGGGACTCGTACTCCTATGGCATTCGCCACGGCATTCGAGATCGCCGCACCTGTGGAAATCACGGGCGGCTCACTGAGCCCGATAACGCCCCGTTTGTATTCACTTTCCGGTTCGTAAAACTCGACGACCAGATCGCCGATGTCGCCAATTCGAGGCAGCTTATAGTCATTCAGGTTCGCGTTGATAAACCGCCCCGTCTTATTGTCCATGATTCGTTCTTCGCTTAACGAATACGCGATTCCCATGATCAGTCCGCTATAGACCTGACTGCGAGCCAGCAGCCGATTCACGATCATCCCCGCGTCCTGCACGGCCACCAACTTCACGATCCGTATCACACCCGTTTCCGTATCTACCGCGACTTCGGCCATTTGAACGCCACCCACCTGATGATTCGTTAAACCCTCGTCCTCAGTAACAGGCCCTCCGTAAAGTTCCATGCCCATCGGTCCAATCAGGCTGGCGGCCTGTTTCCAGGTACAAACCTCTTTGAAGCCAGACCAGATCCGCCCGTGGCGAGCGATCAACGTCGCTCCGTCGACAGTATACTTAGCCGCAACAAGATCAAGGATTTTCCAAAGTGCCTGCTGAGCGGTTCGGCGCACGGGGCCGGTGACACCTCCAATCGTCGCGCTTCCTTCCGATGATCCCGCTTTAGGAAACTGATTCGAACCAAGCGACACTTTTACTGCCGACATCGAAACACCGAACGTATCGGCAGCAACCTGAGCAATACACGTTCGCGTTCCCGTTCCGACATCCTGACTTCCGGTGACGACTTCCACTGAGCCGTCGGAATGGACTTTCAGCATCACGTTCGACTGGTTCGCAGCCCCGTTCCACGTATGCAAAGCGACGCCAACACCGCGCTTGACGGGGCCGTTGCCAGCCCCTGCGCCGCGTGGATGCCATTTCCCTTTCCAGTCCATCAGCTTCGCCGCGATTTCGAGTTCCGGTCCATAGATATGGGGGAGGGGGGTTAGATCTAAATTCTTTTTAAAGAACTGCAGCGAGTCGATTCCCGCCTTGGCAGCCAGGTCATCCAAGGCCGTCTGGGTATAGGCACAGGCCTGCGGATGATGAGGTGCTCGCCAGGGACGCTCAGGACTGCAATTCGTCGCAATTCCCGTTGCTGCGCTTTGACGATTCTTTGGCTGAAAAACATAAGGGGTCACGCCCAGACCGACTGTCAAACCCTGTAGACCGTTCGAACCCCAGTGATGACTGTCCCAGACCGTCACGTTCCCTTCGGCATCACAAGCGACAGTCACCGTTGCAAAGGCAGAGGGGCGATTACCGCCAATTTGCATTTCTGTGGTACGACTCAGCATCAGGCGAACTGGCTTACCGGTTGCTTTGGCCAATTTGGCACAGGCGACATCCCATTCATCGACGGTCGACTTCGAACCAAAACCACTCCCCATAAAATCACATCGAACATTGACGTTCATGGCCTCCACACCAACGGGCTGCACGTATTGGCCTGATGTCCCCGAAACATTCTCGGTCGACAGCGCGACGTTCAAGTTTTCGCCGTCCCACGCGGCATGAGACCCATGCGGTTCCATGCTCATGTGAGTGATCATTTGAATGCCATACGTTCCCCGGTGAACGTGTTTGGCCTCCCTTAACGCGACTTCAACGTCCCCTCGCCCAGACTTTCCCATCGACTTCGTCAGCTTCAGCGGTTGACCATCGACAGTCATGTCAGCCTCTATGGCTCCTTTGAGATCCGATCCATCCACGAAATGAGGCAGAGGCTCGAACTTGATTTCAATCGCCCGCAGACCGTCTTCAGCAAACTCAGGCCGTTCCGCCGCGATCGCGACGATCGGCCAGCCTTCGTACCGGATCTCGTCACCCACCTTGGCCATCGCCAGGACTGACTTCACCCCTTTGACCGCGTTGGCCTTTTCGATGTTCAAAAGTACCAGTTTTGCGTGAGCATGCGGCGACGTCAGCAGTTTTGCAAACAGCGTTCCAGGAGTATTAATGTCGTTCGTGTACTTGGCCTGCCCGGACGCTTTAACCTTGCCTTCGACTCTTTGGATCTCACCACCGACAAGCGTATGCGATCCCTGGGGTTCCCAACCGATTTTCCGTTCGACCATGTCGTTTGATCCTCATTCACGTACGACGAAAGTGTCGCGATTTCTTCGGCTGCTTGGTTTGCTATCGAAAACTCTTGGTACGCTGCTGGTCGCTGTAAATACGCAAGAGCACTGTTTGAACGAAGACGCTCAAACAACAGTGGCACAAGACTTTTCTCCATCAGTTATTGAACAATCTGAGCCGTGTCGTACGCCGCCTTCAACACTCCGTCGTATGTTCCACACCGGCAGATATTACCCCCCAGGGCGCGACGACACGCATCCTCAGTCGCACCAGGATTCTGGTCACAGAAGCCACGAACGGCACTCACGAAGCCGGGAGTACAGAAGCCACATTGAATCGCGTCATGTTTGCAGAAGGCCGTCACGACATCATCGGTCTTCTCGGGAGAATGCAGAGACTCAGCCGTGACGATTTTTTGTCCCACCACTTCAATAGCAAACCGCGTGCAGGCGTAGACGGGTTTACCATCGATCAACACCGTACAGGCACCGCACGTCGAACGATCACAGACATCCTTGCAGCCGGTTAAGTTCAAATCATTCCGCAACACGTCGATTAACAGGACTCGCGGCTCCACCGTCACCTGCTGATCCTCACCGTTGACGTGAAGCGTGATCGTATGAGGTCCCGCCGAAATGATTTTCGTCGCCGGTTGCTGCGCTTCCAACGGTCCGTCGACTGCCGCTGTGGCCGCGGCCCCAGCAACGACGGCGGCACCAGACCCCTTCAGAAATTCGCGGCGGCTAAATCCCGGCCCGCCGTGATTTGTCTGATCACGTCCCATGCTTGGCTCTCTTATAGAATGGAAGCGCGACAACTTCTGCGGCTTCGCGTTTTCCGCGAATATCAATTTCTACAGACGAACCTACCTTCGAATGTTCCGCAGTGACGTACGCCATCGCGATCGCCTGTTCCAGAGTCGGCGAAAATGTCCCCGACGTCACTTCGCCAACGCGATCCGCTCCGACAAAGATTTCACTGTGCTCACGAGCAATCCGCCGCGAGCCCAGCCTCAGTCCAACGCGAACATTTCGATTCGTCTGTTCGGAAATCTTAACGAGGGCTTCACGACCGATAAATTCCGGCTTGTCCAATTTGACGGACGAACCCAGTCCTGCGGTTACCGGATCAACACTCTCGGATAATTCGTGTCCGTAAAGCGGCATGGCTGCTTCCAACCGAAGCGTGTCACGACAACCAAGTCCGCAAGGCTTGACGCCAATGTCATGTCCGGTTTTCATGAAAGTTTCCCACAAGCCTGTGGCTGAGGCGTTGGGAACGATCAGCTCAAAGCCATCTTCTCCCGTGTAGCCAGCCCGACTGACAAAAGCATCAACTCCGTGAAGCTTGATACTTCGGCCGGTGTAGTACTTCATCGAGTCAAAGCTCTCGCCGGTCACCTGATTGACCAGTTTCAACGCCAGCGGCCCTTGAACCGCGATCATGGCTGTACTGAGAGTATGATCGTCGAAGCGAAGATCAAGCGGCTGGTTCGCAGCCGCAATATCCGACGTTCGCTTCCCGATCCAGTCGACGATCTTCTCACGATTGCTGGCGTTGACGACGAGTCCAAACGATGTCGCATCAATTCGATTGACGAGCACGTCATCCAGAATTCCTCCCGCGTCGTTACAGACCAGTCCGTATCGAATCTGACCGTCGACAAGATTGTCGACGCGGCATGTCAGCAGATGAGCAAGCAGCCGGGAGGCATCGGCACCACTGAAGCTCAGTCGCCCCATGTGTGAAATATCGAACAGCCCGACCGCCTTACGTACGGTGTGGTGCTCATCCACGATGCTGGTGTATTGGACTGGCATTTCCCAACCGCCAAATTCGACAATGCGGCCGTGATGGTTCGTATGCCAGTCAAAAAGAGGTGTGCGCCGCAACGACATGCCATTGTCCTTTAATTTCTTATGTGATTGGCCAATTGATTGAAGCAATCGATCGGCCAATCAGTTCCACAGGGGAGCGACACTCGATACTCTTTGTCGTAATGTCTCCCCCTTCACATTACCTACTGACGACTCCTACAGGAGCATGACGTTGAACATGCAATTCGGCAAGATTCACGCGCGATCCACCCGCAGAAATCGAAATCATGGCTTACCTGCGATCGCATCGATAATTGCCTTCGCGTTCCTGCTGTTGCTGGCTGGAACGTTATTGGCCGATGATTCTCGACCGAATGTCGTGCTGGTTGTCATCGACGATCTCGGCTGGGCCGATCTTGGCTGCTACGGAAGTAAATTTCACAAGACTCCCAATCTCGATCGACTGGCGTCCGAAGGGATGCGTTTTACTCAAGCCTACGCCGCAGCACCGGTCGGCTCGCCCACGCGAGCTGCCATCATGACGGGGCGGTATCCGCAGCGCTACGGCATTACGACATCAGTGCTGGGCAAAGTGGACGACCCAAACCGCCGTTTGAAACCGCCTGAAGTAGCGCCGCAATTGC
Source organism: uncultured Schlesneria sp. (assembly GCA_903858935.1). Classification (GTDB taxonomy): domain Bacteria; phylum Planctomycetota; class Planctomycetia; order Planctomycetales; family Planctomycetaceae; genus Schlesneria. Next base: position 7,456 of record CAIOKO010000133.1, on the reverse strand, counting down.
CTCTGTCCGAAGTCACCATCGCGGAAGCTCTCAAGCAAGTCGGTTATACAACAGGGGCAATTGGAAAATGGAATCTCGGCGGAGCGGGTTACGGACCAAAAGAACAAGGTTTTGATGTCAGCGTTGCTGGAATCGACGTCGTAAGTGTTCCCTATCGCGATGTGGCACCTTACACCGATCAGGCCGGAAACAAGTTGCCGGGACTCGAACAGGCACCTGATGGCGAATTCCTGACGGATCGACTGGCCGCTGAAGCCGAGAAATTCATCACGGACCACAAATCAAAGCCGTTCTTTCTCTATCTTCCGCACTTCGCCGTTCACATGCCGGCCAATCCCAATCCGGAAATTGTCGCCAGGTATGGAAAAATGCCGACCGAACCGAATGGTTCCCAGATCAATCCCAACTATGCGGCGATGATCGAAAGCATGGACACCGCCGTTGGTCGCGTCCTGAAAGCGCTCGACGATCATAATCTTTCACAGAACACACTGGTCCTGCTGACTTCTGATAATGGAGGAGTCTGCAATGGAAACGGGCAGATCATCCCCTCCACATCCAATGCGCCGCTACGTGACGGGATGGGACACCTTTACGAAGGGGGCCTGCGGGTTCCTTTGCTGGTGAAGTGGCCGAGTGTTGTCAAAGCGGGATCAACTAATGATCAGATCGTTTCGAGTCTCGACTTATTCCCGACCGTCGCTGAAGTCTGTAACGGAGCAGTCACGCAGGTGTCACTGGACGGGATCAGCTTGATCCCATTGCTGAAAGGGACCGGGCAAATTTCTCGCGATGCCTTGTACTGGCACTTCCCGCACTACAACGTCAACGCCGGTGCAAAACCGGGAGGGGCGATTCGAGCGGGCGATTGGAAGTTGATCGAGTACTACGAAACAACGCCCCACGACGCTTCCAGCAAAGCGCCCTCGGTTGCTCACACTGGGCGACGAGAGTTGTTCAACGTCAACAAGAACGGAGGCGAGGGACAGAACTTCTTCTACGAGAAAGCGGACATTGCGAAAGATCTGGCCGAGAAACTGGCCAAATGGCGTGAAACGGTCGGAGCCAGGATGCCGACAGACAACCCGAACTACGCTCCGAATCTCCAGGCTGACGATGGCTCGGTGATGATGCCATCGAGTACCGCCGATGTCTTCGGAGTGATGCTGCGATATGAACCGCTCCCCAATAAAGACACGATCGGCTATTGGGTCAAAAAGGACGACTGGGCCAGCTACGAATTCACGCTGAAAAAACCAGGCCGGTTTCATCTCGTACCACATGTCGGTTGTGGTACGAGCGGAGGGAGTCTGGTCCACTTTGAAGTTGCCGGACAGACGCTCCCCCTGAAAGTCCCAGGGACCGGCCACTTTCAAAACTTCGTCCCGCAAGACCTGGGAATCGTGACACTCGATAAACCGGGGCGATACACCCTGACGGTCAAACCACAACAGCTGGTCGGGGTAGCCGTAATGGACGTTCGCCGTATCGAACTCAAACCAGTTACCGTCGCCGAAACGCTCCCCGAACTGCACCTGCTCGAACCATTCTGGCGATCCGCGACCGTGTTCCGCGAAAGTGTTCTGTGTGTCGAAGACAACGCCAACCAGCCTGCAACCGGCAAACTGTTGTTCCCCACAGTAAAGATCCTTTCCGTTCAGACTGCCAACGGAAGTCAACAATTCGAGGAGGGAATCGATTTTACCGTCGCCGCCGACGGAAAGCAGATTATTCTAACCGAAAAGTCGCGTATCCCCTTTCTAAAAGGTTCAGATCTATTCATGCCACGCGGTGCCAGACCAGTCTGGGCTGGCGGAGCACAGCCAGCGATCCCGTGTGCCTTGCCTCATAAACTCGGCGACCCGGAGACTCACCTGCTGTTCGACAACGGACACTGGTTTCACGACCAGCAGATTGAAGTCACGTATGTCCGCACAGCTAACAACTGGCCCGAAGGAGCACCGAAATTCGATGCCACCAAACTGCCAAAGACGCTGGCTCGCCTCAAGGCTAAACAAAAGTTGACCATCGCCGTCAGCGGCGACAGTATTTCGTACGGCCTGAACGCCTCGGGCCTGGTCGGTGCATCCCCCTACATGCCGATGTATCCCGATCTGGTCGCCGCTCAATTGCGAGCCAGCTACGGCGGCGAAGTAAATTTGATCAATCGAGCGGTCGGTGGCTGGGGAGTTCCCAACGGCCTGGCCGATCTCGACAAGCTTCTTGAATCCAGTCCAGACCTGGTGATTATCGCCTACGGCATGAACGACGTCGGTCGCCGAAATCCCGATGCCTACCGCGAAGGTATTCAACAGATGATTACACGCATTAAAGCTTCGCAACCGCAAGCAGAAATCATCCTCGTCGCCACGATGGTCGGCAACGAACAATGGACCCACACCCCACGCGAGATGTTTCCCAAATACCTCGAAGCGCTGCAATCGCTGCAAGGAGACGGAGTCACCCTGGCAGACCTGACCACGTTGTGGACAGAAATGTTAAAGCGAAAAAGAGACTGCGACCTCACCGGCAACGGAGTCAACCACCCCAGCGACTTCGGCCACCGAGTCTACGCATCGGCGTTGTTGTCGCAATTAATCGAAACCCCCTAAACAAAACGCCCCCCTCCCTGCGGGGGTGGTTAACGGGCCTTTGCCCTACCGTTTTCCTACCTCGATTCAAGACGACAGCGTTATCATCGCCCCGGACCCGCTGGTGCAAAGGCCCGTTAACCACCGGAAGCAGGCCCGGTGGGGTGGCGTTGGAAACGGAGGTAGCCATGAAAATCCCACCAATCTACACCCCAAACAACTGCAAATTCGCCTACCAACTCCGCTGGTCGCTAACTCTTTTCTGGCGATCGACGCCAATTTCTGACAATTGGCTGTCAGCACTGAGACCCGTCACCAAAGCCGATGGCGTCCGAATTCTGCGGCATCGATTTGGCCAAAACGATTGCAGTCTCTTCCTGGTCAGCACCCGACCGGATGTCTCTCCGTCGACGATCCCCTGGTCCGTTAAGGGGCGGCTTCAAAACTTGCTCAGCAATCAAACGCCGCATGCGTTTCAACGCAATTACGATCTTCAAAGCATCGGATCAACTCGGGGCGAAAAGGCGGAAGAGTATGTCGCAGCACAGTTGAAACAGCATCCGCCAGAAAACGATCGAATGCATGGTCTATTTGACGACTTGCAGATCGTGAATCCCAACGTCGATTTATCAAAACCAAGATTCACCGCGCACGGTCGCTACGCCTGTAATCTGCATCTCGTCTTCGTACACGACGGTCGCTGGAGTGAAACTCGAAAAGAAGTCTGGGTGGCAGTTCGTGACATGATCCGCAAGGCGAGCGCCACCAAAGGGCAACGCCGTGAAAGAATGTTTTGTGCAACAAAGGAGTTGGCAGAACACCCGTTTCTCCTTATGCCGAAGGCATTACAGTGATTAGCCGGTGGCTGAGCGTAGCGACGCCACCGGAATCGATCGCGTCGACAATCTTCGAATCCTGAAGGGATTCCAGACTCATTCGTCGTTTTGGAATCATTCAACAATGTCGCTGGCAGGCAGAGTGCGATCCCGCTGGGATCGATGAACGACGACACCATTAATACCGGTGGCGTCGCTACGCTCAGCCACCGGCTGATATGGAAGGACCAGTCAACTCTGAAAAATGAATTTTCTTGAATTTATCACATTTGGATTGTGCGGTTTCCGAGGCGTCGGCGACGTAGAGCGACTGTTGATCAGACTGATATTCGCGGGTCGAAACCGCATGACTTGATCCGTCGTGGAAGCGCCGAAGTCTAATGAGCGGGCGTATCTCTTTCGAGTGCCAAAAGCCGGTGTCGGGCATCTCCCTTGAATCGAGTCGCCGACGTCTCGGAAATCGTCCTTTCTCTTCTTTTGAAAATGTCGTCACATGCGGTCGCTCGCCACATTCGAGTCGTGCCGCGTAAAATCACGTCGCTTGGTGAAACGGAGTCGAGCTCTGCTGGGAAGCAACTCGACAAGGGATAACCAAGTCAGGGCGGGAGAATCGTCTCGTCGGGCCTGGAGTCATTGGGCTCCAGGCCTTTGCCATGCATTCTTTTGCCCTGTCATTCCTCCAAAATCCATTCTTCTACGTCGAATAACTGTTTTCAACTCCCAAATTCTACGGAACGATCTTCTTCGCTTTCTTTTCTCTCATTTGTTGTTTGGGCGCGGACGATTGCTCTGGTGCAACGACCGTGGCCAACAACGTTGGCACCTGGCCGACGGCCCAGATGAATCCAGACATCTCACGAGCCAGTGCGATAACGATTTTGTTCCAGGGCTTGCCGCGATCCGTCAGGTGCTGCATTCGCTTTTTCAATCGAACCTCCGCCTTTTTCGCGATGGCCACCACTTCGGGAGAGATCTCCTTCCGACGCGCTTCCACCGATGTGCTGCGTGAGCCCACACGACGATAGTGTTGAACCGCTTCCACCAGGATGCGGCGAACGTAGGCATTCCCCGTACGTGTGATCGAACCGCGACGGATTGTTTTTCCCGACGAATGCTCGGACACCACCAATCCCAGGAACGCCATCAACTCTCGCGGCGATTTGAATCGTCGCAGGTCGCCCAACTCGGCCACAATGATCACCGCGCTGAGCAACTGGATACCGTAAAACGCGGTCAATGCCGTCACCAATGGTTCCATTGGCATGCCACGAATCAACAACGCAATGTCGGTGGAAAGCCGTTTAACTCGTTCCGTCGCCGCCTCCACCGCCCGACAATAGTCCACATGCACCTGCTGTTTGCACCGATCTTCGAACTTCAGTTTTTTCAGCCAACCCGCATGAGCGACCGTCCATGCGCGACCATCCTCGTACGCACAGTCGTTCCGCAACAGGAACTTGGACAGTTGGTGACGAGCCACACGTTCGGAGTTCTTTGCATCGTCGCGAGCGCGTTCCAGATCGCGTAATCCTTCCGTTTTTTCATCGGGAACCCAGACGTCGGTCAAATCGTTCGACCGCAAAAACTGTGCGAGTCTCATTGCGTCACGGCGATCCGTTTTCACTCGGCTGCCAGATTGTTTGGGAACCAACGACGGGGCGATCACACGGCAGTCGATTCCCTCGGCCCGTAAGTCGCGACACAGCCCAAACCCGGTCGGTCCCGCCTCGTAACACACTCGCAAGTCCGACTTGTTCGTCGCTAACTTTAGCAGCTTCTTTTTCATGGCAGCCACGTCATTGGCAAACGTTCCCAAGACTTCGGCCGGGGTCTGACCCTCATTCGCAACCGCGATCACAATCGTGTCCTTATGGACGTCCAAACCAACGAAGCGTAAACTACTCACGACCAGTCCTCTCGTTTATGGCTCTGTGAAAACTTGGAAACAAACGCTGTCTCCATTATTCATAACCCACGTACCCGCGAGCGACTGGTCCTTCCATAATGTCTAATCACTGATGTCCTTCCAGGACGGCAATAAAGAAGCGATAACCCTATTTTTCAGGCACAAAATCCTTCAAGGCGTTGCAGCAAAGGGCATCTATTATCGAGAGTCGGGATCGTTCCCGACCATCTACATATGACTTTGGGAATCCAGCCCGAAGAAAAACCAAAGGACGTGGGGGCTGTCATATATGAACAACAACGCATTCGTGCACGGGATGAAGCCGGTCTTGATGCATAGCTGTTTTATGGCAGGTTTCGGAGAATACGACCTCGGCGCACTACGCGAAGCGTAACCGCCTCATCGAAACCCCAGTCAACGAACCCCCACCACCCCTGCGGGTGTGGGGTTGCGTTAGGTCGTTTTTTATAAAATCACGCAACGTTTACGAAGACCTTGATGGCTTCTTTTTCTTCGACCAATAGCCGCATCATTTCTTTGTAATTGTCGAGACCGGCTACCGGGTTTGTCAGGATTCGTTCCGTCACACCGGGATACGTCAGTTCGCCTACGGCCAGGTCCGCAATTCCCATTTCAAAGTGACGGCGGTTGCCGTTCACGCTGGAGACCAGCAACTTATTGCCGAGGACCCATTCGAGATTGATCTTGGCACCATCGACCGTCACGTCGTGTTTCCCGCCGGTGATGCTGGTCCAGACGAGGGCTCCGTTATGCGCGAGAACCTCCATCGCTCGGAACGCGACTTCCGCGTTGCCCGTCGCTTCGAAAATCAGGTCAGGCTTGCCGACCTTTTTTGCCAGATCGTGCATCGACGTTTGTTTGGTGCTGACATACGTCGCGCCGTAGGCTTCGGCAATTTCCTGCTTGCGATGCGGGCCGGGACGCGTTGCCAGCGTGTAAACCTCCAGACCACGCAGTTTCAACATCATGGTGGCGAGCAAACCGATCTGACCGGCACCCAGAACGAAAGCTCGCTTGGGGTTCCAGACCTGCAAACGTTGTTGAGCCAGATAGGCCTGGTCGAGGGCCTTGGCACAAACGCTGGCGGGTTCTGACAGAACGCCCAGATGCTTCAGATTCACAGGAACCTTGACCATATATTCGGCATCATCGACGAATGATTCGGTCATGTAGCCGTGACAGAGATTGATGCCCCGTTCGTAGTAGACTTCTTCGCTGGTGATGTCATTTCGTCCGATCTTGTCGAACAACGATCCGCCAGGCCGACGGACGGTGCACGATACATAATCGCCGGGCTTCAGTTCCGTCACCTTGTTACCGACTTCAAGGACCTGACCGAAGCTTTCGTGACCAATGACAAGATGCTCGCCGCCGGGAGGAGCGTTTCCATACAGCGCTTCATTGATTTCACGGTCGGTTGCATCGACGCCGACTTGCAGCGTTTTGACCAGAACCGCTCGTCCTTCAGGAATTTTGCACACATGCGGCTGTGGCTGATCGAGAAGTTTCGGAGCGGGAATCTCTCGAAGATGGACGCTGTTGGGCTTTCCGGGAAGTACGGCGATGGCTTTCATGGCGAATTCGACTCGTCAAAGATTTTTGGTAATTGAGATTGATCAGCAACGTCGAGGATGACGCCCGGGAGAGAGCATCATTCGGCCCGGAAGTGTAACTATCCAGGGCGTCTCATTCCAGCAGTCGACCCCGGAAGAGCTGGGGGCTGGCATGATAAAACGGCGCATTCCTGCCACGAAGTTGCGTTACGCAAAAAAATGCGGCGTTTCATCCCGCGTGACCTTAACGTCACGGTCACAAGTTTTTTACCCGAAATTACGAAGCCCCACCTCCCCTGCGGGGGTGGTTATCGGGCCTTTGCCCTACCGTTTTTTTCTCGTTTGGTGATGACGGCGTGATTTACCCACGGCCCCGTAGGGCAAAGGCCCGTTAACCACCGGGGCGGGCTGTATAGACTGGACACATAGGTGGCGCGCGTTCGGGGACATGGGTAACACGTAGGTGATGTGAGAAGATCCCCTGTGAAAGGGGGATGTCATGTCTTGGAAGTCATCAATAATGGTTCAGCGAGCAGAGTTTGTGAGGTT
>CAIOKO010000132.1 GCA_903858935.1 uncultured Schlesneria sp. | reverse complement strand
TACGACAGAGATGACACTCTCGCTGTTTTCGTCACAGGGCTTTTAGCCCCAACTTTTTCCGTGCTCGCGGCGGAACCGCTCAAGGTACGCGCACACGTCGATTCTTAGTAAAATCAACAAACCCATATGGCAGCTTTTCTTATCTGTAAACGCCGCTTGAACGATAATCGTTTCGCCCTTTTTGACCTTGACCGGATGGCTATCTACCACCTCAGCAGTTCCATCAGCAGCAAAGGTGATATTGAACGTACCATACCTCTGAACTACGTCAATCGAGTTCGTCATGCGAAACTGTTCGTCCGCGAAATCGGTAAGAATGGCAACGACCTCCTCGATTTCTGAAACACCACGCACCAAGCGTGCAATTTGCGATGTGTGGATGGAAACAGTGTTGTTCAGGGCAGCAATATTGTCCCTGATTGCTGGCAAATCTTTCGTTTCTTCGTCCAATTTCTCGAGTCGTTGTTTCACGTCGCCGAGTCTTGCAATTTGATCTAACGCAGCACGTACTAATTCCTTGTCTTTTTCTGACAACCCAGAAATCTTTGCAACAATCTCCTCAGTTTTTGCGAATTCTGCGAGCTTCGCTTCGGCTGTTACAGCGGCTTTAGTCGATCTCTTTGCAGCCTCTTCTGAGTCTTTCTTTGCCGAATCCGCCGCCACTTTAATATCGCTAAATTTATCAATGAGCTTCTCGGGATCAATAAGCTGCTTTTTGATGCCTTCGTCTTCTTTCTCAAGCTTTGAAAGTCTTGATTCTGCGTGTGCGTCCTCCAATACCAGGACCGCCTTTTCGTTTTTCGCGACTCGATCGACAATTAGGATTTGCGCACTAAAAAATCCCACGAGCCCGCCGGTGATAGCGCCAATCAAAATCCCGATGATCCATTTCAACGACTCCGGCATATGCCAACGGTCGAGGGTTCCAGGGATCACACCACCACCGACTCCACCACCCGGCGTACTGGACGGTGCACCCGTCGGAACTTTGCTCGGGGTTTTTTTCTTTGGATCTGGGTTTTGTGTCGACATGCGTGCTTCCTTCGAAATATTGGAATCTTGAAACCGTGATTGTTGTCGCGAGTTTTTAACGGAATTCAAGCATCGTTGGATCAAAACGCGTCCGTGGGGACACTGCACGTTCGATAACGTGGGCGTTTCCGGTTGCGGAGGAACCGTACTCTAACTCGCGTCTGATGGGACAGTTACGACGGAAGTTTGTCTGAAGGTCGCCAAGTCGCCGCAGCAATCGATGTCTGCGAATTGATAAACATGCTGTGTCCCCATGGATGACATCCTCCAAAGAATCAGTCGAATTGCGGTTGGATGGAATTGGCTGGGGACTCACATCATTCATCGTGCGCTGACGAAGCCCTGACAAATGACAAACTGCTTATATCGCGGCTAGAAAAGTGAACCACTCTGATAATTCAAGTGTCTCCTGGTAACAAGTCATGTCTTTTTTTTCTTCCGGCACACGACTACGATCCAAACCGAGCGAGACGGCCAATCGATCGGGGATTTGCTTTTTTTCAGGTTATCGAATGGCGATGGATCAAAAAACTTTTGAACTATTTGAAGAGTCTGATCGCGGGTCGGTAATCGTTGCTGCCGCACTGCTCGAGGACGATCTATACGGACTCATCAAAGCAGTTACGCAAAAGAATCGCCTATCGCGAAGGCATTCCGACGAGATGTTTGACTTGAATGGACCTGCATCGAGTTTTTCCTCGAAGTGTCTAATTTGTTATGCCTTTGGCCTCATCTCAAAGGAGATCTTTGAGGATCTTACGCAAATCAGAAGACTGAGAAACAAATTTGCACATTCATCCCACCCCATTGACTTTCTGTCGCCCGAGATTGAAGACCAAATTGCGGCGATCCATTGCTGCATTGCGGCATCCGCCTTGTTTACGGGAACAATGTTCAAGGGACGAGGTCAGAAGCAGTCTGCTGAAGTGAACCCCGAAGTTAAGCTCGCCGACTGGGAACTTAGGTCAAAGGGATTCGTTAAGTACACAAAGGCCGTTTTTTGCATGGGAATTGGTCTGCTTCGTGAGAAGATTTCCAATTTTCGCCCCGATGCGACCTCCGCCAGCGATGGCGACTGAAGGCAAACCAATAAATTACACGTTCGGGGTTATGCGGCGACATCGGCTAATCCGTTCATTTGGGTGCTGTGCCTTTGGGGGATCGTGGCTCGATCGGATACGGTGGGCGCTTAGGGGCGATAGTTTTTTCGACGTAAATGCCTTTCCGGAGCGGCAGACGGGATCCACTCATGACTGACCACTCTTCAGAAGTGATAGCGGTGTTTGCTGCCTGCTTTACTGCGAGTTCGAAGAACTCGTGAAGCCTCGCTTCGAGCAAGTTCTTTTCTGGCATCTTCGTTTGGTATTCACCAATGAGCGCACGAAACATTGTTCGATTTTGTGCGTTGGCAACAACCTCGACCGGTCATCATTTGTAAGCAGCAGTGCGGCGACCGAATAAGAGCATGGGGCAGCGTCTGCCCCATGTTTCTCCATATCAATACCAACAAAAAGCCCCCTCGGGGCGACCGAGATTCGGCGGTAATGCAAATTTATGCCATTGATCTCGTTGCAATCTCCATTGGGAGGCACAGAAGAACCAGAATGAAGTACTCGTCCATATGGAGTAGACGATTCTGAGCGCCTTCGCGCTCCGTACCGACATCGCGAAGGCGTTTGAGGAACGGGCGCAAGACCTTAAAGTACTTCAGCCCCTGGATATCCTTCGGGTCAATCTTTTTTGGTTTTCGCTTCTCGGACGATTGCTTCCGACGCTTCTCTTTTGGCATCCTTGCCGTTCCCCGACCATCACCCCGCTGTCAATAATTTTGAAATGCCAATTCGGCATTTCGGCCTGTATAAATAGGGCATGGCGCAAAAATCGTGCCGAACGGTATTGGGACACAGCACGTTCGATGTCGCGAGGACTTTCGTTTGCAGACAAATTATGGGTTCAACGACAAACAACGTGCGCTGTGTGAAGAGACGTTAACTAACCGATGAGAGCAAACTTGGCGAAGTGGAGTGCGTAGAGCTTGTAGATGAAGTACTCCGGATCACGATATCCATAAGCCATTCTTTGAAGGGCG
>CAIOKO010000131.1 GCA_903858935.1 uncultured Schlesneria sp. | reverse complement strand
GGCGATCGCCGAACGCAACAGCGAACATCCCATCGCACGTATCCTCGTCAACGCGGCCGAAAAGCGTGGTTTAGTAATTCCATCTCCATCGGAATTTGAAGCACTCGCCGGCGCCGGAGTGATCGCCACAATTTCGGCTGAAGAGATTGAAACGACAGATAATGTTTCATCGGCACTGGTGTCGGATAATTCCAACTCTCGGCTTGCAACAATTGTCGTTGGGAATCGGCGGGCCTTGGATCGTGGCGATATTTCATTTTCGCCGTCCGCCGCATTACTGTTGAAAGAGCGAGAGGCTGCGGGCGAATCTCCTTTCGTCGTTGCTGTCGATGGCGTCGTCGTCGGTGTCATCGGAGTTCTCGAAACGATCCGGCCTGAGTCACAACAAGTTCTTAACGAACTACGTGAGGTGGGTGTCAGCAGGTTCGTTCTCTTAACCGGCGACCGGCCACAACCTGCAGACGCGGTTGTGAAAGCTCTTGGGCTCTTTGAATACATCGCAACCGAGCAACTTCCTGCAGATAAAGCGCACTGGATCGAAGAGGCACGTCGAGCGGGCAGACGCCTGGCAATGGTCGGCGATGGAATCAACGATGCACCGGCACTCGCCGCCGCCGATGTCGGAATCTCCCTCGGGACGGCGGGTGGAGACATGGCAGCTGCGGCCGGCGACATGATCCTTCTCGGTGATCCTTTGCGACCTCTTCCTGGTCTCGTGCGGCTATCGCGAGCACTCGTCCAGAATATCTGGCAGAGCATCTTGTTGTTCGCCTTCGGCCTGAATGGCCTGGGAATTCTCGCCTGCTCGTTACGCTGGCTTGATCCCATTGGCGGAGCCATGTTTCATGAAGTCGCCTCTTTGGCTGTAATGGCTAATGCGATGAGGCTTCTCTGGTTCGAATCACATTCATCTTCGCTGACGTCCCGTGGCCTGAACACCTTACTTTCCGGAGCGGATTGGCTCGTCGCCAATACATCACCAGCCGAATGGGTCTTCTGGTGCATTAAGCATTGGAAGCTCGGCACGAAGCTGGTCACTGCGACTCTGCTTTCTCTCTGGTTTCTGTCCGGGATCGCCCTGTTAACAGAAGACGAACACGCAATTGTCACTCGCTTCGGTCGCGTTGAAACGGAACTGAGTTCCGGTCTACATTGGCGCTGGCCCTGGCCACTGGAGCGTTTAACGAGGGAAAAGGTTGGGTTAATCCGAAGCGTTTCCGTCGGGTATCGCGAAGCACCAGAAGTCGAGAAGCAATCAACGAGACGCAACGCGGCCAGCAAAGCACTGCTCGGTTCGCGAGATGGGGGGATCATGGGTCGCCTCAACACACTGGCTTCGCGACCGGGTACGCCATCACCTCCGGTCAATCTCCCGACGATCGAATGGACGAGCACACACGAAGATCGCGGACACTCAACGCAAGGCGACGAGTCGATTATGCTGACCGCTGATGAAGTGCCGGTCGAGTTGATGGCCGAAGTTCAGTATCGGATTAGTAACCTGAAGCAATTCGTCTTCGCTGGCAGCCGCCGACCCGACGATGTCATGCGTGCGACTGCCGAAAGTGTGCTTCGAGAAGTCGCTGCCACCGCCTCACTCGACGATTTGCTTACCGAACGGCGAGCTGACCTGGAATGGCAGTCACTGGCAAAGTTGCGGGACCGGATCGCAAATTACGACCTGGGTGTCGAAATCGTCGAACTTCAATGGCTTGACGTTCATCCACCACAATCCGTCGTTCCAGCCTATCGGCACGTCGCCGACGCACTGGAAGATCGCGAGTTATTGATTAACGAGGCAGAAGCATACGCATCACGGACCTTGCTGAGTGCAGTCGGTGAACGAGCATTCTCGCGGCTGCAGCGAGCGGCACAAACGGATCAGCCGAATCCAAATAGTTTGCAGGCCGTGATGAATTGGGAATTGAACGACGAGCTTTGGACCAAGTTGCTCGAACTCGACTCCAACGGTGAGCCATGGCTGTCAGGTTCGGCGGCAATGATCCTGCTCGAAGGGCAAACGGCCAGTATCCGTAAAGAGCAGACAGCACGAGGAATAGCTCAGCGATTCGAGAAACTATTTGGCGAGTACTCGGTACAACCCGAACTGACCGGACAGTTTCTTTATTGGACGACAATGACTGAAGTCCTCTCAAAACGGCCTCTCACAATTGTCGATCCAAAAGCGATTGGGAAACAACATTTTTGGCTGGGTGAACCGGTCCCGAATATGACGTTGCCTGCAACAACGCAGCCCAGGTAGCCCAGCACTTCGACTAAACCTCACTCTCTCCACGGGGATGTTGAATGAGCCTTCGCCCCGACTTAAGGCGACTTAGTATCGTTGGTCTCGCACAACTTAGCGGCCCGGCACTGCCGGTTTGTGCGCGTCGTACGACGGATTAAAACTGGAAGCTGATTCGCGTGATGATTAGAAAGCCGATGCTGCTTCCTGATCATGAAAATCAATCAACGAGCGCAACCTACATCAGCATCACCAGGCCTTCAAGTTTTCGAATTGCAGCGTAAATCTCAACCACTTGCTGAGAAGATTCGACCCACGGCTCGATCGTGACAGCCACATGCCGCCCGCCGGATGTTTCACGCAATTCATAGGGTGCGTCGAAATCTTGATTGAGAGCAACCCGAACTGTCGCAACCACCCGCGAAGCGAATTCATCATTGGCCAGACCAATCGCCTTGAACATGAATCGACATGGAAACGAATGCGTTTCGTCCAAAAGCTCACGAGGCGGGTGTTCGCTCATAGTTCTCAACTCTCTCTTGGACGCCCCGGTGCCTTCCAGCTTCCAGAGATCGGTCCCATGGTTATTTCAATCAGCGTAGATTCACGGCGAAAATATCTTAAAGAAATCGTCCTCCCCTGTCGCGGGTCAGCAATCGTCGTCAAATATCCACGGGAAACTTGCATCGACTTTCTGGCGGGCGAGCGTCCCCGCGAAGCGTCAAATACCGACATGGGACGTTTGAATATCCGATCGCGGTCGGTCATTCCCAATGGCCGCTGAAACTCGTCGAGAACAGCAGATCGCTCTGGCTTTCATTGTCTCAGATATTCATCATCGCCACGGCTGACAGCAGCGGCACGAGGGCATGAGTCAAGGCGCGACAGCGTCACTTCCATCGGTTCCCCCAGCCGTCCCGAGATCGAGTTTTGCCCATTTCTTAGAGGCGAGTTTCTTAAGGCCTTCAGCGGTGACAGAACCATTTTCTTTGAACGTTAACGTTTGCAAAGCAGGCATTTTCAGCAGCATGTCGACACCTTTGTCGGTGACACTTGTTGCGCGAATGCTGAGTTCTTTAAGTAGAGGCAACTTCGAAATCACGTCGACGGTGGCGTCAGTCATCTGGGGCACCGTCCAGATATCGAGCAATTCCAGCGCCTCGAGGGCTGCAAGATTCTTCAGGCCGTTATCACCAACGGACGGAAGTTCGTGGAGATAAAGCCGTTTTAATTTTGGAAGTTCACTAAAAACTTCCATCGCTCGATCATCAACGTTGGGAAGATCTCGCAGGGTCAGTCGGGTCAATCCCATCCCCTTCAGCGCCAAGACCCCTTCGGTACCAAACCCCTGACAACGAAAGACTTCCAGTTGCGACAGTTTTCCGAGCTTGGCAAGGTGCGGGCCCGACTGGTCCGTAATGACAAAATCCTGAATTAAGAGAGATTCAATTGCCTGATTACGGCTGAGCGCTTCCATCCCCGTATCATCAACCGCCGTGCTGCGGTGTTTGAAAGCGGTGAGTTTCCCGAGTTCGCCCACCACATCCAAAGCCATGTTGCCAGCTTCCATATTGCCACGCAAATCGAGCGATCGGAGTTCCTGCAATTTTGAAAGTCGTTGAGCACCGATGTCGTTCACTCGATTTTGAACGAGACTCAGCCGCTGAAGCTTTCCAAGGGCGCTGATTATCTTCACGACCCCATTGGACATGTTCGTATTTGACGAAAGATCAAGTTCCGTCAAATCTGGAAACGAATTGACGATCGTCTCAACGCCACCGTCATTGATCGCCGAATTCGTCAATGAAAGGCTCTTAAGGTTCTTTAAACCACTCAGCGACGCAACCATTTCATCGTTCAGAGTTCGGCAATTTATGATCTGAAGTTTTTCGAGATCACTTAGTTTGCCGAAAAGAGCCAGATCATCAGCCGTGACGCTGGATCCGTCAGAGATGACGATCTCGGTCAAAAGATCACCTTCTTTCGGGGCAAATCTGGCGCGTGAACCCAATTCAGAAATACGGGACCTGGCCGCTTTAACGTCGTCCGCTTTTGCTGTCGCCAGACGTTTTGACGTCGCGGTTTCCGACTTCGGTGCCGCTGCGATTTTCGAGTCACTCGTAGAGGATGCAGTGCCGCCATCAGTCCCTTGAGGTTTATTGCACCCGGCAAGAAAGAGTTGCGAAACGATGATGCACGGGACGATCGACCGGGACCAATGACAATTCAGCATGATTCTCGCTTCATTCGTATTTCTGACAACTCTGGCAACACGGACTACACGTGTCCCAGGGGAGTAAGTTTGCATTCATTAGCCCGACGCGCAAGCGAGGGCTCTGCGCTATTTTCACAACCTCGCTTGCGCGACGGGCTATTCTACACTGTGTTCCGACGACACCAGGTATTTTTTATTAACATCGTCGCCGACGGAAAAACCGGGTGCAGACGACACGCCTGCACCCGGTTTAAATCGAAAGACAAACTAGTCGAGCCGATGCCCTTCGGCGTAAACCGGCTTAATCAAGTCTGCGACCTTTGGTGTCTTCAACGCGGCCAGATTCGTAACCTTGAGGTTTTTGGCATCCCATTCGACCTTTTCACCCCAATCGCCCATTTCGCCATTGGCGCCTCCATTTGCAGCGGCCCAGACAGCGAGGTTTCCCAAGAGAATGGTTTCGGTCAAAGGGCCTGCTCGGTCGATGAAGTTCGACTTGCAGATTTTTGGATCGCCTGCTCGTTTGGCCCGGAACAACTCGTACATATTGTTCAGGTCGTTGTTGCCCTTGTTCTCGGCCTTCTCATAATCAACGGTGACCTTATCAACGCCCTTCAGCTCATAAACACCGCAGTAGTCGTCCGAACTGTAGAAGGCACCCTTTTCACCAACGATCAGCACACCACTGTTCGAGATATTCGTGATCCCGTGTTTTTCGAAGACTTCTTTTGGGGGCTTATTTCCCAATCGATCATACCACCAGAACGGAATCGCTGGTCGTTCTGAAGTTTCTGGGAACTCGAACTTGATGATCGAGCTGGCTGGGAAGCTGTCGAAATCATGCCCGGTAGACTTAGCAACAACGGAGATCGGATCTCGAAGACCACACGAAGCGAAGGGGACCGTCAACTGATGACAGGCCATATCGCCCAAAGCACCCGTACCAAAGTCCCACCAGCCGCGATGCTGGAAGGTATGATAGAGGCCCGGCCAGAATTCACGAGTCGGTGCAACGCCGATCCAGTTTTTCCAATCAAGACGTTCCATCGCCTTAGCGATTTCTTCCTTCTTCTTTTCAATCAACTTTGGTGCGTTTTCGGCATCGTCTTTCGTCGCTTGTGCTGCAAACTTTTCCAATGTCATCCGTCGACCTGGGCCTTGTGCCCAAACAGGACGGTTTGACCATGCGAACACTTCTTTCAAAGTTCCCAGCACTCCCGACTTGATTTGAGCAATCGCTTCGCGCGAAGAATCGAGAGCAGTCCCCTGGTTCCCCATTTGTGTACAGACGCCCGTTTCTTTTGCCACATGGGCCAGTAAGCGAGCTTCGTAGATCGTTCGAGTTAACGGCTTCTGCGTATAGCAACTGATCCCAAGCCGCATTGCGGCAAGCGTAATCGGACCATGCATGTGGTCTGGGGTACTGACATTGCAAATGTCAATTTTCTTGCCGTACTTTGCCAGCAATTCGCGGTAGTCGGTGAACTTTTCAGCGTTTTCGAAACCCTTTGATTTACCTTTGCTGTCCAGCGTGTTTCGGTCAACATCGCAGATGGCGATGACATTGCCGAACGTCGAGGCATTGCTTGAATCGCTGGCCCCTTTACCGCCGACACCAAAACAGGCGACGTTGAGCTGTTCGTTGGCCGAGCGTTCCTGGCCACGAAGGTCAACGGCACCGCCGACGAAAATCGCAGCTCCGATCGCCGATGTGTTTTTCATGAACTCGCGACGTGACGTCTTTTGACTCATTAGGTCTCTCCTGGGGGCAAAACTGTGATGACGTAAATTTTGTGTCTGGCAGCCCGTCTGCCAAAGGGAGAAGAATCGTAATCAGTTGATGCGTAACTTTACAGTAAGCCGAAGCTCAAGGATCAGGATCTTGGTCAATTGGAATGTGGTTCAGGTATAAAGTTCTGACAAACCGCTCTAGCATACGTACCTCAACGCGGGGATTGCCACTTTGAGTCCAGCCCGCTGAGGAAAAGCTCATTCTTATGGTTTATGTACGATAGCTTAAGTTACCAAACGTGCAAATGAACGCAAATTCGCTTGAAAATCTCGTTCGTTACGACTGATTAAAAATGCGACGAATTGACATTGTGGTGGCGATTGCAATTTTTATCGTTGCCGGATTGACGAACGCTGACTGTTCTGATGAATCGTCCAGTCAGTTCACGGCCATCTTGAAGGGAGAAGGGGATTTCGAACGTGCTCCGCACAACCGAGGCAACATCTATGCACCTGACGTAATCTGGAATGGTGCAATTTTCAGGATGTGGTACGGGGGTCAAGGAGAGGATGGGCACGACCGGATTTCCTGTGCCGAGTCAGCCGACGGTCAAAACTGGGTGCGCAAGGGAGTTGTTCTCAAGGATGGTCTTGCAAATCACGTCAATGATCCATCAGTAGTCGCCGTGAACTGGACATATCTGATGTACCACACACGGACTGAAAAAGATGTCATTGACTGGATCGATCTGGCGGTTTCCAGAGATGGGCAAAAATGGGAACTAAAGGGGTGCGCCATTGCGGCCGGACCAGACGGAACATGGGACTCACTATCTGTCGGCAGGCCAAGTGTGATTTTTCACGACGGTCAATTCAAGATGTGGTATGACGGACGCAAAGACTTTCCACGTGGTGCACCAGTTAAGGGAATTCCGACTTCATCAACCTCATGCCGAAGTGTAGGCTATGCCACCTCAGAAGACGGCTTTCGATGGGTGCGTCATCACGAAAATCCGGTCTTTGGTCACGACGCCGGAGCCATCGATGTCAAACGGCTGCAGGACCAGTTCATCATGTTATATGAATCACGTGATGGAACTCGATACGCGATCAGCACCGACGATCTGAAATGGAGTGACCAAGGTATTTTTGTCGAGAAATCGGGATCATCAATCGACCAGTTTGGTCACGTGACCCCATTGCTCTTCATTGATCACGAAAAAAAGCTTTATCAGCTGTTTGTTGAAGCAGCCGGGGCAACGACTTGGAATCACAATTCCATTGCCGTCTTGAAGATCGACAACGATCAACTGTGGCGGATACTTTCCCGGTAGAGACACGCCGTGAAGGATATTGATCGGGGGAACAGTGGTTCCACAGAAATCCGTGCCAATACTGATTGATCGCCTTCGGTCAAACAGCGTTCTTCGATAATCGGTTTACATGGTAAAGACACCGTTTTTCCGATGAAGCCAAAGCAGTGGCACCACCGTTCGACACCGGAAGCCACCGACACAGGGTCGCTTCCGGCCTGCGTGAGCACATGCTCCGTCGACGCGCTCAATTTTTTTGCTGCTGCTTACGGCGAAGCATGCTAAAGAGGAAGCGGAAGGGACGTGGCTCGGCTGTAGTTTCAACCGGAGCGGTTTCAACGGCTTCCCAGGCCGCCTCGCTGCCTGCAACGGAACCTCGATAAAACGCGTTATGACTCGAATTGATCGCAACTTCTGCGTCGTCTCGACGTAGCGACTTCAGGATTAACTCGTGGTCGTCGACAAAAACTTCATTAAATGCCGCTGGCTGGTCAATTGGCTCGGCATGCCGTGAATCGTGTGAACCGTTTTCTTCGGAGACGATCGCGGTCAAGTCGTTGACCAGTTCCAGTACATTGTCGAGGGGATCATAGTTCGATTCTTCGAGTCGTTTTTCAAAAACCGGTTGACGGTTTGTTTCCAACTCGCTGAATTCATTGTGCTCAATGTGGTTAATCGAGAGAGGTTCAGCTGATGCATGCGTCTGATTTTCCACAACAGACGCGGTCTCTTTGCGAACCTCGTCGCCGCCTCTGGTGTCAGGCAGCGACGTGACAACGGGGATCAAGCCTGCATCAATGGTCGCATAACGATCAAAAACGACTTCCTCGTGGAAACCATGACTTGGTTGGGTTGTCTCTGGCCGTGGAGTTGAGACGTGCGTTTCAATGTGGTGGTCGTGACAGAAGTCTGCTGGAGAATTCGTAATGCTCTCAAATTGAAAAACGGAATCGGTGTCTGGCTGCTGAGCAATGTCTGCTTCAAAAATGGCTTCAGAGGTTTCAAACGACGTCGGCGACGTCGTAGATTCAAATCCCAGATCGACGTTCGGCCGACTGAACAGGTTGACCACGTGCCGCCAGTCATCGCTGTCAACTTCTACCGCGTTGTCGTCGGCAGGAAACACCGCTTCGACCGCCTCCGGAAATGTCGGCCAAGTGACAGAAGCCTCAGGTTCAAGGTCAATCAAGTCCAAACTGGCAGAATCTTCGTCGACACCACTTTCCGGAATCGTTGACTCGAAGGAATACATAGTCTGATTGGGATCTGGCAGCACAATACCGCCATGTCCTCGAACGATCGATGTGGTTTCGTCGACAACGGATTCATCATTGAGATCTGCCGTCTCGATGTGTTCCAAACTTGCTCGTGAGGTTGAAGGTTCATTCCAATGCAAAGGCAATTGACGCAGGTCATTCAATGCTTCCAAGACAAGCTCTTCGCTTGCAGGGCGTTGTTCGGCAACGAATCCGAGTAACAGCGTATGGTCAGCCAATTGATTAATACAACGCGGAATTCCGTCGCTGGCTCGAGCGATCATAGCCAGTGCCGCGTCCGTGAACGTTTCGCTCGTACGTCCACCAGCCCATGTCAATCGATAGTCGATGTAATCCAGCGACCCAGCGTGATCAAATGTGGGAAGGTTGACGTGAGCACGGATTCGTTGATTGAACGCTTCCAAACTTGGCTGTGTCAGTTTTTCTTCCAGAGACAATTGACCAACAAGGACAAGTCGCACAAGTGGTTTTCCGAATTCGGCAAAATCGGCAAGAATCCGCAGTTCTTCAATCAAACTATCGGTCAATTGATGTGCTTCATCACAAATGAGAACCAATGCTTCACATCGGGACTGTAATTCGCGAATTGACGGAAAGAGTGCCAGACGCAGCTCTTGCTCGCTGGGGTGTTGATACGGCTGGTTCAATTCGCAAAGCAAGGTTTGCAGTAATGCTCGACGAGTCAGAAAACTCGCGTGACGAAGGAAAATGGTTTCAAATCGTCCGCTCAGCTCGCTCCGCAATCGTTCGCACAACAGGGTTTTGCCAGTTCCCGCCGGTGCCGTCAGGACCGCAATTCCTTGTCCCTGTTCCACGCAAACAACAATTTCGTCGAGCGCGGCCTGAATGGGTCCCGCGGATAAAAAGCAAGTGGCATCAGGAGTTGCACCAAATGGGCGACGTTTTAATTCAAAGCAAGCTTCGTACATTGGCAACTTCCGTGTTTCGGCGGCAATCGACCGGGTCGCGAGAATTCAAGATCCCGACGACGAATGAAATCCTTTTGCCTCTGATCGAACGTTTCGCCTACCAGTCTTGAATACAACCGCTACGGACGGCAAGGAGTTCTTAAATGGAATAGTTCGCTTGATCTGCCACAGCGGTAATTTGGGCAGAATTTAACGACGAATGTGATTTCGCGTGTTGTTCTTTTGCGAGTGGTTGGAAAAAACGCTAGAGTGTCCCCGAGCGCGCGACCGTGGGTCGCGGATACTTCCAGTCTGGCAACGGCATCGCAGCATGCCAACACGAGTAATCTTGGTGTAATTTCCAGATTGGTGACCTCAGGAATTGGTTATGTCAGAAGGACGAGTTCAGTTTCGGAATTTTGAAGACGTACGCACGTTGTTTGGCTCACGTGATAAGAACCTCCGTCGATTGCGGGATGTTTTGCACCTGGATGTCGTGCTGCGAGGCGAAGAACTTCATCTTCGTGGTGAGCAAACGCAGGTCGATCTGGGTACCGAGATCGTCTCTGAACTACGTTCAATCATTGAGCATAAAGGTCTGTTGGACGAAGCAGATCTTGAGCGTGCCTTGCAGCGAGGCCATTTTCCGCTTGATGCTTCGCCCGATCTTATCATTGATGTTTTCCACAAGGCGCGGAAAATTCGCCCGATGGGGATCGGTCAACGCGATTACATTAAAGCCATTCAAGAGCACGATCTCGTCATTTGCGAAGGACCGGCGGGGTCAGGCAAATCATATCTCGCGGTCGCGATGGCGATTAATGCATTGCGGCAAGAACTGGTGAAAAAGATCGTGCTGGTTCGTCCAGCTGTGGAAGCAGGTGAGAAGCTTGGGTTTCTTCCAGGCGACATGCTGGCCAAGGTGAACCCGTATCTGCGTCCCTTGCTCGACGCTCTTGGGGATATTATCGATTTCGATCAAGTTCAGCGTTATATCGATAAGGAAGTGATCGAGATCATTCCGCTCGCGTACATGCGAGGCCGCACGTTAAACAATACCTTCATGATCCTCGACGAGGCCCAAAACACCACAATCACTCAGATGAAGATGTTTCTGACTCGAATGGGACATCATTCAAAGATTGTCGTGACGGGCGATGGAACTCAGACAGATCTTCCGGATCGAGTGGAAAGCGGATTGAACGACGCCGTGCGTCGCCTCAAAAACATTCCTGGAATTGCGACGGTTTTCCTTTCGGGGGAAGACATCGTCCGACATCCCCTCGTTCGCAAGATTGTTGAGGCCTACGACGATCGTCCCCACCGCCGGTTTGACGATGGCCGCGATCGCCCTGCAAACAGTATGGCCGGCGCTTCGCCAGAAACCAACGGTCACAAAGCGAATGAAAATTTTTCGAGTGACCCTGGCTTGCCTCCGTCACAAAACACATCGAACAGCGATCAGACCGAAATGACCGATACACCACCACGACCAATATCAGACACCGACTGACGTGCCAGTCCTTGTCGGTTCTCAGAAATTGAAGGTATGAGTTTTTTATTTCCGCGTAAGAATCGCCCGACTCGATTATCCGTCCACAAAGTCGGGACCCCCTGGTCGAAACGGCTTGGTGAGCAACTGAACCAGACAGATGTCTTGTTACGGTTGGCGATCTGTTTTGTCGTTTTGACGGGCCTCGTATTTTCGTTATTGAGTTGGCAAGCTCCGTTTCCGCATCGTCTCGGCGACGATGTTCCCGACGGAATGCTTGCTCGAATCGACTTCACTCGCATCAATCAAGATAAGACCGAACTCGCTCGAATCGAACGAATCAATCACGAGCCGCCTGTCTTTCGAACAATCCCTGACAGAGCACAACGCTTAGACAACCTGGCGATTGATCTTCGCCGGAATCTGTCGGAATTGCTTGAAGTGCCACGTTTTGACGACCTTCCATACGAGACCCGAGCGGCATTCGGATGGATTGCTTCCGCTCCAGCCGCATTCGATCCGCAGACATCGAACTTCGAAGAAGAATGGAAAAATCTTCGTGCAGAGATCCGTCCGTCGGACTCAGCAGGTCAGCCCATTGATGACTTGTGCGGCCAGTTCTCGAAGTTTATCACTCCACTGACCAAAGTCGGAATCCTTGATCAGGCAGAACTTTCCCGGCCACGGCAGAAGATCCGCCTGAACGATGAAATCGTCATTGCTTCTCACTCGAATGGAAAGCAGGTCCCGATCTCCGCTGCCGACGCGGTCCTCGACGAACTTCTCAAAGCAACAGGGAGTTTAGGAAGTCAATGGAAGTCATTTCCGCTGCTTGAAGCCCGGCAATCGATTCTCGAAAGATGGATCAAAAACCGGGTCAATCCGTCACTCGAATTTGATCCGATTGCAACGAACCAGCGAATCAACCAGGCTCAAGCATTAACACCGCCCGTCAAAGACACTTACAAACGAGGAACGCTACTTGTTCCTCCGGGAAGCAAGATCACCGAAGAGTATCGCGACGTTCTGCACGCTCAATACGAAGAACTCGAACGTCAGGTTGGGCTTCCGGAGCGAATCATTCGATTGATCACTGTTTTTCTACTGCTGATCGTTCTCGGCGGATTGATCGGCTATTACCTGGTCCGAAACGAACGCCGATTAGCAACCAACGTGAGACGTCTGACTGTTTATCTGGTTGTCGTCACGCTATCGATTGTTCTCAGCCGCCTGCTGTCATTCGACCCTTGGCGAGCCGAAGTCGTTCCCATGCTGTGCACGGTGATGATCCTTGCGATTGCCTACAATCAGGTGCTGGCGGCTCTGACGGGATTTTCGATGACCCTCGTGGTCACGCTCGCGATAGGTGCTGACGTGGGCCATTTTGTCGTCCTGATGAGTGCCATCGCTGCCTCGGTAGTCCCGTTACACAATGTGTCCAACCGAATGAAGATGGTGAAGGTGGGATTCGGAGCTGCCCTGACGTTCCTGTTTGTATCGTTAGGGACAGGAATTATCGAGACTCAACAATTCAGCCAACTTTGGGCTGACCCTGACCATCGCTTTCTGTTGAACGGATTACGTGGTGCAGGATGGTGTTTTCTGTCGGGCTTTCTTGTTTCTGGGAGTCTTCCTTTTATCGAGAACTTGTTCGGCGTTGTTACTGATATCAGCCTGCTTGAACTGAGCGATGTCTCACATCCGCTTCTGCAGGAGTTGATCCAGAAAGCTCCCGGAACCTACAGCCATTCTAACGGCGTCGCAACCATTGCCGAGACAGCAGCGGACGCAATTGGTGCCAATGGGTTGCTCTGTCGGGTCGGTGCTTATTACCACGACATCGGCAAATTGATGAAACCGCATTACTTCATTGAAAACATGACCGCCGGTCAGACCAGCCGCCACGAATCGCTCAATCCCGCAATGAGTGCCCTGGTCATCATTGGTCACGTGAAGGATGGTGTCGAACTCGCACACCAGCACAATCTTCCTGATCAGCTAATCGACTTCATTGAACAGCACCACGGTACGACCTTAGTCGAGTATTTTTTCCATGCGGCGACACGACTCGCAGAATCTCAGCCCGACCACCGTTTCGACGTGCAAGAGTCCGCCTTCCGGTATCCAGGTCCGAAACCGCAATCCCGGGAAGCAGCCGTTTTGATGGTCGCGGATGCAGTCGAAGGAGCCAGCCGAACGTTGGCAGAACCGACGCCAAAACGAATTGAAACGCTCGTCCACGAGATCTCAATGAAACGCCTGCTCGACGGTCAGTTCGAAGAAAGTTCGTTGACCTTAAGCGAACTTGCCGTTATCGAGGATTCACTCACAAAATCGCTGATCGGCATTCATCACGGTCGGATTAAGTATCCGGAACAGAAAACGGCATAAGCTTGGCCATGAAGAAATGAATGGGACACATGGGACGTATAGCACTGATGGGACACAAGAAAAGATTCGTCGTAAAGGTCCCACGAGCCTTATAGGACATAGGTCCCATTCATTAATTTAAATCAAACCGCAGCTCGTGAAACCACCGGGCCGCGATCAACGATCGCTTGATCGATCTGCTGAATTTGATCGCTGGACAATTGCCAGGTCATGGCTTCCGCATTATCCCTAATCTGATCGGGACGCTTTGCACCGCATAACGCCGCCGTAATTCCAGGCCGTTGAATCGTCCAATTCAAGACAAGTTGCGCGACGGACGAATGACACTCGGCCGCGATTGGTCTCAGTCGATCCAGAAAATCCTGGTTCTTGTTCCATTCATCACCAGAAAACATCGGATATTTCCGACGGCCGTCCTTGGGATCAAACTGATAATCGCGGCCGAGTTTTCCCGCTAGCAAACCCTTTAATAGAGGCCAATACACGATGACAGAAACATTGTTGCTCATGCACCAAGGTAACTGCGATGATTCGATTTCGCGTTGAAGCATGTTGTAATGCGGTTGGTACGCTGAAATTGGGCAGACCGAATGGAATTCGATCAGCTGATCGAGACTGAAATTCGAAACACCAACACTTCTAACCTTCCCCTGATCCAGTAATCTCTTGATTGCTGACGCTGATTCAACGAGCGGTGTTTTCGGATCTGGCGCGTGCAGATAATAGAGATCGATCCGATCGGTCCCCAATCGCTGCAGGCTTTCTTCACATTCACGAATTAACGTCGCAGGCCGAGCATCTTTGGCCTGAACGAGATTGTCATAGTGAATTCCCCCTTTGGTTGCGATCACCAAGTCGTCTCGTCGGTGCCCGATCGCACGACGGATCATTCTTTCACTTTCGCCGCCATAGCCGTAACAATATGCGGTATCGAAAAAATTCATACCCGCGTCCGCTGCCGCCTCAAGCGTTGCGAGACTTTGCGTTTCCGTAACATCGATACTCGTGATCCCGGCAATCGGCCAGCAACCCATCGCGAGCGGCGTCACAAAGATTCCGGAACGACCGATCTCGCGAAATGAGAGCGTCATGCAGTCTCCAAGCATCGAGTAGCGCCGTTTGGCAATAATTGCCCTTATTTCACGGAAAGAAGGGCAATGACTTTCAACCCCTTATTACCGTTGAGGCTCGGCATTCTCGCCAGTCGCTTTTTCGGCGGCGGCTTTTTCTTTCACCAGGGTTTTCCGGCCCTGACGCAGGTTTTCAAAGCTGTCACCAGAAATCACGTAATACCATTCAGCAAATCGACGGTTCAAATCTTTGACCAGTTTCTCGCCGGCCTTCAACTTCTCGTCGTATGCAGCCACATCCGCCTTATGCTTCTGCACAGAGACGTCGTATTTGGCCAAAGCCTCTTCGTAAGCCTTTTTAGGATCGGGCTTGTCGGCAGCATTCTCTGCAGCCCCCGCATCCGCAGCGGCGTCCGGCTTCGCCTCGTCGGCAGGCGGTTCCGGCTTCACGGGTTCTTCAGGCTTTGGACCGAGGGCCTCAGGACTGAACTGGGCTTGAACAAACAAGTAACGGCTTTTGATTTTCTTTGAATTCGGCTTTTTGTCGTCTTCAGCCTCTTCCGGTTTCTTGTCCCCTTCAGGCTTATCATCGCTCTTCTTGATGAAACCTGCTTCGACTTCTTCTTCACTTCCGCTAAAAACTGCACCGAAATGCAAATCGTAGGCAACACCCTGTTCTGTGACTGCCGTCAGGTCACCTTCCTGCGAAATCATCTTCATACCCTTGCGGTTTTGCAGAGGGACAATGAAAAATCCAATCTCTTCCAACTCACGTCGGGTTCGATCGTCGAGTCGTAGTCCCGCGTCATCCTGAAGGCTTTTCTTCAGCCGGTCATTTTTGGGCCGAACGCCAACAATCTTCAGGTCATCCAACGCCTGAATCAGTTTGCGGACTTCATCCTCGTTGACTTCTTCTTTCTCGTCGTCGATGTCGTCGAGCTTCCATTTATCTGTTGAGCTCGCCCGGGAAATCGTGTTCGTTTCTTTCCCGGTCATTTTCCCCCCTTCAGGCGTGAATTCGACACTATGTTTTTCGATCACGACGGTGCGAAGCTTCGAACTTTCCAGCTTCAGCAGATCAGGCTCGATCCAGTCTGCAAACTTGGTAGAAACATCGAGGCTGACCTTTGCAATGTAGGTCTGATCTTCTGCAGGATTGCGGACGTAGAAGAAGCCGCTTCTCCCTTTGACTTCTTTACCAATAATCAAGTCAGCCAGGGTCTTACCATCTTTCCCATCTTTCAATGTGACTCGGTTTCCAACCCCGGTGTAATCGCTGACGCTTTCGCCTAATGGGTCAAGTACGCCGAACTCGACGTGCTGGTTCTTACGTTGCCCCGCCAGCGTTTCTCGCTTGATTCCAAGAATCGACGTGGCTGTCTTGCCGAGACGTTCCTTTCCGTCGACCGGATAATTGTTGCGGGAAGGGATACGCCAGATTTTGTCTGGCCCCTGTTCGATGCCGAAAATCCGTAGTGAGGCCGTGTCAGCGTTATAGCTCACGACCTGCAAGGATTTAGCCTCATCAGGGTCCTTGAAGTCTGGAAAGAACAATTTGCCAACCTGACTGAACTCTGCCGGTGCCTTTGGCACTGCGGGACCAAGGAAACTTGCGGCAAGCAATGACAATGCCGCTCCGGCAACAAAAATCGACGTTCGCACGGTTTCGTTCATAACGAAGCTCCTGCGGGATGAAAACGGTTAGGGAAAGAGTTGTCGGTCATCCGCGGGCGACCGGCAACACCTGTTGTATCGATATCCTCAGGACCTGACACCCGCTCGACGAGAAGGAGCAATATCCCGCTGTTCATTATTCTTACGGATCAACCAGACAAGCAGACCCAGGATGATCGCCGGGATAGGTGAAAACAGCAGTGATCGCGTGTAGTAGCTACGCTCAACTTCGCGAGTCAGCCGATCCATCTTCGTTTTACTGGCATCAATCTTCTTATCTTTGGTCTGATTAATGTTCGCATCTTCAACTTCCAGCCGACGTGACTCCTCCTGTTGAGCCATCATCAATTGCTGCATCTTGCTGTCGTCGTCGAGCGAGTCGTCTTTCTTAATCTTCTCGACCTTTTCCGCAAGCCGGGCCTTGGCATCCTTCAGCGCTTGCTTTGCTTCATCTGCGGCCATCTTGCGTTCTTCAGTCGCTGTTTTGTTGAAGGCTTTCGTTTGCCGTTCAATCGAGGTCAACGTGCGAACCTTCGGTCGTCGATTTCGCAGATCAATCATTGCTGTATCACCAGACAACTGATCGACCGCGTTTAAAACAAACGTCACATTGTCGAGATCAAGATTAAACTGCTTCGACTCTCGCAGATGGAAGAAGAAGTCCGAGATAATGTCGGTGTCGGCGACGTAAATCACATTGATCTTGTCCCCCTTCGCATCCTTCGTCGAAGTAATTTGAGCGGCCAGAACGTGCAAAGTGTCGTCCGAAGATCGCTTTGGATTTGGGTCGATGTTCATGCCGAACATGCTGCTTTTGACAAGGTCGTCCCATTCCAGTACCCCGGAGTTTCTGCCGGTGAGTAGCAGCGGTCGAAACTCGAGTGTCTTCTCCTGGCCTTTCTTGACTTCTCGCTCTTTGATCGAGCCCGAAAAGAACAACATCACTTCCTGCAAACTACGAGTGACCGGGCTGTCGAGATCAAAAGCTTTCTTATTTTCACTCGCCGTGCTCACGGAAATGATCTCTTCACGGAGCAGCTTTTCGTATTCAGGGTGAAGGTAAAGTGATGTACTGTCCCACACGATTTCATCAAAAACCCACTCGATTCCCAGCAGGTCAACAAGTGGCGTGGCCTTACCACCGAACGCCTTCTGTTCGTTGGGCATACCCATACTCATCATTGGGTTGCCACCCGCCTTGGGCTTCGGCTGGCGTGGAGCGAGTTGAGGGTTCGTCGCGGGTAGCGGGTCGTCCAGAACCAAAACGGGCTTTCCCTTCCGGGCGTAATCCACGAGGTTATTCAACTCGTTCATCCCCAGCGACGAAGGAAGAACGGAAATCAGCACATCATATTTCGAATCGTCAATCGGAGACGCTGCCGCAACCGTTTCGACGTTGTACGATTTTTTCAGCTCGGAAACGATCCGCCATTCCGGTGACTGACGGAATGTCGACATGTCGAGTCCGCCAGCCAATTTCGCATCGCTTTCCAGGATGCCGACGGTCTTTCGTTTTTCGTTGGCGGCCACCTGAATTGAACGAGTCAACTCGTACTCAATAGGTGTTCCCTTACCGAAGTGTGGGATGATAATTTCGTTGGAACCACTGTTAATCACGGCACCCATGACAACTTTTTCAACGAGCAATCGTCCTTCACGCTCGAACTGGATGTCACGAGCTTCAATACCGAATTGCTTTGCTTCTTCCGCTTGTTCACTGGACGGGTCGACTTCGACGACTCGGACAGTCACATTCGACGTCCCCTTACCATATTGGCCAAGTAATCCAAGAAGGGTGCTTTTGACGGTCACGTAATCTCGGGGAGGGGTCCGGCTGACGAATGCCTGAATCGTGACAGGACGATCGGCTTTCAGATCTTTAAGAACCTGTTTCGTGGTCGGGCTGAATGAATAGAGTTTTTCAGAAGTCCAGTCAGAGGCACTGGCACCTACTCGTGAGAAGACCGCACCAATCCCGAGAAGCATCAGAAGCACGGACAGGGCACGCACAAGGTAATGAGCCCCCATGTTGGTCCCTTTGACCCCACCGCTCCAATGTCGATAACCGATCAGGATGTAGTTCAGATACAACATCAAACCGGTCAAGCCAAGGAAGTAGAACACCCCTTGCGAAGGAATTAACCCCAGTCCGAATGGCTTGAACTGCGATGAAAGACTAAGCCCTTCCGCAACACCTTCCGGGACGAATGACTTGAGCAGAAATGAAAGCCGACCGGCAAAGACCGGGATTGCACAAATCGCTGAACCAAGCACGAACGCGACTGTTGCGTTGCTGGTCAGTTGCGATGCAACCATTCCTGCCGCCAGCAAGGCACAGCCCGCCAGCCAGTATCCGAGATACGTCGTAAAGATCAGGCCGGTATCAGGGTTCCCGATGAACTTCAGGATCAACACATTGGTTAATGAAAAGACCAGAGCAACCGTGTATACGGCGACCACAGCAAGATACTTACCGATCAGCACTTCCAGGTCAGAAACCGGAAGTGTGAACAGCAACTCTTCAGTGCCAAGTTTTCGTTCTTCCGACCAGATCCCCATCGTAATTGCAGGAATGATGAACAGCAGCAGTTGCGGAAACCACTCGTTCAACTGATCGAGGCTGGCGACGTTGTTCGCAAAGAACTTCTCCTGGAAAGCGGCAAAAGCCCCCAGGAAGACGAACACCACAATGAAGAGGTAACCAATGACTCCGGAGAAGTAGCTCCAGAAGTTGCGTTTGAAGACCGCGAGGACAACATGCGAACGCATCTGTGGGCGATCCCTGTCGAATTGAGAAACAGTTGCAGGTCAATTCAGGGTGGACCTTGTGACCTGATCCACCACGATGCCGAGGCAACGCACCTCGGCACGACTCAAATTTTTCACCAGAGGCCGCAGCCTCATCACCATAATATTCAGTACTTCCGGTGACCGGTTCCCCACTTTCGCATCGTCGAGGAAACACGTTCAGCCGCGCGATTAACGGGCCGAACCGGTTAATTCACGGAACCGCTTGTCCATCCCCTCGCCCCCGTGTTCCAGATCAGCGACCGAACCGTCAAGGACAATCCGGCCGTCATTGATCAGGATCACCCGGTTACAAACGGCTTTGACTTCCGTCAAAATGTGGGTCGAAAGCAGGATTGTTTTCGTTTTCGCCAGACTCAGAATCAGTTCCCGGACATCGTGAGTCTGGTTCGGATCGAGACCGCTTGTCGGTTCGTCCAGAATCAAAATCTGAGGATCGTGGAGCAGAGCCTGAGCCATCCCGACTCGCTGCCGAAAACCCTTTGACAACTTCCCAATCGGTTTTCCCCAAACCCCTTTGAGTGAACACTTTTGAGCGACAAACTCCAACCGGTCACGCAGCCGGCTACCGCTCATTCCCCGGGCTTCACCCAGGAACTTGAGGATCGACGATGGAGTCATCTCAAGGTAAAGGGGGCCGTTTTCAGGAAGGTAACCCAGGATTTCCGCTGCCTTCAGTCGGTCGGTCGACATATCGAACCCACCGATTCTGGCTGTTCCAGAAGTTGGAGCCAGAAAACCAGTTAGCAACTTCATCGTCGTCGACTTCCCGGCACCGTTGGGACCGAGAAACGCCGCCACCTGTCCCTTCGGAACCGAAAAAGTGACGTCCTGTGTCGCCGCAAACGGTCCGTAAAATTTGCTGAGGCCAATCGCCTCAATCATCGCGCCATCCGATTTACTCATGCAGTCACATCTCACTCAAAGTGTGGTGACATTCAAATCGCCGCCATTTCGGCAGACGAAAATACGTGTTACCAATAACAGCAACCAGCGTTCCACTAGCGCTTTGTCAAACTTCTCGATCAGGATTCTGTGCCACTGCATCGGAGTCTCCTAAGACGCAGCGTCTTCTCTTCCTACCGGTCAAACAGCCCAGCGTTCCACGAGATCTCATCGAATAAATGGGACCATCTGCCTCTGTTTAATGACGATTTGAATGAATGTAAAGCGACTGCACGGTTTCTTTTATCACGAAACGACGTGAACCAACATCATGTCATGCCATTCGAGTTTCCAATCCGAGCTACCAATCAAGACCAGCTTGCTGCCCGAATCGAGCAGTTTTCGAGCTCGACCTTCATTTTCCACAAATGCCAGCAGTTCCCGAGGAGCCAGCGACACGGCGGAGGTTTCCATTGGGCTCACTCCCCAGAACAGACACATCCGTCGAGCAACTTCCGGGCGGTCGGTCAGACCAAGAATCGGCACGTGGGGACGCTGCTTCGAAATCGCCATCGCCGTCTTGCCACCGCGCGTCGCCGCAACAATCAGATCTGCGTTAAGATGCGACGCAGCCGTAACGGCACCGTGCGTCACCGCTTCCGTAATCGCCGTCGCACGCGTTCGGTCGGTACTGCGAGAATCGCTTTTCGCAAGTCTTTGCTCCAGCATCTGTTCCGCTTCGCGGGCAATCCGACTCATCATGGCGACCGCTTCAACAGGGTAATCCCCGGCGGCAGTTTCTCCTGACAGCATCACTGCATCTGTTCCGTCGAGGACGGCATTGAAAACATCACTTGCTTCAGCACGGGTTGGTAACTCACTTTTCTGCATCGAATCCAGCATCTGAGTTGCCGTGATGACGGGCGTTCGATGCTCGTTGCACATCCGAATAATCTGTTTCTGCAGTGCCGGAACGCGAAAGACATCGGCTTCGACACCAAGATCGCCCCGTGCCACCATCACGGCATCCGTTTCGATCACGATTTGCTCGAGATCTGCAATCGCCTCGGGCTTTTCAATCTTGGCGACAATCCAGGGCGGTGTCTTTGTTCCATGAGCCGCAATCAACCGCTTCAGCAGCCGGATATCCTCGGAATTCCTGACAAAACTCAATCCGACGTAGTCGAGCCCATTGTCGAGAACCCATTGAAGATCCGCCCTGTCCTTCTCCGTCACGCTCGGTGTACTCAGAGTCGCACCGGGAAGATTGACTCCCTGGCGACTTCGGACAAGTCCCGGCTGAACTACTTCGCAAATGACTTTCCCCAATTTCGCATTTTGTTCGATAACTCGCAGCGAAACCGAACCATCCGCCAGCAGGACTCGGTCCTCCGGGCGTAAATCATCGATCAGCTGCTCATAAGTGCATGTCAACTGGTCTGTTCGCCCCTCTTCGACGACTCGCACGAATTCCAGCCGAGCCCCGTGCCGACATCTCAGTCCTTCAGGGGGAAGTTCACCCAGCCGAATCTTCGGTCCGGCGAGGTCAGCGAGGATGGCAATGGGCTTTTTGAGGTCGGTCGAAACCTGGCGAATCCAGCCGACGACTTGTTTGAACCACTCGTATTTGCCATGCGCAAAGTTCAATCGGAAGACATCGACACCGGCAAGAACAAGTTCCGTCAGTTTTTCATGCGAGGCCGACGCAGGCCCAACGGTCGCGACAATTTTCGTCTTAACGAGCGGTCCTTCCGCGTACTTTTGTTGCCAGAAATCCATCGTCGACTGATCCTTTGCAAGAGTTCGTTCGATCAAGCCGGGCGCGTGCGATGCGATTGTAACAAGCTGCCCAGCCGATGCGACCAACGGAAAACCCGAACCGCATCTGAAAAGCTCGCAAGGCGTAGCATTCGTAGCATGAGCTTCAGCCCGTGCAGCAATCGGCATCAGTAATTCGATAATTTGGCCAAAAACTCACGACACGCCAATTCCTGCCAAATTCTGAGTGATTGAATATGTTGAATATGCTGGAATTTTCGGAGAGCCCCAATTTCTGTGATATCGTCCGAAATATCGAATTGACGCGAACCTTGCGACGAACCGGATGGTCGCTATACTGTCCCCCCGCGCCTCCTTCAAACCGAGGCACCCAGCCCAAGTGGCGGAACTGGCAGACGCGCTAGGTTGAGGGCCTAGTGGTAGCAATACCGTGCAGGTTCGATTCCTGTCTTGGGCATAACACATTACCAGACAATGACTTGCGGCTACAAACCGCAGTCATTTTCTGGAGGTGTGGGAAAATTACTGAAGTTGATACGCTGAAACAAGTTACGTTACCGGAAGACGTTCTTCCGTGCAGATGAAAATCGTCCTGTCCGTGTCGGTAATCACTACCGAAACGGTATTTTGGAAGGATCATCCGCATGAAAAACCGTCTTCCGTCGCTCACACGTCACAAGGCTACCGGACAAGCTCGTGTCTGGTACAACGGCAAAGATCACTACCTCGGCGCGTACGGTTCACCGGAAAGCCGCATCCGTTACGCTGATCTGATCAAGGAAATCGCCACTGGACTACCGGTTGACCCGATTGCCCGACGTGGCACCGACGACACCGGCCCGACGATCAACGAAATATCATCGGCGTTCGAAAAGTGGGCTGACGGCCACTATCGGAAAAACGGCAAACGGACTGCCGAATACGATTGCGTCAAGTCGGCCATTACTCCGCTGGTCCACCTGTTCGGGGACACCCCCGCAAAGTCATTCGGCCCAAAATCCCTCAAAGCTGTTCGCCAGAAGATGCTGGACGGCGGCACATGGTGCAGGGAGTACATAAACAAGTCGGTCGGACGCATCCGGCGGCTATTCCGTTGGGCTGTTGAAAATGAGCTGGTCCCATCAACGGTACTTGTTGGACTCGAAGCTGTGGCGGCATTGCGTGAAGGACATCCAGACGCCACGGATCACGCTCCACGGACGGCCATTAAGAAAGACATCCTAGACGCTGTACGCGCAGCCGTAAGCCCGGAAACGCGAGATATGATCGATCTGGCGATTCTCACGGGCTGTCGTCCTGGCGAACTGGTTTCGCTCACATCTGAGATGATTGACCAATCCGACCCGACCGCATGGGTGGCAGTTTTGACCGACCACAAGATGAGGCACAAGGGGAAGCAACGGGCGCTCGTATTCGGATTACG
Source organism: uncultured Schlesneria sp. (assembly GCA_903858935.1). Lineage (GTDB taxonomy): Bacteria > Planctomycetota > Planctomycetia > Planctomycetales > Planctomycetaceae > Schlesneria. The sequence goes on along the minus strand of CAIOKO010000131.1, from coordinate 8,571 downwards.
CGGCCAAGAGATTCTGGCAAAGTATATGACCGGAAAGCCGTCTGCGAAATTGTTCCCGATTCAGAGGGCGACATTTTCCAATCGGTTGAAAAAGACCTGCGACGATTTGAAGTTGCCACGGTTTACGGGGCATTGGCTACGTCATTTGGCTGCGACCGAGATAAGGCAAGTCCACGGGCTTGATGGCGTGCAGGCATCGCTTGGACATGCCAACGCCAGCATGTCGGACCACTACGCACACATCGACTTGGAAAAAGCCAAAGCTGTTGCGCGCGTTCGAGGTTGATACCGTCGCCACCAGTCACACAAAAAGGTGGAAGACTCTTCCACCTTTTCTTCCCACAATTTCAATCAAGGGATACGACCCATGACATCTGACAAGGCAATCAAATTACGTGACATCCAAACCGCGAGGTTCGCGGCCCTGCTGAAAATCATCAAGATTCTGGACGAACTGGAAACCACTGAAAACGATACGGAATTTGGCGACGGGGAAGCGGCCCGAACTTGGGTACTCGAACAACTCACGGACGAGGAATGATTGCCATGAAAACCGAACCCAAACCGCACGTCTGCGGAATTGTTCGAGGGAGGATCTACACGGCGGGTGAACTGATCACGTCATTCAGGATCACAGAAAAGACGCTCCAAACCTGGATTGATGAGGGACTGACGCCAGCCCGCAAACACACGAAAACACGATTTTTCTTAGGCGATGATCTGGTCGAATTCCTTTTCCCACATCGGACGGAAACGACATGAAGACAGAGACAACCATCAAGCCGATCAACTATCAACCGTTGCCAAGCTCTGGTCGATTTCTGATTGAAGACTTTGCCCGGATTCTTGGATACGAGGTCAAGTATTTTCGTGAACAAGTAAAAGCTGATCCACGCATCAGGACCATCGTTTGGGGTTCGATGATCGTCATCGACGCGGAATGGTATTGGCAGGACCTAATCGGGCGACAAGTTCCAACCGCATGACGCCACCGACCACCAGCAATCCCCGCGAACCCTATGTTGACCAATGGTACACATGGGGTTTTCTCTTTCTTTGAACCCCAAATGAGAATGAAAAATCAAAAGTAATGGCATAACGCCATTACTCACAGAAAAGACGTGTAGACTCGGCTCGAATGAACCGGTAATTGATGGATCGTCTCACACGTTCCACGTTTTTTCAGGGGGATTCGAAATGGTTGACGAGATTTTACTGCACTTCGGGACGGAAGCCGCTGCTCAGTTTCCGGGGCGTCGGCCATCCCGGGCGACAATGTGGCGATGGTATCTTCGAGGTTGTAAGGGAGTGAAGCTCGAAACGCTTCTGATTGGCGGCCAACGATACACGTCAAAGGCTGCCATTGAAAGATTCATCCAAGCTCAGAACCAGCCAAAAGACCAACCGCAACAACTGGCACCGATCACACCGACGCAACGCCAGCGACAGAACGCTGCTGCTCGTCAAGCTCTTGCTGCCGCTGGTATCTAGAAAAAAAAGTCTCTCTCGTCCTGGCAATTTCGCCTGGGCGATCAAGTAAACGTTTGAAGGGGTTCACGCACATGATTCGATTCGTCAGTCTGTTGTTCGCCGCGCCGAAGAGTCTCGCCGCTGCACACGCAAGGATTTCCAGCGAGATTGAGAAACTGGAGACCGATTGCAACGAACTTGCTGGAGTAGTTCACACCTTGAAAGCCGATTCCGCCAAAGGTTTCAAGGTATCGAGCGCCCACGAGGTTCAGCAAAAACGCTGGCAACATTTGGAACGCGAAATTGCTATTCGCCGCGAGTGTATCGAGTACCTGGAAGGACCGCACAAACAACATGCCTCCGCGCTGTCAGAGGATGCAATCAAGAAGATACCAGAGATTGAAGCCGAACTTCGAACCGGCTTTCAACGAATGGGCTTTACCGTTGATCCAGAGGCCGACGATTGCTTCCCGGTGCAATTCTTCAAGTATCACCCGCGTTATCGGCAAGCCGTTGCAGAAGCCGACGCTGCCGTCGATCTTGCTGGTCGAATTTCCGATCTGGTGAATGAACACCACGTTGCCATCGGACAAACCGAATCCCGAATGGAAGCATTTCGGAATAAGACGTTGCAGTTGGCCTAATCGCCAACAGACCATCAATCAACAACATTTCCAAAGGAATTGAAAATGAGACTTCAACCAAACCGACTTGACCAGATTGTGAATACTGCTGAGAAGCTCGTGTCGACCGCAAACCCGCATCAATTCGGCGCAGAAGCGGCCCGAACCGCTGCCGTTCGTACGGCACTCGACGATTACAAGCGAATTCAGAATGAGCACGTCCCACTTCAGAAAGAAGGATATCGATTGCACCGACCCGGCAGTGACGCGGACCATTACTACAATGTGATCGAACGACAGGCAGCTCAAAATATTTTCGGGGCGTTAATGGGACTTCCGACCCCGCCACCAGTGGCACCGACCGAACCGGCAACGCCCAAGCGACGTATGACCTATCTGGAAAGCCTCCAGAAACAACTGAACCAGCCAGAAAAGAAAGTAGTCCTGACGTGAACAACCGCGATACCATAAACGATTGCGAGCGTTGTTCAACTCGACTGCATCGAAAAATACAGTCGAAACTTAACCGACTGGCATTCTCAACGGACCCCAACAAGGACCGTCAATCGCTTGAAGCTGGAGTCGAAGCGGATCGACAAACGCTTGAGGAACTTGACCGGCTCGTAGCCAGCGAAGATTTCGAAGCCGTTCGCGAATTCTTGCGGACTCTTTTCTAACCTAAAAAAACAAGAACGGCACCAGTGACAAGCTGGTGCCGTTCCCAATTTCAAACCCCCGCCAAGAGGTACAACCATTATGCAGTCTATTTGCAGCTCTGACAAGACAACTTCACGTAAAAATCTAAAGAACGTCAAGAGACCGTATTGTGCCGATGATGTTCTACTGCCATCGCTCGCGAACGATGACCGGACCCCGTTATTCTCTGCTCTGGTCAATGGCAGCGAGGTCTACATCACGTCCACCAGTTCGGGCGAAGCGGTCGTTCGCACCCTGATCGAACACGGCGCGTCAAACGTCCGTGAATTCATCAACGCTCACGAAGTCGAACCCGTCAAGGAATCTCTGCCGCCATTCGATGGCATCGCCTGGACCGTTGATCGAGTCGATTACGACAAGCAATCGAAGGAATGGACCATTGTTGAGAATGTACGATCTGAGATTGTCGAACCCTATCCGATGGGAACAACCACGGCACGCATCGACCGGCAGATACAACACGGCCAACCGGACCCCGACGCATTTATAACCCGTCGATACGTCACCCTGAAATTCTCAGACGTTGAACGGGCGAAGCTCTGCCATGCATGGCTCACTTCGAAGTACAAATTCCCAGACGGCGCATTGATCGTGGCGGATGATGAAACCTGGATCGTGTACCCGTTCGCGTTCAACCCGTCGCCAGAAGAATTGATCATCGCCAATGGGCGGGAAAAACTGGCCATGTTGCAGGCACCAATAAGAAAACGGTTGAAGGAAATTATCGACAATTCGGCGTTCGACAATGAAGGCGAACGGCTACATGCAGAACTAACCCGGCTCGCTGCCGAGTCTGGACGCCAGATTGATGACGAACGGGAAGCATTATGGTCGAGCGATGAACCCCTGGACGATGACGATCAATTTCGAATTGACCACGGGGATTCTCGACACTGCCGCCGGTTCCTGGAATCGATCGCCAGTAGATTCGGAATCGAAGTCGAAGAATCCCTTCGTCTGGACGCCAGTGTGCCGCTGCCGGTTATCGGATCGGCTACTGAGGTTGTAGCGGACCCTGATTCAAAAAACCGGTTCAAGCCAATAACTGAAACCATGCTCCAGCAAATTGCTGATGAGATCGCCGAAGAGGCATCGCTCTGGAACCCCGGCGGTACACTTCAAGAATGGATCGACTTAAATCTTCGCACAGCACATAAACGCCAACCAGAATTGGCCTGTATCTCTGCCATTGCCGGATTCGCAACGCTGATCGGTCGCAAGGTTCAGGATGATTACGGCACCACGCCAAATTGCTACCTAATCGGCATTGCCGCAAGCTCTGCCGGTAAACAACATCCAATGAACTTAAACAAGCTCGTCATTGCCACGGCGGGCGGCGGGAACATGTTGCAGGACGGCCTCGCCAGTCATGCGGGACTACATGGTGCTTTGGTCAACAGTCCCTCTACGCTCCTTCAGTCCGATGAGATGGGGCGTTTGATGACCGTACTGGGCAACAGTAAGCAAGCTCCTCCACATCTGGCAGGCATCATCGACATCTGGCTAAAACTCTTCAGTTCAGCATCTACGGTCTACATCGCTCCGGCCTACGCGGACAAGAAAAACAACCATTCGATTCAGTTCCCGAACTTCTGCATTTATGGGACTTCAGTCCCAGCGAATTTCTACGGATCGTTGACCAAAGAGGCGTTGAGCGATGGCCTGTTCAATCGGTTCTTGATTGTGGAAGCCAGTGATAATAATCCGCCAATGCAGAAACCCGACCCGTTGATGGTCCCGCCATCGTTGGCAGAGGCCACTAAGTGGTGGCATAACTACAAGGCCGATCCCCTGGCAGACGGAGGCCCCCGAATTCTGACCACATCGCCAGCAGCAGAGAAGGAATTTAACGCTCTCAATAAAATCGTGGACAGGCATCGACTCGCGGAGGAAAAGCGGGGCACGCAGGTATGGGGCAGGACTTGGGAATACGCTCGGAAGCTCGCATTGATTCACCAATGCAGTTTGGGCCGGGAAGCCGTCGAGATATCCGGCCCCTCTGCCAAGTGGGCGTGTGCGTTCGTTTTGAAGCTTACAAGGCGGATGGAACAACTCGCCAGCGATCACGTCGCGGACGGCGCTTTCGATGCCATCGGTAAGAAGCTACTGCTCTTCATTCGCGAAACTGGCTACAGCGGACGAATGCGGCGCGAGGTAAGTCGCCATGTTAGGAATCTTTCGGCACGCGACATGGACGCGGTTTTGACAAAGCTGGAGGAAAACGGAGAGATCATAAAAGAGTTGTTTATACCGCCAGTCGGACGTCCAACTTTGATGTATCGGGTGCTCTGAAAACCGTTGCGGGGAGTTGTGTCCCTTTTGACCACCCACCTTCCCTCTTGCTGCCAGATGGCAAGGGGGAGGGAAAACGGGGTGAAGGAAACACCCCCCGGTCAAAAGGGACACAATTAATTATGAATATGAAATACTCTATATTTATAGTAGTTTTAGTGGTTTAGTTCTGTCCGAAGCACTCCGGTCAAAAGTCGGTCAAAAGGACAGAACTCCCCATTTTCGACCGAGCGTCAGACGTATAAGCGGTTTTTGATCGGACAGAACTCCCAAAGGTCTGGACGCCGATCATGACCATAATCCCACTGGCAACCTGACAGCCAACCGACCATGCGACAAAATTTACTATCGCATTTTCGGCTCATGCTGGTTTCCATTATCGGCTCGGATGATTACCTGAGCAGCCAATCACAACCAGCGAACCATGACCGCCAGCACATGGCAACAAATAGGAAAAGCCCTATTTTATAGGCTTTTTCCAGTTTTTGTGTGAAGGACGAAAAATAATTCGTGAAAGAATGTTTTTTTGGTCACGGTTATCAAGTGTATACACCGTAACGACTTGCGTCAGGAGGGACCCGTTAAGGCGGGGGATTGTTATGCATGCTTATCCGTCAAGGCGGACATCGACCGATGGCAATAACGGACCCGCGAGGATGACACCAGTCGTCACGCTGTCACCCTGGACGACAGAATGATCGTACTGGCAACCGATGGGATTAGAACGCATCCTGGGTGATGACCAACATTGGCGGTCAATCTGCTGTCGTCTTGTGCTTGGGTAACATTGTTACCCACCACATTTACCGCAAGCTGTACCTTCGGATTTCGAACACGACCGTCCTTTCTTGGTTGTTCCGTAACTGCTGCATCCCGAATTGTGACGAACTCCAGATGCAGTGTTCAGCCAGAACTTACCATCGTACGCTGGTTTGCTTTCCGCAGCCCGGTCTGGCTTCGCGTTGACTGACCCTGTTGGCGGCGCAAAAACTGTCGTTGATGCTGACGAGGGCTGTGGCGAAACGAGTGGTTGAGTAGACGGAGTGTCAACCATAGACGGGGCAGGCACTCGCGGCATGCTTACGACCACGTACACTAAGGCGGACGTGAAGAGTACAGCAACGGACCCCACGACGATCCGCGCCTTGAACCAATAACGGTCCCATGCTTTTTGCTTCGCCTGTCGTTCGGCGTTTTCGGATTCCTCTTTCGCCCACTTTTTTAGCTCGTTATCAAGTAGGCGTTTTTTTCGCTTCTCAGCACTTTCAAAGAATGGTATTCGCACGATGGCCCCCGTGACTGAATGACTGATCCAGTGACCATCAGACTATTTCTGAACGGCGACATCAAGTGTCGCGATGACGGGCGGCATGCTCGCAAAGCCGACATAGTGACTACCGGGATTCGTTGGCGCTCTCGACGGAAATATAGTTTTATCACCAAATGCTAAGACGATACACCTAGCGAAAAACACTAATACCGACGCTACCGGAAATGATAAAAATAACCGAGAAACAAAGGGACTTTTTGAGATTGCGTGAGACTCGTTGACATTACATAAGACAGTGACTAAACTCTACAAAATAGGCGGTTTTATCTTAAAAAGACCTGTTTTCGCGTATTCTTGAGGGCCTAGTGGTAGCAATACCGTGCAGGTTCGATTCCTGTCTTGGGCATTCATAAAGCCTTATCGCACAACAATTTGCGGTAAGGCTTTTTGTTTTCACTTGGGTAAAGTTCTGGGTAAAACTTCAAGTCATTTCAGGGCCTGCCCATTATCTGTTTGGACGCTTTGACTTGAGGATCTTGTAGATTTTTCGCAATAAAGATGCCCGTTGCATTTAATTCGGGCGAAACTCGAACGTCTGAATCTCGTTGAAGCGCATGAGCGTTCGAAGCAGGTTCGGAGTTCAAAGAAATCGCCACGAACTTCCAGAAGACTTTGAGTAAACCGGAGTCGAAAGAAATGTCGTGTCACGATTTTGGGACTACAAATCAGGAGATCTACAGCCTGCGCTCTATGGATGCACTGGTTAAGCTCAACGAACTGATTTTTCGAATGGGACGACTCGAACAACTCGGCTCGGAAGTCATCAAACAGCAGGCTGCATCAAAGGAGTTCTACACAGTCAAAGAGATTGGAAAGTTCGTTGATTTGTCGCCGTACACTGTTCGTGAGCATTGTCGATTGCTGGATTTCTTCATCCGCGGGTCGAAACAGCCACGACGATTCGACCCCGCCAGAAATTCTGGATGTGTTGCTTCGGTTAACTTCGCGACTGAGTGGCAAAGTTCTTTCTTAAGCTGAAATCTTGGAATATCAATAAATTGGGGTTCATTTGCACCCGATAACTGATCTTGCTTTTCCCAATATTTCTGGTATCATCTGTAAGTTCACAAAAACAGCTCCGAAGCCAACAGGGTTGGCGGTGCCACGCAGGCCAAACTGCGGTGTTTCTTATCGCAATTTGATGCGAATCTCTACTTGCAATGTGTGTGCTCGAGGCTGAGCAGTTTCGTTTCTTAGGGTCGGTGTGCCGTCGCAATCGCGATGCCCGTAATCATGCCCATGACATTGGAAAGATTCCAAATGTCCAATCGTGTTTTTTTGCCTGGTCGTGCTTACAAATTTCTTTACCCTGCCATCAATTTTGAATGCTTGCGATTGTTCAGCCAGATGGTCGAGCGGCGGATTCTCGTTTCTCAGATACGTGATACCGTCTCCGAACCACTGGATGAAGAGACTCTCGAGATTCACCCCTACACGAATCGGGGGCGATGGCTGATTACTGGTATCGATCTGGAGAAACTCGAAGAGCGTTCGTTTTACGTCGAATCGATGGTCAGTGTTGTTGAAGTCATGGATCACAAGTTCAACAACGTGGATCCCTCCAGCTTGTGCCGAACTTTTTGAAGTTCAAGCCGCATAACAACTCGAAAGTCGCTCGCCATCAACGTGAAACTTCGTGCGCAAGTATGACTATCTGCCGGGGGAGGGCGACCCTGGCCCGAGGAAACGACCTGAAGATGAAGCGTTTGGATTGCTGGAGAGGAAGTGCTTTTAAAACAAAAAGCCATGGAAAGAGTGCTACGGTTTTACCGTCTTCGGTAAGGCCGTGCTCTTCGGACGCGTTATCGAGCCATGAAGACACGGCCTTGTCGAAGACTCCAGTGAGGCTTTGCCTCAGGCCAAAGTAGCCATCATCGCTCCGAGTGATGAGCATTGTTCGCGAATCTACCAAATTCCAATCCGCATGGTCTCTAATCAGAAATTCAAACGGAATATCTGGCCCGATGCTTCGGCAGCGTTTGAATCGTTTCCGACGCACGCTCATCACGCGGAGAGGCTGTCATTTTTTGCATTTTACCGACGAATTTCACGGAATGAATCTTTCCACGCTTGTGATCAGGCGCTAGGATTCGCGCCATGACACAACCTCCCCCAGACGATCGCGTTTCGAACTTAAAT
>CAIOKO010000130.1 GCA_903858935.1 uncultured Schlesneria sp. | reverse complement strand
GCGGATCGTGATGAAACTGCTGTCGAAGTCGCCCGACGACCGGATCGCCTCGGCCACGCAGACCGCGACGTTATTGGAGCAATGTCTGGCTCATGTGCAGCAGCCAACAACGGTTCCGCTGCCTGCAGGAGTTCCGCTGCAGCAAGGGGTTCGCCCGTCCGGGCCTCAGAATCAAACAAGGCACGTGGCGCTGATCGCGGCTGTGACGCTGGCGATTGCGGGGATCACGACATGGGCCATCTGGCCTCGAGCGAAACCAGCGATTGATGACGGGCAAAACATTCTTGTTGATCAGTCCCTGTCGGACGAGTCGCTGCTGGAATGGGACACAATGCAAATGAAACTCGACGCCACGGCAAGCGATGTTGAAGGTCTCAACGCCGAAGCCAGGCAGGAACTGGAAGGACACAATGAAACAACAACGAAACCCCACCCCCCCCGCGGGGGTGGTTAACGGGCCTTTGCACCAGGGCCAGCCATCCATGAATCGATTCGAGATAATTTGAGATCAAAACAATGTTCGGCAATGGCAATTGGCAGAGAGTCACCACGAAGGACACGAAGAGCACGAAGGTGGGTTTCGACGATGTTTCCAGTGACGCGTTTAGGTGTGTCATTGAGGCACACCGATTTAACAACAGCAGACTGAAAGATGACATCCAGCGTTTCTTACTCTGATTCCTTCGTGCTCTTCGTGTCCTTCGTGGTGATCTAATGGTTTCTTGCTTTAGCGTTAGTCAGAAAAGAGCGAATGAGTTTCCCGGGCTGATAACTCATTCGCATTATGAACAGGACACGATTCATCAATACGAGATAATTTGAGATCAAAACAATGTTCGGCAATGGCGATCGGCAGAGAGTCACCACGAAGGACACGAAGAGCACGAAGGTGGGTTTCGACGATGTTTCCAGTTACGTGTTTGAGTGTGTCATCGAGGCACTCCGATTTAACAACAGCAGGCTGAAACATGACATCAAGCGTTTCTTACTCTGATTCCTTCGTGCTCTTCGTGTCCTTCGTGGTGATCTAATGGTTTCTTGCTTTAGCGTTAGTCAGAAAAGAGCGAATGAGTTTCCAGGGCTGATAACTCATGTGCATTTTGAACGTGCTACGATTCACCGATAATTATCAATCTAAGTCCTAGGGCAAAGGCCCATTAACCACCCCCGCAGGGGGGGTAGGGTTTCGTATGCGTTTGGTTTTCGGAATGTCCAACGCGACTCAATGCGTCAGGAAAACTCATGCAAACTTCGATCGTCTGCCGCCTCGCGTTCGTTACCATTTGGATCTGCTCACCCATGGGATGGGAAGTTTGGGGACAAGAAAATCCGCCGACAACGAAACGGATTGAGAAACCCGAATCAGGATCCAAGGCTGTCGCACCGAAGGGGGATCCAAGCGACATTAACCTTACCGAGCCGACTCAAAATCAATCCAACAACGTTTACTATCCACCAAAAGACTTGCCGGAGAATAAGGAAACAATCGAGTCCATTTCGGAACGCAATTTTCGAGTTGAACTGAGCAGATCAACGGAACCGATCGACACGACCGGTCGAGAACGGCATTGGATCATGCTCGATCCTTCATCCCCTGGTCTTGGCGAACTGAAGCCGGGCGATCATGTCAACCTTTTGCTCCCGGACGATGCGGCGGTGGAAGAGCTTGATTCCGACGAGACCTACATCCCCGCATTCAAACCCGTGATTGACCACGTGAAAGTCTTTGACGTTCAGTTGCGCCGCTCTGGGCGAGTACTCGTCGGGAATATTCTCTATCAATTTCGGGGAACTGTCTTGGGTGTGTATCTCAGTCCGAACGAAGTCCGTCAAATTCAGAGCGAATTATCGTTTGAAGACCTGGGTCGCAGCTCGATTACTCACGTCGTTCGACTCAAGTACAGCCGTGCTGAAAAAATCGCTGAGCGACTGCAAACATCATTTATATCAGCAGGGATCAAGGCCGATGCCGACCAGAACGCGATCGTGATCCAGTGGGCTTCGTCCGCGCCGATGCAGGGCCTGGTCGACATTGAAAATACCATCCGAAAACTGGATGTCCCCAAAAGCCGACCGGCGGCAAACGTCGATCCCCTCCTCGTACCTTCGCAAACGAATGCGGTCGCTGCCGAACCACATGTGATGCAAAATGGATACACGCTGTCAGGCGAATCCGCAAAAGTCAATTTAACCCGTGCCATTCCTGATACACCCGCCGCGCGAAACCTGGTTGAACAACTCCGATCGCACGAATCGGCCGCAACGGACCTGGCAACGGAAATTCGGCAATACACGGACGGCCAGGCGGATCAGAATCAGCCGTCGATTGGCGTCTTAAAACGCAAGCTGCAAAGCTCGCTGGAAACCGCATTCGACCTGAAACTGCAATTAGAAGAAATCCAGGTGAAGGAATTGCAGTCACGACTCAGCCAACACCAGCAGCAGATCGGTCAGCGGAAGGCATTACGAGCAAAGATCATTGCCCGTCGCGCCAGCGATCTCGTCGAAGGGAACGCATTGAAGTGGAATCCCAAAATCGACGAACTGTTGATCGTAAAAGACGCCGAGACCAACCCCGTCAACGCACGGGTGACGACGCCGCGTTCGAACGAACGGGGATTCGTCGATCGCAAAATCATTGGAATTCAGATGAGCGGTCCGGATGGTCTGGTGATGAGGATGGAAAGCCAATATTTCAACATCGACTCAAAACCCATTAGATTTGGAATCTCGCGAGCAATTGGTGATCCGCTGGATCTGCATATTGAGTACAAGCCGGTGCTTCATGCAGCTGTGCTTGCTGGCCGACTTGATCTCTATCCAGCCGACAAATACTCCCTCAAATTTTTGCGAGACGACGTCATTCCCATCGAGATCACGGAAGATGACATCCGTGCGGCATGGAACAGCGGGCTCATTAAGGTGGTCTATCTGCCGGATGCGGAACCGGGAGAGCCGGCTCCGTCAGCCGTCGAGACAATCGTCGCATCAAGTCCTGAGGATGTTGAAGACCCGATTAAGGAAGCCGATCGACTGGGAACGATTCTTTTGGTTTTGCGACTCGCCAAGAATCAGGACGAATTTCCGTTTGCGAAGGTTTATCCAAACCAAATGGTGGGTGGCCCCGGAATAAGGGCGGTTGATCCAGCTGGGATTTCGAATATGAACATACGCCTTGCGGAGCCTGATCGAGCAACGCACGCCACGCCACGCCAATTCCCGACGCCCGACGAATTTCGACTTCAACTGGCCCCGTTTTTGAAACGCTTGCACACAGCAAAAGAAGAGGTTCGAAAACTAGAAACGATCTATTTTCAAGACCGATCGAACGCTGCGGAATTGCAGACAGCGATCGACGAATTCACCAGGGCGAAAGACGAGGTGCGGGGGCAATGGACATTGATCAAGCCCGCCCTTGACCGGTGTGCCTCAGACAACGAAATCAGCATCGCCGTCCACGTTGCTCTTTCGAAACAACAGGTTGAGTTAATCGAAAAGTTATCGACGGGAAAATCGACTGAAGCCGAGGTCAAATCGGTCTCTGAATCCATGCTACGAGCAAAAGAGTCTGCGAGATCGACTGAAACATACATTAAACAATATTTGAAACTGATCGAAGACGATCATCTGAAGTTCATCGATGAAAGCTCGGACATGCCGATTGGTGACCATCCTTTAGCAAATTTTCCCGAAGTTTCTTTTCCCGCCGATGCGGCGATGATCTGGATCGAAACGGCGACGGGACTCAAGCTGCAGTTTGTTCGATGTGACGATCTTAAACTTCCGTTCAAAGCAGCACTGCGAGTTCGCGAGTCAAAGGGACAATACAAAACGGGTGACTTGATCGTCGTGCTGCATAACCGGTTATTTGAATCTCTGGATCAGGTCATCACGCTACTGATTCCCACGATGAACGCAAACGACAGTATCGTCTTGAAAGGGGGCCTGGCGGGAACAAACGCGAATGTCGGCTTCGTCCATCAATTGAACTACCAGAACCTTCAGCCGGCATCAATCGGTCAAGCGGGTGTCTACTTTGAACTGCGCATCAAAGAACCTGAGCAAAAAGATGTCCTGATCGAATATCTGAACGGAACCTGCGTCTCACCTGATGGTCTGGTCGTTGTTCCAGTCTCATCGAAGTCACTCGTCGAAGGCGAACCAATCAGTGTGTTCGGAAACGCGTTTAAGAAAGCGACGGCTCGGGTTGTCGCCTCGGACGACGAGCGAGGTCTGACACTGCTTAAGCTCGAACTGGCGCAACGAAATCTCGTTCCGTGGTTGAAGTGCCGAACAGGGCAACCCGCCATGGGCCAGCGTCTGACAGGTCTGGAAATTTTGTTCTCATCATCCGAATCGTGGAACACAAGGAATTGTTCCGTGACCCTGATGGAACTGAATCAGAAATACGCCAGCATGCGTGTTGGGAACGATGGATTTGTCATTTCCGCACAGCCGGTTTTCTCGGCACAGATAGGATCACCACTCACCGTGATCGACGGCGAGTTACAAGGGATCGTTGTCGATCGTGAGTACGAGGAACCCACTCTGAGCCCGGCGGAGCCGCAACTGAAAAGAATCACCGCCATCCCGGCCATTCACATCCAGAAACTGATCGACGAGTATCGCAAACAGGAGAGCAAACCGTGAGTGTTTTCCTGCAGGAAGAAGACATGCACTGTTTGCAATTGTTTTGTCTCCGGAAAGGACTAAAGCGAAGTTGGCAGCGATTCACCACGAAGGACACGAAGATCACGAAGGTGGATTTCGATGGCCTTTCTAATTTGACAACACCAGGTTGAAGGATGGTATCAAGCATTTCATTCTCTGATTTCTTCGTGCTCTTCGTGTCCTTCGTGGTGGTCTAATGGATTCCCGCTTTCTAGTTGGTCAGGAAATAGTGGCCGAATCGAGTGAGATTCCTGAAAACCCGAATGAGTTGGTTTTCGCCGCCAGAACAAAACAAATCCACGAAGTTACGGCAACGCAACCCCACCCCCCCTGCGGGAGTGGTTATCGGGCCTTTGCACCAGGAGCTTTGGCAGTTAATGAGTCTGATATTCGCCAGGCGAGCTAGGGCAAAGGCCCGTTAACCACCGCCGCGGGGGCGGTGGGGTTTCGTTTTCGTTTGCGTTGCTTTTGCATTTGTTTTGTGTCCTGGAAGGACCAAAGCGAATTTGGCGGAGAGTCACCACTAAGGACTGAGGCTTGCTCCTTGCCAATCGGTCAGCAAACAGTGGACGAATTGAGGGATCATCAGGCACCGTCCGACTCTCGATACGGAGGGCCGGACGAAAATCACATCGTATGTCCCATCCCGTCCATACCGTCGTCCATTGGAGTGACCGTTACGACGAAGGGCCGCATCATCATGCGGTCTTCGTGCTCAAGCACGTGACAGTGGTAAACATACCTGCCCGGGATGTCGAACCGGATTGCCACCGACACCAGCTCACCGGGGTTGATGCGGATTGTGTCCTTCCAACCGAAGCGTTCAATCCGGTCGTAGTCTCGGCCGGGCTGCGTTGTGACCGGAGTAATATCGGTGGACGTCTCACGGATGGCCGGGTCGTAGGCACCATTAGCGTTGGTCGATGTCGCCGACGGACCCAGCGGCTGGAACAGCGACTGGTGGATGTGGATCGGGTGAACGTCGCCGGTGGTGTTGAGGATCCTCCAGATCTCCCACTGCCCGACAGTTGGTCGGATGGCAACATGGTCGTAGAACGCATTGCGATCGGAACTCTTACCCGTTTCTCCGGTCATCCAACCATCCACGCGGTAACCCTTTGGCTTCGCGTCGCCGGGGAGCTGGATGCGAATCTTGCCACCGGGGTCATCTTCCACAAGCTCTTGCAGGTAGAGCATCCCGACAGGCTGCTCACCAAGCAGGATCAGGCGGTGCTCATGGTCACCCAGCGTCAAGGGCGGGGGTTCGTTGGCGACGGGGGTGGCGTTGGGATGAAGCAGCCGCTTCACATCGGGATTGAGAGTCACGCCCCCCTTCATGGTGTCGAACAGCGATTTCGGCTTGCCCCGCGTGGCGGCTTTGTGGACAACGTCGAAACGCATCACCTGGGGATACTTATTGAGATTGTCCGCTTCGCCTTCGTTCCAGAGCTTCCAGAGGTCATCCGGGATGGGCTGCCCCTGAAACGGGGCGGGTGCCGAGTTGATCAAGTGGAGGCTGGTCCCCTCCGGCAGGCCCGTGAGGTCGATCAGAAGGTCAAGCCGTTCGGCCGGGGCGAGGGTCAGGGCGTCGCCGTTGTCCACCGGGCACCCCTTCCAGAGCAAACCACCTTCCGTACCGATGACGAGCAGTCGGTTGTGCTGGGGTGTCACTGTTTGTCGCTTCTCGTCGATGGCCACCAGATGCAGTCGGTAGGCCCGTGCATTCGATCCGTTGAGAACTCGCAGCCGGTAGACTTCGGGCCGCAATTCCAGGCGCGGCCAGATCCGCTGGTTGACGAGGGTCAGCGGACCGAAGAACTCTGCCGTGCCGCCGTCCACGCTCGGATTCTTCGGCGTGGTCGTCTTGTGGAGGAACCGCACATGGCCACCGTCGGCAACGAGGTTACGGTCCTGAATCACCAGCACGACTTCGCCTTCGTCCCCTTCAACCGGGAGTCCCAGCTTCGCCTCTGACGCATCGCGCACGAGGTAGCCGCCGAAGAGGCCCGCAAAGACGTGGTATCCCGTGCCGTTCATGGCATGGTCATGATACCACTGGAATACGCCTCGCTTGATCAGACCAAGGTCGGCGTTGTCCGAATCGTTGGCATACACAGCGAGTTGGGACCCGCCCGTACGTGCCATGTTGTCGGGCCAGCCATCGGAATTCGCCTCGGTGTGCCCACCATGCAGGTGGACACTGATCCAACCGACCGGAGCGTCTTTCAGACGTTCCACCTCGGGGGGCGCCCCGTCGGCGCCTGGAAAATTTTGCGGGGATTCCCCACTCCCATCGTCGAACGGGACCAGCGCGGTTTTGAACGGGTATTCCGACGGTGTCTGCCCCAGTACGCGGGACGCAGGGAGGCGGTTCGTCCAACGGATCAGAGTCGGGTGATTCGCCTCGACTTCGAGCAGCGGGCCGGGCGAGGTGATCGCGCCGGGCGGTCCGTATCCCCAGCACGGGACGGTCAGCCCCGGGGCGAGTTCGACATGCGTCTCGCCGATGTCCAGCTCGTGCAAATGGCCACCGTGCAGCCGATGGGCTCGCGGTACGGCGAGCGTCGCTTGAAACGGGTCAATGAACGAATTGTGATCGCGGGGATCAGACAGGCGAGGGCGCATCGCAGTGGGACTCCAGAGAGCGTATCGAGCCGAGGCGAGATCAGCCGCCTCAAACTAGCACAGCTGCAATGTCTCTTCAACTTGAACCGAAAAACAGGTCCCATACGTCCTGTCAGTCCCATTCTTTTTCTTCACACTTCTATTCTTATGAGGGTCATCCAAACGTGAAAAACGACATCGTTTTCAACGGCAAATGACTTTTGTGTTTATTGATCATTGGCGAGTTGATGAGTCCGGTTTTCGCCGCGACGACATGATAAAACGTTATGGCAACGCAACCCCACCCCCCCTGCGGGGGTGGTTAGAGGGCCTTTGCACCAGTGTCATCAGTTGCTCGTAAGTCTCTCTTTCGCGGCAAGACCTAGGGCAAAGGCCCGTTAACCACCGCCGCGGGGGCGGTGGGGTTTCGTTTTGGTTTGTGGGTTTTTTCTTACGTCGTCGCGCCGGTCATCGATCTTGTCTGTTCGATCGTTGTCGGCGATTCGCGCTGTCAAACGCGAGGACCAGCAATACGATCATCGCCAACAATCCAACGGACGTCAGCAGAGTGAAATAATTCAATGATGACGCCGAGGATATCGTACGATGCTTATGAGTCCATGACGGTTTCTCGACAGTGGGGCGAGCTTCGGACGTTACATCAGAAGGCACTTGAGGGTTGTTCTCATTCGTAATCGTCGAAGGACCGTCGATTGGTTCGGACGTGGCCTGTGCGATCGTTTATTGAAATAGGATGCCTGAAATGGGAAAACGATCGCCCAATTTCTTTGTGATCTCGCGGTATTCATCCGATTTCAGCCTGGCCTGCCACTCATCATATTTCAGCGTCTTCAAGTTCTGGTTTTCGTCCAGAGTCATTCCTGTTCGAAATTCCAATTCACAAATTCGCTGTTTTGGCGACAGCGACGATAATGGATCTGATGTCCGCCACAACCGTGCCGTGCCGTCGCGGCTCCACGTCAGCACGCGGGACTCGTCATGGCTGAACTGCGCGCCGTTAACAGTCTGCTCGTGATTAAATGTCTGAAGCGGCTCGGATTTGGTCACGTCCCACAACCGCGCCTTGCTATCCAAGTTCCACGTCAACACGTGTGACTCGTTCCGGCTAAACTGGACGCCGAAAAAAGACTGTGCGTGTTTGAACGTCTGAAGCGGCTCAGGCTTCGTCACGTCCCATAACCGCACCGTGCCGTCCCCGCTCCATGTCAGCACGCGCGACTCGTCCCCATTGAACTGCGCGCCGAAAACGCCGTCACCGTGTTTGAACGTCTGAAGCGGCTCGGGCTTCGTCACGTCCCATAACCGCGCGGTGCCGTCATAACTCCATGTCAGCACGCGCGACTCGTCGTCGCTGAATTTCGCGCCGAAAACGTCCTTCTCGTGTTTGAACGTTTGAAGCGGATCGGGTTTCGTCACGTCCCACAAACGCGCCGTACCATCCCCGCTCCATGTCAGCACGTGCGACTCGTTCCGCTTGAACTGCGCGCCGTTAACAATCGTCTCCTGATTGA
Organism: uncultured Schlesneria sp.; assembly: GCA_903858935.1. Classification (GTDB taxonomy): domain Bacteria; phylum Planctomycetota; class Planctomycetia; order Planctomycetales; family Planctomycetaceae; genus Schlesneria. The sequence continues at coordinate 2,927 of CAIOKO010000130.1, read as the reverse complement.
ACGTCTGGTGCGGCTCGGGCTTGGTCACGTCCCACAACCGCGCCTTCCCGTCAAAACTCCATGTCAGTACGCACGTCTCGTCACGGCTGAACTGCGCACCGTTAACAATCGCCCCGTGATTGAACGTCTGGAGCGGCTCGGGCTTGGTCACGTCCCACAATCGCGCCGTACCGTCCCCGCTCCAAGTCAACACGCACGTCTCGTCACGGCTGAACTGCGCACCGTTAACAATCGTCTCGTGCTTGAACATCTGGAGCGGTTCGGGCTTCGCGTCCGACAAACGCGCCGTTCCGTCCCCGCTCCAAGTCAGCACGCGCGACTCGTCACGGCTGAACTGCGCGCCGTTAACAAACTCGGCGTGTTTGAACGTCTGGAGCGGCTCGGGCTTGGTCACATCCCACATCCGCGCCGTCCCGTCAAAGCTCCACGTCAGCACATGCGACTCGTCACGGCTGAACTGCGCGCCGTTAACAAACACCGCGTGTTTGAACGTCTGAAGCGGCTCGGGCTTGGTCACGTCCCACAACCGCGCCGTCGCATCAAAACTCCACGTCAGCACTCGCGACTCGTCACCGCTGAACTGCGCGCCCCTAACAGACTTCTGGTGATTGAACGTCTGGAGCAGTTCGAGCGTTGTCACGTCCCACAACCGCGCCGTCCTGTCATCGCTCCACGTCAGCACTCGCGACTCGTCACGGCTGAACTGCGCGCCCTTAACAGAATTCTGATGATTGAAAGTCTGGAGCAGCTCGGGCTTGGTCAGGTCCCACAACCGCGCAGTACCGTCATCGCTCCACGTCAGCACCCGCAACTCATCACGGCTGAACTGCGCTCCGTTAACCGAATTCTGGTGATTGAACGTGTAGAGCGGCTCGGGCTTGGTCACGTCCCACAACCGCGCCGTTCCGTCATCACTCCACGTCAGCACCCGCGACTCATCACGGCTGAACTGCACGCCGGTAACAGACTTGTTCTCCGTGTGTCTAAACGTCTGGAGCGGCTCAGGCTTGGTCACGTCCCATAACCGCGCCGTCCCGTCCCAGCTCCAGGTCAGCACGCGCGACTCGTCGCCATTGAACTGCGAGCCGTTAACATACGCCTGGTGCGTGAACGTCTGGAGCGGCTCGGGCTTGGTCACGTCCCACAACCGCGAGGTACCGTCCCCGCTCCACGTCAGCACCCGCGACTCGTCATGGCTGAACTGCGCGCCCGTAACAAACGCCTTGTGATTGAACGTCTGGAGTGGCTCGGGCTTGGTCACGTTCCACAACCGCGCTGTGCCGTCCCCGCTCCATGTCAGCACTCGCGACTCGTCACGGTTGAACTTGCAACCGATTACCGGCCCAGCGTGTACCCAGCTCTGTATGATTCGTTGATCACCCACAGATGCGGCAAAATCGTAATTTGCAATTCGTTCTTTGTCTGCGATCGATTTTCGCTCTGTAACGATTGTGTCCAACGAATTCGCACCTCGGAGAAATAGCAGCGACGCTTTGATGTGATCGTTCGTGTCACGAGCCTCGACGGCGAAACGCCAATAGAAATCTGCGTTTTCGCGGTTGGCGTCGGCTTGTTGTTTCTGAGCCGTTTGCTTCGCTTGGGTTTCATCATCTCTGGCGGTTTTCGCTTCATCGCGAGCCCATATCGCCTTGTTATACGAGATATATGACCAGACTCCAAAAACGATGACAGCAATGACAGGGATCGCCGTGAGGATGGCTCGCAGATTGCGGCGGCGCAGGACCTGGTGAGTTTGGATCAGGCGATTGATCGTCTCATCCGACGGGGACACGTTCAGGTTGCGGACGTCCTCAGCGATATAGAGTTGCGAATCAGGCATGTGGCTGAGTGTCGCGAACTGCGAACGTTCGAGACCGGCCAGTTCCTCGCCGAAGATGATCGGGATGACGCGGCGGCCGCGCCTGGTGAAGATTTCTACCTCATGCTCGACCGGCTTGGAATCACACACGGCTCCCTTCGTCGCGATCAGCACCAGACGCTGAGTATTTTTCAGTGCGATCTGCCCAACGGCTTTCCAGTCGTCGCCAGTTGCGTAGTCCGAGCGATCCAGAAACACGTCATAATGCAGGCTTCGCAATCGCTGTGCCAGATTGACGGCATATTGGCCGCCGGTCGACCACTGATACGAAATGAAAAAATCATAACCCCACAGTCTGTCGATGATCCGCTGAAAGAAGTTGCGTTTGACGTTAAGCATCTTGGGAACCAACGATTGATTTGGATCGATTGGTTCCGAACGATTATCGATCGTCATATTTCGCCTTGCACACTTCGCAGACCCGAATCCAAATCAGAAATGGAAACATGCTTGCAAGTCGCGGCCCGAATTAACAGCGAGACTTCAATCAACTTCGCTGCCTGGAACCGTTGTGCTTTCCCGAAATAGACCGTGGAAAATGGCAAACACAGAAACGGGGCCACAGTTTGAATCACTGCACTTGTGTCACGATGACGACGATTGCCATTGTCGATTGTTTCGGTTGCTGATTGCGGCATTCGATAGGATGAAATCCAAGAGAGAGTCCGAGGGCTAACGCACCCCGGCTCGCCTCGTGCAACGTGCGAATGATAGCCCAATTCTGAACCCGTCGGTCGACGCGAATGAACCGGCTGTGCCGGATAGGGCAAAGGCCCGTTAACCACCCCCGCAGGGGGGGGTGGGGTTGCGTTTTCGCTTTGTTTTTTTGCAAAAAAAACTGGGCGACGATTTCCGCTTGCGGGGCCGGTATTTCATGGGACTTATGGGACGAATGGGACCTATGGGACCTATGGGACAAAGACTGTATGGTCGTTTTCATACGGTCCAATAGGTCCCATTCGTCCCATTCTTGCCTTCATCACCGATGATTCCTGTGAACATCCCCAAGCGTTAAGAATCTATGTCGTTTTTTGTGTTGACATATCTT
>CAIOKO010000129.1 GCA_903858935.1 uncultured Schlesneria sp. | reverse complement strand
GTTCGCTACGCTCACCTGCGCGGAGCCACTGCCCCAAATCGAAAGAGCGGGCGCCTGGCTGTCGCCAGTCTCTCTAATTAAATCCGTTTTCTGGTCTAGACAATGGGGTCCACCGTAACTGTCACAATCAAGCGTTTGACAAACGCGACGGATCCTACGGCGGCCACATAGAACGGGCGGATCACTTTCGGCAGTTTTTGATAGATCCGTTTGATTCCGTACCAGATCCTGGAAACATAAGATTCGTCGTTGTAGATCGCCACAACAATCTTTCCCCCCGGCTTCACGAGGGGCAGCAAGTTTTCAAGGCAATTCCACATCTCCCCCGTATGATGAACAACACCCCAGCAATAAACCACGTCAAAACGACCCAGTGAGTTCAGAAAGCTGCTGTCGGCCAACGACCCTTCGAGCACATTCCATGAAGTCGAGCCGGGAAAGAATCGTTCCTTCAGCAAGCGCGTACACGCGACAGAATTGTGGTCAAGATCGAACGACGTTACCTCGGCACCAAGCTGATTTGCTGCTAAACTCAAAAGACCGCGGCCGCTTCCAGCATCCAGAAATCGAAGCTGACTGAAGTCATCGATTTGAATCAAAGCTTGAAGAGATTGTTTGGCGACTTCAACACGTTTGTCGTCAAGCGTGGAAAGGAATCGTGCCCAATTTTCTCCGAATTCAAAACGATCCTGGTTTGACATTGCGAAAACTTTTTCGTCGATTATGTTTTTGATGTGATCCTCAAATTGAGGTTGTCTCCGCTTGATCATCCTCGTCAGTCAAGTTTGAAGTCAAGCGAGGGTGCAGGGTATTAACGTGTCGACGCTCGAGACAATTCCGGATTTTGAACCAGGCAGACGAACCGTCGTGGTCCTCGGCGCAAATTCGTTTTCCGGTCAGGACTTTGTCGATCTTCTACTGGATCAAACCACGTACCGGGTGATTGGCGTCAGCCGCTCAGCGGAACGATCTTCTCTATTCCTGAAATATCTCGAACGTGAAGATCGATCTCAGTTCACTTACCATCAAATTGACTTGAATCACGATATTCCCTCGCTGCTGAACCTGCTGGACATGGAACGGCCCGCCTGGATCGTCAATTTCGCCGCTCAAAGCGAAGTGGCTCCGAGTTGGGATCATCCGGAACACTGGTTTCAAACCAATTGCGTTGCATTATCAAAGCTGATCAATCATCTGAGACGCCAGGATTATTTAGAGCGATACCTTCACGTCTCGTCACCCGAGGTCTACGGCACTTGCGTCGGAAAGGTCACCGAACAGGCTCCAATGAACCCCAGTACGCCATACGCGGCATCGAAAGCGGCGGCAGACCTGTTACTGTCTGCCTATCGCAAGCACTACCGTTTTCCGCTGCTGACAGTTCGCGCTACTAACGTCTATGGGGCAAGGCAGCAATTGTTCAAAATCATTCCTCGTGCAACCATTTATCTGCAAACGGGACGAAAGATCGAGTTACATGGAGGTGGCCGGGCAGTCAAGTCGTACATTCATATTCGCGACGTGTCACGGGGTGAATTGGCAATTCTGGAACGAGGCCGAATTGGACAGATTTACCACCTGTCGCCGGATCACGGGATTGCCGTGCGTGATATCGTCGCACAGCTCTGCACTGAACTGGGTCATTCCTTCACCGAGTCAGTAATCGCGGTCGATGAACGCCCCGGCCAGGACGCGGCATATGTGATCGATTCAACTCTTGCACGAACCGAGTTGGGTTGGCAACCTGAGATCTCGCTTGCCGACGGTCTGAAAGAGGTCATAAACTGGGTCCAGTCCAACCTGGCAGCGATCCGTCAGTCGCCATTGTCGTACAAGCACAAACCTTGAATTCACTCTGCATCCCACGAAAGCACCAATGGCTTACTTTGATTTCCTCTCGTCTGTCCACAAGGCGACAAAGCGGGATTATCGACAACGTGTGCTGGACCATGATAAAGCAGAATGCGCCGAGATCGCATTAAAGTTCGGCCGCGACTATTGGGACGGCGAACGGCACATCGGGTACGGGGGTTATCGTTACGACGGACGTTGGCGACCCGTGGCGGAGGCAATTGCGAAACACTACGACCTGAAACCCGGATCGACCATCCTGGATGTCGGTTGTGGCAAGGGATTTCTGCTGTACGAATTCACTCAAGTTGTCCCCGATGCAAAAATTGCCGGGATCGATATCTCGCAATATGCCATCGAAAATTCAAAAGAGGAAGTTCGACCATTTCTGCAGTTAGGCGATGCTGCAAACCTCCCTTATGCAGACAAATCCTTTGATCTGGTCGTCAGTCTGAACGCCCTTCACAATCTGCATAACTACGATCTTTGGTCGGCAATCCAGGGGATCGAGCGAGTCGGACGGGGCGGCAAATATATTGTTGTCGAAACGTATCGTAACGAACGAGAAAAGATGAACCTGCTTTACTGGCAATTGACATGCCGGGCGTTTCACACCCCACGCGAATGGGAATGGCTGTATGCACAGGCCGGCTACACCGGTGATCACGGCTATATAACGTTTGAGTAGGTTCTGCAGGTGATGTCTAAGGAAAACCCCATCAAGGCTCTGCCACACTGCCGAGTTTGCCGTTCGACAAACCCCCGCTTTGTCACGGATTTCGGTGACCTGGCGGTGACAAATCAATTTGTCGCGACGGGGAAAAAGCCTGCGTTCCGACAACCGATTTCCTGGCACGAATGCAGCCATTGTGGCGTCGTACAATTGACCAAGACGCCACCACTGGATCAATTACGACATGAATTCCCCTGGCTGGTTTATCGTGAACCGGATGGACATCTTGACTCAACCGTAACAGATCTGATCCGCGTCGCGGATCTTAAACCGCACAACCGCATCGTCGGATTGTCATACGACGACTGGCCGTTGTTGAAACGCGTTCAAATCGGCACGGTCCAGTTATTAGACCCGGTTATCGACCTTGGCATAACATGCCGCCATTACGGCATGGAAACCGTACAAGCCCATTGGACTTTCGACGGGGCTCGCCGTCTGGCACAGAAATACGATCGATTCGACGTAATGGTTGCTCGATATGCTCTGGAACATGCCCATAATGCCGCAGAATTCCTGGCAGCGTGTCATGAAATACTGGTTCCTGGCGGATTCCTGTTGATCGAAGTTCCAGATTGTTCGCAAGCCTTTCGGGATCTTGACGTCACCGTCGTCTGGGAAGAGCACGTGCTTTATTTTACGGAGCGAACACTGCTGCAAGGTTTGTCCGCAGCCGGATTCGAGACGCAGCATTTTCAAAGAGTCCCCGACCCCCTTGAAGATCGTCTGGTCTGGATCGGAAAATCGACT
>CAIOKO010000128.1 GCA_903858935.1 uncultured Schlesneria sp. | reverse complement strand
TCGCCTTCGCATCGCCCTCACACCTGCAGTGGCGATCGAAGGCGTTGGCGGAGGGGGCGAGCCCCTTTTGTCGAACCTGAGCTGAGTCTCTTACTTTTCCTCAATAAATTACCCACACAAACTGGTGACGAACCAAACATTCTTCGTTTATCAAGATTTCGACTTGGACGAAAAACTTCCTTCGCCAGTCTTTTCGTCTGCGGTAGGATCGGTTGGGGCAGGGGACCGTTTTCCTAATGATTCGGCTAATGGTCTAAGCTGTTTGACCCTGCAAACCGTGCGATACATGCATCGTCCGGTACAGTTCGGATCATTGTTTTCTACGACAAAACTTCCGGACCTGATTCCTTCGGCCAGTCGTGGTAACAGGTCGTCCAACAGAATCTCCAGTGACTGAATCACGGCGGTGTCAAGGGGTTCGAACTTACTGCGGCCCATGCCAGGCTTGAATCCAGTATCGTTCAAGGCCCAAAATCCCATTTGGTACGGCACCGCGTCGGGCGTGACGAGCCCCAGCCGTTTTATGGCAAGTAAATATAATGCCAATTGGATCGAACGGCCGCTGATGAGATCATCATTCTTCAGGCTTGGCCGCTGACCGGTCTTGTAATCGATGACAACATAAGCCGGATGACCTTCGAACGAGCCGACATCGACGCGATCGATTCGACCCCGCAATTTGACGCGATCGTCGCCGCGGCCAAACTCGATTGCAGGATGGATCTCTAGAGTTGCTGAAGTAACTTCGGGCAGTCGCCCAAATGGGATCTCGGGAGCGAGTGATTGTGTTTCTTTAATGACCTCGTCGACGCGCTCGTCATATTCGACCTGTTGTTCGACGAATGCGTCGGCCCATTGTTTGAGGATTCTACTTTCGATTTTTATCAATGCTCGTTGCAGTTCGGTGGTGGGGATCTGGCGATCAAGTTGTAAATCGACGAGCTGGCAAAAGCGATTTCTCAGTGCATCAGGATCGGCGAACGTGCCTTCGATTAAGAGTTTGGCAAGTACCTCGTGCAGTAATGTTCCTCGCGCGGCGTAGTCGGTTCCTTCCTCAGGTGTTTCAACAGCACCAACTCTTAAAACTGTCGATAACCAGAATTGAAACCGACAACGAGCATAACTTTCAAATTCGGTGGCGCTAAACTGATGATGAAGCCCAAATCGCTGTCGAAGCCCGAGAAGGTTTTGAGGCAACTCCAAGAGGCCTTCGTATTTCGTGAATCCGCGCTCTTGGAATCGATGACTCGCAACTTCACAGGCGGCGAGAGTGTTGAATGCTCTCTTTCGAAGAGAATCCAGTTCAAGGACAGCGCGAAATAATTCGGGATGACCTTCGCGAGCTTGGACCATGGCCGAAAGTCGCAGATCGGTCGCTGTGATTGCTCGATCGGCAGTTGGAACGGGATTGAGCTGGCCTTCGCAAGATTCCTTAAGTGAGCCACTGGTAAAAAGCGACTTCAATGTGGTGACATAGGGGCTTGGAAATACCGGCTGACCTTTTGAATTGACGGCAGGGTAGCTCAGGGTCAGACTTTGCCGGGCTCTGGTGACAACACTGTAAAACAAGAACATTTCATCTGCGTGATGTCCTGATCGATGTCGTAATGCAACGCCTCGCGAAATGAAATCGCGGCGTTCCGACTCGCTAAAAAGACAATCATCGGTGCGCGGCGTTGGAAAGCTGTTCTCAGTCAATCCGATCAGAAAGAGGTGTGGGATATCCATGTTCCGAATTTGTTCAACGCCAAGGATTCGAATGCACCCGCCGGTTTCCGTTTCTGAATTAACCGTTTCGTGGCTGAGCAAATCCCGAAACTCGGAAGCAAAATCAGCAAGAGATAATGAGCGTGCCCGTCCAGTCGCAACAAGCTTTTGATCGGCCTCAGCAGCGGTTCGCAAGATCCGCTGCATTAAGTCCAGCTCGCGCGATTCATGACTTGCCAGTTCGTCACTTATCGTTTCAATACGTCGCGTCCAGCCAAGTTCATCACCCAGCGCCGTCAGGACATCTGCCCAGTCGTTCAACGTGTGTGACCGGCGTAGCCGGTCCAGGGTCTTTGACAATCGCAAGAGAAGTGGCGCGGCTACTCTTGCCATTTCGTAAAATGAATCGGAATCAGTTGCCGAGGATTTTGATGATTCAGCAGGGTGACTTCCCAGGGCACGAAGCATCACATCACGTCCCGAGCCTATTCGCAGATAACGAAGCGATTTAGCAACAGCACGAATTGCACGGCCGGATTCTAATTCAGGCCAGTTCGGGTGGAAAAAATACGAATCCATAAACGTAAGAAGTCGTTCGAAGGGCCAATCTTCCAGTTCTAATTGCAGCAACGACAAGACTGCTCGGACGATGGAACTTGATGTCAGCGGCAATTCTGCCTCGCACCAGACGGGCAAACCGGCTGAAGTCAGATAGCGACACAATCTCGGTCCCTCATCCGAAATGGAACGGAGACCGATAACAATGTCTTCCGGCTGAGTTAACGTCGAAGTATTTGCGGGGTGAGATAGTTGACTCTGTTGTTGTTTCCCCCGATTCAACAATGCTTTGATCCGGCGTGCGACAGCCTCCCATTCTGCAAACGGGCCAATTGCTTCGACGATTTCGAGCCCGTCGGAATTACTCGAGGGCTTTACCAGACGCGGATTCGCAAAAAGCCGTTCTGCAATAATTCGAACGGATGGCAAGGAGTTTGAAAGAATTTGCTGCGGTGAAACGCTGGTTGTGTTCGACATGCTGGATGGCAGTCTTTCCAACCGATAGGTTGCGTTTTCCGGAAGCTGTTCTTGAATTCGTGCGATTGCGACTTGGGGCTTCGCGAACAGGTCGTTTCGAATCAGTGGCTGCTCGGCAGGCAATGAAATGAAGATTTCATCAATCCAGCCAGCCAGATAGCCAAGTATTTCGTATTGGGTCTGAGTGAAATCTGCAAAGCCATCGACGATAAGAGTCCGAACGTCCACGAACGGCCCACGAACTCCGTCGCTAAGCGCTGTCCGGGCCAACCAGAATCGACCTTCGTTGTCGTACCAGTTCTGCTCTCCCAGATGCCGCTGGTAACGAGAATAGATCAGCCCAACTTCGAGATCGCGTCTGGCAAAGCTCGATGTCCGTTCCTGACAGGCTTCGACAAACGTTTCTGGCCAGATTTCTTCTCGTTTCAGTTCGCTGATAAAGCTGGAAATAACGTCAAAGAATCCGGTTGTACCAACGATTGGTTGAAAGTAACGAAGTTCACCTTGTTCCTGCAGCGAGGCGGCAATTCGCCGAATCAGCAGCCGCTTCATCACCGGCGAAATTGGCGAAGCCGGTCTTCCTGCCGCCTCGAGAATCCGCACGGCGAATCGGTCGAATGTCAAAACGTTCGGAGCAAAACAGACAGTTCCACACAGATCGGCAATTTGTTGAGACACGCATTTTTGAATGCGATGAGTTGGCGTCAGCCACAGTGCTGTTCCCGGTCGCTGCTCCGAACGGCCGCGTTCAAGTGCAGTGCGATACGTCTCAAGGAGCTTGGCTGTTTTTCCAGCCCCTGCACAGCCGGTAACAATCGTGACGTGTGACATGGAGGAATTGTAATCGGCAGTCTCGGTAAGGACTAGCGGGCGGTCGTGGAGACCGTTGCTTTTAATACTATGACAAATCGAAACGATGTTGAAACATGTGAGATGTGTTTATCGATTCAGCGATTGACTTCGTTCGGATTTTGTCCAGTACGTGGCGGAGCCATCTGCCGAACGGGTCCCATTGGTCTGTAATCAAAAGCGCCAAGAAACTGCCGCATGGCGTCGTCAAGTTCTGGAAGCGGAACGTACTTCACGGTTGGGTTCCCAACATTTCCAGTCACTCTAACAGCAATCCAGTCCGCTCCCATGAACAGATTTTGAAGCAGTCGGCGTGAACCGCGGCCAGGATGCGAGCCAAACTCCAGATCCATTCCGCCGTCAAAACCGACATATCCGCGACCACGTAGACTCATTGCGTCTCCGAGAAGCTCGATTGATTTGAAGTCGAATCGGCTGTTCGCGATGGTAAATCGCAAATCGGCTTGTGCAAACGCCGTTCTATCCGGAACACGTAATTGCGGCATCTGAAACATCTGCACGAATAACGGCAATTCGTAAAGTGATGCAGGAGCGATCCGCAAGCTTCCCTCGCCTTCCATGTTGTCGGCTTCTGATCCCTTACCGCGAAGGGACATGATACCGTTCATCACCCCCGCCAGATGATCCTGTCCTCGAAGATACTTCTGTGCGTATTGTTCGAGTTGCCCATTCTTAAGCTCAACAACCGCTCGATATGTGGGTTCGTCCTGGACATCGACGACAGCATCCAGAAAAATCGTTCCACCAACCGCCTTACCTCTGATCCGTTTTTCCGGTTCGGGAGCAACCTTTCGCCGAGGAACCCCTGCCTTGCTTCCGGCAACGAACTCTCTGTCATGAAACGAAAAGGGACCTTGAACATCGCTGATTTGATACGATTTGCCGGAAGCATGCCGAAATACAGAGACCGACTTAAGATCCAGCTCACCCTTAAGATCAGTCTGTACGCCATCCCATCGACCCTTCAGTTGAACCGTTCCATTGATGTCGTCGACAGGAGTGCCCGCATTAATTGAACAATGCGAAAGTTCGCTCCGTAAATTCCAAATCGCACCGACCGAATCGCCACTACGAGGCGAGCCGAAGAACTCAACGGGTCCATCAAACGAAAAATCGCCCGTCGGTCGCAGGACGTCCATGACATGTTGTACGGTCGGGGGAAGCGCATTGTAGAACGCTTTGTCGGGAATCAAATGATCGACGTTTAGTTGATCAAATTTTAAAGTCCACGGAGCACCGTTGGGGAACCAACCGACTCCTTGTGCGGTCAGTCGAGTGTCGTCGTGCTGGGCTTCTAGTTGCTTCATTTCAAGCTTTCCTGGCTCTGTGTTGAATGAGAATTCTCCACTCAACCTTTGAAGCGACCAGGGGAAACATCTGATGTTGACGGAACCTTCGCGAACTTTGACTGAAGGGATCACGACGGTGCACGGTTCACCCGGAACCCAGGTAATATGTGTCGTGAGATCAAATGTTCCTTGCGGCTGAAAATCGTTCCACACTTGAACGAGAACGGCAGGCAGCGCTGCTTTCAACGATCGATCGAATGAGGCTTCTTTTGCGTCGATGACCAGATCGAGCAGGCTTGATTTCGTGCGTCGTTCAAAAGTCCCTCGACCCTCCAATGTTGCTCCTGCGTGAATCCCCTCGAGTTCAGTGAACTGGACCACGTCACCTGTCCATCTCACGCGGCCCCGCAATTGCTCGATGCTATAAGGAAATCCATGAAAATTGAGACTTCCGTCGTAGATTGTCTCGATCAGCTCTGGCTTGTACTTGTTCCCTTCCCCTGCAGCTCTTGTGAGTTTCAGCCAGACATCATGGCGACAGCTCAACTTGATCGCCTCAATGGCTCGTCGGACTTCAGGCGGACACGCGGCAACCGATTCATCATCAAGTGGCAGATTCTTACTCTTGAGTACGATTTCCGCCTCGTGCGCCGGACCTGGGTTCTTGACCGTTCCTTTGACAAGAACTGGTTGTCCAGCGTACTTTCCTTCGCCTTTGAACGTGACGACGCTATTTCGAAGATGCAATTCTCCTTCGACGTTCCGAACGGTTACGGGAAATCGTTTTTCGGTGACGGTCCCTCGTGAGATTCGCAGATCGAGTTCCGGTCGCCAGACTCCACCATCGTAAACAACAGTGCAGTCGGCATCGCATTCGCCGGTAAGCCCAAGTCTTTGAACAATATCCCTCAGCATTACCGGCAATCGCGATACGATCGCATCGTTCAGTTCGATGCCCCGTAGCTTGAGGGCTCCTTCGATCGGCTTACTGGGAACGACTGCGCCGTCGAAGGCTAGTTGAGCCGGGCCGTTCGATGCTCGCACGTCGCGGACAATGACCTTACGATGATTGTCGACGAAAATATCTCCTTGCAAGTCGTGAAAAGGAAACGGCAATAACTCGTGATCGATCTGCCCTTCAACGATCGAGGCCCGTATACGGAACGCCAAAGGAGTGCCTGGTTCGTGCTGACCTAATTCAAACGTCAGATCGCAGGTACACCGCAGTCCGAAGTCCGGCTGAGGTGATTTCGAGTCAAGCGGTGTCTCTAATATCTTCGATGCATCGAAATTTTCGGTTGGGTTTGCCTCAGCTTGCTGGAACTTCATTCGTTCGACCCAGTCTGAGGCTTTTGCAACGTGCGTCGCTAATTCCGGACAGACGTCGCAGAGCAGTTGCAAGACAGCTGAATTGACCGGAACACGCCAGGGATCACTAGAGACACATTCCCAAGTCGGTCCGTCCAGATTCACGTCAATGTCGAGCGTCAATGGGCCAGCGGGATCAAGCTGGGTCCCGACTTGAATCGCCAATCGTCGAGAATCTTTTGGGACAGCAGTGACGTTGAAATTCTGCAGCTTCAATCGCTTAGATCGCCGTTCCTGTAATTGCAGCTCGACTGAAATCGTTCCGTGTTCGACTTCGACATCGGGAAGGACCGACCCCGACGATGACTTAAACACTAATTGTCGTAAATTCCATTCCCCCCCAGCCCCAGGACCACGAACAGCTCGAACTTTTGGATTGATGATCCGAAGTTTTTGAATAACGACGTTCTCGAAATCGGTCAGTTGATTCGATTCAAGTGTGGCCACAACTTCGGGTACTTCGATTGAAGGCTGCTCGTCATCGTCCTCAGGCAGCCGGATTGTCAGCCCGTAAATTCGGACACGGCCAATCATGTCCCATTGGGCCCGGACAATGTCAAATTTCAATGTGGGTGCCATCGAGTCCAGCTGCCGCAGCACCATCACCCTGAGCCCTTCGTCGCTACGGACATACAACCAATAGCCCGCACCGCCCCCCGCGACTGCCAGAAGCAGCACGAGAACGATCATCCATCTGAGGATTGCGGCCACGATCAAGTCTCGTTACGAGGACGGGAATACTTTCGAAGGGCTGGGAGAATTCAATGATCGTTATGAGCGGGCCGAGTGGTGTTTGTCAGGCGAGCGAAGCCAATCGCCGCTAATACTGCCAATGGATATTCCGCGGGAAGGCGATAACGCAATGAACCGACAAACAACAAATGTAACGTTGCGAAGTAGAAGATGGGGGCCACAGTCAGGATCAACAACCAGAAGTCACGTCGTGAGAACCACGCTCCCAGGCATGCCAGCACGATTAGCGGAGCGTATGCAAACCAGGCGACAGCGTGAATCAAGGGGTGCTTAAACTGAGGTGTATTTGGTGCAGGACTCCAATAACGCTTCTGTTTCACGAGCGCCAGTTGCATGACCCGTTGTGGGTGTGCAACCGCGAACGCCCAGGAAAGCCGCCGGTACTCGCGGTCCATTTCATATTCGCTCATCGTTTGCAGTAATCGATCTTTTTCAAAAAACTCCATATCGCTATCGCCCGTGGCATCAGGGTTCAGTCCGTCGTAAAGGCTTGGTCCGACCCATAACGTTGTCGGCACGAAGTGACCCGTGATCCATGCATTACGGACTGTCCAAGGAGCGAGTGCGATTCCCAACGCAAGACAGATTACAAGTGAAACAACCAGCTTCCAGCGAATCGACTGGTGACCATAAAACAGAAAGAGGAATGACAAACCTGGTCCCACCAATAGCCACGTTGGCCTCATATAGGTTGCGAGTCCAACCAGTATACCTGTCTGAGATGCCCGACCGACTTGTCGAAAAATTGACGGACCAAGCCCCTGGTTGTGCCGGGTCAGTTTGGCTGCGGCAATCAGGCTGGCGAGCATTGCCGCTGCGAAGGCAGTTTCACTCAAGAACAGGACGCTGAATAAACAAATGACTGGTGAGATGGCTGTGTACGCCGCAGCAATTACTCCAACAGCCTCACCCCCTAGTTCGCAACCGAGCCAATAAGTCAGTCCACACGCGATCGTTCCGACAATCGCAAGCAGGATGCGTGCTGCGAAAGGATTATCCCCGAATACGAATCGAGGTAGAGCCAGCAATGCAGGGAAACCTGGCATTCGCAACAGTCGACGCGGCGGATCGAAGATCGAATAGTCTTCACCAGCAGCAATATGGCCCGCCAGTTCCCAGTAGCCCTCGGCATCACCTGTAATCAGGCATAGTCGGCCCGGCGTTTTTGAGACTTCATGCTGAACAGCAAACGCCAATCCGAGACGCAATCCGAGCGCGACGAATAGCGTTAGCCACAACCAGCGATTCCAACCCACCGTCCATGTCATGACGGCCAATCCCCTTCGGAAGCCACTTAGGGGCGGGATCGTAGGGTGAATCGGCAAAAAGGGTCAATACGTGTTATTTATCTGCGATTCGCTGTCCGCCGATGCCGAATTTCAATCAGTTGATATTGACCCACTCGAGGAGCTGCAAGTGGTTGACGCTGTTCATCGAAAAGCTGGATCTCCAGGTCGTACTGTGGAACAAGCTGGCAAAACCGCTCGGCTCGCATACGCCCACCGTCAACGAACCATGCGACACCGTCTGGGGTGAGCATTTTTCGAATCAGTTCCAGCAACGGCTCATGGTTGCGATCTTCGTAAAGTAACTCGCAGCCCCAGAGAATGGGGAACTGCCGAGCGGGTGGATGTCGCCAGTCAAGAACAAGCCCTTGCCCCTTCGTGAATCCGTTCCGGCGAGCATTGTACATCGCCAGTTCGACCGCTTTGGATTCGTAGTCGCTGATCGTGACATTCAGGCCGCAAGCCAGTCCCGCCAGACCAACGATCCCGATTCCCGCCCCAATCTCGAGCACATCGGCATCAGCGGGCCACTTGTACTTTAAAATCGCCGCAACCATTTTTAATGCCGAAGGCCACAAATAGGCCCAATAGGGCATGTATTGGTCTCGATCAAAGGCCTCATGAACTTCGGGATCTTCCAGAAAAGCGTCTGGTTCTGCCGGAAGGTTTAATCGAAATGTCCGCCCTTCAATCGTCCATTCACGCTCGGTCCAACCACCAGGGATCGACGGCAACCCTGAGGGTTGATCAGCGAAAGTCTGAGGATGTTGACGATATTCCAGCGTATCTGGATGAGTCGTTTCAGTACCGGACATCAGAATCGTGATCTCGAAAATCAGTGTGGATCGACCACAGGCATTGAAGCAGTCATTTCAGCAGGTGTCGCCGTCCAGGTGGCTGGATCTGCTTGTGGTAGCAAAGGCGGGCCACTTGCGATAGTCGGATTTGGCAAATTTGTGGAACTGACCATTTGTGGAGCCATCACAGTGTCTGCCGCGACGACCTGCTGCTGAGAGGCCGTGGCAGGCTGTCCGGCGATGGAACCGTTCGGCAATCCAGCCATTGTCGTTGGTGAATCAAAGTTGGGAAGCGGATAGGCCGCAATTACCTGACCATCTTCACTGACACGACCATTTCGACCGACGCGTGGTCGCGGGTTTGATCGTGGATCTTCCAGGACAATCGCTTGTGCGTCGCTACCAAACAGACCAGTCGAAGCGATCGTCGGTGACGAGGTCATGATCGGTCCACCCGCAACCATCGGGGCTTCATACGGGTTTTGCATCATTGCTGCACGTCGACCGTTTCGACCTGAAGCACCAGGTTCAACCAGGGTTGCAAGGCGTGACTGGACTTCCGGCTGATCCCATTTGGCCGCCAACGATCGTTGATAATAGGCCGTCGCTTCATCGCCACGACCACTTTCATGATACAGTTGTCCGAGGTGTGCCAGTGCTGTCGGATGAGTTGGATTGGCTTTCAAAGCGTTTCGCAATGCCTGTTCGGCCCCGGCAACGTTACCGGTTTCTCTTTCAACCCACGCCAATTCGATGTTGGCTTCGGGGACATACGGTTGGGTTTCAGCCCATCCCGCAATCAGGTCTTGAGCTTCCGAAGCCCGACCCTGACTGGTCAAGACCTGTGCCAGCGAGTGATACGTCGGCTGGTGCATGGCATTGATCGTAAGGTTATGCCGCAGAATTTTTTCGGCCGAGGCGGCGTCACCCTGCTTCTGAACGGCCATGGCAAGATTGTAACGGTAGTCAGCGTTGCACGGATTATTGGCAATCGCTCGTGCGAACTGATGTCGTGCCTGGGCATAGTTCCCACGCTTGTAATTCTTCATGCCGGACCGATTCATGGCCCAGCCGTTGGTGCCATTGCAACCGACATTTAAAAGAATCAGTCCAAGGACGAGTGCGCGACAGATGCCGCTCGGCGACAAGAGGCCGTCAATACGCATGATTCCGCAGCTCCTGATAATCGGGAGGTGAATTTAAACCGCCAAGGACCGAACGAATTCAGCCCGTTGCGTGAATTGTGTAACCAGATGTGTTGTGGGAGATGGAGGGCGGGAACATAGTTCAGAAAACCAACTCCGACAAGACAACTTTCCTCGAACTCCCGTTACCCGGACCAAAAGTAAAAAAATAAAGCCAAAGTTCACGAAGACTGGTCGTTTCTGCCGGTCAAATGCTCCCGTCAGTAGCGCCATGAAGGAAAAAATGGAAACCCACCCTTCTTAAATCCATGCCTGATTCATTACGCCAGCGACCCCGCACAGTTCAATGAGGGAGAAGATAACTTCCTCTCGAACGACCCCGTCCGGCAGAAGATGCCTATTCAGATTTTGCCAGTTTTGATATTTACCGGCGGAATTCGCCGTTCCAAGGAAGGAACGGTCTCTGCGAAGGACGCATAAATGACACGGAAGTTGGTTTTCTTACTCTCTGCAATTTCGCTGCTTTGCGGCTGCACCAGTAGTGATCCAATGGGTCTTCGTTCGGCATATCGAGGAGTTGTTCCCCCATCGTCGAACTCGCGCCCCGTTTCAAATTCCCCCGTCGCCATGCAACCGTATGGTCAACCAGGGCAACCGATCGCCGTCGGACAATCGGCCTTCGTACCCAATGCAGCCATCTCGAATATGGCGATTGCGCAAGGACAGAATCCAGGCTGGGGTTCCCCCTATCCAATGATGGCCAGTGCCGGCGGCCAGTTCGATGGACGCGCTTTTCCGTTTTTGACCCGTGACGTTAAAAGGCCGAAAGTGGGCGGGTCTCAACATCGAAAGGGAGCCGTCCGCAACACGGCGCTCGCTGGGGGAATCGCGGCATCCCCCATGGAAGATTTGAAATATCGGGGTGGTCGAACAATCCGCGACTTGAAGTACATGAACATCTATGTCGGCGGAGAAGGAGCGTGGGATCCCAACGACTACAAAAGTATCGACAAGAAACTGGCAGCGGCGATGTCCGATCCCAAGTTGAATAACGTCATCATGCAATACTTCAATAACACCCCGGTCTCGTCGCAGTTTCTCGGGTCGTTCTTTTACGACTGGAAACCAAAACTGGTCAAGAAAGGTGACCTGGACGTGCAGATCCAGGATCTTTACCGGCAGAATGCATTCGATGGACGAGACCTCGCCAACACCGTGGTGAATTTCATGCTTCCTCGCGGAGTCATTCTGGGCGATCCAAGTGGTGGTCAACAATCGACCGTATCAAATAAAGCAATTCCAACCGCTGACGCAGAGGATTCCACCGGCGGACTGGGTGGTTATCACGGAACGGCACACGTCGACGGCAAGAAAGTCTTTTATGCGGTTGGGGTTTTTTCGGAACGACGACCAAATGGCGGTACAAACGGAATCCCTGTTTTTGATGAGAACTGGAAAAACGTCGTCGCTACTTTCTATCACGAACTTCAGGAGGCACGAACTGACCTCGAGGTCGACGATGCGGCCACCGATCCCAACGGGATGAATCTGCTTGGCTGGACTTCGGACAGTGGCCAGGAAATTGGTGACTACCCGA
This sequence comes from uncultured Schlesneria sp., assembly GCA_903858935.1. Classification (GTDB taxonomy): domain Bacteria; phylum Planctomycetota; class Planctomycetia; order Planctomycetales; family Planctomycetaceae; genus Schlesneria. The sequence continues at coordinate 24,068 of CAIOKO010000128.1, read as the reverse complement.
TCGCCGAAGCAAAGCAACTGCTTCAAGTTTTCAAAGAAGTCCCACTGGCCGACGGCAGCGGAACCGCCCCAATTCAACTTTGTTATTCAAACGCCGTCCATGGTCCAGAAGGCCCGATCGATTATCCACACGGTATGGAACCTCCACCTGGCAGCAGACCACCAAAAAACAATCCGCCGCCGAGTAACCCAACCCCCAGCAACCCGCCAACGTCGAACCCAAGTCCTCAGGGGAATCTGCCACCACAAATCCAGAAAATGATCGGCGATTGGGATCATCTTGATCAATACCTCAAATTGGCAATTCTGAAGCTCTTGTCCTGACGATTCGTATGCATTTCAGAGTCGTCGTAGCATGGGCTTCAGCTCGTGCGCCACAACAGCGTTAGCCAATTGAAACGCAAAAAAAACAACCTCGAAACGGTGATGGCGACGATGAAAACAATCGCGTCCGCTAGGGATCGGAGAGTAATCAGTGAAACAGATTCGCGGTAAGAAGGCTCTTGTGACAGGCGCCGCCTCCGGAATTGGACGCGGGATCGCATTAGCTCTCGCACGCGAAGGCGCTGACATTTATCTTTGGGATGTTAATGAAGCTGGATTAAACGCAGTCGCGGAGGAAATCCGTTCGCTCGGCGTCAACGCATCAACAGCCCGAGTCGACCTGACTCAATCCGCTGAAATCACTGACGCTGTTGAGTCATTGCTGGACCAGTGGGGCACGCTCGACATCCTTGTGAACAATGCAGGAGTCGCCTATTACGGGCCGACTCATAAGATGACCGCCTCTCAATGGGACTGGTTGATGGGAATCAATCTGCAGGCGCCGATCCAGATCACGCGAGAACTTCTCCCAATCCTTCTCGAACGACCTGAGGCGCATATTCTCAATGTCTGCAGTATCTCAGGCCTTGTCGCCGGCGGACGTTTTGCGGCTTACCACACGAGCAAGTTCGGCCTGATTGGATTTTCAGAATCCTTACGAGCGGAATATGGTCGTCGCGGACTGGGTGTAACAGCCCTCTGTCCAGGCCCTGTCCAGACGAACCTGTACCGCCAATGTGCCACGGGCAAAGAAGGGAAGACCGTTCCCGAACCACCTCGCTGGTTATGTGCGACAGTCGACTCGGTCGCCCGCCGCGCAGTCAAAGCAATCCGTCGCAATCAACGCATGCCGATCGTCGGATTACTGGCCCACCTGTTATGGAACACAAAATGGCTGGCCCCAGGACTCCTCGACTTCCTCAACCATTTTCAACGCAAAAAGCGTTCTCTTGTTACAAACGAAGTCATTTCGGAAACTTCTCTGCCTCGTCGCGCCGCTTAGCTCCGATTTGATTGACATCGTTGTTCAAGTGTGACGTTTCCGTTCTTTGCTTCAAAGACGGGACCCTTGTTTTTTATGGCGACGAATTCGGAGCCTCTTTCGAAATTGTGAGCACAACACGACGCTCGGATTTTGATGGGCACTCATTCGGCTCAGCTTTATTGATCACGAATCGGCTGAGCGTGATTGCTGTTCCGGCGACGGCCTTTAGTGTCGTTGACAACGACGAACGGTCGATGATCGGTTGTTTGACGCCCTCGATGGTTAACATGAACTCTCCAGTGTCGAATTCACTGAGATGACGAATTTGGACTTTGAATTCGCCATCATCATCCCGTTCGAGTTTTCCACTGAGTACGAGCGTCTGCGCTCCAACAACGACTTTCGTCTGAAATCTCTCACCAAGTCGTGTCACAATTTCGATTGCGTCAACAACGATGTCTTTGGACTCCTTTTCCGACTTAGATCTTCCTTCGACGGTTTCGACACGCAATCGAAAATCCTCCGCGTGAGCAATCGCAATGCAGGACCAATCGATCGCAGCCACCAGAATGATCAGCCATTTCATGCTCATGCCTTCCCATTAATGAAACTCATTCGCAAGAAATCACTAACGCGATTCCAACGAAATTCCCAGAAGAAAGGAGATTTCATGAAAAACCGTCAGTGCGAACATAATATTAACTAGGCAAAAGAATCCGAGATTCGCCGTTGTTCGGCTCAAACCGGGCAACGCTTTCATATTTTAGATTCTGAAGTGACGACGTTCACTGAACCCATTGACACGACAATTCGCGTTTGACGCGGTATCATCGTAACACCGGGGGGGAATTGCTCCGGTTTGCCATGGACGACTCTCTGCAAATGGACACTTGCGAACTTGACTGCCTGTAAGGTCGGTTCTCGATGTTCGACGAGTTGCTCGCCGCAAGCCGATCGGCACTTCGCGGTGTCGATACGTATCTATCGCTGGATGAAAATCAGTTCGCCCAGGCGGCGGTGACGCGGCTGCACGCTCATCGCGGCAGTGCCACACATTCAGGTTCTATTACACTGATTCACGGTGCCGCAGGGATCGGAAAAACTCATCTCGCCCGCTGGACCCTCGCTGAACTGACCAGAAAGCATCCCTGTCTGAAATTTGTTTATGCCTCAGTCCAGGATCTCTGCGAACTGATGCAACTGGCCGACGAACGTCAGTCACTGGCGGAATTTCTCGAAAACTGCCAATCGCTTGATCTGATCGTGTGTGAAGACATTCACTGGCTGGAAACATCTCCTTTTTCGCAGCCCTGGTTTGTGATGTTAATTGAAACGCTGGAAATGTGTTTGACCCAGGTTCTGATTACGTCTCGAAAACCGGTGGGCGAAATTCGTCCTTTAGACCAGCGACTGGTCAGTCGATGCCACGGCGGTTTGTGTGTTCAATTGCCGATACTCAGTCATCAAAGCAGGGTAAAACTCGTAACGGAGTGGTTTCAAGAGCTTAAGCTGCCAATACTGAAACCGTTTGCTGCATCGGCGGAGTTCCTGGCCGAACGTCTGCCGATTCCGCCTCGCGAATTGCGACAGGCTGTCATCGATCTGGCCGATTTGCAATCACGTCAGAGAAGTTTGATCGATGTCAAATATCTTGAACAGTGGCTGGAAAAATCCAATCGAACCCCTCGGTTATCGTTTGATGCAATCGTCGTTCAAGTCGCTGATGAATTCGGAGTCGAGCCGAATGACATACGATCGCGGTCACGTCAACAGGGTTTGGCGGTTCCCAGGCAGTGCGCAATGTGGCTCGCACGCGAATTGACAGGTCGACCGCTCGAACAAATTGGTCAGTACTTCGATCGATCACATACGACCGTCTCGCACAGCCTGACGAAGCTCAACGAATTAATGCCGAGCGCCCCATCGCTACGGCAACAACTTCAGAGACTTCGTCAGCAACTCAAAGAATTACCGCTCGAAGACTGTGCATAACCTGTGGATGAAAGCGAACAAAACAATCGAGTTATGAACAACTCGGGCCACGACTAATCACCGTCAGATGATAACGCGGACAGAATTCGACAGTTTTCCACATGGTTCTCGTTATCCCGTCGTCCAGCCATCAACAGCCTCAAAATGTGGATTCGACGACGCAACTTACTCTCTGATCGCAACTTGGAATTCAGAGCGAATCGACAATCCACAATTTTAAGGCCCCTCTAATAAGACTTCTACGAGAGATTATTTAATAAGGAAGAGAGGAGCGAAGAAAAGAACTTGATGATCTCAAACTCGTTCCAGGGCCCGGTCGATTCTTCGCAAGGAACGTTCACGACCCAGGATGGCCAATGCATCAAACAGTCCGACACCAACCGATTTTCCAGTCACGGCGACGCGCAAGGCGTGAACGATCTGACCGATCTTGATTCCGCTCGTTTCGACAAAGTTATGGACCAGTTTGTCGAGCGTCGCCGCATCAAACGGTGTGACGGTAGTGAGTTGTTCGCGAACCGATTTCAACAATCCGACCGCTTCACTCGCATCACGAAGCCGTTGCTGAAACGGTTTTTCATCGAAAGTCATTGCTTCGTCATCAACAAAGAACTCTTTGTAATCGAGAATATCACTGAAGACGCGTAATCGATCTGCCACGGCAGAGATGACCTTTCCAACAATCTCTCGCGTTGAATCATCGACATCGCCGGAAACAAGTCTGGCTTGCGTCAGGAAGGGAAGACAGCCGGTGATCTTGTCAGCAAGCGGAAGCTGGTTCATCCAGTGCTGCTGATAGCTTTGTAGCTTCTCAGGATCGAAGCCAGCGGGAGCCTTGACGATCCGTTCCAGTGTGAAATTCTTAATCACATCTTCGAGCGACAGAAATTCCGTTGTTCCATCGAGTGACCAGCCAAGTCGCGACAGGGCGTTCAGGATTCCTGACGGCAGATAACCCAGCCGTTCGTAGTACTCAACCATCACGGGATTAAGTGTTTTTGAATCGCCCAGTCCCAATTGCGGAAAGACCTCATCCGCTCGATCAAACATCTTTTTAAGTTGCGGACTGTTTCGTAGCTTTTCAACGTCTCGTTTACTCAGTTTTTTTGTCGAACCTGGTGCGGTGATGAAGGGAATATGAGCAAAAACCGGCAACGAGTTTCCGAGGGCCAAGTGAATCAAGGCCTGGACGGGCGTGTTGGCCAGATGTTCTTCGGCTCGGATCACATGTGTGATCTGCATCTGGGAGTCGTCAACAACGGTGGCAAAGTTATAAAGGAATGAACCGTTGCTTCGCATGATGACCGGGTCAGGCATCAGCGAACAGTCCCATTCGACATGGCCACGCACCGCGTCATCGATGGCAATCTTCTGATCACGTGGGATCAGAAATCGAACGACAAACGGCTTTCCGCTAGCTTCAAGCTGCGACCTTTCTGAATCTGACAATTCCAGCGATCGACGAATATTGACATAAGTTTTTTTCGCTGCTTCCGCCTGTTTACGATCGTCAGCAATCACTTCCGGAGCGTCGAAATCCTTGAACGCCTTCCCTTCTGCGAGAAGTTTGTCGACGGCAGCCTGATACAACGGAGTCCTCTGCGACTGGTAGTACGGTTCAAACGGACCGCCGACTTTCGGTCCTTCATCCCAATTGAGTCCCAGCCATTCAAACGCTCGAAAGATCGGTCCCAGAGCCGCTTCGACGTTACGTTCCTGGTCGGTATCGTCAATCCTCAGGATAAAAACCCCACCCGTGTGACGTGCCCATAACCAGGCGAATAGTGCAGTCCGCATCCCACCAATATGCATGTAACCGGTAGGACTGGGGGCAAATCGTGTTCGAACAGGCGTAGTCATGGACTTTGATTTTCAACGTTAGGAGGAAATTGGAACTGGAACGGTTTTAAGCGTAATTGTGTGAAACTGTCGTGGAAATTCGCACGTAGGTGCTGTTTTGTGCTGTAGGAAATCAATTTGAATACACTAACAGACGAGTTTTTGGGTTATGACGAAGATCTCGCTGTGATAAGTCGTGTCGGTGCGGGCTGCAAACTTAATGTTGCACCAGCGAGACCGTCGATTCTCAAAAGGGGTAAAAATGGTCGATCGACATAAGACAATGATGTATAGTTGTTTGTGTCACTAATTGGGATGTCGAAACAGGTTTTTGTTGGTCAATTTGTGGTCGAGATTCTAAGCTTTATTGAGCCTTCGCTGCGAGCATCGCGGTGAAAATTCGTCTCCACCGATTTGCGGCCTGAGGTTACAATTAGCGTTCCATGCTGACTTCGTTCCTGATCGCCGTGTCGATTTGGGGAACCGATCCAAATATCGTGTTCGCGGAGAACCGCGCATCATGGCAGCAATCAGCAATTTCGATTGAGTCCGAATTGCCTTCCCCGGCACAAGGACCTCCAGCCATTGTCCAGGCGTCGAGTCGAGTCTTCAGCGAACCGTTCGTGGCACGAGCTCAAACGGTTAACGATGATCTTCAGGATCGCTTCTGCGATACGGGAATTGGTTGTGCGTTAGAGGACCCGAAAGTCCAGCATTTGATTGCAGAAATCAACCCGTTTGTCCCATTAAATTTTCCAGTTCTCAAAAACTATTTCGACCCCTACGGTTGGCAGATGCTCACCGGTTCAACGGGTCCCCAGGATTACCGACTGGGTTGGTCCACTTTTAACGAAATTTCGGTGCTGCCGGCGACTCAGGCATTCGGAACCACCGGAAATATGAAAATTGTAGAATGGAATTCCAACGCGAAGTACTCGGGCCTGATTCGTCCTGGCGTCCTGTTCGATGGGACTTTCTGGTTTAATGCTCGTTGGTGGGATGGTCCCGGTGGGATCAATTTGCCAGCTCAAGTCGATCAAATTTCCAGCGATCTGCTGCTGGGATTCTTTAATGACGGTCCGTGGAGTGCACAACTGGCTTTTCACCCACAACTCGTTGAAACGTATGAAGCAAAGATCGATAAGAACGCGTTCAATTTTGATGGTCGAGCAATCGTAACATACACCGCCTCACCGAAGTGGAAACTGGTCGGTGGAGTCGCTATCTGGGATCGGGTCAACACGTTGGTGATACCCCATGTCGGTGCGATCTGGACACCCAACAATCGCTGGGAAATTCGAGCGTTGTTTCCGACGTCGCGAATCAGTTACTTCATGGGGAACTGGCGCAACGCTGATTTCTGGGTCTACAGCCAATATCAATATGGTGCAGAGGCCTATCAGGCGGTTATTGCAGACCCTCGAACTAGCGATCGTATCCAGATTACAGACCAGCGGTTAACTGCTGGTGTCCGGTGGGATTCCGGTCGCTACACATTCTTTGCCGAGGCGGGATACGTCTTCGACCGTCGAGCGATCTTCGCGGGATCGACGCCTAACTTCAACCTGGGTGATTCAGCAATCCTCAGCGTCGGCGTACGTTATTAACCCGCTTGAGTTGTCAGTATTCGTAATGCGGGCTTCCAGACACTGCAAGATTTCCAATTTTGCGGGCTGAAGCCCAAGTTGCGGTTTGTTGAACAGTTCCCAAGGTCGGTCTTGCTGGATAACGGCTAATTCCGGTAGAAATTGCCGGTCATTACATCTCGACGGACGGAGTCCGCGCGAGTTTCGATCGCCTTTCACCGGCAGGGACGCCATGTACGCAGGCAATTGGCTGACGTTAAATCAATTAAGTCGCTCGTTTCAGATCTGCTCAACAGCGTTGTTCGGGCGCTTCGGCTTAGGAATTTTTCTCGGGATTGTTGCTGTTTCGACTTGGCAGCAATTCAGTCTGACGTTTGGATTGGACCCGGTCCTCGTGCTGGCCGTCGGGCTGGTTTTATCAGTGGCCCTCTGGTGTGGCGAGCGTTGGCGTCCGGCACAAGCGGTTGTTTCACCATATGCAGGCCTGTCTTACGTGGTATGGTGCCTTTGTGCCTGGTCGATACTCAATCCGTTCTGGATCGATGCGATGACCACACTGATGGGTTACATCCCTCAAGCGTGGTTAGAGAATTCCACTGCCAAATTGTTCGTTGTACTCACAATTGCCGTCTCAGCATGGCTGATTCCAGGTATGTTGTGGGGGGCTGTGATCACACAGGGAGGTGTTGTCAGTCTTCGTCGTGGCGGCTCCCACCCATCACAAGATACTCCCTCGCACGAGCAAAAGCCCATGCGATGCAATGAGACAATGTTCGACCGATGTTCATCACCAGCGATCATGCTGGGAATTGCTGGCGGTCTCGTATTAAATTCCGTTGTGCTTGCTCCGTTGTTCGGAGTTTTCGTTCCCACTATTGCCGCGTCCGTCCTGGCGAGTGGTATCAGTTGGTGGGTGAGACGAACTTCCCTGAATACCGAGATCAATGCTTCTGCTGTGCCGACTGACAATTCTCTTAACGCTACGGGAATAACACCGATTCATGTCAGTATGGCGTTTCTGGTCGGAGGACTAATGGCGTGTGAAATGCGCCTTGCCAATCAGTTAATGCCGCATGGTGCCTTCGTAATCTTCACCCAGGTGGCTGGAATGTTGACAGGGGTCGCGTGCGGGCTGTGGTTAGCCACGCGTCTGCGCGGTTCTTCGGATCGAGTCGCGTGGTGCGGATTATTTGCCGCAGCGGTTTCCAGTTTTTTGATCTGTGCCCAACCGTCTCTGGTTAATTTGTCTCTCAGCATGAATTCGACTTTGACCAACGTGCCCTTGTTAATGATGGCCCGTGTCCTGTTATTAATGACCACTTCGTTTCCCTTCGGTATGGTTCTGGCTGGATTGGTACGTTCGACAGACTGCGGTGCCAAGCGTCGAGACGTTGCCTGGGGAATGCCATTCCTGGGCGGACTGGCCTGTAGTGTTTATCTGCTCGGTGGAACACTCGGTGTGATCCCGTTGATGGCGACATACAGCGGACTGCTGATTGCAGCATCCGCGTACGTTCGTCTGCGTACATCGGGTTGGGTCATGTCTTATCAAACCGCACCCGTTGCCGGATCTTTGTTGCTCATGGCGTTTTCGTTGCCGATGTGGCGATTCAATGACGATGCATCACGTACAGCAAAAGTCCTGTTCTCGACTCCGGCGTTTGTCGCTTACCGGTCGGGATGGGACGTTGAACAACTGTCCGCTCTCGATGACATCCGCATGATTCATCGTCAGGAAGGGCCGTCGGGATCATTGACGCTATGGCGAGGACGTGTTGCCGAACTCTATGTGCGTGAGGCGGGTGTTCCCCGTTCGGTCGTTACCAAGAATTCCGATATCGTCCCTCAGTTCGCTCCTGAAGTCCTGCAAGCGGTCTACTCAATGGTTCTTTCCGAACGACCTGGCCGAATCCTTTTGCTGGGTCTTTCCGCCGGCGTGCCGCTTTCAACCTGTCTCGAATTTCCTATTCGCGAGGCAGTCTGTGTCGAAGGAGATTCGAGTCTGATCGATCTCGTCAAAGGACCGCTGGCTCGTGAGACCGGCATCGATCCGCTCGTCGATGACCGAGTCATCTTGCGACGAGTCAGTCCTGAATTGGCATTGATGACGAAAGAGTCCGAACCATTCGATGTCATCCTGAGCAGTCCGCCGTCCTCGTCGATGTCTGACGGTGCCGCAGCATTCACACAAGAATTTTATAATCGTGCCTCAAGCAGGTTGTCTGATCGAGGTCTTTTTTGCCAGCGATTCGAATGCGTCGATTATGGTCCTGAACCGTTGAGAGTTGTTCTTAAGACGATGCGGAAAGCGTTTCGGCAAGTGATCGGCATTGAAACGACCGCGGGCGAATTCTTATTGTTCGGTGCGAATGCAGAAGATGTTTTCATCCCTGGCGAACTGGCAACGCGATTGGAACTGCCGCATGTGCTGAGGATTCTAGCTCGCAGCGGCCTGGACTGGTCAACCTTGCTGAATCAACCTGCCTATGACCACGAAGCCTTGGGGGAAATCTGTGACGAATCTCGCAGCCCGGCAAATTCGATGTTCAACGGGCTTTTGGCGTCGCGGGCTCCGATGGAAGTCATGCGCTGGGCAGATAAACAGCAGGAAATTCAATCGGTACTGACGACGACCCGACTCACAAAAGCACCATTCTGGACTGAAGCCCTGAACGGTCAACCGAACATGCTCGAAAACGAAATCCAGTTATCACGACGATCGAGACTGGTCGAATGGCTGGGAGACAGTCGTGTCTCTCAGGAATTATTGCGACGACTGAATGAAGTGACGATTCAACAGAATCTGGTTCTTGAAAATCCCGATGCCCACTGGTGGGAATATCGCAACGCGTTGCGGAAACAGCTTCAAGATCGACCTCGAACTATCGTGCAGCAGGTCAAAGCCATCGACGAAAAACCAACGTTACATCCCGAAGATCTTCGGCGACGCGATTACTTTGTCGCCTTAGGAAATGCCGCCAGACGTAAGAAGCCGACCCGGGAACAGATCGCCGCCGTCGAAGAATATCTGCAACCCTATGATCCCTTGCTCACTTATTTTGCAAGACAGGAAATCGCGGACATGCTGGCTCGTTGCGGCGAAGATGCGGCACGGGAACTCGCGTACCGCCTGCACGTGATCTACTTCGTTCCCACGCGTGATTCATCCGTTCGAAACGTCGCCACGGCGATTGAAACGGTCGTCAATCACCCAGAAGCGGTACCTGACGATTCCGTTCGATTCGATGTTTTAAACGGCCTGATTCAGACACTGCGAACCCGGTGGGAAACCCGTCAGTTCATCTCACAGACATCTGTGAAGAAGGTGCTGGACGATGTCGATCAAAGTCTGATCGCTACCGAAAATGGCGTCAACTCGTTGAACGAGATCGCCGCGTCGGCGGGAGTCCCTGACAAAGAATGGCAAGCTCGTAAACAAGTCATCGAAAAGCTGCTTCTTCGTCCGCTCAGGTCATACAAAACCGAAGTCAAATCACGACAGGAACGAAGCCAAATGCAAGCCCGAGCCCTCCTAAACAGCATCGACCCGCCGGCGCAGCCGGACGATGCGCGTCGCAAGACGGGTTTAGAATAGGGAAATCGTTCGCGCGTTGTGACCGGGCAAAAAACCGTAGCATGGGCTTCAGCCCGTGCAAGTTCTGGAATTCCGGGGTCGGGTATTCAAATTTCAAAAATGGCCGAAGGATGGATCAGGAATTTAAAAACCGCAAGATCGGCCAATTTTGTAATTTGAACACCCGACCCCCTCTTCAAAACCGTTGAAAAACGAGTACGCACCGACGGCCTCGTTCTCAAGGTGGAAATCGTGTCACGAACAGACGTGACTCCAGCAACCCTCACGACAACAGCCGCCGACAAAGTCGAGCGAAGTCGGACCCCGCCATCAACTCCGGCAGAAACGCGGTGACCCCCGCTTCACGCAGTCGCCATTCCAAGTCGGCAGTCGAGGCCGATCCGATGGCGATAATCGGCACGCGAACAGGATGTTTCGCAACCTCCGTCCCCAGCCAGTCCAGGCAATCCGTAATCGCCGCATCGAGATCAATAACGATTAGAGGATTTGAAAAACTATCGACGATTGGAAACAGGTCGCCAACCGATCGACATTCCGTTACCGCCACATTATCAGATTGAAATTGCCTTTGAAGCTCAGGACCCCAGTACGGCAGAAGTTCAAAGACCGCGATCACGGCATCAGGCGAATTGATAGACATGTCGCAGAACCAATCAGCATGGTTGAAACGGAACGGAGGACGCACGATTGAGATCCAGGTAAACGACCTGTCCCGCGTGCGTCGCAATCATCGCAAATGTCCGAAGTCCGTCAAACGCTACCAAGGTTCGAATGATCAATGCAGGCCACCCCGTAGGGGATCAGGGTCGTATCGTTGGCCAACTACCCAGGACGACGACCAGGGCGTCGACCCCCACAACGAAACAAAAACCCGGACATACCCAAACCCCGAACGGCGTGGCCCGAATCCATGAACGACGAATTCGCCGCATAGGAACGAAATCCGTCTCAATTAAAAAAAGCAGGCGACTGTTTCCAGCCGCCTGCTTCTAAATTCTGATGCTCGTGGTCAATGTAACTACTAAGAGTTCTTCACCGCGGCTTTCCGACGCAGATGGAATCGGATCGCCAATCCGATTCCGCCGAGGCCCATTAGGGCAAGCGTCGAGGGTTCCGGGACGGATGTTGCCCCAGGGACAGTTAGTTCCTGAGAAATTCCGTAGAGAGATTCCGGTAGACTTTGTCCAGAGCCATTCTGGTCGGCCCAGGATTGGTCGGTCGGATCGTACTGAAACAAAGGATCGTAAAATATTCCGCCTACTGAGACCCCATCGGCGGACCCCATCGAATAGTTGTACGGTAAATTCCAAGTCTCCGCTGTGCCGTGTTGGTTTGTCCCGGTCCAAACGTGTCCTGTGAGGAAAGAACGCGGATTTTCGGGACGATTACCGGCGAGATCGAGATTGATCGCGTTCAAAAGTGATCCTGACCAAAGTCCGCCAGGAGAGGTGTCTGTGGAAGTGGCCACTTTCGCACCATCAACACGATACACCTGGTCGTGGTTGCTTGACCCGATGTGCGTGATCGCGTTGGCGTCCTGTGTACCGACAATTGCCTGCCAGTTGAGAGATTGACTTTGATATGTTACGCCAAGACTAATGGCTTCGTTGTTGACGATCGCGTCATAGTAGCTGGCATTCGGGTTCGTCGCCGTTGTGACCGTATCGGTGACGAAAACGAAACGGAATGTATCTCCCGCGTGTAATCCACTTGGCGTCTGCAGGGCGATGCCTCCAGCAAAAATAGGCTGCACTGAAATCGTGAGGCCTGCAATCATCGACAGCAATAAAGGGATCTTTTGCATTTCAAATCAACTTTCTTACGGGGTTCCTCGTTCACAGTTCAACACAGAAAACACCTGGCGGATACGGTGGGGTATCGGTTTGAAAGAGACGGACAACGGTTACTATGTCAGCACCGATTCTGGATCGGCGAGGACGATTGGTCACGTTTTGGATCATTCACAATCGACGTGTCGGTTGTTAAAGGCGCCAGGGCAACGGCCCGTTTTCCACACCCATGGAAGGGGTGAAGTTCGGCAATTTCCGATAGCTGTCGGCCTCTGCCACGTATAACGTTTGAACCTTTCAGAAAATTCTTTTAGGATCACATTTCAGTTAAAGTCGCTTCATCACATTGATGGCTCGATACGAAACGCTCAGATCGAGCCACTTGGAAAATCGTGACGTTTATGTCGAGCGAATCTTCAACGGAATCCGGCCAAAGCTCGGGTAGCCTCTCCACCAGCGTGCTTCAGCGTGCGATGGTTGGGGATCAGGAGGCGTTTCGAAAAATCACCGACTTATTTGCCGGACTGGTCTATTCCTGGTGTCGGAAACAAGGACTTGCCGAAGAGGACGCGAAAGATACCAGCCAGGAAGTGTTCAAGACGGTCGCAACCAAACTTGCACTGTTTCGTCGTGAATCGCCGTCGGACAGTTTTCGCGCCTGGATTCGCAGCGTCACCAGGAACAAGATCGCCGACCACTACCGTGGGGCGCAAACGCATATCAAAGCGAGCCACGGTCAGGGTGTCGACATCTCCGAGATTCCAGACAAGCGATGGAACATCGAACTGGACGATGATCCCGTTCGCGAAACGACCGAGCTTTTTCAACGTGCGGTGCAATTGATTCGCCAGGAATTCAGCGAGCGCGACTTTCAATCTTTTTGGCGAGTCGCCGTGAATGGAATGTCCGCCAAAGACGTGGCGACCGAACTCGGAATGACGCCGAATGCCGTCTTTATCGTGAGGTCGAGGATCAAAAAGCGAGTCCGGGAGGAATTTGGAGACCTGATTGAACTGAAGGACACCAATCATGGTCGCTGATTGTCCGGACGTGGAACTGCTGGAAGCCTTTCTCGATGGACGCGGGAGCGAACATCTGGTTGAACACTTGGCGGAGTGTTCAAGTTGTGCGGAAAGAATGGAGAGTTTGCTCGAACTGGAACGCGATCGAATTTTCGCGGCGACTACGAGAGATCAGCCTCACCAATATCTCAACGAACAAAAATATGAAGATCTGAAACAGTGGACCCGCTTTTTGAAGGTCAACTCGTCGGCACGTGTTCCAGCAGACATTCCAGAAACAATCGGGCGTTATCAGGTTCGACGATTTCTCGGTAAAGGTTCGTTCGGCGATGTCTACGCCGCATACGATCCGTTGTTCGACATCGAACGTGCTGTCAAGCTGTTGCGACGCGGGCTGTTCAACTCGGAATCCAGTCGGAATCAATTTCTGGCCGAAGCGCGTCGTGCGGCCAAAGTCAATCATCCGGGGCTGGTCGATGTTCGCGATGTCGTGATTGATCCCGATCAGTCATTCATCGTGATGAAGCTGATCGAAGGTGAAACACTGGAAAAGCGTTTGCGCCTGGGTCCGATGGACATCACGACCACGGTGCAGATCATGACCAAAGTAGCCCAGGCCGCTCATCATGCTCACGAAGCGGGACTGGTCCACCGGGATTTGAAGCCAGCCAATATTCTGCTCGACCAGCACGAGAATCCTGTCATTGCCGATTTCGGTCTTGTGATCGATCAAAAGGCCTTGAGTGGCGTTGATCGATCAATGTCGTTCGCGGGGACAAGACCCTATATGTCGCCTGAACAGTATTCGGGAAATCCCTTAGCGATTGATCGGCGCAGTGATATCTGGGCGTTGGGTGTGGTTCTGACGGAAATGCTTCAGCGGCAGCGCCCGTTTCCTCAACGGGACGACGATGCCCTGTCTCGTGCAATCCGTGCCGAGGAACCGGTGCTTCCCCAGGGAAAGCAGTTCACCGAATTAAACGGTGTCGTGAAACGATGTCTCGCAAAAAATCCTGATGAACGCTATGCGACTGCGGCCGAGTTGGCGAATGATCTCAGTGCATATCATTTCGTGGGGCGACAACGCGAACTTTCCGTCTTGCGCTCTGCATTTAACCATACGCGCTCGCGGTGCCCGGCGCTTATCGAGGTCGATGGCGGGTCAGGATACGGCAAGTCGGAATTGATCCAACAATTCACGAATGAGATTCGCTTTCTTTCAGATGTTATTATCTTGAGCGGACGTTGTTATGAACGAGAATCGCTTCCATATAAAGCGGTTGAAGTACTCGTCGATTCATTAAGTTCTTATTTGAGGCGTCTCAATTCCGAAGAATTAGAATTGCTGTTACCCGACGACGTCTTTGCGTTACGAAGGGTCTTTCCTACGATCAGCCGTGTCGTCGCGATTGCTAACGCACCCGAGAAGCCGTATGACATTCATAATCTGGCTGACCTGCGGCGGCGGGCTTTTTTAGCACTACGCTCAATCTTTATCGCGATCGCACGACAGTCAACGCTGGTGTTGATCATCGACGACCTTCATTGGAGCGACGTCGAAGGAATTTCCTTATTGTGTGATTTGTTTGGTCCACCGGCCCCGCCCCCCGTGCTTGTCATCGTCAGTTACAGACAAGAAAACAAAAGTGTCAGCGAGTGTTTATCGACGTTGAGACAAAATATGGGCGCCTTCAATCCGTCATTCGTAACGCACCGGCTAACGGTGAACCCATTGACGGAGGCCGAATCCTGGCAGCTTTTCAATCGGAACTTTGCGAATCAATGGTCAAGCACAAGCGTTTCCTCCCTCGTCGAACACTGTAACGGGATTCCGTATGTTATCGACGAATTAGTTCAATATCTTCGATTGGTTTCTCAACGTAAAGAGACCATACCTAAAGCGATTGAGTTAGAGAGCGCTTTCAACGCTCGTCTTGCTGAGTTAACCGAGAACGCACGAAGCTTTTTGGAAGTGGTCGCACTTGCTGGCGGTCCCGTGACAATCACAGAGGCCGGGAATGCAGCGAAAGTTCCTCAGGCTGAGGCGCTTCTGCGTGAGCTTTGCGACGGCCAATTAGTCAAAGGAGTGTCAGATTCCCATGCCGATGCGATTGTAACGTCGCATGACCGCGTGGGCGCGGCGGTGATCGCGTCGATCCCGGATTCCCGCCGCAAGTTACATCACGAACAGCTTGGGTGTGTGCTCGCTGCATCGGAAAACCGAGATTGGGAATTAATCGGTTCGCACTTTCAGGCGTCAGAAAGATTTTATGAAGCCTGTGTGTGTTTTTCGATCGCGGCCGAGAGCGCACTTGATAGCCTCGCATTTGAACGCGCCGCTGAGCTCTTTGCGAAGGCGGCAGTTTTACGTAAGGGAATTAAAGAGAATGAGAACGAGCCCTTGATTGGCGGAGAGCTGTCGAAGCGAAACTTCGTTGTGCCAGACCGTTGGTGGTTGTTGTCCAAACAAGGCGTTGCGTTGGGACACGCGGGATACGGAGCTGAGGCTGCCAAAGTTTTTATCGAGGCGTCTCAAGCCGCACCGTCAATTCATCGAGCATCGTTGTCGCGGCACGCCGCCCTTCAGTTGTGTGCAAGTGGTCACACCGACAAGGGGAGGGCGCTCTTTCGCGAAGTCTTGCAAGACCAACAGATCAAACTTCACGATCATCCGTTACGGATCATTTCTGTTTTGGTGAGAAAACGCATTCGGGAATTCTGCATCGGAATTAAATATAAAATAAGGCCGGAAGAGGAGATCGATCCCATCGAGCTGGTGAGACTGGAAACACTCTGGGACGCCATTTCGGGACTTTTATTTTCCGAACCATTGGTTGTCGCGGGACTTCATGCAAAGCACATCTCCCTTGCTATGAAAAGTGGTTCGCCCCCGCACCTGATGCGCAGTCTGTGTTTGGAAGCAATCATTTCTTCTGTTGAGGGTATTTCCGCGGTCAGTCGATGCGATACCTTCATGAAACACGCAAGAAGGGTATTCGAATCGTCCAGCGAAGCGACGCTGCGGGCGTTTTTTGACCTTGCCGAAGGAACCACGTCGTTCCTTCAAGTTCAAATGGAACGGGCGCTCGTGTCGTTGGCAGAGGCCGAGAAACAGTTTTCTCGTTCACCGACAAAGGCCTGGTGGGAACTGGATATGATTCGCTCCTTGACGGTATGGGCGCAAATGCATCTTGGAAACTACCACGATCTCGAATTATCTATCCAGCGATATCTAGATGTCGCGGAACAACGGGGCGATCGGATGTTGATTTCCGCAATTTACTCGGCGGGATTACCCCAACTGAAATTACGTGACGACAAGCCATCCCAAGCGAGGGAGGTAATTGAGCGCATGCAGTCCCGTTTCCCGGTCGAGGTATTTCAACAACAACATGTCTCCTGGTTGTATTCGCAATCACAGATTGATCTTTATCTCGGTAATGGAGAGGCGGCGTGGTATCGATTGAACGATCACTGGCAACAACTTCAGCGTTCTATGCAACTACGGAATCAATTCGGAAGAGTCTCGCTGATTGACTTGCGCGGCCGAAGCGCGCTTCAATGCGGATCGAAACAAATGCTCGCAAATGCGAAAAAAGATCTCGAACGATTACGGCGCGAACCGGGTGAATGGATACGTCCGTATGCGAGCAGGCTGTCTGCCGGGATCGCAGAAGCGGAGGGACGAATCGAAGACGCAATGTTGGACCTTCTTAAATCTCAAGCAGGCTTCGAGCATATCGGATTTAAGCATTGCGCTGCCGCCGTTCAAATGCATCGAGGTGGATTGATCCAAGGCGAAAACGGCCAAAGCGAGCTTGCCCTCGGCAGGAACAAACTCGAAACCGCGGGCGTGATATCACCCGAAATGATGTCGAGAGTCCTTGCGTACGAATTGTCGTTGAATTGATTGATTCCATGATGCGACAAGAAATTCCAGCAATATAATCGTGATAAATGTTTCAAATTTGTGTCGTCGGATATTGTCATTCCGACATGTTATGTTGGTATCCCTCATGGTAGGACTTCCAGTATGAGCCGAATACGAAATGTTCTCTTGGCTTTATCGCTTCTCATTGGGACTGGCGTCAATTTGTGGGGAGGGATGAGATTTATATTTTTTCCGGAAGTTGAAGCAAATTCTCTTGGGCTTCCGATTTCCGGCAGCAGCGCCTCTGGTGATGCCGTTCCAGTAGAAATATTTCACAACATGGAAGTTCTGCTCCATTTAACGGGAGTTTTGCTTTTCGTTTTAGCGGTATTTTATTTAATGCTCGCGATCAAGGTGTTTCGTAATTTGCGGAATCCAGCTAACACGGAAAACTATGCTGAAGGGATCGCTTTTGCCGTGTTTGCTCGACTCTGCGGCGTTGCCTTCTATATTTGGATTCTCGTACGAGATGGAAGACCGCATGAATTTAAGTTGTATTTGTTCATCAACTTGGCGCTCGCTGTATCACACGCACTGTTCCTTGGGCGTGCTGGTTGGGGGAGTCTTTTGAGATCACAAAATCAACAAGCAACAACCGGCGAACGCTGAGGGATTCGGCAGGTCTGCCTGGAGGTGGCTGATGAAAGTAGGTTGATCAGCTGTGAACGCTCGTTTGTCCATGCAGGAAATACGTTGAATAGAACATTCGAGTCCCGTTCACGGTAGGCTCTGCTTGAAGGGTGAACGGTAACGATTTCATGTCTGAAGGGTGACGTAAGAAAAGCTCTCGAGACTTGTTTTACGAAGTTTATGTGGAATGGCGTTGTTGAACTCGTTCACGATGAGCGACCGTCAGGCTTTGACGGTCATGCAACGTTGCCTGAAACCGTTATTTGATTGCCGATCGGGGAAATGTCTGATGGGTCCGTGATCATGGGTAGAGTCTGCCGAATCCGTGTAATCACTTCCACAGGTCCGCGCGCGTTTGTAAATTCCAATGACAGCTTTGCCTATGAGCGGGTTTTCAATTCGATCTCACCCAGATCGAGGTCTGCGTCTTTTTCGACTGTGATCGTCATAAAGGGGGAACGGATGTTTGAATAACTGCCGCCGAATTTGTCCACTTCACCTGACAAACGCTGTTCCAGCAATTTGAATTCGAGCACGTATTCACCATAGGGAATGCCATCGCCGTTGACGTAAGTACTCAGCGAAAACTTTCCACCTTCTCCGGTCAGCATGAAGAATCGATTGAGATACCGTTCTCGTCGTTCGGCGATTTCACCCTGCGGAACGTACTGCACGTGAACGCCCGGCGTGGGAACTCCGTCAACCAGGACTGTTCCAATGACATGCGTTAACGGAACCTTGTCGGTGATGGGAGGCCGTTTCGGGCGTGAGCAGGATGTCTGACAAAGTGTGCCGCACAAACAGCAGACGACCCAGAAAATTCGAAATCGCATCTAATAATCCCCGACGACTTCGCCGCCCGCTCGGGTAATCAGAAATGCCAAAAGCGTATCGTCGATGTATTCGCTGACGCTTCTTACAGAACCGTCTCCCATCGTGAAATTGCTCATTCCCATGTGAAATGAATAATACGCACGGGCCTGCAGATTGGTGCAATTAATGACGCATGAGTTCCTGTCGCCGTTGACGTCCCGGATGTCGTTGTTTCCGTCCCGGTTACCACCATCCACCCACTGATCGTTGTTGGGGTCGGCCCAGCCTCCACCTCCAAAATGGGTTTGCTGATTGAGCAGGTGCACAAAATTCTCTGCCGCAGCAGGCGTATCGGTTGAGGGGGCTGTGGTAATGTTCTTCCCCTTTTCCCACAACTGGTTCCGAGCGGCCAGCTCGGCGATCATAATCGTATTCGTCAATCCGTCGGTAACTTTCGAGATTGTGGGCGAGGCATCGTATGCACCCGTCACACCGTTTCCACTGACGACAGCCAGTGCGTTCTGGTCTCCGCAATAAAAGAAACCAACCATTCCCGCTGAGGGAACTCCTGCAGCCGCCAGATTCGACTTAAGAGGCGATCGAATATCACAGGTGACAATGTAATCGGTTCTGCCCCAAGTAGCCTCGATCGGGGTTGAAGGGACGATACCACAGTTCAACCTGCCGCCAGCCGCCACCGTGTCGGAACTCCATCTGGTCGCTGGTTTGGGAATGAAAGGAACAGAAGGACAAACGAATGTGGGCAAAGGCGTTGCAATCAGAGCCCTATTTTTTGCGCCCGACCAGATTGGCTGGGACGCATCAAACCCCATTTCAATTGCCGCGTGATCGATGAACGGCAAAAGAGCTTGTCCCCAGGATTTTCCAGAAAGGACCGTCGAAGAAATGGCATCAACGTTCCAATTCGCGGCAACAGGAAATTGGCCGTATGTACTTTCATAATTGTGCATCGCCAGGCCAAGTTGTTTCAGATTGTGTTTGCAATGTGCGCGGCGCGCTGCTTCACGTGCTTGTTGCACAGCGGGCAACAAGATGGCGATTAATACGGAGATAATCGAAAAGACGACGATCAATTCGACCAGTGTCATTCCACACCGTCGTCGAACGACGGCACCAGATATGAACGAGGGCATTCGTCACATCCCTCCAACTCCACTAAACAAAATCGAAAATCCTGGAGATCGAAACGAAAGGTCAGGTTCTGACCCAAACGTCCGACAACAAGACCTTTGGATCGTAGAAACACGAACGACCCGGTGGCCAAGGTGATGGACGGTGATGAGTGGCGGAAACACAGATTGAATTTTCAGCAAGAGACCTCTTGAACATTTGATCATATCGATCAACGCCGATCAAATGGAAGCGTCCGATTTTTGTTGATGATCGGGATGATGAAATTCATGAGTGAACCAGTTATCCGCAAGTTTTTGTTCGCTGACGAGCTGAATCAGTGTATGGCTCGTCCGCCGGTGATCGGGTGTTTCCGGCCAGATTCGCATTTCAGCGATTTGACCAGTCATTCCAGAGAACGAAATCTCGATACGACGTGGCCCCTGTTTTGTGTCGGGTTTCTTAACGGCGACAAAGACCTTGGTGGATTTCGTAGGATTCCGCAGTTCAAGGTTGTAATCGTTCACAAGCATCTTTTCCTGGCCATCGAAAAAGCTGAGGACCGGTGCCAGGTACAAGCCTGCGGGCAGGCCTTCTGTAAAGTTCAAAGGCCCGCTAACCTCAGCAGGTTCACCCGGTTTAATCGCCCAGCTTTGTTGACCATTCCCACCAATAATGAATCGACGACCGTCGAGTGCTTTACGGGAATAGACAAACTGGCGGCCATCGCGAACGTACAACATCGGTTCATTACCGGGATTCGCAGGGTCATCCGGCTTATTCTCGGGATTTTTGGAATTCTTTCCCAGGTTGTCAGGCCGATCAGACGGATCTTTCACGAATGTGATCCGGAATGTTCGATCGGCCGGACGCCGACCTTGAATCACCAGTTGATGAAATTCCGCGATTGCTGCAGCACGAGGACTGGGACCTGATAGCTGCAACAGATAAAGAAAGGCTCCCAGCATGATGCACGCCAGACTGGCGGCCACGATCGAGCGACGCGAATAACGCGGACGCGGAGCCGATGCGACGCGAATGCTGTCGACTTTCTTCTCGGTTTCTCTGAGAGATTCGTAATGGACACGAATGCGATTGTGCAGCATCACGGCTCGGGCAAATTGATCAGCATTTTCCGACGACGCTTTCAGCCACTCGCCGAGCGCTGCGCGTTCGTCGGTGGACAGGGTTCCGTCCAGGTGTCCGTTGATCAACCAGTCGGCATCGATGCTCATCAGGCCCTCTCCGTTCGCGCGACATGCAATTCGATGCAATTTCGAAGTTGGTCGCGAATCCGTTGCAGCGCTTTAGAAACGTTGTTTGCCGTCGTCCCCAGTCGTGCCGCAATCCCTGATGGTTTCAGATTTTGTTCGTAGCGCAGATCACACAGTTCCCGGTCACGATCGCTGAGCCGTTCAATGCAGTCCTGCAGGAATTCTAATCGGCGAACGTCCGAGATGGAAACACGAGAAAATGCCTCAACCAGGACGTCGGCTGTTGTTTCATCGAAAAGCCCTCGATCACGAGACAGCTTGCGTCGGTAAAGGCCAACTTGATTACGGGCGATACCCAGTAACCAGGCGATGAAAGGGCGACTCGGGTCATAGGTATCAAACGATTCGATCACCGCAGTGATAATTTCCTGCATGATGTCATCACGGGCGGTGAAGTCGGACACCATGGACGAAACAAACGAAGCGACGATCGGCTGGGCCGACATCCACATCCGCGTCAATTCGCGCGTCTTTTCGTCCATTGTTGTTGACACCCCAGGTGGATCTTAGTTGCCGATGCAACCATGGATCAGCGTCATTTTCCCGTATTAGCAGGTTGTTTTAACGCGATCTCACCAAGATCGAGTTCCTCGCCTTCTTCGACTTTAATCTTCAAGTATGGTTTCTGGATGTCCGAGTACTGACCACCCAGGAGATCGATTTCTCCGGATGGCTTTTGCTCAAGCTTTCGAAACAGCACAGCATATTGACCATACGGAATTCCGTCCCCTCGCGAATAGGTACTCAGGGAAAACGTACCGTCACTTTCGGTCACTGCTCGGAAAGATGTCCCAAACTGTGGTCGCTTTTCTGCGATGGGGCTCAATGGGACGCAATCGATCATCACATTTTGCGCCGGTTCCGAATTGATGACCACTGTGCCCATAACGTGCGACAGCGGAACTTTATCTTTAATGACCTTTCCCTTGCTGCGCGAGCAGGAAATCTGAGAGAAAACCAGACAGCAACAAATCAACGACAGAAAGAACGCCCGAGAATTCATCTCGATTCCACTCCGATATAGCCTGACAAAGGACGACGCATGACAAACGAAACCCCACCCCCTCCACGGGGGTGGTTAGAGGGCCTTTGCCCTAGTCCTGTCGGCTAAAAATGACTTACAAACAGCCGACGGCCCTGGTGCAAAGGCCCGTTAACCATCCCCGTAGAGGGGGTGGGGTTTCGTTGTCATTTGGTTGTGATGAGAAAATCCGCCTGGTTCGCAGTTGTCTGAAAACCAGGCGGACATCATGACTTCGACCGCGACTTCATTCTTAGAATTCGCCAGGAACTTCACCACCCGCTCGTGTGATGGCGTTAGCAAGGACACTATCAGCGATATTTTCACTGATTGTCCGCACGCTGCCATCACCCATCGCGACGTGAATCGTGCCGATGTGCCACGAATACCACGAGTGAGCGGTCAGGTTATTGCAGTTAATCGGACAGGAATTCACTTGAGATCCGTCGCCGTTCGCTGTTTTGTTATAGCTTCCGACCATTCCGTTCCGGTTGGAGCCGTCGAGCCATTCGGCGTTGTTCGGATCAGCCCAACCGCCACCGGCGTAGTTGTTTTGGTTCGAAAGGTAAGCGAGATAATCTGAGGTTCCGCCGGAGTCAGCATCAGGAGTGCCGGCGGTAAAGAGTTGGCCCTTTTCCCACAACTGATTGCGACCTGCTTTTTCTGCGATCATGATCGTGTTGGAAAGACCGTCCAAGACTTTCTCGACGGTTGGCGAAGCGTCTTGATATCCCTTCGCCGCGACTGCAGCGGCCGTGCCCGCATTCGTATCTGAGACAACCGCGCTACCGAAGGCGTCACCAGCAAAGAAAAATCCGTGACGGGTCGCTGTGCTGCCGTTTGTCAGGCTGTAATAAAGCGGACTACGAACATCGGTCGGGACGATGTAATCCGAACGGCCCCAGGCAGGAACCACGATATCGGACGATGGAGCCAGGCCTGAGCTTGGATTACCCCGCAGTGGACTGGCAAGCCACGTTGTCGGTGCGACTGGAATTGTCGGGGTCGATGGGCAGATATGTGCGGTCAGTGTTTTCGCAATCAAAGCTTGATTGTTCGCACCCGACCAAATCGGACGGGTATAATCGAACCCGTTGAAAATTGCGGCCTGATCCATGTAAGGCAGAATCGAAATGCCCCATGCCATGGCATAGGAAGGATCGCCGGTCGACCCGCTCACGACATTAACCGACCAGACTGCGGGGGCTGGAAACTGGCGGAAGGTGCTTTCGTAGTTGTGCAGCGCCAAACCCAGTTGTTTCAGGTTGTTCTTGCACTGCGTCCGTCGAGCGGCTTCGCGAGCCTGTTGGACTGCTGGCAACAGCAGCGCAATCAGAACGGCAATAATGGCAATCACGACCAGCAATTCGATGAGAGTAAACCCTCGGCGTCGGCGAGATGGAACACCAGAAATAGATAAAGCCACGACACACACTCCTTCAAAAACACCACCGAGAAAACCTGGAGAACCGTAATTCGGAACCAAGCAAAACACGCGCGAAAATACAGCAAATGGGCAGCTCCGGTAACGCCAGAGAGCCGTGATTCGCCAATTCATCCGTTTCAGATCGAGGCTCGAAAGCCATGATCTGACTGCGGAAAACCGTAGGAACAGAGATTGTTTACATGAAGTATTGATGAATTATCCGGGAACCCGAATTCATGACGCAGAAAATTGAAAAATTTTCATTTTTCAGGGAATTTGCATTGGATTCGATTGGAATGTGAACTAATGAATACTCTTTCGCCGGTGAGCCGCTTGAAACCCAAAACAACATTGAATCTCAATCGCGGCGAAGACACTTGTCTTGACGACAATTGTTTAAACGATTAAAATCTCGGACTGAAGCGGGTTATGTGCCCCTAATGACCTCAGGCGTTGCTCCGAATTAGTTGAATCGTTCGCCAGATGAGTACGGCATCCTCGAATACCCAGACCCGACACGAATCGGGAACGCTGCTGTTCTTTTATTTTCTGCTGCTTGCCGGCGCTATTGCTTCGTTTTGTTGGATTCAACAGGTTGGGCAAGAGCTGAACGCACCCATGGCACCTGCGCTTTCAACAACACCGGGTGTCACACCGGGTGTCACAAAATCTGGCGGTGTCGATGTCGTCGTCCATGTTCTGGCTACCCT
>CAIOKO010000127.1 GCA_903858935.1 uncultured Schlesneria sp. | reverse complement strand
TCAGCACCATACCCACTGCTTCTCGCTTGAATTCCGATGTGTGCTTGCGACGTTCTTTCGACATGCTCTGGACTCCTCGGGGTTAAGTTTACTCGCTTTTTCCCGCGCCCACATTTCATGGGCAAGTCCAAAGGTTTTGTTCATCTGGCCTGCTTAATGCTATGCTTAAAATGGTTTTGAAATGACCTCTAGTCTCCCGCCATGGGGTCGGCTTCTTCAAGCTCGTACAGCTTGGGGGTAATGGAGTTAACTTGATTTGCTTCCAATTCAACTTTTAACTTCACGTTAGGCTCGAATTTTCCGACCAGAGATTTAAGAGCTCGTTTGCCGCCACATCCGCCACCCATCACACCCCCCACCAGGTAATCCAGGCATTCCGAATGGCGGGTCGGAAGGGGTCGCGACATTTGGTTTTGGCACAAGACCAAATGTTGTATTCCTAGCAATGCCCCCCAAACCCTAACGTCAAGCCGACAATTCCAGATGAAATCCATACAGGGACGGAATTGCCGCACGTGTTGTTAGTCACAGACGGACTTAGTTCGTTGGACATGGTGCGTTCCTGAGAAGAGACAAATCATGAAGTGAAGACGCGTCAAAATGGTGTCGTGCAATTCGACCGGTAGCAACCATGTCAAACGTTTCGCCGGAATTAGGACAAAACAAAGGGACGAACGCACGCGGTGATTGTCCGTTTTATGAATCGAAAACGACAAGCCGAAATCCAAAGGCGACGATTCCTACCGCGGCAGAATCAAATACGTGCATCGCTGGATGCCAACATAAAAATAATTGACCATCAATTAGCGGAAATCCAGATTGCAGGACGAGTAGTGATCCAACATAATTGATGCGATGAAAGCGACGGTTCATTCCCGCCTGATTCCCATTTACAAGCCTTCCATGAACACTCCATCGTTTCATTTTTTTGTGATTTGCCTGCTGTTGATCAGTCCGGTAGCTACTGCGGCTGATTCACTCTCTGAACCCATCTTCGAGACGGACATTCGCCCGATACTAAAAGCGAATTGTTTTCACTGTCACGGAGAAGAAGACAAGTTCGAAGGAAAGCTGGACCTTCGCCTGACTTGGCTTATGATTCAAGGTGGCGAAAGTGGTCCGTCGTTGAACATCGCCCAGCCTGATCAAAGCCTGATCGTAAAGCGCATTACCACAGGCGAAATGCCCCCCGGCGAAAAGAAGCTTTCGTCGCAACAAATCGAGTTAATCCGGCGCTGGGTTGCAAATGGAGCAAAAACAGCTCGCCCAGAGCCCGAGTCTCCATCCGTAGCGGATTTTACCCACGAAGAACGACTCTTCTGGTCGTTTCAACCAATCTCTAACCCCGCAGTCCCGAACGTCTCAAACAGCATTCAGGTTCGTTCGCCTATTGATCCTTTCCTGCTGGCACAACTCGAACAGCATCAAGCGAATTTCTCGAACGAAGCCGATCGCCGAACATTGATTCGCCGCCTGGCGTTTGATTTGCATGGCTTGCCCCCTGCTAAAGAAATTGTAGAACAATATGTTAACGCCCCGACGCCTGACGCGTATGAACGCTTACTCGACCAACTTCTCGCATCCCCCAGTTATGGTGAACGCTGGGGGCGTCATTGGTTGGATGTCGCAGGCTATGCAGATAGCGATGGCTACACCGAAAACGATCCGGTTCGAACCTATGCATACAAGTATCGCGACTACGTCATAAAACAATTTAATGTCGATAAGCCATTCGATCAATTCATTATCGAGCAACTGGCCGGTGATGAACTCGTTCCATTGCCTTATGAGAACTTACCCGTTGAAGCAGCAGAAAAACTCGCAGCCACTGGGTTCTTACAAATGGCGCCCGATGGAACGACCGGCGGAGCCGCCGATCTGAACATCGCGAAGAACGACGTGATTGCCGAGACAATCAAAGTCGTGTCCACTTCGTTACTCGGACTGACTGTTGGGTGTGCGCAATGTCATAACCATCGATATGACCCAATCTCCCAGATCGACTATTATCGCTTTCGAGCTCTTTTCGAACCAGCGTACGATTGGAAAAACTGGCGAATCCCGAAGGATCGGCTGATCTCACTCTGGTCAGCAGACCAGCTTAAGACGGCTCATCAGGTCGATGCCGAAATCGCCGGTCAGACCGAAGTCCGGATGAAGGAACTCGACGCAATCGTTCAGGAAGTTTTCGACCGAGAAGTGGCCAAAATTCCCGAAGAGCAACGTGAGTCCGCGAAAACAGCAAGAACAACTGCAGCAGACAAACGAACTCCCGAACAAGCTCAGATTCTGAAGGACCACCCCAGCTTGAATGTCGATCGTGGCAGCGTCTATCTCTATGAGGCGGCCCGCGTCAATACGTTTAACACGGAATGGGATAAGCGGATTGCCGAGATTCGGACAAAACGGCCGAAAGAAGACTATGTTCCCTGCTTGACAGAAGTGCCTGGCCAGATTCCTCTGACTCAAGTGTTCTATCGAGGGGAATTTGCTCAGCCGAAACAAGTGGTAAATCCAGGTGAGCTGCCGATCCTTACCTTGGGACACGCAACGGAAATACCTGTCGATGATCCGCAGTTGCCGACCAGTGGCCGACGGCTGGCCTATGCTCGCCACTTGACCGACGGAAAGCATTCACTGCTTCCAAGAGTGTTAGTCAACCGCTTCTGGATGCATCATTTCGGCAAGGGGATTGTCTCCACCCCCGGCGATTTCGGATACCTCGGCGAAAAACCTTCGCACCCCGAACTGCTTGACTGGCTTGCGACTCGATTTGTTTCCGACGGATGGCAATTGAAACGATTCCATCGCGTTTTATTGAGCAGTTCAGCCTACCGTCAACAGTCAGTCCGCCGGACAGAAATGGATGCTGTTGACCCTGACAACCGGTTGCTCGGAAGAATTTCTGTCCGTCGACTGGAAGCTGAAGCCATCCGCGACACAATCCTTGCCTGTTCTGGCTCACTTAGTGAAAAACTGTATGGCCCCCCTGTACCCGTCACTGTCGATGATGTGGGCCAGGTCGTTGTAGGAATCGACACGAGAGATTCCGCCGGGCGACCGACCGAGAAGAAGGTTACGATCGGCGAAGACGAATTCCGGCGCAGCGTCTATGTGCAAGTCCGCAGGTCTCTGCCTCTCGGAATGCTGGAACCATTCGACATGGCCACGCTCTCACCCAATTGCGAGCTTCGGTCGGTCTCAACTGTCGCACCTCAAGCACTGCTGATGATGAATAATGATTTCGTCCTGCAAGAGGCCTTTCGGTTCGCCAGCCACGTACAAAGTATCGC
The DNA here is from genome assembly GCA_903858935.1 of uncultured Schlesneria sp. Classification (GTDB taxonomy): domain Bacteria; phylum Planctomycetota; class Planctomycetia; order Planctomycetales; family Planctomycetaceae; genus Schlesneria. Next base: position 22,777 of record CAIOKO010000127.1, on the reverse strand, counting down.
AGGGGACGACGCTGCTTCTCAAGTAACGATAGCATGGTCGACGGTATTTGGACGACCACCAACCTCAGATCAAATCGCCGCAGGGATTGTTTTTCTAACGGATCAGAAGCAACAGATCGCCGCAAGAATCCCTCCCGACCAAACTGCGAAAGAACCACCCGCCGCACAACAGGCTCTGGCGAATTTCTGCCAAGCCCTTTTCAGTTCAAATGCCTTTCTTTACGTTGATTAGTGCAGGCCTGAAAACATGTTCTTCAATCATCATTCCCGTCGGCATTTCCTGGCTCAATCCGGTTTCGGGCTGTCTGCAGTCGCTTTAACCTGGCTTCTCCAAGACCAGGCCAGGGGCGCGCCGGTTAAGCCATCACTCGAACGCCCGACGTTTGACCTGCTTCCAAAATCGCATCAGGCCAAACCGCAAGCCACAGCGATGATTTCACTGTTTATGCAAGGTGGACCGAGCCATATCGATCTGTTCGAACCGAAGCCGGAACTCGACAAACGGCACATGCAGAACTTCTCGGGCCAGATTCAGTACGACAATGCAGCGGAAGCGAGTGCAAAGCTGTTCGCTTCCCCCTGGAAGTTCTCAAAACGAGGCGAATGCGGTACCGAACTCAGCGAGCTGTTACCTCATCTCGGTAACGTCGTCGATGACATCTGCCTGATTCGCTCGATGCATACCGGGGTTAATAATCATGGACAGTCGATCAATGCACTTAACAACGGACGTGTCCTGGGGGGGCGTCCTTCGCTAGGAGCCTGGCTGTCCTATGGACTCGGGACAGAAAATCGAAACCTCCCTGCGTTTGTGATTTTGACCGACCCACAAGGGTTGCCCGTGCTCGGGGTCGAAAACTGGAATAACGGCTGGCTGCCATCCCTGTATCAGGGGACGGTGATCCGACCGAAAGAGCCTCGAATTTTAAACCTTGACCCACCACCCAAACTTCAAGGTGCGGTTCAGCAACGCTTCCTCGGATACCTTGACCAGTTAAATCAGGAACATTTGTCGCAGCATCCCGGCGAACATGATCTGGCCGCACGGATTTCAAGTTTTGAACTGGCGGCCCGCATGCAGACGGCGGCAAAAGAAGCACTCGATCTTTCACAGGAAACAGAAGAAACTCAAAAGCTATACGGGTTAGATAATCCCAAGTGTGCGGAATACGGCACGCGATGCCTGTTCGCTCGTCGGCTGATCGAACGTGGCGTTCGCTTCGTACAGATCCACACGGGTAATCAGCACTGGGATCACCATGGCGGAATACTGACGGCTCTGCCAAACATGTGTCAGGTCACCGACCAACCCTCCGCTGCTCTTGTCATCGACCTGAAGCGACGAGGCCTGCTCGATACGACTCTCGTCCATTGGGGCGGCGAAATGGGCCGGTTGCCAGTCATCCAGAACGAAAAGAATATCGGACGCGATCATAACACTCATGGTTTCAGTACCTGGCTGGCAGGGGGAGGGGTCAAAGCAGGGTTAGCCTATGGTGCCACAGATGAGTTTGGCCATAAGGCAATCGATAAAGTCGTACACCACTTCGATTATCACGCCACCCTGCTTCATTTATTTGGGCTCGATCCAATGAAACTGACCTTCCAGCGTCCCGGTGGGACCGGATCACTACTCGATGGTCAAGACGGAAAGATCGTCTGGGACATCTTGAACAATGGCCCAACTAACGCATAACTGATTCATAAAGTAACCGTTCACCAGCCGTTCATAGACTCGCTTTCATTGCAACATCATTGCAACAAACGACGAGCCCTGATGAGCATCCGACGTCGGGCTTTTTGCTTTTCACCATGAAAAAGGGGCCGCCCCCCCTGCATTGCCCGCTCAAGGTCCCTTCAAGACAGTTTCGGCTTGCCTCAAGACTTATCACCGCACTTGTTTGACGCCACTGCCACCACGTCAAATCGTCGTCAGCAGTCGCTAGTGGTGATGGTGAGCGTCGTAAAGCATGTGTTTCTTATCACCTTTGGCATAAACGTAGCCAACAAGATCGAGGATTTCCTCGCGCGTCAGCTTATTCAACAATCCCAAAGGCATGATCGACGTTGGCGACTTCCGACGTTCTTCAATCTCAGACTTCAGTAATACTGCGGGCTCCCCCTTCGAAAGCGGATCGACCAGGACTTTGACCTCCGTCGGCGTTTCCGAAACGACCATTCCAGTGACTACCTTGCCTGAGTCGAGAACAAAGATGTTCGACTGAAATTTCTCGGCAATCTCTTTCGAAGGCTCCAGCATCGACCGAAGCAATTCTTCCGTCGTGTGCTTCTTCGGCTCGACCTTTGTCAGGTCAGGACCAAACTCTCTTCCTTCGTTATTGAGCTTATGACACCCGACACAATTGGCCACTTTGAATAAATTCTTACCCACTTCGAATGAACGACCTCCGGGTAACACCTTCACATCACCCACGAGGTCGTCGTATTTCCACTCGGTGTTGCGGCCGATCGACTTCAGCATTTCATCGCGAACCGGTAATGGATTCGCCGCAAGGTAAGCATCCGGATTTGCCTGATACTGTTCCAGATTCGCCACGACGTACAACGCTCCGTACATGCGCCGCCAGTGGCCCGGGTACGTGCACACATAGGGATATACACCTGACTGTTGAGGAACATCGTAACTGAGTGCCTGCTTCTCACCTGGACCTAACAAGCGACTGGCAATAAGAACCTTATTGGACTTGGGAACGTAGTTTCGATCTTTGGCATCGGCATCGCGGGCAGTCGATTCAGCCAGCAGCCCGATCTCCTCCATCGAGCCGGGCAGCACGATGGTGAAATTGTGCGGCATATTGTCGGTGTTTGACAGACGGAATTCCACCGGCTTGCCGGCTTGAACAATGATAATTTCCTTGTCGTAGATCATTCGTTCGACGACTGTTCCTAATGCGATCACGCGAACGTCAAGATTCTCTAACCGATCGCTGATCGCTTTCATTTGATCAGCGGGTAACTTGTTCGATAACGATTTCGCCAGAGCCACCGCTTCCAACGCTGGCCCCGCTGTTCGAAATTGAGCGGGAATCGTGCTCAGATATCCGACAAGGTTATCGACAAGTCCAGGAATCTCCCTTGCGACCCAGAATTGTTCGGGAATCGATCTCAGTGCACTGATCGCCGACGATCGACTCCGATCGGTCTTAACCAGAGTTGCAAGATCCAGAAACTTTTCTTCTTCGTGACCTGGAATCGCAACCAGTGATCGGATCGCCACGTCATGCAAAGTCTCTCCACCACCACTGACCGTCAGCCGATCTGCCCCAATTTTCTGTTTTGGCAGGTCCGGGCCTGACCAGTTCACTTCCAGTCCATCACCGCCACCATTGTCAAAATAAGTCACGACGATCGGGTGAGCTCCAGCCGCCAGATCCACACTGGCGCTCATCTCGTTCATTCCCTGTAAACGATCGTTATTGATCAGCAGTTGATTATCTATGTAGAGCCGTGATCCGTCGTCCGAGGCGATGAAAAACGTGTACTTGCCAGTTTTCGGAACCTGAATCATCCCGGTGAAACGCAAGGCGAAGGCATCAGGTTCTTTTCGTTGTGGCACATTCAACACAATCTGAGGGACGATCCCGCCGGCTTGAGGTTTCAGTTTAGCCAGCGTTTCCACCGCAACGTTGGGAGGATTCGGGTGAAAATAGTCAACTTGGATTCCCCCTTGCAGCAGCGCTGAACCACCTGATTCGGCTTTCAGATTGGGAGGCAATTCAAACATCAGTGAGCGGACTTCGGAATAAAGGCTTCCGCGCAACTTGCTATCACCGATCGCGGGGATCGCGGCAAGCAGGTCGCGCAAGCTTTCTTTGCTTTTTGATGCGGCAAAAAAGGCTGCGTCGCCCGTTCCATCACCCAAGACCCACGCCACGTAGCCAAGCTGGCGAATCGCCGGGGCTTGAGCCTTCGTCGCCAGGTTCTCAATTCGACTGCGCCCCTTCTTCAGCTCAGCCGCAGGTTGTTCAGCCAGTAATTGCCCCAGCCCACCAAGGGCATCCACCTGGCCGCTGGCATCGCGCTCTTCGATCAATGCCAAGAGCATCGAAAGTGAACTCGCCTTCTTCAGGTCAGACAAACCCTTGAGTGATTCGCGAAGCGCTCCGGCAGTCGCGCTGGGACGTCTCAGAATCGCCTCGTAAACCGCTTCGGTTCGAGGGAGTTTTAACAGATCATCGACACTGGCATTACGCAGGGCATACGCTTGAGCCGCCTTCGATAATGGCTTGCCCGAAGCGACGGAGTCCTGCACCAGCTTGTCCACATTGATCGTTCCTCGAGCATAATTCAAAACGGTCTCTAATTCCGGGTCGGTTGGTCTGGTGGCTGCTTCGAAGATCACTTCTGCAGCAGCAAGTCCTTCGAACGAGACCGCCGACTTCACTGCTTCTGCTCGAACAAGTGGCGAGTTGTCTCGCGCCGCAGCCAACAACGTCGCATCCCAACTGGCAACCTTTGCCCCCCAATGCCCCAGCGTCCGAATGGCAGCAGCGCGCACACGGGGTTCCGCTGCAGCAAACACTTTTGCAATCAATTCCGAATTCGGAACGCGGTGCTCTTCGTGTACCCACAGGCACTCGAGCAATGCCTGCGCTTCGTCTGGGTTCGCAGGATTCAGAGTTTGAATCCACTTCCCAACTTCGGTTATGACTTCGCTGGTTTCGCGGCCGCTCAGCTCCAGACGAGCTCGATAGCGAGTCCCATTTTCCTTCGTCAAAAATGCCTGACAGACTTCCGAAATCGGTTTCCCCTTCAGCTTGAGTGGCTTCAAGAGAGGGCGATCCTTGGCAGTCACACGGTAGATACGACCATGCTCATGATCGCGATTGGGATCGCGCATGTTGTGCTGCATGTGGCCGATGATCGCGTTGCTCCAGTCCGATACATACAACGCACCATCCCCGCCGATCTCGACATCCGTCGGACGAAAGTTCGGATCACTAGAAACCAGGACGGGCTCGATTTCCGTCGCGGTAATTTCGGCGCCGTTGTAGTTCACTTCATGCTGCAACACACCCAGAAATCCGATGCAATTACAGATCAGGAAATTTCCCTGATTCTTATCGGGGAAATGGCTGCTGGAAAGGATTCCCGTCGCAGCAACCGGTCGCACTCGCATCTTGAACCACGGCTTGGAACCAATCCCTTTGCCGATGTTGACATACGAACCACTCCCTCCTGTCCCATCGTTGGCAAACTGAAAACCCCATTGATCGAATACGTCACCGTGTGGGTTGGGTCCGATCGGATAATGGAATTCCATCTCGAATGTTCGAGGATTAAACCGATGCACACCGCTTTCGCCCGAGCGGAACGTTCGAGTCGGTGTTTCCATCGCGGCCACGTTGAAGATTCCGCGTGACCAATAAAGCCACCCGTCCGGGCCGATTAACATCGCATTGGCCGAGTGATGCGAATCAGCACTGGATAACCCTTGAAGCATCCGAATCTTCACATCCGCCTTGTCGTCCCCGTCGGTGTCCTTTAAGAACCAGATCTCGGGCAACGCGGCCACCAGCATCCCTCCCCCCCAGAATTCGAATCCGGTCACGCTGTTCAGCTCATCCGCGAATGTCACGCAGCGATCTGCCACACCGTCGCCGTCATCATCGGGCAGGCAGACGATTTTGTCTCGTCGCGGCTCCGTCGGATTCCAGTGGGGGTAAGATGGCCAGACCGAGGCGAACAATCGACCATTCGTATCGATGGCCATCTGAACCGGTTTGACCATCTCGGGAAACATCTCTTCGGACGCGAACAAGTTGACCTGCATCCCGTCGGCAATCTTCATCTTGCCGATCGCTTCCTTGCCTCCCAGATACAAATGCTTGCCACCTGGCAATGGGCCCGGAATATTCGTTTTGACTTCGAGTTGCGCGGGCAGATTATCATCTGCAACAGTAAGGTCTCCTCCGCGAGCGACCGCCCAGACCCGTTGATCGCGGTTGGCTGTCTTGACGTCGAAAATTTCCATCTCACGCATCATGACATCTGCATTCGACTGTCCAAACCAGGCAAGCTTGGAACGGCCGCCAAAGACGTTGTAGCCATCCACCACGCGGTAACGGCTGAACCATTCGTAGTTCTTCTCAAGAATTGCCTGCCGAAGTCGCTCAAGCTCCTTCTCATCTTTATTGATCCTGATGTCACCGAACAATTCCTTCACAATCACGTTGGCAACCGCACGATCCCCGTGGTCGTGCAAATGAATGCCGTTAATCGTCAGCGGCTTGTCGGCCGCGGCATAAAGCTTTTGTGTCGGTGCAAAAAGATCAACAAACAGGACCCCTTTGGCTTTGCACACCTCCTGCATCGCCCTGGTGTAAATCGCCAGCTTGTCGTTGTTGGCCGAGCCGTCAGGCAGATTAGGATTTTTCAGATTCTCATGCGCGATCGGCGAGAAGAACACGAGCTGGGGTTTTGTTTCACCATCGTATTTCTGCCCGAGCATGCCATCGATCGTCTCTGCAAGATCCTTGCGAAAACCCTCCAGTGCCGGAGCACCCCGAAGCGCCTCGTTGTAACCAAAGAAGCAGAAAATCACGTTCGCCCTGGTCTTGGCCAGCCATTGATCCGGACTGCCGAAATTCTCTTCCCGCTGACGGAGCTTCAGTTCGTCCCCGGAAAAACCAAGATTCCGAAAGGTGAGATCCAATTCGGGATAGAGCGCGTAGAGATACGTTTCCAGCCAGCCGGAGTGCTGCATGCGGTCCGCCAGGGTATTACCGATGTAGGCAATCCGATCACCCTTTTTAAGCTGCAAAGCAGGTTCGGCAGCCATTACCCGACTCTGAACGCCAATCATCAGCGTCATCATCAAGACAGTCGTCAACGCAGTTTGTCTACGCATCGTCGGTGATCTCTCAGTTGTTTGTCATAAGATTGAATGGGATTGTTATCCGTCACATGTCCAGGCAGGAGTTTAATAACTACGGAGCGGTTTCAAAACCTGCACCACCCCGATCACCGATACCGTCGAGATCGCACCCCACACAAAATTTCATCGAAAAGTCTGTTCAAGTTCGATCGACTTCGAACATTCCCCGTAATTCACAGGCTTTTGGCCATCTTTCCCCCCGCGCTCGACTTCGATCGAGTTCGACGCAGTTCGATCGACTTCGAAACCGCCATTCTTCTTCGGCGAGCCGAGGTGCGTAAGCCCTCGGACTCTTTCTAAATTGTCTACTCACAACTTTCTCAAAACTACTCTCCGCCGCTTCGGCCCCCCCTCGGACTCTTCCTGATTTATCCTTATCGACTCACTCATAACAACACACTGCCGCTGCGGCCCGCTCCCAGACTCTTCGTCGTCTTCCGCTATGCTTCCATCACGCGATCGAGAAATGTGTGTCACAGTTCGTTCAAGTTCGATCGACTTCGAACATTCCTCGTAATTCATAGGCTTTTGGCCCTCTTTCCTCCCGCGCTCGAGTTCGATCGAGTTTGACGCAGTTCGATCGACTTCGATTGAGTTCGACGGCACTGTGGTCACCGTCTGACCAGGAAGTCGCCAGAACCAACGACCGTCCGCAATGGTCTCCTTCCCCCGACTGCATCCGAGCAACTGATAGGCCTTGCGCAGCGTTCTGATAGAAATCTTGTTCGCACGCGCTTCCTCACGAATAATCGTCGAAAGGACATATCCGTCACTCAATCGAAGTTTCAGCCATCCGGCCGCACGCGACAATTCACAGAGATCTTCTTCATCCATTGAGGACGATTTCGGTTCTTTAGCCATCGAGTGGAACTGTTCCGCAGTCAGCGAGACCGGTTCGGATTCCCATTCGATCCGGTTATCCCGAATGGTAAAGCCAAATCCATCGGGGGTTTCACAAAGGTTGGTGCTGACTGGCAACAACAGCCGTCGTTCAGGTTCGTCAATGTCGCGAACAATCATCCAGATAGAACGAGCTGCATCCGCCAGCGCCCGAGGAATCGACAGACTCGAACTCCGTTTTCCATTTCCTGAATTTGATGGGTGCGCCAGGAACAGGATCGCCGTCCCCGAACGGGCCGCCAGATCTCGCAGTTTCGCAATCATTCCCCGTAATTTGATGTCACGTTTACCATCCGGAATGTCCAGGAACACGGAAGCTGGATCAATGACGATGAGGCGGACCGGTTGGCCCATGTTCCTGAGTCCGTCCAGGTAAGTTCCAAGCATGTAGACGTCAGAATCCTCTCGGAAAGCCCATCGAGGGGCACATAATTCATCCGCGTCTTCTTTGTCCAGATCCTCGCTTTCAACGCAGTGAACCCACTTTTCATCTGCACCCGCCGCGTCGAGCCGAATGCGGACGGTCCCCTCCAGGTCGTCCTGACCAATAAACAAAATCACGGAGCCACGCTTGCCGTGTTCAACAGCATGCGGACCACCCTGCCCTCGAGTCACCCGAGCCGCGAGATCAAGTGCCAACAAACTTTTCCCCACGCTTCGTTCACCGATCAATAGCGACAACTCCCCTGCGGGAATCACCCCTTTCCAGACCCAACCCTTCGGCTTGGCTTTGATGTGAAACAAACACTTCAGATCCATGCGAAAACTCCTGCAAAAAACCGCACGCGAACCACACCATGCGGAAAACAATCCCGCCGATGGCCACAATTCTTTCACGCACCGCCCTCTTTGTCAACACGTTTTTTGTTTTTCTTTTGTCGCACTCTTGTGGTTATGTTTTCTAAGAACCGAAGAGTCGAAAATTTCAATCCGCATGGTCTCAATTCAGAAATTCAAACGGAATATCTGTCCCGATGCATCGGCAACGTTTGAATCGATTCCGACGCATGCTCATCACGCGGAGCGATGATGGCTACTTTGGCAGAAATCCTGAAACGTGACTCATCGGAAAACGAGGCGACACGGAGTGCGTTAGCACACGGACTCTTTCCTGGAATCTCAATTCAAATTCGCGAACGAGGATGTCCAGCAAGGTCTTGTCTCAGACCAAAGTAGCCATCATCGCTCCGCGTGATGAGCATTGTTCGAGAACCAATCAAATTCCAATCCGCACGTTTTCAATTCAGAACTTCAAACGGAATATCTGCCCCGATGAGTCGGCAACGTTTGAATCGTTTCCGACGCATGCTCATCACGCGGAGCGATGATGGCTACTTTTGCAGAAATCCGGAAACGTGACTCAAAAAGTCCGCTTCCTCATCCTGTGCTCATGTTCGCGATGCTCGACTTCATTCGAAACCCGGTTCCGTCTGTGAATTGATGAATTCACGACCACCAAATAAACGAACCCCGCAGACGACTGCCTGCGGGGTCGAGTTTTGTTCACGTCGAGGGGGGCTCATTGAGAACCAGTTAAGGTTTCCAGAGTATCCCATAAGCAATGCTAAATCTGTTGTTTTGTGAAGATTTCGCGAACTTCCAGCTTTCATTTCGGAAGCCCGAAGGAGACTGTTCTTTCATCACATCGTCGATCAGCTCTCGGGCAACTTATCAATGATTCACTCGGCACCCTCTTCGTCAGTCTTCCGCAGGTCTTCAATCTGCTTGATGATCGACTGTAGAAACACATGACGTTTCGTCTGTTGCATCAAACTCGCTTCGACTTCCTTCACAGCCCCCATCGCTTGCGGCCCCTCGTTGTCGTTCTGACAAAAGAAAAGCCCCGACCTCCGATTGTCAGACAAAGTGAGTTGATCGCGAACCAGACGCCCTCATGCGGCCTCGTTTGACCGCTTTGGGCTGTTCTGAATGTCGATCAGTTCCATTGTGAAATTTCGTTCGCCGAACGGGGCGAGTGTCGCATCGTGACCGAACCCCAAACCGCAGGTGATGATCCCTGGGCAAAATGTGATCGCCTGAAACGATCTTTCGGATCGCTTCGAACCTTTCTCCTACTTCACGTCTTCGTCCTGTCTGCTACTCAAAACGTTGTTTGTGTCCCAGGCTGCGTGAGGCGTGGGCGATATACGGTAACTCGGCGAAGCCTCGACCAGAGCCGCTCGACCTTCAGGTGTTGTTTGCGTGTCCTCGAGGTAGAGGTACAGAACGCCAGACGATTTTCCCATCCCATTCAGCTGTGAAATTCCGGCATCCGTGACTTTTGTGGTACGCAACCAGAGATGCTGAAGCGCGGGAAGCGCCTGTATCGGCGAAAGTCCAACATCCGAAACTTGAGTGTTGTTCAAAACCAGCCAGTACAGTTTTGAGAGTCCATTCAACTGGTCAAACCCGCTGCCGACAATTTGAGTTCCCGTCAGATTGAGTTCTCTCAGGTTTTTCATCTCCCGCAGGACAACAAGTCCCGCGTCAGTGATTTTGGTGTTTGATAGATTGAGTTTTTCGAGAGCGGTCGCCCGCCGAAGCTGTCCAAACCCAGAGTCGGTGACTGGTACACCTGAAAGATTAAGTTCCTTAAGATTCACCATCTCTCCAAGGTTTGTAATTCCTTCATCGGTAATTTTCGTGTAGGACAAATCGAGCTTTTCGAGAGCCGTCGCGACCTTGAGATGTGCAAGTCCAGTGTCGTTGAGTTGCGAATGTGACAGATTGAGTTCGATGAGGCGGGCCTTCGATTGCCAATGCTCAAATCCGGCACCTGACACTTTCGTCGATTGGAGCGTAAGTCGATTGACAGGCAGTTGCTGCAAATGCGCAAGTCCCACATCCGTGATTTCATTCCCCGATAATTCCAGGCTCTGGAGATTGGTCAGACCTGTCAAATGCTTAAGTCCCGCGTCAGTCATTTTATTGCCGCTGACTAACGTTCCACTTTGGGCGTCGCGCCCTGTTCCAAAAAGACTGAGCCTGGTCAGGTTGACCATTCCTTGAAGGTGTTCAAGCCCTTTATCAGTGAACTCCGCACCGATGAGCCTGAGCGAACGAAGTTTTGTGAGCCCTTTCAAATGCCGAATTCCATCGTCAGTCATTTGTCTGGCGGAGAAATGCAACGATTCAAGGTTGGTCAGCGTTTTCAGCTTCTCCATACCCGCATCGGTGACGAGGCCTCCTTCTCCCTGAAGTTCGCGAAGATTGGTCAATCCTTTCAAACAGTCAAGTTCCGCGTCGCCTGCTTTTGGAAGGTATAAGGATAGATACCTGAGTTTGGTGAGTCCTTTTATGTCCTGGACCAGTTCCAATGGTATCCCTCGTAATCCGGAACTATCCACGAGTTCACACTGAGAGACACGATTAAAAACATCAGTCCGATTGCGGATTGTCAGGGGAATCCAGGTCGGTCCGAAATAGTCAAAACGAGCGATTCCGCCATTCGCTTCAATAAGTTTGGCAATTTGCAGCTCACGTTGATATTGGAAGAAGGCAGAGGAGATCGGGACGACGACCGACAACAACAGGAGAACAACGATGATCCAGATTTTGGACAATCGAACGAATTTCCACATCGTTGACGATTTGCTGGGTGTTTCTTCCATTAGTGCCGGCCCTCAGTTCGAGTTCATTGCTTTGCTGGCTGCCGATCCAACTGCCAGCCCGTTGGACAACCGTTCGGCGGTGTTGCTCTGACGTGTCCGGATCTTCAACGACTAGTCGTAACTCGTCAATAAACCTCTGAATATCACCCTCCCAGCCCGCAACCCCCCGTCGCCAGAATGTCGACGGATTAATCGTCCGAAACATTCCTTTTACGACGCGTCCTCATCGATCCACACTTGAGCCGTTTCAACAATCCTGCCGATGAGTTCCACTGGAAACACGCAATACAGTTCAACCAGCTCGATGTAGAACCGCTGCCACTCCGTCGACTTCTCAAGTCGCGATAGAACCGCGTCACGTGCGCGAGCTGTCCACCTGGTTCGCTTCGAGTTGATCAATCGGCAACATCGCTTGCCGTCGTCTGGTTGAAACGGCCCAATAATAACGCTGAGCCACTCGAGAGCTCGTCACCTGATCTGGATTGCGTGAAGCTCTTTGTGAGCGTTACTTTTGGCGACATTCAAGGAGAAAGCAGTTTTCGCATTAATTTCCTAAATTCGGATAATTCCCCGGCCTCGATCGTCAGTGATCTCTTCCACGGAGTCCGCCGCTTAGGCCAAGAGTGCGGATTTTTGACGCAACCATTTTGCCACCCGTGCAGGAAGTCGGTTTCGAATGTCAGCGGCCGCTGAAATTGTCCTGTAATTCGGGATGATCAGGCCATCCGGCTTGCAGGAGACCGCACATGTCGAGATACTTCTTGACCACTTCGCTTGGGGCTGTAGCTCAACGGTTAGAGCAGAGGACTCATAATCGGAACAATCAGCGATGCAAAAACCGCTGAAAACACTATAAAAACAGTGGTTTTGATCGATTAGCCAGAAGCCCGAAATGCCACGAAATACCCCGAAAAACCGGCCTATCGGTTGTCGACGACAACCGCTCTTTTGGGATCGTTGGACATGTTGGTGCAACCGATCTTTTAGAGGACGGAAGCGCCTCTGCTCTCTTTGTCTTTGCCAAACAATACAACCCCGCCAGCATAGCCAACGGATGACAATTCCCGCCTCGGGTTTCCGATGGGGCGCGATTGCGTCCAGGTGGATAACAACCGTAATTGATCAAGCCCCGCCAGAATGAAATGATCGAACCCGCAACCCTTCGCCACCGGGTCGAGTTGTCGCTGTCATTTCTCGCGTATGAAGAAATGTAGTAGCGTGATTTCAACCGACGAAAACCAAAGCCACGTATGAAAGCAAAGGGGGCCACCTTGCAATTCATGTTGTTTGAAAGTGCCGATAACCGGAAGAAACGACTTCAAGAAGCCGAGTCGCGAAAACGCGCCAAGATTGAAGCCGAAATCGCGGCTCGATTGGCGAGAGAAGTAGCTTGGAAACAATTCTGGTTCAAAATGAAAGTGTTTGTGTGTTGCGCCTCACTGTTGGCGATTGCTGGCAGTTGGTACACACTCGCAAACCTCCGTCGATACGTTTCGCCTGCGACATACCAAACGCTTCCACAGCCTCTCGTTTCACCGCAAACGGTCTACGGTCCTCCAGTGAGTCAACAGCCGCCAGCTTTTGTTCCGCCAACCGTGAACGAAAAAACAACACACGAACGGCAACCGGCAAAACCGAGAGGCTTCGTTGAGTCTGAAGCCGAGAAAGCCTACGAACGTGCAAACGGGGTCGAAGTAGTCCACCGGAAAGATGGAACGACTTACGAAAGGAAGGCGCCGAAGAAAAAGTGATCCAGCTTGGCGCGTGAACCTTCCAACGTAACCGGGAACGAATCAACAGACCGATTCGACCACCGACGGCCGGCGCGTGAATGGTTTCGTCATTGGTCCCGATGTCACTAGGCCCCCAATTGGCCAACGTCACCCGCGATTAATCACATCATGGTGGAAGTCATCCCGGATTCAATTTGACTTCCAGGAACTTCCCCCAGCCAGACGTATCGATAGCGTCTTTCTCAAGCGTATGGGTCGCCCATTGCTGCCCCAATCATGCAGCAAACATGCAAGACTACTCCAGGTACAATCAGTGCGGCATATCCAACAATGACGAGCACAAACCAAACGATGGCGTTAAGGAATTGACCTTTGTACAACTGCCCCAATCCCGGAATGATGAAACTCAACAAAAAGGCAACAATCGGACTCCATCGCTTGCGACCACGGCCACTGACGAATGCCTGCGCATGGGCAGTATTGTGGTTTACGACATTGATAACGGGGGCATGGTTTTGGGCATGAGGATGAGTTTGAGATGCCCTTAAAACAACGTCCAGAATTTCGCCGCAATGCTTACATTTTTTGGCAACCGCCTTAATCTCTTCCCCGCAAAACGGGCAGTCAATCACGTCTGTATCACGTTGTTTTACCGTTGTTGGTCGGATCGTTTGGAGTGGTTGTTCACGCTCAACGGGTACAAGTTCAATAGGTGCAATGTCATCCGGCAAAGTTGCGGAAATGGTTGATTGCTTGGTCTGTAGCTTGGTTAATCCCGCAGAGACAAGACTTGCCGTGATTTTCCCTGTTGTCTTTAAGCCGTCCCAAGTCTTTGTGAGAATTTCGCCAGTAACATTTCGTTCTGGTTCCGGTTCAGGTTCCGGCTGTAGTTCTCTTTTTGGGATGGTGGCAAGTTCGGTGTTTGTTTCGGCAAACAGCCCTTTGACGTTTGATGCCTTGGCTGGCTTTCCATCAATTCCTTTGCGTACCAAATCATCCTTCTCAATTTCGCCATTACGAGCCATTTTTTTCAATTCTTGAGGAGTGAAAGGCCCAGATGTTTCACCGTCTCGTACAACGAACAGTTCAACAGACATCAAATTGACTCCGCAAGTGCTTGTATGGGAATACGGATATTGTCCACTTGTCATACAGGAAGATCAACTCAGCATCGCCGGTTCCGAATCGATCAAAAAAGGTTTCGCCAAACCACCTTCAACATCACGGCGCCCAACAGTACAACTGCAACTCCGATCAAAATAATTGTTGACCAAGATGTCGCGTTTTTTGAAAGCCGTGTTTCAGAACCGCAATTCGGACACTTCCAATAATTGCCGCTCCCAAGTCGTTCCCATGAAAACGACGTCAACGTATTCCAGGCGAGGCTAAGCAACCAAGCTCCCGTCGACGAAAACTCCTCACGGACCGCCTGCACGGACTTATTGCAACGTCCGCACCATTGTTGTTTTGTGCTTAATGCCATTGTTTTCCTTCGGATTTAATTTGAAGGCTATCACAATGGGCGATTTGATTGACAGATTCAAGATATAGACGATATCCGCAATCGCGTTACGGATTTCGAAGGCTACCCCGTCTCCGTGTTTCTTTTGAATTTCTTTCGCCTGCTGAACAAGGCTTTCGAGGCGAGCGCGGTTAACAATCGGTTGCGTCAATTTAGGGTTCGACATGGTTCAATTTGCTTTCGACAAAATGAGTGAGAGAAAATGGACGGGCAGCGAACTGCTACCCGTCGTTGTGTAATGTGCTGATCGGTTTCAGCGAGCAAGAATTCGCGACTTGCGGGCTTCAAGTCTCGCGGTGTCAGCCGCGATCTTTTCGTCGAGTGTGCGAATTGCCCGGTCGTTCTGGTCAATTGCGTTCGATGCGTCGTCAGCCGCTGCGTAGGCTTGGCGGTAAAGAGGATGTCGTAAAACAAACTCGTTCGTGATGCCGCCGTATTCACCGTCCACAACATCCAGGTAGCCGACAGACGGATCAATCAGGCGTTTGCGGATTTCGACGCGGGCCTTCTCGGGTTGCTCTTGAGCAACGCGATTGACCTCCCGCAATTCCTCGTTCTTTGGGCCTGACAAGAATTCCTTATCCGCCTGATCAATCCCGATCTCTTCACGGTCGGCCCGGTCGAGTTCGCGACCAATCGCGTAACACCGCGCGTCTTGAGCTTCCGTCAAGCTGATTGCTGGCGTGCTGATCAGTTCAAAGTGTTCTGACCGAAGCGCTTCGCGCCTTGTGTTCAGCGCCTCGCGTTTGGTGTCGATCTCCTTTCTTTTTGCCGCGTTCTTCTCAAACAAACTTGGGCTCTTCATCGATTCCGTTCCTTAAAAAAACACCGTCCTGTTTTGACTTGTCCACATTGGCAAGTCACTTGATTTTGCTTTCTGTTGGTCGTTCAAGCGTTTAGAAGTAACTTTTCGTTGGCGTTGCCGCTCGCTTTTTTCGACGGATCGGCGCGGGCTTCGGTTGCGTGGTTCGTGATCGCTCGAAGTCGGCCAGGGCTTCCGGCGTGATGCGCCAACGTGGTTTGCCGCCGTTGCGATTGGTGGCACAATTGACGGCTACCAATTCACGGGATGCGATCCAGGCAAGGATCTTGTCAGTCTTGCAACCAAGCCTCGCCGCAACTTCCTTCGGTTGGTAGGTGGTAATCAACATGTGACTGCCACCAGTCGCCCCGTGGCCTTCAGATCTTCGATAATGACAGGGATTGATTGCTCGCCGATAACTCGGCAACCCTTCACCCGTTGAACCGGGATCTTCCCGTCACGTTCCAGGCGATCAACCGCCCGGCGTAAGACGTGTTGCTGTAGACAACACGGTCCATACTTCTCACCAATGAGCGTAAGAACTTCGCTCAGACTTAGAACCGATTCCATTTCTTGCCCCCCCCTTGTTTGGTTTGCCGCGTTAACCAGTTGGTTGCGGTAGGGGGAGATTAGCCGACTTTACGAGATGACTGGTGACAGATCGTGACGTGTCACGATTTGTCACGTTTTCGATTAAATCGGCTGATTCTTTGGCTTACGGCGTTCGGCGAAATATCTTCGCCTTCCAGGCTCAAGGTACGAGAAATGTCGTCCGGTTTAATCCCCTCTTCGGACATTTTGACCATCTTTTTAGTAAGCGATGGCGTGGGCTTATTGTCTTTCTGCTTCGATTTCACAGTAAACCGTTGCTCTGCTTCAACCTTCGCGTGTTCCGTAACCGTTTCAGCCTTGAGTTCGCGCAACGCTGCTTCGGTTATCGATTCGGACCATATGTGCAGACCTGCGAATGTCGCTTCAGAATGCGGAGAGACGGCGTAAAAATTACGTTCATCTGCCCCAAGAAGATCAGGTCGCCCATCGTCGTTGTTGATTCGGCGCCTCAGTTCAAAGCCTGCCTGCTGCACTATTCTTGCAACGTTATTTCCATACCAAGCTCCGATTTTCAAAGCGGTCCCAGTTGGCTTTAAGAGTCTGTCATAATCAAACATCATTAATTCTGGCGGCGGGTATCCAGGTCTCCATTCGCCTCTCGGCAAGTATTCATCGAGAATTCGCATATCTCGATTAAACTCTCTTATGCCCTCAGAAGGGTCATAGCCGAAATTCTCAAATTCCGGGTCGCTATCAGCCACCTCATACCAGTACAGGCTGGCCAAAACATCTGCCAATTTGTAGGACGCGTAAGCCACTCGTAACATCGGAGAAACGGGGTACTCTGGCGGGATTTCAGCAAACCACTCTTCGGGTGCGGACCATTCACTTTCGACTGAGTCTACCGGCGGAGAATTTTGGGAAAAAAACCAACCGCAAGAACAGACTTCCGTGTTGGTCGGGATACTTGCTTCACACGATGGGCAGATTTTCATTTCTACTGCCGGCGTCGTTTTTTTCTTCGCCATGCCTGCCAGCCCCATGCGTGACAATCCCCAATTTTAGAAAACCCACTGGCAGACGGTATGGGGAACCGTTCTTCGGGGATCAGCCTAGCCAGTGTGTTATTCGATGATACCTCAATCCGTTGCCGTAGTCGCGTTTTCCGGCTTCTTGGCCCTTGCGACTTCCGGCCATAGCCACGCCCTGACGTGATTCGCGACGGCCTTCAATCGCTCATCATCGACCGATTGACGGTACACGGCGCCCATGTCGTTGGATGCCGCCGCATGGCCCATAACCAAGTCAATCGCGACTTGGTCCCGAGTATCACCCGCGACGGTTTCGAACGTTCTACGCAAACTGTAAAACGCTGTGCGACGGCCTTTGATTTCCAGCTTGGCCCTGATCTTGTCGAACTCGCCTGCGATTGCGTCAAGCGCGGCCCCTTCGACGCCTACGCGAACGTAGGGCTGTCCGTGCGTCGTTAAAAACGCGAGTCCCGAAAACTGATCGTCCCTCGGCTTTGGGCGAATAGAAACTGCTTCGCGAAGTGCTTTAACGGTTTCCGGCCATAATGGGCATTTTCGCTCGACGTGCGTTTTCGGCCTGGGGAACTCGATCCAGCTTTGATCCAAGTTGATGGCCGACAATGGAAGCGAGGAACAATCACTCTGGCCGAAACCGCAATTGATGCCCAGCAGTACCATTGCCCGAAAAACTGGATTGCGTTTTCCTTTGACCTCGACCGGCTTTCCAGTTTCCTCATCGACTTTCGACAGAGTAATCGTCTCACCGTCCAGCAACGCAAGCATGTCCCGAAGTTCGCCAGCTTCGAACAACTTCTTACCGGCAACCGTCCTTGCCTGCCGTAGTTCGTCCTTTCCCGGGATTTTGAAAAGCTGGCCGAACTTCAACGGCGCGTCGATGTGCGATTGATCGCTTGCGAACTTGAAAAGAACCTTGGCCATGCGAATTCTGTTCGCCAGTGTGACGGCGCTGACTGGTTTTCCGGCTTGATCTTTTGCCAGTTGAAAATACAGGTTGTCGAAGTCTTTCGGTCGAAGTCCCTCGACGATACGCGTCTTCCCGAGAATATCGCAAATTCGTTCGCATGATCTCACATAGTCGAAAAGCATACGCTGCGACAACTTTTTGATTGCGACCAATTTCTCTTTCGTGTCCAGGAAGTCGAAACTAAGATCCTTGAGATTTATCTGTCCTTCCTCTTCCATAGGAGAAGGTTCCCTGCCCGCTTGAATATCGTCGACGTCATGACGATACTTCGCAAGCGCGGAATCGGGGTCAGCCCAGCCGCCGAAATGGTAAAGCTTTCCTTTGATCTTTTTGCACCAGGTCCCGTTGGGATGTGCTGTCAATGGAAAGTCTTTGTAAGGTTTTTCGGGTTTGACTGCTCGCATGGTTGTCGAACCTTAATTGTCGAAGGGTTGTCGAATTCTCAAAAACACGCGTCTGGTTGTCGAAATCGGTTGTCGAATACTACGCGTGAAAATTTGAAATGTCAATAAAACCCTATAAAACATGCTCTTGGGGCTGTAGCTCAACGGTTAGAGCAGAGGACTCATAATCCTTTGGTTCTGGGTTCGAATCCCAGCAGCCCCATTGCGGCTTTGCCGCAAAGAGAGTAGAGCGGAGAAAGTTGAGATTAGAGAAAACAGCCGTCTCATCGAGGAACGCAGCGTTCATCAATGACCTTGCGGGCGATCAGACAGCCGTTTGGCCTATTTCGGGCTGGCGCGGGTTGCGATTTTTTCTCAATCTCATCACTCGTTTGTGCGCTGAGACCAAATACGATCAAAACAATCCGATTCACAAAAACGGATTAATGATGGCAACACCGCCGTAAATGGCACCGTGCTGCATATCTTCCGAGTAAAGCGTTTCGACCTCGGCCTCCTGGCATGCGGCAATCAGCAAGCTGTCCCAATGCGATAACGAAAAACGACTCTGCAACACGAACGAACGCTCTAGAACTGCGATTGTCGGCATTTGTACCGGAAACATTTGAACCGCTTGGTCGAAAAAACTCGATACCTGAGAGTCGCTCAAGCTGCCGAGATTCTTGAGCTTCCGCCAGTACGCTAAAAGCTCCACGGCAACTTGCCAAAGCAGGAGGGTCTGACTTGAGTTCTTCATCAAGCGATCAAGCAGTTCTTCAGCTAAAACCTGTTTGGCCGGGTCCGCACGATCACATGATTAGATAAAGACGTTTGTGTCAATGGCGTTCATGGAGTTCATCACGTGAAAATCGCAGCCCGCTGATGACTGGCCGCTCTTTTAGCAAATCCTTCAGTCGCTCCCACGCTTTCAAAGCCTTTTCCGCGTCCCATCCGGTTTCGATTGTCAGCCGAACCTGAGCACCATCATGAAACGGAAGAGCAATTTCAGGTTTTAGCAACCCGTTTTCAACCGTTGCGATCGTTTCCAATGCCATCGTTTATCCTCCGTAATTCATAGAGGCACAAATTGTTTTCGCCCAATGCTAACAAAAACCCGGATTCGTAGCATCAAGAATTCGTTTCTCGATCAAATTCCCGAGGCATTCAGATCCAGGAGGTAAACGATCTGCCGTCGGTCGCAAATGGAGGCCAGAGATCTGTTTTCACTCCAACGAGCAGAAAGCCGTCTTTGGCCGAAAAGCGTGTGGAGTTATCCCGAAATCATCATAACTGATTATCGAAGCCGTTCGAATAAAACGAAGAGAAATTTCAAAGTCCCATAAGAATTCGATCGCGAAAAAACCTGTTGAGTGGGGTACGTTCGAGGATAGTATCGATTCATTCCATTCCAGACCGCAGACGTACCCGCTTGACCGAGCGGTCCCTAATTTTGGGCGTACTCCTGACGGGTTGGGTTCTCCGCTGAAGCGTTGTTTTTAAAAGCCTTCCGCTCAGGGCCCAATCCGGCAACCTCTTCGACACTTTTTTTCGATTCCTTCGGTTCTATCTTTCGGCGGGTGAACCGGGACGCTCAATGACTGGACATCATTTACGTTCGCAACAAAATCCGCTTGCAAAACCCCATCGAGGCAGTATCGTGAAATCCGCGATCGCTGAAAAACGGCCTGCTATCGCGGATAGGCGAGATGCTGGAAGTCCGACTGACCGGAGTAGGAGTTGAGTAGGCGTGGTACACTAAGTCCCACCAAGGGACGCAGCTCAAATTGATCTCGAAAACGCAATTGCGTTAAGTAGAATTGCCGAACCGAACATTCATCACAGACTGCGGGTACGTCATGGTGACTGCGGATTTGTCGTTGTTTGTCCGACGTGCCATAGAGATAAAATCTTAGCAATACACCGGGACTGTCCTGGCAGAACTGGCGATCATTCCCCGTAACAATGGTGAAAAGATTGTTCTAAAGACGTCGTGACCGTTTTTCCAAGGTGGCCGAATGGAACTCGTTTACCTCGAAACGACATTTATTAGCTATCTTGTCGCGCTTCCGGCGAGAGACATCCTTATCGCGGCGCATCAACAAGTCACGCGCGACTGGTGGCAACTCCGTCGAGATCAATTCCGGTGTGTAGTGTCGCCAGTCGTGATCGACGAAATCTCGTTGGGTGACAAGTCCGAGGTGGCCAAACGACTCGCAATCGTCGATTCGCTGGATGTTCTCGAAACTTCTTCCGACGCGGAATCCCTTGCCCTCGCAATTATGGATGCAGGGATTCTTCCCGCGAAAGCGGTGCGTGATGCTGCCCATATTGCTGTCGCGGCGGTCCACGGCGTAAACTATCTGCTGACCTGGAATTGTCGGCACATCGCAAATGCAAAGATACTTAAACGAATTCAGACCATTTGTGATGATCGCGGCTTTGACATCCCCTTGATCTGCACGCCCGAGGAATTGCTTGAGGAGACTGAAGATGAAGGATGATCCAATTGTCGCCGCCGTTCGCGAAATCAAGGAGCAACTGGCTGCAGCGTTCGATTATGATGTTCACGCGATTTTCTCAGACATGCGGAAGCGAGAATCACAGTTCGGCGGTCGCCTCGTCAGTCAACCTGTTCCAAAAAATGCCGAACACGTTCCAGCGGAACGGAGTACCGTCCGCTGACCTTGAACGTTCGGAGGCATCGAATGAAATTCACTTTGGTCCATGAAAATCCGTTCTGGATTTCGCAAACGAACCTGAATGAACATTCAATTCTGGTTCGAATCGAAAGTGACGATGAGACGCCATCTGACGCGGCCCGCACAGGCCAAAGAATACTCGATCATGTTGAAAACAATTGGGATGTGATACGGCAAGCTCTGGTGAATGATCTGCTTGCGGTACACAACGAAGAATGGGCGGATGCCAGCCATAACCGCCCCACTCTCTCGCCTGCCGATTTTCTCGATAAACTGACTCCTACTTCGATTAACTTTGGGACCTGGGAAGAAGAAGATGGCCTCACCGAGCATTGCACTGTGGTTTTCGACGACTCAAATATATTCGGTGGGCACGTGATTCAAGTCCGTTGGAATCTCACTACGACTCCTATTTCACCGTCGGCAACGATTGAGGGCTAAAGAAGGCCGAACGAGGCGGTCAACTTGACCCGCAGTCGCTGGTGGATCACAGTGTTGGCGTGTCGATTGGAAGCCCGTCGTTCATCGCGGGCAAGTTACCTTGAACGTTCGATCGAAGAATAGATCTCTCACAGAGCCACTGAGACGCGGAGATGCATGAGAACGATGTGATCACTCCTCCGTGTCTCAGTGGCTCTGTGAGAAACCGAATAGACCGCGATTCAATCCGGTTAGAATGCCCGCGTTACTTTTAACGTTCGGCGGCGGAGAATGGCAGAAAGTTACCACGAAGGACACGAAGAGCACGAAGCTGGAAATTCAATTGTGTGATCGGCAGTGCGACTTTTCACCGATGTAACAACACCCAGGCCGAAGGATGGCATCCAGATTTTTTCCTCTAATTCCTTCGCGCTCTTCGTGTCCTTCGTGGTGGTGCTGAGACGCCGCCACGGGGAATCGCGGTAGGAACGGCCATTACTGACCGCCCCCCGCACAGATCCGTACGTGCAGAATTACCGCATACGGCTCTTACCTTGGATAGTGACGAGCGAACCGCTCTTCAGGATAAGGATGGATAATCTTCGCGTTGGGAAGCCATCTGCGGCAGAGCTTTCCGAACTTGGCCCAGGTCATCCGGTGTGCCCTCTGCGACCTGCGTCGCAGAATTTTCAACCAGATTTTCTGGATCGCTACCTTCAGTGTTCGATCGAAGAATTGATCTCTCACAGAGCCACGGAGACACGGAGATGAATGAGAATGAGGTCGCAACTGCGGTTGACCTGGCTGCGACTGTCCGGAATGAAGCTCGGATATCTGCTTATTTTCGGCGCCCCCTTAATGAAAGATGGAATCACCCGAATCATTCACGGACAGCTTTGAATACTCCTCCGTGACTCAGTGTCTCTGTGAGAAACCGAATTGTTCGATCGAAGGATTGATCTCTCACAGAGCCACGGAGACACGGAGAAAAATGAGAATGAGATCGCATCTGCGGTTGACCTGTCTGCGACTGTCCGGAATGAAGCTCGGATATCTGCTTATTTTCGGCTCCCCCTTAATGAAAGAGGGAATCACCCGAATCATTCACGGACCGCTTTGAACTCTCCTCCGTGTCTCAGTGCCTTTGTGAGAAACCGAATTGTTCGATCGAAGAATTGATCTCGCACAGAGCCACGGAGACACGGAGATGCATGAGAAGGAGATCGGAACTGAGGTTGACC
>CAIOKO010000126.1 GCA_903858935.1 uncultured Schlesneria sp. | reverse complement strand
TCACAAACTCTGCTCGCTGAACCATTATTGATGACTTCCAAGACATGACATCCCCCTTTCACAGGGGATCTTCTCACATCACCTACGTGTTACCCATGTCCCCGAACGCGCGCCACCTATGTGTCCAGTCTATACACCCCGCGGCGGTGGTTAATCATGCAACTTCCGTTGAACTATGAGGAACCCTGGCACCGTGATATTCCGCACCTTTTTGCAATGTTGCTAGAGGAAAACATGGCTGATGACGCTTCTCGGGAACTCCTGTTGACGGGTCTCCTCGCGAGCTCGGTTTCGTCATCTAGTTTGAGTGCAATCAAACGCATCAGAAGCGGCCCGCATTCGGATGCGATATCAAATCTTCTCCGAATTTACTGCGATTATCTGGTTAGCAATCGACACCACATACCATGCTGGGCGTGGTCGAAACTTCGTCCATTTCTTGCATACTCACGGTAAAGGGTCAAACCGGATTTTGCACGATCGTTCAGTAAACTGACGGATTGAGTCGATAGTCTTCTTACCATCGAACAAATTCGAATGTAGACGCGTTCGAGACGGGATGTTCGGTAATCGAGTACCTTCGGGGTTAAAAGTGTTATGTCCCAGCTCTTTTTGGCGCGTAAGCTCAGACGGCAAGTTGCGTGAGGTTCACGAAATCGGCGAAGCAAACGAATTCATCGAGATGACGAACGTCCGACTGCATGGACTGAAAGGCGTCACCCTTTACTTCATCCCGTTACGCACTCTGAAAGACATGCTCACGGTGGAATGCCAGTGAGATTGGATCGGGAGCGAATCGAGCGGGCAGGTTGAGGGTTGCTCCTTCAATGTCCAGCAGCGCCCATTGGTGGAATTGAGACGGTGATTGGGCACGCAGAACTGGGGAAATGATAACCTTTAGGTCGTCAGAAAACGTAACCAATCCCCGATCAAAGGCTTTGTCGTACAGCGAGTTCAAACAGACTCCATTTCGAGGATCAGCTCGGCGAGACTCGTTAACGCTCCACGGAATGATGTGGCTTGCTACCAAAAGCGATGGGATTGCCACGCCAGAAATCGCGCAACGGTTCTCGTAGCTTGCGAGAACGCTATTACGAAAAAATGTTTGGACGAGTCGAATTCGAACCAGCGATAAGGATTCCGTTGGCCCGCTTGGAATCAATACTTCGGACTCCTCACGATCAATCTCGGTTGGAACCGCCGATTCAAATGCCGATTCCGCGAGTTCCGCAATCGATGTTGGATTATCTCTAAACTCTGACCAGAGTTCCCTGTCCGTGCGCGAGGCATTTCCTAGTCCGGAAATACCTCGCGCCTGGACAACTGGGTCCAAGCTGGCGAAATTACATGCCTTCATTGCAACAGCGGACGGCGTCCTTCCGAGTTTGGACGCGAGGACGATGATTTCGGGATTTCGAGAGTGAAGCTTCCCGAACGGCGTCCTGCAATAAAGGCAAAACGCCGCCAGTTGTTCGTGCCGACTCCAATCCCTTCGTTTAGCCATGTCGTTCGTTTAGTTCCTGCCAGCGAGCTACCAAATCGCGGCTTCCATCCGGCCAAGCCGGACGGAGAGCATCTTCCATCAGGTCGAATTAGGTAGCTTGCAGTTGCTGGTCCCATTGGGTCAAGCCCTCATCGTCCAACACATCCTCGCCAGCCCGGTCGGCAATTTTTGCCGCAGCGCGAAGTCGAGGAGATGAATATTTGATTTCGCTCTCCGATCGTTGCAGGCAACATCTATATGACAGTGGG
>CAIOKO010000125.1 GCA_903858935.1 uncultured Schlesneria sp. | reverse complement strand
TCGGATCTTTATTCAGCTACATCAAGTTCATCAGAGAGACTGCGCTGGATAAGAAGCGAACTCAAAACACCGGGCCATTGCTTCATTGGCATTCCGGAAACACATCGAGCATCGTTGGTCCTAAACGTGGTTGGGATGAGGGGTACACGGTCGAAAGGAATTCGGAATGCTTCGGTTTCAGTAATGGATCAGCAACGCGAGGCGGCAGTCGTTTCGAAGAATGGATCGTACCCTACTGGTCGATTGTCATTCCCTTGACCCTAATCTCCGCATACCTGCTTCTATCACAGTCACGAATATCGACCCCACGGAAACTTGCTGAACCCGCAGGAAACGAGGTCGCGTGAATCATGGGCGAGTTCTTTCGTGGATGGAAACGGAAGATTGGCGTCATGACGCTGGCAATCGCGTCGACGCTGGCAATCGCGTGGTGTTCGAGTTTTTATTTCCTTTTCTGGGTGCAGGTGGCTGTTTCCCAATCAAACGGGATTCAGGTCGTCACGGGCGACGGGTGCTTAACAGTCCTCGTGATTCATAACGCCCCTATGTTTAATTTCTTTTTCGACCGGGGTTCGAGTGACAACCCTAAAGCGATATACAAGTACGAAAGACCAGACTACGTTTGGTTGTTGAGATCGCCTCATGTCAGATACGGCGATGATCAAGGGACTAAAGGAAGAATAATTACCGTGTCCGTTTCGTTCACTTTGGTCGTCATCCCGCTGACGCTGCTATCCGCCTATCTGCTCCTCTCCAAGCCACGCAGATTGACTCAAAAGAAATTCACGGAACCCATGTAACGGATGCGACGAATCTTTCGCGTCACGTCTTCAATCCGAAGTCCCGTTGCGACGGAGGAGTATCAATGTCCATCGTTGCGCACGCATGTAGGCCTCCGCAAACTGAAAAGCCCGTCGTGATTGATTCCCAGGAATTGAACCGAATCTGGAAACCCACTCCCGCGTCCGTTAGATTTTCGGAATGCCCTCTCATGATTATCAACAGCGTGCCTATTTCTTCTTCGAGCGAGATCGATTTCGCGAAGCGGCAGCGGTCTGTCTCGAGGGGTTGAGCGAGAACCCCGACGACGTTGATCTCCTGTACCTGCGTGGCCTGTGTGGACTCCGTTTAAAGGATCAGGAACTGACTCAGAGTTCGATCGAATCTCTCGCCGCATGTGCACCGAACTGGCCCTGTACCCATGACTTGCTTTGCTATCGGGCGCTTGAAAAAGGTCGACTCGATGCGGCGGAACGACATTCCCGTGAAGCGATTCGCTGGGACCCTGAGGTTGGCGGACGTTATGGACCGCTGGCACACATCTTTGAACGTCTCGGGCGCCGGGAGGACGCAATCACTGCGGCCCGTCGGGGATTGTCACTTGACCCTGACAATATCCATCTGCTGACACAACTCCAGCGACTTTATCACCTCAACGGTGAGAAGCGACTGGCGGATGAAATGGAACGTCGTGCGGGTGAAGTGAATCCGGAAGACGCCGACTGGCACTTGTTTGCCGGACTGCGGTTGCTGGAAGGGGGGCAGAAATCGGAAGGGCGCTCGCGGATGCGGTCATCACTGATGGTGGAACCGGATATTCCCGCAGAGCGCCTCGATGCGATGGCACATGAG
>CAIOKO010000124.1 GCA_903858935.1 uncultured Schlesneria sp. | reverse complement strand
TAACTACGGCCTTCTCGATGACCCAGGCGCTGACTTCGTTTTTGGTGATGTCAAAGTCCAATAGTTCAATTTCTGGCTGATCTTCTGTCGTCGAAGAAAAGGCGATAAGCCCAATAAATTATGATTTGCTGACGTCGATTATCTTCTTCGGGCGGCCTCGGGGGCGAAATGTGGAATCAAGTCCGATCTGTTTGGCGGTTGCCTCTTGCCATGACTCAGAGCCGAAGGGGCGGCCTCGAACGACAGATGCTGCACGATCTTCCGTTCCTGAACAACGTGCATCAACCAGGCAGTAACTCAACGTTGACCTCGTTGACCTCGTTGACCTCGTTGACTTCGTCGGTCACCTGAATTGCTCGATGACCTCCGTAATCAACTGCAGGG
Source organism: uncultured Schlesneria sp. (assembly GCA_903858935.1). GTDB lineage: Bacteria > Planctomycetota > Planctomycetia > Planctomycetales > Planctomycetaceae > Schlesneria. The sequence goes on along the minus strand of CAIOKO010000124.1, from coordinate 1,182 downwards.
CGCTCGAACTGAGCTTCAAGCTTCACGAAGGCCTCTTTGAGCTTTCTAAGGTCATGCCCCGCATCGCGGGAAATTTCATGCCGCACTCGTCGTACCGCATCAATTGTTGGATCGGGTATCATTTTCAGTCTCTCCCAGAAGTTCTAATGGTGTCGTCAAAATCGGCGTTGCCAATCCCAGTTTTTCGTTTATTCGATGAATGTCGCCGAACTTATTGGCATTCGCCAGATGTTTGCAATTCCAAGTCACCAGAAAATCACAGCGATGATGTGATGCAATTGCAAGGTGTAGCGCATCGCCGAATGGATCTTTGGGCATTAACTTTCGATTGATGTATTCGTCAACGATGAGCAATACTTCGTCTGTGATCGCCACGGCTGTAAGACGCGTGATCATGGCAATCGCATCGATTTTCCCTGGAAAGTCACCTCGCTGCAATTCCTGGAGAACCGCTGCCGAGGTCACACACTCGTCATTTGCAATCGCAATGTCATACCATTGCCGAGTCCACAAACGGCGGGCCGCATTTGTCGCGTCGGTGCGAACTTCGAAATAGAAGCTTGGAATCGTTGTTTCAATGTAGATTCGACTCATGATAATTTCGATTCATCGAACGATTCAGTTTGTCTGATCGCCGACAGCCGACTTGCCATGTGCGAAACCTTCGGACCAAGGCACAGTCTTTTGTGATCTTCGATTCGGCGTTCAAATTAATACCGGCCGCTCTGTTACTGCATAACGGTTACGATACTGCAAAACACATTTCCGAGGTAGATAGCATACCCATCAATGACCGTGAGACCAGCGTTGTCGAGGATATCGGAAATCTCTTCCGCAGCAGAACACGACGCATGACGAACCGCGTGTTTTATTCTGGAAAGCAGTTCCTTCGCGATTTCCTTGCTGTTGTCGTCGATTGTCTTTTTCGGGTGGCCCCGGGGGCAAAATGTGAATCGAGTCCGAGTTGTTTGGCGGTTGCCTTCTGTTCAATTCCCCGGTTTTGAATCCCTGAAAATTCAGAATCCGCTCAGATCGCGGCCACAAAAAACGATATTTATGAGCACCTTCCAAACGTTAAGAAAGCATCTCCATTTTCCCATTGACTAACGACATTTATATTTGTAGTTTTATATCGCTTCTCATTTGACAGAGGGTCGAGGGACGAAGAATTCGAGGATAGAC
>CAIOKO010000123.1 GCA_903858935.1 uncultured Schlesneria sp. | reverse complement strand
TGATTACGCCCTAAATCACATCCCCAGAATCGCCCGCGTCTCGGCGGTTTCTTCGTCCTCGGGAGACGATTTCGGGATCACCAGCCCCGTCCGCGAACTGGGTGTCAAACCAAATTCCTGACAACCCTTCAGAACCATGGACCACGCCTTATTCCGCACGCCGACAGCGGGAGCCTGGTATTCGTTCCCGCTTTCACCACAGGCCACAATCCCGCTGTGTTGGATATGAGCGATCGCATGCTTCCAATCTGACCATGCCTGGCAAAGCAACGCATACGACAGGACGTCGGCATCGGTCAACAATTTGGCCTCAACCAACGACGGGCCGAGCTGCTCCCACAACTTCTTGGCGTCATCATCGAGAAAATCGGGACACTTCGGTACCGCGATCGCATCCGGCAAGACAACGCCCTTGTCGCGGTCGGTTCGGTAGGTCCCGCGCTTCTTTTTAATCGGCGCTGGCGTCGGTTTCGGGCCCCGTTTTCCCATGATCGATTTCCGCTTGAGCTACTTCGAACAAGAACTCGATCGACTGGCCTGACTTCACGGTGTGTTTTTGCCGCCCGAATCCGCCGTCTTCAAGGACCGTCTTTTTGCTGTGGCAGGTCTTGCACAATGATTGCCAGTTCGTTGGGTCCCAGAACTTCGGATCATTCGGGCCGTCAACCGGGTCGATGTGGTCCACTTCTTCCGCGATCACAGACCGTTCCTTTGCCAGGCAACGCTGACACAACGGATCATCCGCCAGCTTGCGTTTCCTCGCCCGACGCCAGCGAGCGTCATAACCCCGCTGCGAGCTGCTCGGACGATTATCCTTGCGCCGCTTTGGCGATGCAGGGCGGTACCTCGGCGCTCGTGATGGCATCGCTTTCTCCTTCAGGCGGATCCTCGAGTAAAAGGCCACCACGCAAAATAAGCTGTCGAGCCTGCTTCGAATCGGACCGACCAGACAGGCCAGACATTCTGCCCAGTGTCCGTTTTTCCGTTATTGTCAGCCTGACGGTAATCTTTTCGTCGAGCGGATCGGCATCGTCCGGTCGAATCTCCGGCGACACATCGACTCCGGCGTCCTTCAGGATCACGGCCACTTCGAGCCTCGCTCGATCGACTTCGCGGGAGACGTGCCCTTTGTGAAGTTCGAACAAATGCCCGATGTCTTCCAGTCGCCAGCAACACACCACGCGCAACATCAACATTGAGACTCGCCGTTGCTGGGGCTGCGGCATGTCGGGAACTTTGTCTGCCAGGCATTCCCATGCCGAAATCGGACGCGCTGGCGGCTCGGCCGCTTGACCTTCTCGCTTACCTGGCCCATAGACAATGCTTGGCATTTATGTTCTCCTTCGTTAGCCCGACGCGCAAGCGAGGGATCTTTCGATCATTCGAAGATCTCTCGCTTGCTGGGCCTTTAGGTCAGGAATCAACTCGGTCTCGCATCCACCAACAAAACCCACGTATTTTCAGGAGTGCTCGGTATCGACCACTTCAATCCGCCTGCCGTCGTAAATTGTGGTTCCCATGTCCCGGCCCCCAGTTCGAGCGCGATCGTCTGAGCCGCCGTCAATTCCACATTGATCACCAGCGTTGTCGACGTCGACGACACGATGGCCATCTGGATCACGCGGACAACACGCTTGGCTGACGTGAATGCGATGTAGGCCGATCCGCCGGTCATATCCGGCAGCGTCCCCGTAAATGTGATATTGAACGACCGGTTGATCGACGCCAGGTAGTCGTCGCCGGCAGTCAACTCGATCACTCCTTGGCTCGGGCTGATATCAGCAGGCAACTGGACGACGATCGAAAGTCCCGCGAGTTGCGACAGCGCTCCGGAAGTGAATCCAGTACACGTTCCACCCGATCCGCCGCCCCCTCCACCCGACGAATTCACTGAATGGTCGGAATTCACTTTGATCAAATTGGTCGACCCGTCAAAAAGTATCCCGGCCGCGATCTCTGTGACTGTTGGCGGAGTCGTCGCGTTGCGACTGGCGATCGTCGCATTGACATTGTCTTTGATTAGTTTGCCGAATGATCCAGCCGTGTTGAAATCCGTACCGCTCAAAAGGTCCGTCATGAACGCCGTCACGATCGCCGCCGTCGTCGGGGCTGCCGTTCGGTTGCCGATGGAAAAACTGGCGACCTCAACCCCGACGACGGAAGCCCCATTGACCGTCCCCGTCGTGATGACTGCAAAATAGTCGTTCCCAGCCGCATAAAACCCCGTCGGCGACGTGGTCACACTGGTATCGATGATGACACGATGCAAACCGGTTTGACTATTATAATTTACCGTCAAGGTCGGCACGACATTGCATACCAACGTCGAACCCTGTTTATAGATCGAAACGACCGGCGAACCCGCTAACGTGATCGGGTTTCCGCTCGCATCTCTCGTGTTAAAAGAGAAATGCAGCACAGCTCCGGCCGCAATATCTCCCCGGTAATTTGCCATCAATAAACCAGCCCTTCACCGATAGGCCCGAAGCCGCCGCCACCCGAAACCGGCAAGCGAAATAAAGCTGCCATGCCGGTTGTCGTGCTGGCGCTCGGCCACGATACGCCAATGGATAATGCCGAGGGTGATGATTGAATTTGGTATCCGGCCCATATTGGAACGTTAGTGACATCAAGCGCGGACAAGGGCGATAGTAGACCCGTCACAACGGGCAACCCCGAAGAAACCCCCAATACGCCCGCCGCAATAATCAAACCGCCGATTCCGGGTGTGTATGAAAATGTGGCCGAAGTTCCGGATGCTGACTGTCCTAAAAGTTCCGTTTCGCATAGGGGGGCCGCTGGATCGGTTCCACTAAACGAATAAAACGCAACCGTTGGATATATACCCGACCCCGAAACCGTCAATGTGTGTGTTGAAGCCCCGAGTGCTGAATTTGTGGGGTTTTCGCAATACCACAAGCTAATACTACAACCCGAAGCATTGTCTTTTCTACGTCCTAGCATTCGCCACTTATTAGAAAAAACATCGGTGACAGTCGCTTCGGTGGGCGGGTTTACATATTCGGTCACCGCTGCGACGTGTAGCATCGATCCGTACGTATTGACACCGGATGGCATTGTCCCGCCAGTGGAAGAGGCGGGATTGTATAATACGGACTGAACCGGCGAGAACCCCATTGATTACATCCCGTTAATCGCGGTCTTGATCGTCGACCAGTTCGCCCCCTGAGACAGCAACGCCGGGACTAGATCAAAAACCGCATGTTGCCAATTGATCGCCCCGACGTTTGCTGCTCGATGAAACGTGATATCAGCTAAGGCTGGCAACCAGGTCACACCACGGGAGGCAAACACAGTGATCGGCCATTTGCCGAGCAGCTTGAGTTGACCACAGGCCGCAGCCAGGAACGGCACTGACGTGGCGATTTGGTCCAACCCTGCCTGAGTCTCATCCAGGCTCAAGTCAATTCCATAATTGACATAGAGCATTGCGGCAGCAGGGCTTCCCGTGGCCACGATCGCCGCGTAGATCGTGTCAGCAATCGTTCGACCAAATCGCGCATCTTTCACGATCTGGTCATAACTCACAAAAGCGGAATTCGTCTGAGTCACCATCGACAGGCCGTACGCCCTCGCGTCCGCATCCGTCGCGATCGCGACAAAGTCTTCGCATCGGAGGCATTTCGCCAAAACTGGATCAAACATACGAACCCCCAATGCGATCGATCATTTCACGAGTTTCGACGCACTGCCTATCATCGTCACGCTTCCCGATTTTCCGTTCGTCGTGACTCGCTCCTTGGGCAGCTTCTTTCCCAATGCGACAGCGGCATCACTGAACAGGTCAAAGAACTCACCGTCAGCGTCGAGCTTGGTCGGATTCGGGACAGCAGCCAGGGCACGCTTGAGCCGCTCAGCCCCGACCCCCAGCTCTCTCAGCAGGAAGCAAAAGACGTTGAAGCTTTCGAGCGTCACCGTCGCATCCCGCGTCGTGGTCACTTCCGGCGTCCCGTGGCCTTTTGTCACCCTTCCCTGAACGTGCACCTTGAAGTTGACGGGGCAGACAGCCCCTTCAGGAAGTTTTCCTTTAGCCTCGCCGATCGCCTTGCCCTTGAAGACGCTGCCAAGGGCGATGATTTCTTCGGGTTTCAATTCCATGACTCGGCTTTCTTGAAATAGGACCAGTGCGACTCATAAGGACTCCAGGTCCTATTCCTTGAGACTGGCCGTCGAAACAAACGCTCGGCGTGGCGTCGGAACCGAAGGTGTTTCACCCGGTTCCAGACGCACAAATTCCACCAGCTCATCGAGCGACTTCACGCCGTGATGTAAGGCTCCGGTCCCTTTCGGGGTCGCCCAATACTGCACGGGCCAGCCGTTCGCCGCGCCGTGATCACGCACACAGGCCGGGAATGTGGATTCATCCCCCTTAATACAACGCACCTCAATGCGGCGATCGCCGGAGCCGATCTTGCGGAAGTTGCGATCGCACGGTTGGCACCAGGTCGGACCATAGCAGTACATCACCGGACGCTTTCGTCGCGATGTTTCTTCATCGTGATTTCGCCCGAAATCATCGGCCAGAAGTTGTTCGATTTTCACGTCGATTTTCGGCGATTCGAACAACAGCAACTCAATCTCCGGCAATTCCATCGCCGTCGGCTGTTCGATCGGGAACAATTCCAGCGGCGATTCGAACAGGGAAACTCCCTCGTCGGATTGTGGGAACAGCTCAATGCCCTCACCAAATGCGACAACGGAAAACACCAAGACCACGGCCACGAGGCCGATAATCAGTGGTAATGCTCGAAAAGTCGCTCGATAATTCATGAGGCCGTACATGATCCAACATCCTCGTAGTAGGGTCTTTCGCCCGAATTAGGGTGCCAATACCGTCTTGGCTCTTTGTTGCGCCTCTTTGGCCCCCGGCCTGGCATTGACGGTTTGAGGGAACAATTCCGGCAGTCGAGCCGGAAACCCCTCGAAATCGCTGAACGCCCAGCAGTCGCCAGGAGCCAACATGAACTCGATGTCGGCTTCCTCGACCCAGAACCCGCAAACCGGAGAATCGTCAATCGGCGCAGGATGCGAATCGGGGAACCACGAATTTTGAATATGGAAGTACTTCCGACCAGATGGCGAACTGCCGTCATAGCCGTCGATGCACATCTGGTGGCCCCATTCGCCGGTCCGCTTCCCCACGATCCGGCCGTCCTGAGTCACCCACTTATTGCCAGGGTTTCCCCAGCGGCTAGCCTCCGTCACGCCGTAGCCGTTGCAAATCGCGTCCCGCACCTGGTCGACCGTCGTGACGTTGGCCACCGTCTTCACGCGATGTTTCGCCGCCAGGGCTTTCAGTTTTTCGGGCGGACCCGTGCGACCCCATTCGTCCGCCAGCTTGCCGGAATATTTGTAGCCAGCCGCTTCGGCATCAGCCCAAGTGAGAACGCCATATTCTTTCGCGGCCTGTGCAACTGCAGCCCCGGAACAACCCTCGTTAGGCAATCGTCCAACGACAACCTTTTTCCAAACCCACTGCCGACCAGCTCCGTAAGTGAACGGAGGGAAAATCCGCTTGAATTCATAATTGGAACCAGCGGCGATCTGGCCACCCTGTGTCGCGTGCAACGCTCCAGATAGACCAAACGACGTACAGTCGCCCGTCTCTTGCGGGATTTGAGGCAACCGGCCACCGTTCGCCAGGTCAACCAGCAGCCACAGGCGAACGTTCAGCTTTTCGTTGTCCTGGTTAACAGCAACGCCATTCGCCCCGGTGATTTGAAATTGAGGCTGTGTTGCGGCCCACGCTTTCAGTGTTGGCGGAGGCTCAACCCATCCTTGATGCTCGACCCTTGGCTGGTCGAGCGGAATAATAATCTCAATCTGTTTTGGCGGATTGGTCGCGAAAATGACGTAAAGCGCGATGCCCACAACTGACGGGTAAAGAGCCGCAGCGAGTGCCCAACGTTGTTCTCGAGTAAACTTCATTCGATGGCACTCCATTCGGCTGCGGCCCGGGAAGATGCCGCATTTGACGGCGGCGGATCGGCCTGGACATCAACAATCAGATCGTGAAACTCTTGCGGCGTGGCTCGAATTAACGCCTCCATCGCCGCGTCGACGTGCTTCTTTACGTCCCCGATCGCGGGGAAAAGCAGGGCGTCTTGCGAAAAACGAGCCTGCGAAAAATGAGTCGTCAATTCGCCACGCATCCGCACGGCCTGTGATCCGTCCGGTCGACGCTGTATCGCTCGCTGAATTCGCGTGGCGTTGTTGGCCATGCAGTACCGCAGCACGCTGCAAATCACAGACGCCAAAATCGACAGCGTGAATGGATCAAAGCCAACCCCATCGCCGGTCATGGCGATTTCCAGCTTACGAGTCACTCGATCGAGCGGGTCTAGTAACGTCGGTTCTGCCGAAACGCCGACGGCGACTGGTTTCGGTTTTCGACCGAACCAGGCCTCGTGTGCCATGGTGCATGATGCGAGAAGCCCCGCTGAGATCAAAAACATTCGACGACGCATCGCAGTTCCTCAAAAAACGTGGAAACCCGAATTCATAGGTCGTATAGGTTTTATAAGTCCTATAGGTCCTATTCCTGGTCTTACTTCAACCCGTCAGAGAACGCCTGCAGGAACTCCGCCCAATCGGCAGCTGAATTCAATTGACCCGCTTTAACGGCCGCTCCAGCAGCCGCGTTGACGTGTTGGCCAAACGCCGACCAGCTCGCGGTGTTGTGTACCTTGTTGTTGTTCCGCAGGACTTCGCTCGCCACGGCGATCCGCAGAGGCAGCCCCGACAGTCGCGACAGGCTTCCAGTCTTCAGGCTCGCAGCGACTTCGGTCGCTCCGGTTGCAATCACGAGAGCCTCGGCAGCCTTATCAGGCGATTGCACTTCGGTCAGCCAGGTTCGGACATCAACCGTAAACTGAGCGAAACGAGCAGCGGGAGTCGGGTCCGGCTGAGGTAACGGTTGAGGCTGCGGCTGCGGATTCGGCGGGGGATTTGGTGCGGGATTTGGTGCGGGAGCCGGCTCCGGCCGCGATCGCGAGCCAGGGACGAACACATCGATCGAGACCATTTGCCCGGCCTTGGCAAAACGCTCACTGACAGCCACAGACAATCGCCAGCGACCCGCGACGGTATCGAGCTGCACTTCACCAGGCTTCCCGGTCGACCTGCACGACGGCAACGGCTGATTCGCCGCGATCGGACACTGAGGCTCCACAGCCCAGGTATAGATCAGCATCGCGGGATCTTTGCCCGGTACCACGGCCTGGAAGGCGGCGTACTGCCCAGCATATTCCACAGAAGCGGGCCCCACGATCTTCGCCGAGCGATCGGCGGGAACGTGTTTTTCCACATCTTGAATCAAACGCATCCCGCCAGCCCCCAGAGCCAGCAGAATCACAGCGACAAAAACCCCCTGGACGACCTTAGGCATGGCGATTTCCCTCAAGAATGGGACGAATAGGACCTATGCGACTAAGAAAGACGCTTTTGTCTGATTAGTCCCATACGTCCCATCCAATTCGGTCACGTCTTCTGCGGACCGTTCATGGGAATCGTGGCTGGTTGCGCCAGCGGTGACTTAGGGATTACTGCGACCAGATCACTGATGTCGGTCTGGATTTCCGCCAATGTCAACGCGTGGTCACTTGCGGCGATTCGATGAAAGATCTGTGCCACGGCGATCATCGCCACTGAAACGGCGGTCCCATTCACGGGGTCGACCATACCAACCAGACTGGCCACAGATGTCAGAATTGCGGCGGCAGCGGCCAGATACGTGCGGTAACCTTTGAGCAGACCGAGGGCGAAAACGAGTGCGTCCATGCGAATCTCACTTCCCGAGCGGGATAAAAGAAACGAGAATCACACCCAACCGTCCTTGGTGAATGCGATTCTCTGTGTAGCGTGCCACAGCCAGTATAAACGTACTGGATGCCCGGAGTGTCAAGTGAAGCAAGGAGGGATCGATGCGTCACAGCCCGAGTGCCGGTACCCTGGTGAAGATGATTTCGACCGAAATCACGACAGAACAACACAAACGTCTGCAAACTTACTCCAGACTCAACGGCGTCAGCGTCCAAAACCTGATTCGCCAATGGGTCTTACCCCAGATCGAAGCCCTGCCACCTCCGCCGAAAGCCGACTAAATGGAAGCCGTCGCTATAGCCGCTCTCGCGCTGGTGTTCTTTGTGTGGCTGCGGAAGAAGATCTGACGGTCAAGAAAACAGTGAAAGTTGTTCCCGTTTTGTTTTGACAAACGGCTTTGCAACAATGTTGTTGCTTTCGTTCAATTCCGGTTTCGAGGTCGCCGGAATAAATGGAGCGACCGCGCTGAAGTGATCGCCTCGTGATGCGGCCGCAAATGCCAGGTGAAAACCGGTACCAACTCGCCACGGGTTCTCTCGATGCGTGCCCTTCAGCCGATCGCGAGCGACATCGGCGTAGACCGATTTGCATTTCTCAACGTCCGGAGCACCAGGAGCGATCCGAGCCAAAACCGGAAAATCGTGAATCCAACTTGGGTACTTTATTAGTGGATCGGACTGTTTTATTACCGATTGCGGCTCTTTTATTACTTCCGGCATCCACTCGATCGACGTTGCAGCGGATCCACTCCGTACGCGACCGACCGCCGGAAGCAGCTCCTGCAGGCGTCGAGCGGCCGAGCCAAGCCCAAGATCCCGCAGCGACTCCAGCCAACCTGATTTCGGATCGATCGCAGGCCAGTCCTGCCAATCGTTGGGAATCGGAATCCGTCGCTGAAGTTCAACCAGACGACGACTGAGCCTGGCTGAGTCCGTATGGTCCCGAAGCTTCTTGCAAGTCGCCCCCGCGATCCGGAGCAACCTGGCTTCCTCAAGCACCGCGTCAAGATTTCCGTATCGAACGAGCAATGCCGCCGCAGTCTTCGGCCCGATGCCGTTCACGCCGGGGATGTTGTCGGAGGTGTCGCCGATCAAAGACAGGTAATCCGCGATCTGATCCGGATTCACGCCCATTTTCTCTCGGATGCTTTCAGGCGTCAAAAACGCCCCTTCACCCCAAGGGTGGTAAATCTGGACCCCCGGATAGCCAACGAACTGACAGAGATCCTTGTCACACGAACAAATGACTGCGTCGGAGTACTTCACCGACATCTCAACGGCGAGAGACGCGGCCACGTCGTCAGCTTCCCAACCGACTGCGCGAATCACTGGCCAGCCGATCGCTTCCAAGACCTGGTCAGCCAGGGCGATCTGATTTGCCAACCCTTCAGGCTTCGGGGGCCGATGAGCCTTGTAGTCGGGATACAACCGCGATCGCTCAACATGACCGCCATCACCAGCAAAAACCAAATGAGAAGGATTCAACCGCTCAATGATATTCGCACAAGTGAAAAGCAGGCTTTTGACGGCATGAAACTGCGAAGGAGCCCCAGCGAACCAGGCCCGCACAAGCACGTTCATCAAGTCGACGATCACAACCGGCTGACCGATCGTATAGTCGCCAACCACTTCATCAGCCCAATCATCTTCAGCCATGATGCTATTCCTAAAGCTTAACGAGCGTGCCATCACAAAGAATGTTGAGGAATGGAACGTTCCCAAAGCCAACCTTACGCCACTCAAACGGATGTTTAAAAAACTCCTGTCCGCACCCATCGCAGATGCATTCACCGCTACACCGGATGCCATCTCCGACTGGTACCGGCAAATGCAACATGCCACAGGTTTCCATCGCCTTCTTGAACATGAATTTTTCAGGCTCGCGAAACTCTGCTAGCGCCTCCAGTTCCAACTGGGGAATCAATTGTTTGACGGCCTCTTCAATGTTCGAATCAAACACTTGCATGATCACTTCTTACCTTTCGTCTTCGGTTTTGGTTCTTGGATATCAAGCAGTTCCGGCACATAACCCGTAGGCCATTTTTCGACCAACTCTGCGTTCGTGACCTTCGACCAGTCCTCAGTCACGTCGTCCCGGATCTCCAAAATGAAACCGTCAATCTCTTGTTTCGTGCAGGCATCCAAGAGTGATTTTGTCGGCTTCCACGTCGATCGAATTTCTATGCCGAACTGAGCTCCAATTTGTACAAGAGTTTGCCAGTCTGTATTCCAGCCGTAACTATCGGGCCATTCTTCAATCAGATGGGCGATGCACTTTTCGACGTATTCGTCGAACGTGAGGCTCAGAGATTCCAAAACCCATTCATCGCTGGTTGACTCCAGTAAATGCATCAGCCGAATCGTCATCCATTTTTCCGGCTTCGTCTTCTTCTGCGTGAACGTCTCACCGATCTTGTCCCAAAGCACGCCAAGCCAAGCGCCGCGTTTCGCGTTATTTAAAATCCAGGGATCTTTGCGGGCCTGCGACTCATCCGACTTTGCGCTAGCGGCTGATTTTTTCGCCTGCTTTTCCTTGAGCTTGGCCTTCGCCTCTTTCTGGAGCTGATCCCAGCGTTTCACGTTGAAGCATCGCCGCTCGTTCGATTCGTCGTCATCCAGTCGGTACTCCCGGATGTCGAGTTCGCCAGCATACTTTTCGACCGCAAAGAGCGGGTCGCCCTGGTACGCATAACCGCCGCTGAATCGACTTTTCGCCGCTCGTGATTTCGATTCAATCGCAATCCTGAGTGACGACAGCCAATGGTCTTTCGAAATGGGGCCCGACTCACACCGAAGAGTGACCTCCTTTTCGAACCGCTCCAGCAATCCGTCGATCGACGCCCACTTCGCCAGACCCCGTAGTCGCGATTCGGTGATTTCGCCCGAAATCAATCGTTGTTGCAATGATTCAGGAGCGGCCAAGAGTCGGATGCGATTACTGATCGTGGATTGATCGATACCGACATCCAGTGCCATCTGGTCCATCGACAGGCCTTCCTGCTGGTACTGTTCCCAGATGACCTTCAGGCCCATCGCTCGTTCGATCTGATTCAGGTCCTCGCGTTGTCGATTGTCGTCCCAGACCAGCCGGGAAGCTTCGGCGTCGCTCACACCGATCATCACGGTTGCTCGAAGCGTCCTCCACTTCAAGAGTCTTGCCGCCCGGACGCGCGTGTGTCCTCCGATCAGCTCATAGGAGCCGTCAGGCAACTTTCGCACGCGAATGTTATCGCGTTGTCCGTCCCTGGTGAGACTTTCGGCGAGTCGCTCAATGACCTCTTTTGGAATCTCGCCCCTGGCCTGGAAGGGACTGTCGCCGATTTCTGCGACCGGGATTTCTTCTTCGATTTGTTCTGGAATCCGAGGAAGATCCCTCGCTTGCGCGTCAGGCTGACGTTTCGCTCGACTTTTACCCTTGGCCTTCACTGTTTCAAAATACGGATCGACCGTCTCGACCGCATCTTCTTCCGTCAGTCGATCGATCTTGAGTACTCGGCGAACTTCGTCGAGCAAATTGCCTGTCACGTCGTCCTCAGAGTCTGACTCGTCAAAAAAATGAGCTGGGTGGCCCATGGTTGAATTTGAATACCAGATCGCGCATCCATAAAGCGGATCATCGACCGAAACCATATACGGTCGTTTCGTGAAAACCTTTGCTTGCTTCCATCGTTTCTTGATCGCCGCCAGCAGTTGCGTGTCCGTCTCAGGTGCTTCTCCGGCCTTCCACGCGAAGGAGACTGAGATGGCGAGTAACTCATCGTCCGTCTCAAGAACTACGGGTTTCGTCTCAGTGCTTGGCGGTTTCTTCGCACCCTTCAGTTTTCCGGTCGTTGCAATCATCGGTTCCTCGTCTTTCAAAAAACGTTGAATAAATAAATTGACTTCGCCACAGATGGCGGCTTCTTTTTGATCGAACGATTCGAGCGGCCATTGTTCGAACCGTCGACATGCCAATGCGACAATCGCTGCAGCAACCGGATCCACCTGGGGATTCAAATCCACGTCCAGGCAAAGGTCTCTCGCGGCCGCGATCGCAATACACCGCCAGAAGTCACAGTCCTTTTTGCCGTCGCCACAATTACTTTGAAGTTCGAGCAGGCTGGAGATCTGCGGCACGTCGACAGGCCGGTCCAATTCCAGCCGCAACCGACTTTCGACCTCGCAATCGTCGCTTGCAGACTCGACAGTAGACGACGACTGGTTCATCAAACATTTGCCTCTGGCCGTGAGCCGGCTTGATCGGTTTCACACTTAAAACAGGGGGGGGGGCTTGCACGCATCAGTTCCTCCGAAACGCATTCGCTTGGCCATCGACTCGGTCGCGTGCCTCCTTAAGGATGTGCGGCACAGCATGCTCGCCGAACTTTTGCTGAGCGGCATTCGAATCACGTGCGATGCGTGGAGCGAACGAGAATTCCAGCATCATTCCCAGCGTCTTGATTCGACAACGATGGCAACGGCAAAGTCCGTCCCAATTGTTCGTTCCAAATCCGATCGGCACTGCATTCTTAAGATCGAGCTGACAATTCACGGGTACAGGTTTTGGCTGGTTATTTGGAAGCATGATTAATGTGAACCTCATGCGGCCCCGCCATCCTGGCGAGGCCGCATTCTGAAGAATCGATCGACTCAGCCGATCGAGGGATGAAATTTCACAGAAGATTCGAGTCGAACCTCGGCAATCTTCAGTCCGTTAAATTCTTTCGGGATTTTCTCGATGTCTTCCGGCTTTCTAACCAGGACGAAAAGCCCCTTCGATTGCCGTCCGAAATGGCCGACAGATGCTTTGATTCCGATCGCCTTCAGGTGATCTAGGAAGTTGCAACATGCAACGCTCAAACGACCTCGAACATAGGATTTCATTTCTGGGAAACCTCCGAATCTCGCTCGATCGTTTTGACGAGACCCCATGCATCCGCAAGGTTTCCGACAAGAGACATTGTTTTTGCACCAGGAGTCTCATCTTCAGAATAAAGCTTGGCGGGAGTTTCATGCACGACTTGAGCCGCAACCTGCGCGCGGACACCGCGGCCCGGAGGATGTTCAAGTTCGTGGATCATGCGTTTCGCGACTAATTGATCGAGATGATTAAAGAACCACCTTTGCAACGCAGTATTCGTGAGGAACAAGCCTTTCCTTTTCAAAGCCTCTTTATTCTTCCACATCCGCTCATTCATGGCCGCATTAGCAAACACTCGCTGCCGGTTGACGTCACTTCTCTGGATCACGCACGTCGTTGTCAGCATCTCATAGAGATCCTGCACATGCCGTGCGTTTCCAAGATCACTAACCCTTACAGCCTCTTCCCACTGCACCCAGAATTTCAATTTCATGGGCTTTTGTCCTTTGCGGGATTGACCCCCTCCAGGAACAAAGACGTTTAAAACGTCTGAAGAAGTTGTATTTAAACTTTCTTCTAAGACGTCTCTAAGACGTTCTTCAGAAGAGGGCGTTTTGACCCGGTCAATTTCGGTTTTGACCGGGTCAAATTGCCCCCCCCGGGTGGCCAAATTGACCCCCCCGGTTTCGTCAATTGCCCCCCCCTCGCCGGAGAGTTGACCCCCTACTGGAGTCGTTATTGACCCCCTCGACCCTGAATCCGGCGTGCTATTTGCGTCCGCCAAATCGGTGTCGTGGCGTGAAGCCGTGCTAGTTGCGTCCGGCTGAGTCACTTCGCGGTCCAGGATGGACCGCCAGTAGATAACATAGGTTCGTTCGTCGCTCGTGATTGTCGGGTCGAGAATCCCCAGAAACCCAGTCTGGCATGCAGACCTGATATAGGCCCTGACTGTGTTTCTCGATCGACCCAGACGCGATTCCATCTTTGCGACGCTGGCCGTGATCAGCCAGTTGCCGCGTTCGTCTTTCGTTCGCCTCGACAATTCTGGCGGCAAGTCGACCAGCATGTGTAGCAGGGACTTTACCAGGCAGTCGGCGGCGCTCTGATCAATAATCTCATGTGTCACTTCCCGCTGTCGTTCTGCGATCGCTCGTTTGCGATCGGCTGCTTCAAAATCGTTAATAAAATCGAGCTGCTTTGATTGGCTCATGTCCCCCCCCCCCCATTCCATGGGACGGCTAGATGGTATTTGCCGTCTCTGGCTGTTCGATCTCCGCCACGCATGGCCGAAGATCGCCCTCATAACCGGCCTTCGACTTGAGATGCTCTCCGCGAACAATGCGGACGTTCGGCGGGGCTTGAATTCCGATTCGACCGGAAGTTCCTCGGACAGATAGGAATGTGATCACCACGTCACCCACGTGGATTTCCTCACCAGGCTTTCGGGTCAGTACAAGCATTCCAGACATTTCAAATCCTTTGAAAAGTAATGACACAAACACAAATTGGTTCAGAACGGGATTCGCGGGTTATCGCTAAAAACGCCTTCCGAAAGACGCTCTTTCAAATGTTCGTCGCCGTCGAATTCGTCCATCGAAAGGCCTTTTTGAACCGCGATTCTTCGAACGAGCAACAAACACTCCACTCCCTTCGGAGTGACGCCACGCCAGACTCGATGTTCGGTGCCATAGATGTCGACAACCTCATTGGTCGATTCAATTTGCAGCCGCATACGCCGCCTCCTGGTCAAGAGAATCGGATCGTTGCGCCGGCTTTAGAGCCGCCGATGTGACGGCCGCGAGCAAGAATGCGATCGCACCGGCGAACAGCCAACCCGACACTCGATTGTGAAACCCGTCGTAATCATCAATTCCCTGCATCAGCGAACCCTTTCAAAAAAAAGAAAAGCCCCTGCATATTTGGCAAGTCAAAAATCAGTCGTCATTCTGATCATAAGGAGGCCCCGACAAGCCACCGTGATGACACGCCGAGCAATGTTTACGCCGCCTGCGCCGGCGAGGGAGCTACGCCCATGGATCAATCGAACAAACACAACTGCTTTGGCCGAGACGCGATCGCGTCGAATTCCTCGAAGCAATCCGGCCATGCCACTGATTCCGCTGCCGCCCTCAAGTCGGACGAAACCACTGGAACCAGATAGTGAGCCTGAGTCACTCGGCCTCCGCCGTCGACGACGTGACCGAGCAGCTTCGCAGCCATCCCAGCCGCTTGAGTCTCCACCCACATCGCCGCCGTCGATCGAGCCGAATGCCAGGGATGCGGAACAGCCCCTGCAGGCCAATCCCGCTTCAACTTGGGAGGAGCTGCAAATCCCGTCAATTGCCGCCAGCGTTTGTTGAGCCAGCGACACACGTGCGAGTCGCCCCGCAGCTCCGGTGCGATCGCCTGGTCGACCAGGCTGGCAAACGGCGATTCCGACTTTGGCAATCGATCGAGATGAGCAAGGGGAACGTCGGTCAACGGAACGACCTGAAACTTGTCTGTCTTCTCCGCCGTGAACGCGATCTGCCGACGCTCGAAATCGATCTGATCCCATTGCATCCAAAACAGGTCGGAGTATCTCGCCCCCGTCCCGATCGCCAGCACGAACGCCACCTGCATCACAGGCTCGGCAGCCAACTTCCTGTAAATGTGAATCGCTTCGTCGACGGTAAACGGACGAGCCTCGACGTCGGCAGCCGGAATCGTGACCGCGACGGGCCGATCGATCACACCCAGCTTCGCCGCCGCGTTGAGCATTCCTCGGATGTGCCTGAGATACTTTGCGACAGTGCCAGCCGAGACTCCCTTCCCGGCTGACTCCGCCACAAGCGACGTCAACCATGACGTCGTAACGCACGCAATCGGCGGTCCCGACCAATCGAGATGAAACGGCCATCGAGCAGGCCTGCCGACCCGCGTAAGCCACGCCAGGGCCTCGTCGTCGAGTGCTACCGTCTTCGGGTCCAACCGCGATTGCCGATCGGCTCGCAAGAATTGATCGTAGAACAGCCCGATCGTCATTTCCGTCGAGGCTCGACGCCGATCCTCGTCCGTCACCGACCGATCGGCGAATTGCTCGGCAATTTTCCTGCCGAAGTCCCCTAAACTGCCAATTTCCTCGCCAGAATCGGTCACCGGATTCGCAATCCGGTGACTCTTTGGCTGTGAATTCACTGTGAATTCGTCCTCTTCCCCACCAAAAATCCGTAGGGAAACGGGCGGATCGAGGCCGTCGAGAAGAGAAATTGCAGGCATTTGACATCACTCATCATCCTCAGAAACGTCGAATTTCCCTCGCGTCAATCGCGTGGCGAACCGGGCTTGAGTCAGCAAAACAGTCGCCTCGTGCGAACCGGGCCGCGTCCTGAAGTACGCATCCAAAAGCTCTTCCTGAGTCCTCGTCACAGTCACATCGGAGTGGGGGGGGGGGGCTTGCCGAGGCGGACTTGGACACAAATGAGGTTTGTCCGGTCGCCTTCTTGCACGAGATCTAGCCATCAGAAAACTCCTTTCAAAAACAACACGTGACACGACGTCGATCGTTGACCATCGAGAGCCCAAACCCGACCAACATTGTCAGACGTCGCATCACGGGTGGTTTTCAAAAAGTCGCTCGTGACGCGGCGTGGCGAGCGGCGGTTCGGACCGCAAGCGCCGGCGGCATCGGGCCTGAGTAGCTCAGCACTGCCACGCCGCATCACGAGAGACTTTCTGCCTGTTGTTAATCCCGCCGAATTTCCGGCAGCACGTCGACGGCCGCTTGAGGCCGATAGAACCGAGGATCGATATATCGCTCGACCGTCATTCGAGCTGACGAATGACCGAGAGTCTGTTGAGCGAGATCGAGGCCTCCATGCACAGCGGACCACGTGGCCGTCGTGCGTCGAATTCTGTGAAACAGTGACCGCCGATCGTGTGGCAGTCCGGCTCGTTTGAGGATCAACTTCATATAACACCACAGCCGACGATGATTCGACGACCAGGGCCAAACAAATTCCCGCTCCGTCAGATGCGACTGGATCCGCAACAGCAGCATCCGACTGAGCTTGTGCCGCTGTTCCATCTTCGTTTTCGACGATTCGCTTCGCAGAACCACCGTTCCCGAAATCAGATCTAGGTCCGAAACCTTGACCTGCAGCATCGCTCCGAGTCGACTGCCGGTCTCGTAGTTGAACTGAATCAGCGTGGACCAAAACGCCGCTCGATCGATTCCATTCGTCCTGCAGGTTCCTTCCAGCTTGTCGCAGACATCCAGCATCCGACTCATTTCGTCGATCGTCCAGGCGGTCGGAGGCCGCTTGGATTCTCGCTTCTTCGGCAAATCCTCGAAGTCTGGTACCGGCTTGGCCATCCCTCGCTTTTTGGCCGCTCGCCAGATTGTCAGGATTAAACCTCGCTTGGCGTTCACTGTCGCGGGCGAACGACCGGCATCGACCATCGACCGCAGCCAGGGCAGAACAAGATCTGCCGAAAGCTCGTTGAGCCTGACGGGGCGACCCTTCCATCGATCGAGCAACCTGACCGCGATCCGACACTGCTCCGCCGAACTCGACGAAAGGTCGAGCCGTGAAGGAATGTAGACCGAGTCCAAAAATGAGCGCAGAGTCGGGTGAGCCATAAAAGCCCATCCTGTCCAATCGCTTAAACCTGAAACAAGCTCCGTCCGAAAAAGAATCCATTCACACCACTCCGTGAAGGCATCCGTAACGATCATGTCGGAAATGCCGTCTGGAGCACGCCAGAAACGAACAGAGCCGACCCGTCGATTCCGGGTCGGCTCTGAAAATCAGCGCGTCTCCCGTTCGACGGGAGTGAGTCTATCCGATCGGATAGAGTTGTCAACTGGCGGCGGCTGTGATTTTTTGAGGAATGTCAATCGGCTCAATCGTAAGTCTTGGCTGGACGCCGAGAGCACGGAAGAATTTTTCCTTCACGTCATCGCCTGGATCTTTGTCGCCATTCAAGTAGTTTGACACATATCCCGAGTGGACGCCCATTTCTTTTGCTAAACGAAGTCGCGTCCAACCGAGTCGCGTCAACTCGTTGTTTACCAGATTTCGAAACTGTTGTTGAAGGATCACGGCCATTCTCTCAGTCTATACGATTGTGTTTTGGAATCAAGCTTTACCCAATCGCCCGGTGTTCGCCCGAGTCGACATCAAAGCCCAAGCTTGGCTTCGATTTCGTCCGCAAATCCTTTTATGTCAGATGCCGTCTTCTCAATTTGTTTTTCGATCTTGGTTAAGAGCGCAGCCCCCAGACCTGCAGATGAATCCCGCAATTTCACCGCCTCAACGGCGACGGCGAATGATCCATTGATATTTTTAAGCCTCGTTGCAATTTCACCGGTCAGATCTAGATCCGTAGGGACATCCGGAAGATGCGTGTACAGATCTGTAATTTGTTCCGACTTATCCCTGGCCTGCTTTACGGAAACGCCGAGGCCCAGCAATTTGGCTCCTGCACGGGCCTCAGCGAGATAGTGTGCAGCTTTCTCCTTCAGGATCTGGACCTTCGGAGACTCTTTGACAACTTCCACTGCGACTACGGGTGTAGGGGTTTCAGTCACGGTCAACGGCTCTAATGGCTTGGCAATTTCAGGAACGGCAGCCGCAGCCGGCGCGACGGGAGGCACCGGAGGTGAAGACCCGACGCAACCTACAACAAAAAATAAAATGCAGAATCTTTTCACTTTGTCCCTTTTTCGAAAAATGAGATCGGGATGACAGGATTTGAACCTGCGACCTCTACGTCCCGAACGTAGCGCTCTAGCCAAGCTGAGCTACATCCCGTTGTTCGTTACTCCGCAACATAATAATCTCGCTTTGGATTGTCGCCAAGAGATTGATCGTTCATCATCATCTAACGCATCGATTTCTCGAATCACTCCAGGCCGCTTCAAGATAGACGCATGATTGTTGATGAATTGCCGAATTCTTCTGTTCGTGAACGCCTCGTTAAACTCCCTCCGCTCGCTTATGGTCCGTTGACTCTGCCGTCGCGGTATCTGCTTTCTCCTTTGGCTGGTTATACCAATCTGCCCTTTCGGCGGATTGTGCGGGAAATTGGTGGAGTCGGTCTGGGGACGACCGATCTCGTCAACGCACGTGGGTTACTGGAGGGTAAGGGTAAGACTCTGCATCTGGTTGAGACTTGTCCCGAAGATCGGCCGTTTGCTGTGCAGATATTTGGTAGCGAACCGATTGTCATGCGTGATGCGGCTCAGTTGCTGGAAGGACGTGGCGTCGATTCTATCGATATCAATATGGGGTGCCCGGTCCAGCGGATCACGAAGGGTGGGGCAGGGGCCAGCATGATGTGTCGGGTCGACAGCACGGTCGAACTGGTTCGGACCGTGGTCGAATCGGTTCGGATTCCTGTGACCGTCAAAATGCGGTTGGGTTGGGATAGTACACAACTGACGGCACCGAAGTTCGCTCGAGAATTTGAGCAGGTTGGTGTGGCGGCTGTGGCGATCCACGGTCGGACTCGCGAGCAGGGGTTTAGTGGTTTGGTCGATCGGGAAGGGATTCGCAAGGTTGTCGAGGCTGTTGAAAAAATTCCTGTGATTGGTAACGGGGACATTCGATCGATTGCTGACGGCGAACGGATGTTTGCCGAGACGGGGTGTCATGGGATTTCAATGGGACGTGGCGCGCTGGCCAATCCCTGGATCTTCCGCCAGTTTGTGGAATGGGAAACGACCGGACAGTACTCGCCCCCTGGACATTTTGAAGATCGATTGGCTCTGTTGATGCGCCAGTTCGGGTATCTCGAACAGCAGCGAGGGACCGAGCGAGCGATTGTTTCGTTCCGAAAAATGGCTCATTGGTATCTGAAGGCGATGTGTGTCAAAGCTCATTTGCGTAATCTGATGCAGAGTGCTCGAACACGATCGGAATTTGAAGCGGCAGTGCGAGAGATTGCCGAGTCCGGCCCAACCCGTGGAACTCGAACAGGCGTATTGCCTGATCTGGTGATTCCTGTTCCGTCAGGCCCGGTCGAAAACTGGTGAGTCATTGCATGAATCCCGTTGATTATTCCAGCTTCCGCCGCAAGTTGAACGACTGGTACGCCGATCAGGGGCGGGACCTGCCGTGGCGTCGCAACTTTGAGCCGTATCAGATCTGGATCAGCGAGATCATGCTGCAGCAAACAACCGTTGTGGCAGTGATTCCCTATTTTGAAAGGTTTTTGGGGCGATTCCCCACGGTTGCGGATCTGGCGGCCGCGGACGAATCCGAAGTCTTGAGGTTATGGGAAGGGCTTGGCTACTACAGTCGTGCTCGAAACCTGCATCGGGCGGCGAAGGTCATCGTTGAACAATATTCAGGTCTGTTTCCAACGGAACTTGATACGCTTCAATCATTGCCGGGAGTTGGTCGCTATACCGCCGGGGCGATCGCCTCGTTCGCGTTTGACCAGCGAGCTCCCATCGTTGAGGCCAATACGCTGCGGCTTTATAGCCGGCTGATCGGATATGCCGGCGATCCTCGGTCTCGCGACGGACAGGAACGGTTATGGGCATTCGCCGAGGACATTTTGCCACGAAAAGGGGCGGGGCGGCTGAACCAGGCTTTAATGGAATTGGGGGCAACTGTCTGTTCTCCACGCGAACCTGACTGCGAATCGTGTCCGGTCCATGCACACTGCCAGGCCTTCCGTGATGGGACCCAAGCGACGATTCCTTTGCCCAAACCAAAAACCGTCATCACAGAAATGACGGAAGTTTCCATCGCTGTCCGAACCGGTTCAAAGTACCTGTTACGGAAGCGGACTTCGAACGAGCGCTGGGCAGGGCTGTGGGATTTTGTCCGATTTGAGATTGAACATGCGGCTGCGGCAATCGATACCGCATTCATTGTTGGTGCTGTGCAGGACCGGACCGGACTGTCGGTCATCATCGGGCCGCAAATCGCCGAATTCAAACATGGTGTGACTCGTTACCGGATCACGCTGAAATGTTTTGTTGCTGATCGGGTTCAAGGCCGACTGAAAGCAAACGAGGAATGGCAATGGGTTCAGCCGGAAAAATTTGACGAGTACCCGTTATCCGTGACCGCACGTCAGTTTGCTGAGCGCCTGAAGCAGTTTCCCTTAGTCGATCACGCGACATCGAAAACAGGGAAGATGAAGAAAAGTCGTTTGGAACACTAATCTTCGCTAATTTGCACTAATAGATCGTCGCGGGCGAAGTCTGTGACCTAATCACGAGAAAAGATTGAACCACGAAACACACGAAAAACACGAAACAAATCAGTCGAGACGAGCCGGCCGGCGCAGCCGGTTTACGCGCGTTGGATGATGGGTTCAGAATAGGGAAATCACTCGCGCGTTTTTTGAGGCGACCCGGCCGGCGTAACCCCCCAGGATTCTTTTCATATACTGGTTCATCGCGCATCACAAAGAATTCAGACGTCAGTACGACAAAGGTAAATGATAGCGAGCAGTGAGCTTTTACGGGTGCGGATTCCCTTTCGTTAAAACGGCACCTCTGTTGCAAACACAGTATCATATCACGGAGCTTAATTTCATGACGAGTTTCAATATCGGTTTGCCCCCGGGCGTGATGGCCGCTCCAACGACTGCTGCTGGCGTGGCGTTCACGGAAGGTCCCGCATGTGATGCGATCGGGAATCTTTACTTCACTGATATTGTCAACAACCGAATTCTGGTACTCGACGCAGGGGCGAAGTATTACCGGGTTTTCCGTTCACCGAGTGGACGGGCCAATGGGCTGCTGTTCGATGCTCAAGGGCGATTACTGGCCTGCGAAGGGAATGAGTTTTGTCCGAATGATGGACACCGCCGAATCACTCGAACCGATCTGGCGACGGGCGCTATCGAAGTCTTAACCGATCAGTACGAGGGGAAGAAATACAACGCACCCAACGACATTGCGGCGTGTTCGAATGGGCAACTGTTTTTTACCGATCCCTGCTATTGGGATCGAAGTACAATGGAACTGGACCATGATTCGGTTTATCGAATTAATCTCAACGGGACGGTAACGCGAGTCCTGACGCAACCTCAGATTCAACGTCCGAATGGGATCGCGTTGAGTCCCGATGAGAAGACGTTGTACGTGGTCGACAGTTGTCCGATCGCCAATGGACATCGCAAGATCTGGTCTTTCGATCTGGCTACCGACGGATCACTCAGTCATCAGAAGCTGGTCATCGACTTTGCTCCTGGTCGAGGGGGGGATGGGATGTGTGTCGATTCGCAGGGGACTCTTTACATTGCCGCCGGGGTCTCAAACGCACGCAGCGCGAATGAAACGAATGAGGTTCTGCCTGGTGTTTATGCTGTTCGACCGGATGGAAAGTTGCTCGGACGGATTCCCGTGTATGAAGACGTGATCACGAACTGCACGTGGGGTGGTGCCGATCTTAGGACGCTTTACATCACGGCAGGGAAGACGGTGTATCAGGTGCGGGCTGATGTGCCGGGCTGGGTTGTGCATCGCAAGCCGATGACGGCGTAATGACTCATTCTGTTGTCGCGATTCGCTGCCAACCGCCGGGAAATTGTCGACGGTTCAATTTTACCTGCGACGTCAGGCCCGCCTTGGGCCATGCACTTTGACCGACCGAAGGAGAAGTCGCTGCGCCCGAAGGGCTTCGCCGCAGGCCAAAGTCGCCATCATCGCTCCGCGTGATGAGCATCGTTCGAGTACCGACCAAATTCCACTTCGCATGGTTTCAAAAAAGGATTCAAAAGGCGATTTTGTACCGATGCGTCGGCAACGCTCGGATCGTTTCCGACGCATGCTCATCACGCGGAGCGATGATGGCTACTTTGACAGAAATCCTGACTTCGAAGTTTGGCAATTCGTCGAAGACTATTTTTTCACTGGTACAAGTCCCTTTACTGTCAGTCGCGACGATCCCAGGCCACGAGTTGAGCCTGAGGCGAAGACGTGCGACGGGGGAATGCTTCCTTCGACAAGATTGGAAGCTCGTTGCCACATCATCTGATCAAAATAGGTCTGCAGATCCTTTCCATCCGGGATCCGAACCAGTCCAAATGCGTAATTAAAAACTTGGTGGTTAGATTCCCAAATCGATTTTCCTTCAGTTTCGTAAGAGATCCGAACGGAAACACCTTTGCGTTGCAGGGTGAAGTCGGGTGCCTTATCAATTTGCGCAACCCCCAGCATTTTCAGCGTGATTGATCCTGATTCATTTAATGGGGCGATCGAGACAACCATTTTGACCGGCGACTTCTCGTCGATCGTCAGTTCATTCAATTTGATTCCATTCTCGATCTGTTCACGAACCTTTTTCGAGTAGCCTGTTAGGCCTGCGGGATCTGGGCATTCGAACTTCAGTCCGATGGAACTTCCTGGGTGCACCAGCGCTTGAGCGTCGAAGGTTTTACCCTCCAGAAGCTTCGCGGTTGCTGGCTCGGGAAGCGATATCGCTTTGATCTGGCTCGGCTTTCCGCTATCGCCGGCACCCGCCAGCCAGAACCGACCGTCAAACGTTTTCCGTCCGAAAGTCAAATTGTCCTGTGAATCGTAGGCGTACGACCAGACGATGGCTTTGCGGCTCAGATCAAGCAGCATGAGTGACCGACCCTGATTGAACTTCGCCCCCTTAACGCTCGGAGCATTTGTGAGTGGGTTGCCTAACAAAAGTTCGTTTTCCCCGCACCAGACCATGGGAAGGGTTGCTTGAGGAATCGGGACTGATGTCGCTGAACCGGTGGCCATGTCGATGACAATCAGCGCTGTCCCTCGGCGACCATCCGTCAATGCGGCCAGCTTGTCCCCTTTCACGCTGAAGGTGAGTTCGAGAACAGTTCCTTCGACCGGGACAACACCACGCGACTCGCCTGACAGTGCGTCACGCAAATCGACTCTGTCCTGAGCGCACGTGGCGATGTATTTACCTCCCGGCGAGACTGTGACGGTCCCCGCGTCGTCCAGGGAATAAACCGGTTCGCATGCCGGTAATCGAAAGACAATCAATTGATCGTCCATGGTCGCTGCAGCGACGGTATTGGCATTCAGGAACGCTGCCGAGGCGATCTCGCGTTTGAGTTTGTCAGATTCCTCCTGATAGGGTCGGCATCCGGCAACATGCTGTCCGTCGGCGCTGAAGACATCCAGCCGCCCCTCACCATCAATGGCCTGGACGAGCACATGGGAGCCATCGGGGCTGACAGCCATCAATTCGCAGGGGAAACTGACGTCGATGCGTCGGCTCGGAGCCTGTTTAGATGCGTCAACAATTTCGAGCCAGTTCTTTACACAGGGGAGGGGAGGAACTCGGCTACGGATTCGACTGCGTTTGTTTCCCGTGATCAAATGAGTTCGGGTAAACAGGGATTTCATCGCAATTGATGAGGGATCCCCCTCATCAGCAATTCGTGCGCAGGCAATCCCGGGACTGGACGAGGAAAATTCAAGTTCGCGACATCGTCCCTCGTCCGTATTGAAGGGGATTGAATCAAGCAGGCTCGCTGTGCCGGGTGCAGGATCGGACCCGGCTTTCCATGCAGAATTTGTCGCCGAGCGATCTGTTGCCTTACTGCGATCAAAAGCGGTCAACCTGGGGAGCTTGGCATCAAACATCAAGCCGCCTGCGGCGGCAACTTCCCTGGCTCGGGCAATGTCGTCCGCCTGGATAACAATTGGTGAAATCGCGGCTGATTGTTTTGTTCCCTCCCAGGCTGCGATCGACGTGTTCGAAACAATGCGGCGAGTGACCCGCCGGGAGAAATCCAGTGTCGGCTTCGGAAGTTCGAAGACGACGCTTTTCGAATCAACATCGATGACATACTGGCCGCTGAACAATAATCGTTTCCCGTCCGGGAACCATTGGAGCCCTGATTGACTGTTGAGAAGGTCGCGTTTTCTTTGATCAGGATCGGGGAGTTCGAAGTCAGCGGTGATCGCACCGTCGGCGACATTCCAGATGGCAATCCGTTCGGCTTTGTCAGAGAATGATGTGGCATACACTCCGGCTAACTGCTTGCCATCAAGAGAAAAGGCGATGCCAAACAGGTCTGGTCCCCGGTCAGCAAATTCCAGCGAACCAGCTTTTTCGCCGCTGTCCATGTCATAGATATCGACCGATTCTTTAAGAAAATCGGAGACGACTGCCAGAAATCGACCACCCGGGCTGAACGCAAACTGCGGATCTGGGTTGCCGTGCTCACCCATTTCGATTTGACGTTCGAGATCGCCAGAGGGAAGCGCCCAGGACAAAATACTTCGATGGACATTCGACAAGGCAACGATTCGCTTCGGTGTCGGCAGGCAAACCCGGGCGACGTTGAATTTGTTGGAGTCGACCTGGAGGACACCAAGCGTCTTCTTTGCCTTGACGTCATAAACCTCAATGCCCCCTCCAGTCCCTTCATGTCGGAACCAGGCGATGAGCGATCCATCGGGGCTGATGCCGACATTTTGTCCGCCGATCTTGGGCGCCTTGATCGACGCCGTTTTTGTGCCGGTGACAATATTCCACAGCTCAATCGGTTCCTTCGAGGCAACATCGGTACCGATGAAAATCAACGGGCTGGGTGTGGTTGGATGAGAAACAACTGACTCAGAGAGAAACCCCGAAACCGTTTTGATCTTGAATGGTTTACTGTCGTCCAGGACAACGGCATCGAGCGACGGGTCAACCGACACCTTCCAGTTTTCAACCGGTTTAAACCCATTCGCTTTTTTGGACTGCTTGAACCCGGAGGCCACACCTGTGGTGACGGGTTTCGTGTTTGGCGGTGGAACGGCAGGACTTGTCGCAGGGATTGTCGTGGAAGGGTTTGGTTGCGAAGCGGGATTGGAATGGGCCGCGCCTGGGGCTACGGAATTCGTGGGAGATGCAGGATTGATTGGAGCCGCAAGGCTTTGCGGCGGTTGAGCGGGGTTTGTCGCTGATGTTTGTTCGCCAGTTGCCGCAACCTGCGGGTTCGTTAAGGCAGGTTGTCGAGGGCGAGTGAACAGGAAGGCCGCCAGTCCGAGCAACGCAACGGCCGCAATACCACACCCGGCCAGGACCCCGACGGGTAACCCCGAGTTCTTCTTCGACTTTTTCTTCTTTCCTCCGCGGGAGCGACCGCCGGGGATTTCGATATCTGACCCGCATTCTTTACATTCGACGGTCTGACCTGCTCGCTCATCCGAATAACGATAACGCTTGCCGCACTCTTCGCATGCAACCTGGATTGGCATGTTAACTAGCCCGCTAAGAACTGAGACGGTTGAATCAGTAACCGTTCAGGGGCAATACAGGGGAGCAGACCCATTTTCCTGGGCAAACGATGAATCCGAAGTCATTTGCTCATCTGGGCTCGCCGTATTTTCGCCATGGAAATGCGTCAGTCCCCGGCCCTTGAACGGTCACGTTGAAATGTCGTGATAGCCTAACAACAGACGTTCAGTCATTTCAATTGAAGCCGGCGTTTTGTCTTTGCGACTTGTGCGTCATCAAGACTTAAAGTTCGGTTTGCGTGCCACTGCATCGGACTTCTTCGGGTTTGAAACGTCACTCATTGAATCAAGTTTCAGGATCCCTTCCAAAGTAGCCATCATCGCTCCGAGTGTTGAGCATCTGTTCGAAAGCGATTCAAGCGTTGCCTCAGACTGGGAACAGAGACTTCGTGTGAATTCCTGATTTGAAATCATGCTGACTGGTTTGAGCGTGGTTCTTGAGCAATGCTCATCGCTCGGAGCGATGATGGCGACTTTGGTCTGAGGCGAAGCCTCTCAGGAGGTCTTCGGAGACGCAGTGGCTTCTCTATTTTGAAGCAATCGCGAGACACTGGGTGACCGCAGTCGGTCATCCAGTGTCTCGCGATTATTCAGGTTGGACGACGCAACACGGTCAGCGGTAATAAACGCCAAATCCGGGATTGGTATATCCATATCGGACTCGACCTCGAGGCCCGACAACTGCGTAAGGGTACGCAGGAGGTCCATAGACAACGGGAGGTGGTGCAACGAGCACACGGGGAGGAAATGGTGAAACAACAACTGGCGGTGGTGCCACGACGACGGGAGGATAGGCGTAAACCGGCGGGCCGAAGGGACCATAGAAACCACGGTTGTACCTTCCCCAGGGGTCAGCGGAAGCACTCCCGATCATGATGAGACTGAATAACGCGGCCATCGAAATCAACTTGAGCTGCGACATGCTTTCTTCCTTACGAGACACCATTCCAAAAGTGGGGATCGGACCTGTCTTCCGGCTAAGTGTTTGTGTTGAAAAAGCAGCCGGCAAACCTGTTCATCCTACCCATTCTAACCGAATTCGTGCTGCGGATGCTGTCTGATTTACCAAAGGTTAGTAAAAATTCAGCTGACCGTTTACGTTGACGAAATCTCCCGAACTCATCCACTAACGCCAACGCTGTGTCGGATCTTTCATTGGGAAAACATGGGTTCCACGGAAAACCGTGCCACTGTGTGACCCGCGTCGGTCAAGCAGTGCTCTTTGACCGACGCAAGGGGAATCCACTGCTTCTGCGGGGACTGTTCAAACAGGGGACTCCGAAGCAGTGGCACATCGAGATGAAGGCCAAAGAAAACTCGGTCACGGCGTGGCTCTGAAGCGGTCCATCAGCATCGGCTTCAGTTCGCGGACGATCTCTCGAATCCAATCAGGATTGTCGAGCTGAAGTCCATCTGGCGGTAGCATTAATTCTGTAGGAAGCTTCTTTGCCAGATCTTTTAGCTCATCAGTTAATTGAGTGATGGCCTGTTCATTGCGAGGCAGTTCATCGAAGTAACGTTCAAGTTCCGCAAGCGGTCCCTCGCCCAAGTCGGGAGCCCCCTTTGCGATTGGTTCGTGGGTGGCGATTCGGACCTGTTCAACCCATGCCAGGCCGTCTGACACGATTGTGGCGATCGTCCGAATCTCGGCCGTGATCGCAGTTCGCTGGCTCGTCAGTCGTTGATGAGCGGCGGTAGGGCCTTCGAGGCGGACTCGGACACCAAGCGGCAGACGGTCGTGTTTTGCCAGCAGCGATCGAAGAGAATCTCGAAATCGATCGAGGATCTCTTCTGATGTTGAACACCCGGCACACGAAACGACGCAAACCTCCCAGCGAAAGACATCGAGCGGTCGAAATTCGATTTCCATCTGCTGCCGTTGGTCAACCGTGACGAGAAAGCATCCTCGCGCGCCGGGTTCGCGAATATTTCGGCCCTGGATGTTCCCGGAATACAAGATCGGCGGAGGAACGAGCGGTGATCCATCGGCAGGTAACAGAGATCGTTTGTGGATATGGCCAAGAGCCCAGTAATCATAACCCTTCGAACGGAGGTCGGTCGGAGTACAAGGAGCATATGTATCGTGTCCGTCATCAGACCCGATCAGGCTGGTATGCAAAATTCCCAGATTGAACCAGTGCGAAATGGGGGTCGGATAATCCGGTACCATATTCTGCTTTTCGGCCTGATTGGCGAAGCTGCGTCCATGAATCGCCACTCCAAGATCTTCAAGCCGTCGGGTTTCAGGTTGTTCGTGCGACAGCATCACGGTGTCGCCGCCAGGATTCACCGGCAATCGCAGCTTGCGGGTCATGTTGTTTGCCGCGTCGTGATTACCCGCGATCAGATACAGACGGATTCCCGCTTCACAGAGCTTGTGCATCTGTCGAATGAAGAACATGCCGGTGTTGAAATCTCGCCAGTCGCCATCGTACAGGTCCCCGGCGATAACGACGAAATCGACTCGTTCACGCACCGCGAGTGCGACGAGGTTTTCGAGAGCTCGACGTGTCGCTCCGCGAATGAGATCGACCGGAGCGCCTTCGTAACGCTCCAGTCCCTCCAATGGACTATCAAGATGGATGTCAGCGGCGTGGATGAATTTCATGCTGGTTCTTAACTCAATTGCGAGTCAATTTCAAATTGGGACAATGTTTGACGCTGGCGTGATCAAAAAGACAAGCCGGTATCATGTCATGCTGTTGCGCCATATGAACGGCAAAGCGGCCGAAAGTCGGGGTGGCACAGTTTTGGACTTCTTCCAAAGTAGCCATCATCGCTCCGAGGCCGTCATTTTTTTGCGAGGATGGCTTCAAACGGCGGTCCGAAATCTTTTTCCGTTTGCCGCGAATTTGTTTTTAGCGGCATCGGTAGTCAGATTTTGAATGACGTCTGCG
>CAIOKO010000122.1 GCA_903858935.1 uncultured Schlesneria sp. | reverse complement strand
TGCCAATCGTTGTTCACTGTCCCACTGTCATATAGATGTTGCCTGCAACGATCGGAGAGCGAAATCAAATATTCATCTCCTCGACTTCGCGCTGCGGCAAAAATTGCCGACCGGGCTGGCGAGGATGTGTTGGACGATGAGCGACGGAAACCCAAAACCATTCGCCCCCGGGAGGCACGAATCCATCGTCAGTTTTTCCAACACGCATCCCCGGAGTCGTGGATGCCCTTGTCGCCTCTGGCCGTTGCGACGTCGTCAAAAAGTGGTGTCTTAAATCGAGGATCTTTATGAAACGCCACGGTTACGCAGGCGTTCTTGAAGATCAGCCGTTTGTGACTGAAGTTGCTCCAATGTCTTGCCTTCGAAATCCGAATCAGTGCTGATTGGAAGACTCAAAATCTCTTGAAGCATCCGAATCAATTCGATTTTCCCAGCAATAAGGCCCTCATTGCGAGAGGCATTCAATTCCCATTGTCGGTCGCGGATCGCTTTTTCTCGTGCATCGTACATCGCTTTGTCCTCGGTAACTTCTGCTATCTGTGTGATTAGGAAGGCTGATCAGTGCCAATTTGTTCTCGGGTGATCCGAACGTCTTCTTGAACGCAAAGTCATTGATGGGGCGGATACCGATCAGCATGATGCTGCATCCATTTCCAGGGCGAAGACTCGTCAATTCTCTGCTGGAACATAGCACATTTCAAATACAGAAGCGACTCGGGCCAGACCTTTGCGACACTGCTCTTCGAGACACGCGGGAAGAGTGGTTCGTTCCGGTTTTTTGACAAAAAATCATCGTACCAGCATTATGATCATCGCCCCGCTGCTGGATCTCGATTATTTAACGGTCGCCTGTCATTATGTTGACGATGATGATGGGTCGCCGTGACCGTTCACGAATTGGCGAAAAATCTCCTTGCAGGTCGGTTATGAAATCTTGCATTCACAGTAGTAGTGAGCGATTGAAGTTTGGGAAAAACTCCCACAAAAGTTCGGCATGAATCTTTTTTCACATTTTTGGTAGGACCGTGTCCCCGAGGCCCCCCTCCGGCGAATTGAGGCCAGCAAATGAATGAAACTTCTGTCAGCGATCGTATGATGCAATGCACAATTGCAAATAATTATGACGGCCTAAACGATCTACGGCGATTAGCTAAAGCAAATCCTGAAGATGCATGGCAGATTATCTGGAAAGTACTGAACAAAGAGGAAGATCCTGGAAAGGATGATGGTGCTTTGAGCTCTTGGAAATCGCGGTGAATCACTTGGGGCAAAAGGTTGTTGAAGCTCGAATTCAAGAAGAGTGGCGTCGATTGCCTCACGGAATTCAACGCAATTTGATTAATGGTTTTGCAAGTAAGGATGTGGTTTCGACTGAGGCAGCAATCAATTTGTTCATGCGGCCTCAGGGACATAGCTTTTTCTCGAAAAAATCTGTGTCCCAATCTTCGGGAAAAGGGGCTGGTACAATGAACTCGTGATTGGGGGTTAGCGTCTTTAGTACTCGAAACAGATTTCATCAGGGAGAATTCAAGCATGACCGTTGCCGAAAAAGCCTACGACGAGATGGTTGATCTGTTCGCTCGCGGCACCGACGCCGAAGCGATCCTGGCCTTTCGCCCCTCGGCACGCGCCCAGCGTCGGGTTCGATACTTGCTCGGTCGAAGCAAGTCCGGCGAGATCACTCCGGAAGAAGCGGCTGAACTGCAACGCCTTGGCGAGATCGAGCACCTGATGCAATTGGTCAAAGCGCGGGCTCGGCTGTATTTGGATCGGCGGTGATGAGCGTGAGCCATATCTCTGTCCCACTCCGCAGACGAATTCGCGAGCGATCACGTGGCCTGTGTGAATACTGCCTCATCAGCGAAAAAGACACCTTCTTCCCGCACGAACCAGATCATATCATCGCTGAAAAGCACGGCGGTGAAACGGCATCGGAAAACCTCGCCTTGGCCTGCTTCGACTGTTATCGCTTTAAGGGGACTGATATTGCCTCGCTTGATCCCAAAACGAGCCTCAGGGACACAGCTTTTTCGCGAAAAAGCTGTGTCCCCGTCGACCGCAAAAACTTGACATGACCGCCGGACTCGGCGGTCAATGCGAGCGGACTGCCGCCGCATTACCTTGAACGTTCTGCAGCATAAGGTGAATCCAATGTCTCGTCATTCCAAAGACTACAGGCCACCCGAGAGCCGCGAGGAGCTTGAGCGCCGCTATGCCGCTGGAGAGCGATGCTTTCCAAATACCGAGTTGAGCGACGCAGACCTGTCCGGGATCAATCTCGATGGCGCGGACTTTGAGAAGCATTCGTGGTTCTTTGACGCAAACTTCTCTGGCGCGAGCTTGCGCGGCACGAGCTTTCGGGAGTGCAATCTCAAGTGCGCCAACTTCTCAAACGCGGACCTTACAAGTGCCGTCTTCGAGCTTGCCGCAGTCGAGTCAATCAAGACAAATGGCGCCATACTCGACGGGATCAAGGTCAAGGGCGCAAGCTTTTACGGCTGCGAGCTGTCCGAGGGTGATGCGTTGCCCTCATGGGAGTGGTGACCCACGGAATGCAGCCTAACGCTTGACGGTGCGCGCCGGAGAAAAGTCGAGTAAATCCCGAGAGTTTACTACCATCAGTGCCGAAAAAGACGGTGAACTTGACCCGCAGTCGCGGGTGGCTCAAAGAGTTGGCGTGTTGATGGGAAGCCCGGCGTTCATGGTTGGCAAATTACCTTGAGAATGGGCCACAGGGACACAACGACAGGAATCTTTATGTCTACAGAGTATTTTATCTTTGTCGACTCAGATGACATGAGTGAGGTGTTGAGAGTCATTTCCACGATTGATGGCGTGGAGTTACACGGACGACAATTACTGATTACTGGGATGCTGTTCACGGAATATGAGGAAATTAATGAGTCGAGTCGCACAATTATGCGAGAGGATTACGGCCAGCATGGCCTGAAAGTCAACTGGAGGATTTGGGGCACATACGATAAATCGCAAAGAAGTGATGAACTTCTGATGCGATTGTTTCAGTGTGTGGCGTCTATCATCAAGGCATGGCCAGAGAAGCATGCCAGCCTAATGCGTAACGCAGAGAATTTTTACGTCATCAACAATAGTGACGAGTTAATGATTTCACCTGTCTTCATGAATGATAATCCGGGCATGTCTCTGGTCAAGGAGTTGTCATCACTTAAGAAGACGGTAATATGTCGAACGATGTAACCGGTTGTAAATAACAAATGTAGCTCTGCGGGGTCGTTGTTTGATCCGGCGTGCGTCACGTCGACATGCCCGGGGTTGGTTCATTTTCACGGCGGACCAATTCGGCGTATCGATTCACGCAAACCTTTCCTTGCGTCGATTTGCGGGGAAATATGCGCCCGCTTCCGTCTCTGAGACCACGCGGGCGCGCAAACTCAACTTGTGTTGCGCCAACCCGCGGAACGCGGGGGACGCGCTCTAAAACGGACTGTCTCAGGATTGCGACCGGCAATCGAGAAAACTCATTGACGGACATG
Source organism: uncultured Schlesneria sp. (assembly GCA_903858935.1). Classification (GTDB taxonomy): domain Bacteria; phylum Planctomycetota; class Planctomycetia; order Planctomycetales; family Planctomycetaceae; genus Schlesneria. The sequence goes on along the minus strand of CAIOKO010000122.1, from coordinate 6,888 downwards.
GTTCAGTATGGAAACTCGCCGAGGAACAAAACATTTTTCCCCGGGAACGAAAGTGTATTGCCTTCCTGCTCGGTGGGGCGATGGCTACGATCAGATCGTCGTCATCGCGGATCCAAGCGTTTCGTTACAATGATTATTAGTTCTGACTGGGTGACCAATTGGCGATCAAAAGTTGTGTATGATCCCGGGGTGCTTGAAACACTGGGTAAAAAATGAGAAAGAAGAAGGTGGGGCAAACTGGCAGTCGAGAGAAGAACTCGAAGAGTATCTGACTTCGCTGATACAGTGGCAACTAAAGCAAAACCCCAGCTAACAATGCAATGCACGCCGAGCTGCGGTGGTGCGCTTTTCACGCTTTACCACGTCACTCGCCGCAGCCGGGTGATTGCGGTCCTTCGGCGGCTGGGAGATCGACGATGGAAAATCTTACTGAAGAGATCAACGCGTTCGTTCGGCGTCATCCTCCACCGAATATGCCAACCGATACCATGTTGTCTGCCGCAGACTTCCGCCAACTCGGATACACGCCGCGAATTTTGTTCCCGATTGTGGCACCGGAGACAGTAGCGAAGGCGGAAGCCCAATTTGGATTCGCTCTCCCGCCCCTCCTCATCCAAATCTACACCGAGGTCAGCAACGGCATTGCCGGTTTCTCCTACGACATTATGGGACTGGAAGGAGGCTGTGCTTCAGATTCGGGAACACTTGTTGAAACGTACCTCAGCTTCAAATCCGTCGATGACGACGAGTCCGGGCCATGGCAGGCCGGCCTGTTGCCGTTTTGCCACTGGGGTTGTGCTATCTACTCGTGTGTCGATTGCACGGACCCGGGCTATCGGATCTTCACGTATGAGGACTGCGGCGCATGGCCTGAACCATATTCTCTTTCCGGGTTCTTCGAACAATGGCTTCGCGGAAAGGTTTACTTTTCGCAAGAGGGTGTCGAGGTGCTAACCAAGGAGATCATTAACCCGTTTACTGGAAAGCCGACGATCGTTTCGTCGAGAAAACGGCGTAAACAAGGACTTTGATCGGAGCCGTACAAGGCGGACAACGATTTTCCAGATCTGGCGGAGGAGGATTCCCTGCGGTACGATCCTGGTGCCGTATCTTTTGAACGTCCGAAAGTCAGGAGTAAACTCGAAATGCAACGCGCAATTGACGCCATCTTCGAGAATGGCAGGTTCCGACCGGTCCATCGTGAACTGCTCGCGATTCCCGAAGGACAGCGGGTTCGAATCACCGTCGATGACGGCGATCCTGTATCACTGCAACTGGCAATGTCCGTTTACGACGGACTTTCGGACGACGACATTGACGAAATTGAAAAGATCGCCTTGGACCGAAGCGTGTTTTTCGGTTCAAAGGTCGAGAATCGATGATACCAAAGACGCTTCTGGATACGGACGTGCTTTCAGGACTAATGCGGAAGTCAGCGACGGCGTTGGACCGCGCTCGTTCCTATTTGGCGGACCACCCTCAATTGACCATGCAACGAATAATGTCAGTGACTTTGGTCGGATTCAGGGAATTCAAATCGACAATTGGCTTGCCTGAACATGGGGCCGAACAATCCGGTCCAGCGGAATGGAGCGCCGTCGGTTGACCCTTTACGCTAGGCTGTTTGATCGCGATGAGCACACAAATATTCCTCGATATGGCTCTAACCGGCGGGTGTGCAACGCTCGTTTTGGCAGGTTACTTTGGGGCAACCCTTCGCCGGGAACACAGCTTTTTTGTGCGGTGGGACGCGCTCTGCGGCGAGCTAAGTTTCCCTCGCGCTATCGAAACCATGACGTAGGCAGGCGTATCACGTGCTGGCTATATTGGCTTCAGGAAAAATCTTTCGCAAGATCTTGGCACGAATCGTCTGCCCTGTTCTTGCAACGGGCAGCGTCGCCATGTTTCGCGGTTGATCGGAGTTGTTCCAAAATGTCGATCAGGTCTCGTCGCTCTGCAATTGCACAAACGGCACTATTTCTGCTGATTGCTTCGTTGTTTTCGACTTGTTATGCGAATGAAGCCAAACTCAAGGAGATTCAGAAAACACTTCAGGATCTCGTGTCTATGAATGCGGCCCCGGAATTAAGAACGCATGACTTCAATGCCTTGCTTCGTCTTGGTCCTACCCAGGTTCCGTTGTTTGCCGTTGACTTTGATTGGGCCGACCAGAAGCGGGTCCGAGCTGCGGTTGCCTCGCTCGATAAAATTGCAACCAGCGTCGAATGGGACCAACTTTTGGAACATATTAACGAAGAGCGATACTGCATCACGATCGTGAAAGACGAATATCATGATCCCAGGAATTATTCTGTCGGCGCCCTCTGTGATTCGGTTGCCCGCCATTACCTTTCAGGACCGTTCCTCGACAATTTGGGGTTTGATGATCGGGATCGCCCCATTCGAATCAGTTACAAACAGGACGACATGCGTGATCTTCGCGAGTGGCGAAAAAACCGCAAACAATTGAGATTAGATCAATTGCAACTGGAAATCGGGGAACGAATTCTGTCTGCCGTCCCGGCAATCAAGTTTGTGTCGGAAGCCGAGCGGGACAAGTTGTCGCTCGAAATCGCTGGCAAGATCGAAATGATCAAACGTACGGGATTGCCAATAATGACCCCATTTTGGAATGAGTCTCTTTCTATTTACACCTCAGCCCAAGCGGCGACCATTCGAAAAGCGATGGAAGTCAAGAAGGGATCGCCGTGAATAATTTTCAGAAAAACAACAGTGTTCGAGGCATGGGCGAGCCAATTGACTTTCAATCGGTCGAATTTCAGATGTAGGCAAGCGTATCACACACTGACTATATTGGCTTAAAAGAAAAATCTTCCGCAAGATTTTGGCTTGAGTTTTTGCCCTGCGCTGGAAACGGGCAGTGGTGCGCCAGTTAAAGCCGGAGGAATGTAGCGAATGAAAGTTTCGTACAAGGAAAGGGCTGGCCAGTCACCTTGGCCACGAGTGATGCGTTGTGTGGTCAAGGATTGTTGCGTGGTCCTCCAAGTGTTTCCCGAACCGCCATCATGCGATGCAGATGTTCCGCTCGACGATCCGTTTGAGCACCCATTCCCGACACCCCTCCTGCAGACGAAAGTGTCTCCGGGAGCTTTGCCATTGCCCGATCCACTCGAATTGACTCTAAAAGATTTCGAGGATTCGTCTTGCCCTGTTCGAAAACGGCCTCAGGAACATAGCTTTTTCTCGAAAAGAAAGCTGCTCTCCCGGCGGCGAGTGTACGAACTTGGGCCAGTAGAATATTGGATTGTGATTTGGAGAATAGAAATGTTAACTCGGTGTGAAGCTGCCGAAATTGCTCGATCGCTTCTAAAAATGGATGATCAATCGTCATGCAAAATACCGTTAGCATTGTATGATGAGTGGTCTTATGAATATCCGTTTGGGTGGCTGTTTTTTTGGGGGCCTGACCCGCAGTGGGCGGCGTCGCAGGAGAAGAGCGAGAATTGTCAGCTTGATGGAAATGGTCCGATTCTGGTAGATCGGCGTAACGGATCAGCTCAATTGATCGGCTCGGGATTCGATTTTGAAGTTTGTGCTGAACGATATTGGGAAACCGGCTCGCCATACTAATCGTATCTCGAGGAGAGTCCTTTGCATTTAAGTTTTTGATCTTGATCGATCGTCTGCCGCGTGTCCCGAAATTTCGACAGCGATGCACATCATTAAAGGCGATACGATGTCACCGATTGTCGACGTATTGAAGCGGTTCGGCGAAATCGAATGGTATGTGATTCGACCCAGTGGGCTCGCGGAAGAGAAAACGGTCCACCTTGCTCCGCCATGGATAACAGTTCGTTACAGGTGTGGCAACGCCGCTGCATTTCAAAATCTATCTCAATGCATATCTTCATATAAAGGTAAGTTAAAATGGTGCGTATTAGAAGTAGATTGCAAGAAGAATCTATTGCTGATTCCGGAACGCCTCCGTCAACATGCATTGTTCATCGACCAGAACCCATATGAGGCTTCTGGCGATCCCGAAATTGATGAATCATTTGCCCAAGTCGCGATTGAGGACTTCACATCTCTATTGAGATTCTTGTTCGAATCGTTATGAGTCGTCTCCGGCAATTGGTCTATGATGGTGAGATGAAGAAAAAAAGGACAAGTCCAACTTCCAATTGAAGGGCCTCGGGGCCTCAGCTTTTTCGCGAAAAAACCGTGCCCCCGGCGATGGCTACTTTCCGCTCAACTCCCAAATTGTCGCAGCCTGCACGAACGTCGCAGCGATCATCCCTAACACGACGACCCAGAGTACGCCAACGATTAGCCCGTTTGAAACGAAGCCAAGCGTGGCAATAAACCGAGTCAGGGACAACGCCACCACCAGAATGCGCATGCACCGCCTCAGGGACACAGCTTTTTCACGAAAAAGCTGTGTCCCCGGCGAGGATGGAACCGCAGCGAATCTTGGGGCTTGGGGCCAATACAACTACTGAGTCTCTAAGGAACCGTTGATGGCAAATGAGTTTTATTATTGTGTCAGCTTGAGCATTGTTCATCCAACGATCGACCCAATCGACATTTCGAACGTGATTTCGAACGTGCAACCTAGAATTGAATCTATGGCAGGAAGTGAGAGACGGACGAGAGATGGAACTGCTGTTGTCCCCGCCAGAAAGGTATTGCTTTCGCATTGGTTAGCGGAGCTTCATGATGAGGAAAGGATCTTTTCTGGTGACGAGGCGATTTCCGATTTCATTACCGGCAAGTTGCGGGAATTGGAGGGGCATCGAGATTTGTTTTCGCAACTTGGGCAAGAAGGCCAAGTTTCCTTGGTAATTGGTTGGTTCAGCGAATCCAATCATTCTGCTGGGGTTTTAGAGGCCGAGACATTAAAGAAATGTGGCGATTTGGGGTTATCCGTTGAGTTGAACTATTACGGTCCGTCTGCCGTCTAAACTGGTCGTGTGTTCCGTTGTTTAGAATCACTCGTTCGAAAATAGTTCAAGTTGTTTGATAGCATTAGCGTCGCCTTATATCTGAAAAGCAACCAGCCATAGCCACTGCACCGGCCCGGCCACGGTCCAGCCCCTGACCGACTGTCAGGCAAACGGGGTCATCGCCTTGAAGGGCTTGGGCGTCTTCACGACGCCCAGCTTCGCCTTCGGCAGTTTCAATGGCTTGATCTTCGCTTTCTTTTGCAACAGCGGGTTGATGTTTGACATGCCGACCACGGCATTCCTGTCGTTAAGCCACAGCCCTTCGTTTTTCGTGCGATCTGCCAGCCATTCGTGAAACGTCTTCATGCCTTTATCTATCGCACCCGCTGGCGATTCTTGGCGTTCGCCACAGCGTGTGTGAGCGTGGCCCAACGTCACGTTAAAAAAGAAACAGGGGATAGCCATCAGGCAAGGCCCGGCGACCACCTTGCATGTCGGGGGAATCGCCAAGAATTGTTTGATTGTTAATTCTGCAACAACGGTCGCACTGGCGATGGCAACGCACAGCGTCAGCCCCGCCACGGTCATCGGCAATGGCTTCAACAAATAAATCATTGCCTCACTGTCATGTTCCGCCTGGGCTGCTGCTTTGCCTGAGCGTTGCACTCCACCGTCATTGCACTGCGATCAAACGAGCAAAGTCCCCGGTTGGCCCATTAAATAGCGACAACAGATAACATGACAGTGACGTTGAATGTGGTTTTGTGGTCTGGAACCTTGGCTCGTTGAATTCCTGATGGAATTCGTTAGAAATCATCTCACCGAACACCTCTAATTTCATTTCAGACAGTGTCGGTGACACTGTTTCGAAGCCAGAACGATTAGGCGGCAGAAAGATTCTGATGGACTACGAATACTTGAGTTCGATTTCAGAAGATCAGCTTGCGAGTCTTGGCGTGGCTGAGATGAACCTGATGGTTGCCGCTGGTCTTCCTGGGACTGAGTCACTCGACGTTGGCTCGATCCTCAGCAGGATGGATCGCTGGACCGAGATTGTTTATTCGAATACGCGATATTGGCTTCCCAAGTTTGTTCCGCAAGACGACTGTCGGCCTCAGGGACACAGCTTTTTCTCGAAAAAGGCTGTGGCCCCGGTGACGTCCCCCTTAAGATCGAGTTGCTGCCGGATTGATTTTGAAAGGATACCGAATGACCACCCGTTATTTGCGTGGGCCGATTGAACCTCGATGGGGCTATTTCTATGGACTTAGTCTTAATAGGGATTCTTCGGATTTTGACGCGGCTCCCGTGAAGGGAAAGATCGCAAACGTTACACCCCGGGACCAGAAGATCGGGCTGGTCATGTACATCCCGGAGTATAAAAGAGTCTACTACGAAACGTGTTGTGAGCTGGCTTCTTGGGGTGTGTCACGCGCCGTTTTTGAATATCGAACAGGCCGAGAAATTGCGCCCGTTGCGTGGATGGAAATGGGTTTGGAGTTGGTCTGCAAGAAGGAACTGGCCTTCGCGTTTCTATCCAGTGGTCTGGTTGGCGTCAGCGTTGCGAGGGCAGAAGAGTATGGGGATTCGGATCACATCAGCGATGAATGGTATCACGTGATTGGTCATGGGCGCGATTGCATCATGCAGGGCCATTGCGAACCTTCGCCTTACAAGTGCTGGAACTGCGGGGCCGAGCCGATCTGCCCCGTGTGCCACAGGAGGCCTGCCAGTTGTCCGAAGTGCGATGCTGAGTATATTGTTTCGGAGGAGGATGCAAATCTCCGGAACGAGAAGCGACTTGTGATTGTTGACGATCCTGAACATCCCTACCCAGCCATCGATCTAGTGTAGTGACTCAGAATTACGGGAACTTATTCGATTCGCTGGCGTCTGATCTTCAGTATAAGGAGGATCAGTGTCATGCGAGTAGCGAAGACGATCATATTGACGGACGAAGAGCGAGTCACGTTGACCAAGTGGG
>CAIOKO010000121.1 GCA_903858935.1 uncultured Schlesneria sp. | reverse complement strand
GAGGTGTCCCAGCAATTTCAAGAGGAACTGGATATCGACGTTCGCAGCCAGAAGCTGCTGGAATTTCTGAAGAACGCTGTTAAAGGTTCGAAGTCTGACGAAAAACAGAAGTTCCCGCCCAAGTTCAGTTCGAATTGATTTCGAGAGCCTCACCCACGACTCGGTGCATAAACCCGAGTGAAATAGTACGTGGCAAGGCCAAAGCCGATGGCGATCACGACCCATCGAACGACATTCTTATCCAGTTTTCGTGAAACACTCGCACCGACAAATCCGCCGGCAATGCCTGCCACAAGCATCGGACCGCCATAGTGCCAGTCGACTCGTCCGTAAACCATAAAAATCAGAACCGAGACACCGTTAATGGCCGACGCCAACAAGCTTTTCAGAGCGTTCATTCGGTGGATATCCCCCAGCCCCATGAGCGCCAGTGAACTGAGCATCAGAATGCCAATCCCGGCACCGAAATAGCCCCCGTACAACGCGATCAAAAACTGAAATCCAATAATTCCTATCAATGTCGATCTCGATGGCTGAGCATGGGGTCGACCAATCCCCGTCCACTTCGTAATCGCAGGCTGAAGCAGAAACAGCGCTGATGCCGCGAGGATCAACCAGGGAACCATCTGCTGAAAGATTTTTTCAGGCTGTGTGACAACCAGCAATGTTCCAACCAGGCTGCCAATCAGCGAAGGAATGATCAACGGGGCAATCCAGCGTCCTTGCCCTGACATTTCACGGCGATATCCCCACGTCGCTGCAAGCGATCCAGGAAACAGCGAGAACGTGCTGGTCGCGTTCGCGATGACCGCCGCCGCCTCTGACGAACCCAGAATCCAGGTCAATGCGGGAAACGTCAATAACGTGCCGCCGCCCGCCACGGAATTAATGGCTCCGGCGACAAATGCGGCACTACACAAGAAAATGAATTGAGCGATCATGTGCGAATAATATGCTGAATTGCCCGAGACAGAAACCGTCCATCAGACACGACTCGGCAGACCCTGCAAAATGAGCTTATCGAACCAGTTCCAGCACTGCCCGGCCGACCTGTTCCGTCGTCGCCGTTCCGCCCAGGTCCGGTGTACGAGGTCCGGAGTTGCGTAAGAGTTCTGCCACTGCCGAATGGATCGATGCTGATGCGCTCTCTAAACCGAGATGCGCAAGCATCATCGCCGCCGACAAAATGGCCGCAAGAGGATTGGCAATCCCCCGGCCGGCAATGTCCGGAGCAGAACCGTGGACTGGCTCAAACAGGCTCGGATGGCGACCCGTCGGATCGAGATTTCCGCTGGCCGCCAATCCCATACTGCCGACAATAATCGCCGAAAGATCGGTCAAAATGTCTCCAAACAGATTGCTTGCCACCACCACGTCAAATGACTCGGGGCGACGCACGAATTCCATCACGGCTCGGTCAACAAGCAGCGACTCCGTTTGAATCTGGGGATATTCCAATGAAACGGCTGCGAAGACTTCATCCCATAGGACCATTCCGTATCCCTGTGCATTGCTCTTCGTGATGGATGCGACGCGCCGACGCGGCCTGGTGACCGCTTTCTCAAATGCCGCTCGAATAATGCGTTCACAACCGCGTCGCGTGAAGACGGAGGTCTGGATCGCCACATCATGCTCAGTATGCTGATAAACCCGCCCGCCCACGTTCGCGTATTCCCCTTCCGTGTTTTCACGGAAAACCAGCATATCAATCGAACCAGGAGTTTTGTTTCGAAGCGGACTCTCGACACCCTCAAATAAATAGGCCGGACGCAAACAGACGCATTGATCAAAACGTCGGCGAATTGGCAGTAACAACCCATTCAATGTCAGATGATCCTGCACCTTGGGATGTCCCACGGCACCTAAAAGAATTGAATCGAAATTTGACAGCTGATCAAGAAAGTCGGCCGGTGCCATCTCACCATGCTGAAAATAGAAATCCGTACCCCAGGGAAGGTGGGTCCACTCGAAATGGGCCCCTGATCGGGTGATTGCAGCATCCGCGACTTGAACTGCGTGTCTGGTGACTTCAGGACCAATCCCGTCTCCGCCAATCACAGCAATTAAATAATTCGACTTCATCTTATTTCCTTCCTATTTGCCATGATTCGACGTTGTGCGAATCGTCAAACAAAAAGACCCGGCTGTTGGGACAACCGGGCCTCATTTTAATAACCAACTTCAATTTCGTTACGACTCAGCTTATTTGCTACCACCAAACACCTTGCTGTTTTGTCCGTCTGACTGATTCTGTGGTGCCTGGCGGCCCTTTGAGTAGGCACCAGAAACGTTACCGTTCGACGACCGGTCACTTGATGCGTCTTTCGTCGACTCGCTGGCTGAACCCGCCTTCAAGTTCCATGGACGGTTTTGACCAGGAAGGAAGGTACGTCGTTTCGTGTGGTATCCGATGTAGGCCAGGAAGTCATTTAACTTGATAACGCGAACCCCGTTGGAACGGGCTTCTTTGTTCATATCGTTAAAATGGTTCTGAATTTTCTTGACCTTGTTCTTCGCTTCCTCACCGGTGACGTCCAGTAGTTCGGGAATATTTCCCTTCACAAGAAATCGTGTTTGAACTGTAATTTTGGCATCAGGGGGAGTTCGATCACCGTTGTCATCAACTTCGTTGTCGATAACGCAGCCAGCAACAGCCATCATTTGATGGAACTGCTCGCGATCACTTCGTCCATCACCGTCCAGGTCGATATCACCAATGACCGAGATCTTTTCAATCAGGCCAGGACTCCAGATTGGAGTATAAATCAAGTCACCAGAGACCATCGGTCGGTATAAATCTTCTTCAATGACACGAGCTTCAGCCATATGTGGCTCGAGGATTCGAACGACTTCGATCTTGCCTTTGATATCTTCGGCACCACGACCAACACCCAGGTTTTCTTTGGCATAAACACTGAAGGTCATTCGTGGTTTAAGAAAATCGGCGTCGCCAAGATTAATCCAGACGCTATTTGTATTGTGCTCAACGCGACGAATGACGCCGTCAGCAGCTTCGAAACTCAGCTTTTCCAGGTTGTCAATTTTGTCCTTCAGAACATCGATCCGAATCTCTAAACCAGAAATCTGGCTGTTAAGAGCTTTTCGTTCTTTCTCCCGTGATTCCTTTTCCTGATTAAGTTCATCAACGGCAGCGTTGAGTTTGGACTTGATACTGGAAATTTCCTGAATCTTGGCATTTACCTTTTCGTCACGGTCACCGATGACTCCCAGTTTGTCGCGTTCAGCGTCTTTGGTCTGCTGGCTGTAATTATCAACCTGCGACTGATATTGATTCTTCAGTCCGAGAACTTCCTTTTCCAGCGAAGCAACCTTTGAGGCTTTGGAGTCGCGATCAGCCGATGTTGCATCCAGTGCTTCTCGAAGCTTTCGCAATGTTTCAAAAACCGTCGTGCCCGCGGCGTCTTTGCCATTCGTCAGCATCTCAGTCTCAAGCCCTTTAACGACCGTGGCCTGATTTTGCGGATTGTTTGGATCGTCGACCTGGTCAAACTTGATTCCAATCTTGGTTTTCAAGATCTGAACCTGATCGTCCAATGTCTTTTGAACGCGATTTAACTTCTGATTTTCCTCGTTCAATTTCGCAATTTCGGTGGATTTGTCATTCGACTCACGATTAAACACATACGAAACGATTCCCAGGATCACCGAGAGCATCACGAACATGATCAACGCGTAATGAACGGCACCAGGTTTGTTGGCGGCGGCAGCCATGGCTTTCCCTTAGGCGAGAACCGGACGATGTGGAACAAGCGACAACCTGACGACGAAGGAATCGCTGGATTTGGACGAAATCGTTGTCAGTTATCAGTGTATGGAGCGCTTTACGCGAGTCAAGCAGTTTCTATCGCGGAACGTCCTATTCCCGTTTTCCTGCCTTTGTTACGAAATCGGATGATTCCTTAAAAATGGCAGACTCCTTCAAAACAGTCCCTTAACGCAAAGAACCATTCTCGATGCAGACACAATCATCTCTGTCGGCAACCTGAGATTGCAGATTTGGCAAAAACCGACTGCATTCCCGGTTGACTGGCAATCATTGTCCGATGCTGCACAATGTTCCGGTTCTGCCAGCGGTTCGGCCCCAGGTTTCCTCGTCGGCTCACCGAAGACAAATAAGAAACTGCGATCGCTCGACCTTTTTATGTGTCTTTTAATTTGACCTGCTGAACTCAAACTCCCACAAACCGGACCGACCAGACGTACATGAAAAGAACAATCCAATTGGCCAAAGAACGCCTTGAACACCACGTTGAGAAAGACAGACGGATGAAGGATGCTTCTGAATGCAACTTCAAGCATAGAAGAGCTTTGAATAGGAATCGTACGCCCGGAGAATTCCATTCAAACCATCTATTAATGACCGTTCCGTCAGCCTTCCTGGTACTCTTTCTGGTTGGTTGCCCATCTTCAAATTCTGCTCCAGGTTCAAAAGCAGCGACACAGCCTTTTCGCGGCAGCCAGTTGGATGTTGTCGCACCCAAATCCTTGAATCTGCCGGTCTATTGGGAAGTAATGCTTCAGGAATGGTCCTCGCAGACGGGAGCTTCGACGAGATTTGTGGAATTCGACACAACCGACGCATTCCTGGCTGAATCAGCGGTAAAACCAGAATCGGGCGGGCGACTTGTTTTATTCCCGTTCCGTGATTTTTGCCGTTTCGAGACTCAACTGACACCATTGTCCGCTTTTGACTCCCGGCTTGAATCACGCGAAATCTTCAAGGGACTTCGTGAACGGGCTCTTTCACGTGAACGTGAATGTATTGCTGTCCCGATTTCCGTTCCGGTTCTTGTCTGCTATTTCAGAAATGATTTGCTCCGCGCTGCGCGTCGGAAAGCCCCTGAAACCTGGAATGATTATGTCGAACTGATTGAAACATTAGACACTTGGGCACCAGGACTGCCAGCCGTCGAACCGCTTGCACCAGATTTCCGGGCGACAACATTTTTTGCGAAATCACTCGCTTACTGTAAACACCCTGAAAACTACTCAGTCTGGTTTGACGTCGACACCGCAAAGCCGACATTGAATTCGCCGGGCTTTGTCGAAGCACTCGAAATGGCACGACGGACGTGGAGTAAGCTTCCTCCCGAAGTGGCAAATTATTCTCCTGCCGACTGTCGCCGCATGCTGCTGACGGGAAATGCGGCGATGGCTTTGACATTTGAACCATTAAGCTCTGAACTTATCGCCCGTTCCCAATCGGATGAAGATTCAAAAGTCCAAAGGATTGAAGGAATCGAGATAGGAGTCTGCCGGCTTCCTGGGTCTCGACGCGTTTTCAATCGGAATTCAAAGAAATGGGATACGATTCCCGCCGGGACGATTCACGCTCCCGCGTTGTGCGGTTTTGCCGGGTTGGCGATGGGGGTTACGCTTCCTCCCAAACGCGAGCAAGAATCTGCCGCGCTTGACTTACTGATCAACTTTAGCACGACCTCGTTATTCGACGAAGCATTCGCCTCACTCCCCAAAGGCCCCTGTCGAGAATCGCAATTGAGTTTCGCTCCGAACTGGTTTGGACCGGAACTTTCATCAGAGGAGGCAAGTCAGTATGCGGATGCCGTCTCACATTCCTTGCGAGATATGCAGCTCGTGTATGAATTACCCGTGATCGGCGATGAAGAATTTCGCCAGGCCGCATCAACGGCTCTGGAACCGCTCATTCGCGGTGAGGCTGACTCCGAGCAAACCTCCAACGCGATGCAGCACGCATTTGAATTGATCGTCGAGCGGCTCGGACCTGATGCCGTCAGAGATTCATATCGCCGGGGACTCGGCCTGTCCCCACGAATGAAAAAATAGGGCAAATGCAAACAGCTCCCGCACGAAGTATTTCGTGCGGGAGCTGTTCCATATCAAAAAACCAGGCAACAATCGCCCGGTCTCAGTTCGTTTCTGCAGCCGCTTCCGCAGGCTTGACGTTGATTCGACGTCCTTCCTGATCGAAGAAAATCGTTCCGCCAACCAGGGCGAACAACGTATAGTCACGACCAATGCCAACACCCTTACCGGGGTGCCACTTCGTTCCGTTTTGACGAATAAGAATGTTGCCAGGAATGACCGCCTGACCACCAAACTTCTTTACGCCAAGTCGTTTGGCCTTGGAATCACGACCGTTGCGACTGGAGCCCTGCCCCTTCTTATGTGCCATGCTGAATCTCCTTCACGTCAACAAACCAACAAATTCTGACGACCAACAATTTGCACGAAGCATGACTAAGCAGCCCGTCGCAGAACGTCGCAGAACGTCCAGATTCGCGCCAGATCGGCGCGGGGCAAGATTGTGGTCGATTTTACGAGAATTCGCAAGGTTGCCGTACAAATTATTGCTGCGGCTGCGGCGGAACCTCAGGCTCAAGAGGGTGGATTACCGACGACCCTTGCGGGAAGACCCCGTCACTGACGATCGGTCCACGAGTCCACGGAACTGGTGATGAAATCGGCTGTGACCGATGTGCTTCCCGATCTTCCGCGTCGCTGTAAGCCTTGTCTGGCCAAGGCCCTTCGTTCAGGCTGATCTCGTTGTAGTCAAGCAAAGTCCCTTTTTCAAGCTGCACGTTTTTCACGGCAAGTTGATATTCGACCAGCGTTCGGTAGTACGCGGACTCCGCATCGGACAACCGACGCTGTGCATCGAGCAACGAATCAAGTGGCAAATCTCCTACGTCGACCGCAACCTGTATCGCATCAACTTGATCTGACGCCGCATTGCGTCGATTTAAGTTCGTCTCATGCAGCTGATAGGCTCGCTCAACTTCTGCAAACGAGTTACTTAAGTCATAAACGATGGCACGTTCTTGTTCGAACAACAATTCGCGTTCTCGGGCAAGTTGAAGTTCCGCATGACGAACTGCGGCATAAGCCCTGCGAAAACCGATCGGAAACGACAGTTCGACGCCGGTTTGCCATTCCTGATAATCACCACTCACCAGGTCCGAGACCGCGTTGTTGAACTCACCGGTCCCGCCATTGGGGAACAACGTATTTCCAAATCCGCGCCAACGATATCGACCGGTTAAATTTAACTGAGGCAACAGGAAGTTCTTATTCGCAACCAGTTCGGCTTCGCGTTTCTTGATTTGCCATTTCTGTCGGCGAAGCTCACTACGTCGGCTTAAGGCTTCGTTCAGGCTGCATTCCCAGTTGTAAACAACCTTCGCTCTCAGCGGTTCGTCGCTTGGCCTGATCAAACGTCCGTCACTGATCGGCAAGCCGATCAGTAATCGCAACCGTCGCTCAGCAACGTAAACTCCGCCATTGCCTCGAAAGGTTCCCCCGGAACTCCCGTTAACGTTGCGAGTTCCATCCATCAGCTTGCCATTCAATGCATTCTGGGCATCTTCCTGGAAACGATAATATTGCTCGCGAGCCTGTGCCTCTTTGCTCGCTTCGCCCCCTCGACGGCCTTTCTCGAACTGAGCATGAATCCTTCTCCAGGTATCCAATGCCGAATTTCGGGCTGCGACCTTGGCGTCCAAATCACGATAGGCGAAGTACAAATCCCAGTATGCGTTTTCCACATCACTGATGAAATTCCTGACACCAATCTCAAAATCTGCCAGTGCCACATCGCTGTTGATTCGTGCAATCACAACACCGTAAACCAACCCTGGCACTGCGTTCGGACCCGCAATTCGATTAAATTCCGTACCAGCCCCCTGCAACAACGGATGCTTGGCTTCAATGTCAAACCAGGTCGTGAACGCACTGGGAAACTCGTTACCAGGTGCGTTATTGTTATCGTACTGGGTGTAGTTTTTAACGGCGAATTGAGTACCGGTCGCGGTTGTCTTGGAAAGCTGAGTCTGCGAAACTGAAAAATTCTGATGCAGAATTCGCGTTCCGCCCCCGAAGTAGATGTTATTCAGGGCTCGGTTATTGTGCTCGATCGACGTATTCGTCGTAAATTGAGCGTCAAACGCGCTCAAAGCAGCCTCGACACCGAACCGGCCGTCCGTTTCGACCAGCGATGGATCGTTCACAGACTTGGCGGAGTCGGGAGCTCGAAGAACGGTAGCCCCCAAGTCCTTTAAGATCTTTGTATTCGACAACGCATGTCGCATCGTCTCTTCGAGCGATAACTCGTAATAGTCCTGGGTTTCGACGGTCGTCAGCGATAGCGGCCTTGGCGTCGATGTGAAAAAATCATTCGTCGCGTCGGAACTCGAGGGGACTTCGATCTGACGGGTCAGATTTGAATAGTGAAAAGTGTCAACGCCGGCTGATGCCGGAGGTGTTTTCGCATGGCGCAAACACCCGCAGATGACCAGGCTGATGCCGGCCACCCCAAGACATGCAATCCACGAGTATCCCCGCCGCATTCTCGTCGTCCTTGACGAAACGACACCGTTCGACCGAAGAGGCACCTTCGGTTTTCGATCTCTCGTCTTCTCTGATCGGCACCCGGTGTAAGTACCCGCGCAATAATCTTCTCACTTTCGAAGAGAGTCAGAACCGCAAGTTCAACGAGAACCGAATAATCTACGCACACTACCCAAAGAGACGACTCAACCCAGATGCTCAAGATTCAGGTATTGAGATTGATGATCAACAAATGAGTCAGAATCGATTCCGTGCAGCAGTAATTGCCGATTGTTTCGCTCATTTCAACGGATGAAGAAGCCTTAATCGCCGACTGACTCTGGACGCTTCGTACCTGCATGATTACTCTGCTCCGGATGCTTTCAGCCGAATTTTGGATGATCAGGGGATTCGCCGACCATGAGTGATACGACGGTCTTTAACTCGGGATCGAAGGGTGGCCCTCCGCAAACGATTCTGGTCCAGACACAGGCCCCAAGCCGTTGGCGTGGCTGGCTGATGAAATTTCTGCTCGTCGCGCTCGGTTTTTCGCTGCTGGCCAATTTCGGGCTGTACAACGCCTATCGGCAATACTTTGCAAATGTCGATCCCCCGCGTGAACGATTCCATTCTGGCAGCACCACCGCCACTGAAAAAATTGCGCTGCTGAAAATGGAAGGGACAATCATGCCCCCATTTACCGAGCGATTGATCAGTCAAATTGAAAAAGCGACAAAAGATGACAATGTCAAAGCCGCTCTTCTGATCATCGACAGCCCTGGAGGTCTGGTTGCCGACAGCCATCAGATTTATCACCGTTTGCAAAAACTGAGCAAATCAAAGCCGGTCTACGTCCAGATGAAGCGAATGGCTGCTTCGGGCGGTTACTACATCGCGATGGGCGCCGGACCAGAGGCAAAAATTTTTGCAGAACCCACAACCTGGACCGGTTCGATCGGGGTCATCCTGCCTCGCTATGACTTCAGCAAAATCTCTGAAAAGTATGGTGTCGCCTCAGACCCATTAACGAAGGGGATCCACAAAGATACACTCAATCCCTTTAAGCCAATGACAGACGACGACCGGAAATTGTGGGACAACATCCTTGATCAGTCATACCAGAAGTTTATTACCGTGATCGACGAAAATCGTGAAGCCCTCGATCGTGACGCCGTCAAAGCCCTGGCGACTGGCCAGATCTACACCGCCGACGACGCGAAACAAAATAAGCTCATCGATGCGATTGGCTATCAGGAAGACGCACTGGATGCGCTCAAGGAAAAAATCAATCTTAAAAACCCACGTATCGTTGGCTATGAAACACCGATTACGATCGTCGACATCGTTTTAGGTAACGCGAAAGCACAGCAGACAACCGATCCCTGGAAATCATTTGTCGAATCAACCGTACCACGAGCCATGTATTATTGTTCATGGCTTCCTACGTTGCCGTGAATTGTGATTCCAATACCTCGTCATCGTGTAAAAAGCTCCCCTTGCGGAGTGCCACTCAACTCGGTTAACGCTTGAATCTAGTGTAGTGACTCAGAATTACGGGAACTTATTCGATTCGCTGGCGTCTGATCTTCAGTATAAGGAGGATCAGTGTCATGCGAGTAGCGAAGACGATCATATTGACGGACGAAGAGCGAGTCACGTTGACCAAGTGGG
>CAIOKO010000120.1 GCA_903858935.1 uncultured Schlesneria sp. | reverse complement strand
TCGGGCCGTTTAAAGTCTTTGAAATTGGCCTCGGGCAATAAGAGGTGTTGACCATAATCTGAAAGCAGCATCCCCTTATCCCCGATAAACAGATGTCCGTTGTCCCATTGGGGAATTCCCTTGTCTGTCCAGATCTTCGGCTTATTAACGCCCTGGTACCACGTCAGTGTCACCGGAGGCATTCCTTCTCGCGGCCCATATTGATAAGTGGCCTGCATCGACGCAGGTGCCAGATCTGGGTGTGGCGGTGGCCCACTCGCCTCAATCGTAAGTGGCGACTGGAGCTTCAAGGCCCAGAATGGTAAGTCGTTAAAGTGACTGCCGAGGTCTGACATGGTGCCGCTACCCCATTCCCACCACCGATACCACTTCGGGCGGGGAAAATAAACATTGTTGAAAGCTCGCTCAGGAGCGGGACCCAGCCAGAGGTCCCAGTCGAGCCCCGCGGGAATCGGGTCGGCCGTTTTCGGGCGTTCCTGGACAGCGACAATGTCGCCAAACTTTTTGGCATCGTCAGCCGACTGAAGCCCCCACGCCCGGGATGTCCAGACGTGGGCTTCCCGTACAGGACCGATCGCACCCGTCTGAATCAGTTCAACAACCCGCCGATAGTTGCTGCCCGAGTGGATCTGAATCCCCATCTGGGTCGCCACTTTGACTTTCGCGGTTGCTTCTCGAATGACTCGAGCCTCCCAAACGCTATGCGTGAGCGGCTTCTCGCAGTAGACATGCTTGCCAAGTTGCAAAGCGGCAAGAGTCGCAAAGGCATGTGTATGCTCGCAGGTACTAACGATTACCGCATCAAACTCATTTGCATGATCGAAAACCTTGCGAAAGTCGACAACGGTACGGGCCTTCGGATGGGCTGCCGATGCACGAGTAAGATTGTTCTGATTGACATCGCACAACGAGACAATATTTTCGGTCCCGGAAACGGCATCCAGATTCGCCCCTCCGCGACCTCCCGAACCGATCACCGCGATGTTTAGTTTTTCGCTCACTCCACGCGCGCGCAGGATCGCCGGTGCCGCAAAGGAACTTGCCGCGACGACGGCCGAAGCCTTGAGAAATCGCCGTCGATTGAATTTTGATTCAGCCGAATTTTGAGCCGCAGCAACATTGCCATTACAAGTCATCGGGTAAATCCTTGATGAAATAGTCGAGTTGTTGAACTACAGACTCAAAGCAACGCATCGAATAACGAAAACGAAAGAACGCGAATCCATTACGATTTCGCGTTCCTTCGTCTTTTGATTCAATCCCCACGCCGACGTTGATTTATACTTCAATCACCAATCGAAACGCGTCGCTGAGTAGCGTGACCAGTTTGCCGACGAAGCGGGCTGCGTCGGCTCCGTTGATGACTCGGTGATCGTAGGACAGCGACAGCGGCAGCATCAGTCGTTCGACGACTTCGCCGTCTCGGATCTGAAGCTGCTTCTGGCTGCGGGACATGCCGAGGATCGCGACTTCGGGATAGTTCACGATGGGGGTGAAAGATGTTCCACCGATGCCCCCCAAGTTCGTGATCGTGAACGTACCGCCCTGCATTTCGCTGACCTGAAGCTTGCGATCACGTGCTTTTGCGGCGAGTTCGGTCATTTCTGCGGCGAGTTGTAGAACAGACTTCTGATCGACGTTGCGGATTACAGGGACGACCAGCCCGTTTGGCGTGTCAACCGCAATACCAATGTGGTAGTAGCGTTTCAGGACCAGTTCGGCCTTGGCCGTGTCATAGCTGGAATTGAAATGAGGGAATTCTTTCAGGCAGGCGACGACTGCTTTCAGGGCAAGCGCTGTCATTGTTATCTTAGCGACACCCTTGGGAGCTGTCTCGACAAAGTGCTTGCGAGCGGCTTCGGTTTCGGTAATGTCGGCCAGATCGTGCTGCGTGACGTGCGGAATAATCTGCCAGGCGAGGCTGAGATTATTAGCGACCGTCTTTTGCAGCTTGGAATAGGCCTGACGATCGGTTGGACCGAATGAAGCGAAATCCGGAAGCGGTGGTTCGACAAGGCCTCGACCCCCTCCTGATCCTCCTGCAGAGACGGCACGAGCGACGTCTTCCAGTGTGATTCGGCCACCGGAACCAGTCCCTGGGATATTGGCCAGGTTGAGACCCAGTTCACGAGCGAGTCGTCTGGTCGCCGGGCCGGCTGGCAAAGGTAGATCTCGTCCTGTTGGCAGTGTCATCGCGGCAGCAGGGACGGCCTTGGCGATGGAGGCTTTGTCGCCGCCGTTGCGGCTGGCGGGTGACGAAGCCGCAACGGGAACCGCTTCTTTCGCAGCTGGCTTGGCTGCGGAACCGGTTGCCGGAGTTGCACTCGATTCGAGTGACAGGACGGCCTGACCGGGGGTGATGGTTTCCCCTTTTTTGACCAGAACTTTGACCACGGTTCCCGCATAAGGAGACTGAAGTTCCATAACCGCTTTGTCGGTTTCAAGCTCGAGGACGATCTGACCGACGGTGATCGTATCGCCCACGCCAACATGGATAGCGGCCACGTCGGCACTCTTGATTCCATCGCCCAGAAGCTGCTGTTCAACTTTGAATTCGATTGTCATCGGAAGTCTCTTGATCTGGTTGGTTGGGCTTTGCCCAGATATTTTATTATGAGCCTTCAGCTTCGGTCCGAAGGACTCTCATTTTAGTCTTGTTCCGAAATTTGACGGATGACACTTTTGCTTAAAATTGATCCGTTGAATCTCTGCATTGTGATTTCTTTACAACTTTCGTTGTAAAGAGCCCTCGTCGGCAGGGAGCCGACGCTACCGGTCAGGCCGTGGCTGGGTCGACCTTGTTGGGATCGATTCCCAGATCTTTCAGAGCCTGAGGTAGCTTCTTCGCGTCGAACTGACCTTCTCTGCTGAGGGCCACCAGCGTGGTGTAGGCGACCGATTCGGCATCGATTTCGAAATGCCGTCTTAGCGCTTCACGTGTTTCACTGCGTCCGAATCCGTCAGTACCGCAGACGACATACTGGCCTGGAACGTACTGGCGGATTTGTTCGGCAACCAGCTGCACGTTATCGCTCGACGATATGAACGGACCCTTGAGGCCACTCAGCGTCTGTTCGAGGTAGCTTACCTTTGGCTTCTGATCAGGATGCAGCCGGTTCCAGCGTGCAATTGACTGGGCTTCTCGCTTCAGTTCGTTGTAACTGGTAACACTCCACACATCCGATTCAACTCCGTATTTTTCGGAGAGGATCTTCTGGGCTCGAATCACATCGTTCAGAATTGGTCCACTGCCGAGCAGTTGAGGCCGAGTGGCGCGTTTCTTGGCAGGGACGGCTGGATCGAGCGGATAAAGGCCTTTGACGATCCCGGTTTCAACACCCTTCGGCATTGCGGCAGGCATCACGAAAGATTCGTTGTAAACCGACAAGTAATAGAAAATGTCTTCAGCTTCGGCGTACATCCGACGCAGACCATCTTGCACGATCACAGCCAGCTCGTAACCGTAAGCAGGATCGTAAGCGAGCAGGTTGGGAACGGTTCCGGCCATCAACTGGCTATGGCCGTCTTCGTGTTGCAAACCTTCACCGTTAAGCGTCGTGCGGCCTGACGTTCCACCGCAGAGGAAACCTTTGCAACGGGAATCGCCAGCCAGCCAGATCAGATCGCCGACTCGCTGGAATCCGAACATCGAGTAATAAGTATAAAACGGAATCATATTCAGCCCGATATTCGCGTGAGCGGTACCGGCTGCGACGAACGAGGCCATTGCCCCTGCTTCGTCGATCCCTTCCATCAGAACCTGACCCGTCGTTGATTCTTTGTAAGACATCGCCGAGCCCGCATCGACCGGCGTGTAAAGCTGCCCTTTGCTGTTGTAGATACCATAGGTCTGGAACAAACCTTCCATACCGAACGTCCGAGCCTCGTCGGGGATGATTGGAACGATTCGCTTGCCGATGTTTTTGTCTCGCATCAATACGCGGAGGATGGTTCCCAGCACACCGGTCGTCGAGCGATCTTTCCCTGCGTCGCTCATCGTTTCGACAAACGTTGCCACATCAGGGATCGTCAGCCGTTCCGCAGTAGGATTGCGAGCGGGCAGATAGCCGCCCAAAGCCTTGCGGTGATCGTGCAGGTACTTCATTTCGGGGCTGTCGGCCGGTGGCCGATAGAAGCTGGCACTTCTGGCTTGTTCGTCGGTCAGTGGTAAGTCAAACCGATCACGCATGGCGATCAGCGACGATTCTTCCAGCTTTTTGGTGTTGTGAGCCGTGTTTCGACCTTCAGCTTCTGTCCCCAGGCCAAAGCCTTTGACGGTGTGAGCCAGGACAACAGTTGGTGCCCCCTTGAATTCGGTCGCCGCTTTCAGGGCGTTGTAGACCTTCATCGCGTCGTGGCCACCGCGTCTGAGATTGCGAATCTGATCGTCGCTGAGATGTTCGACCAGCTTCAACAGTTGGGGATGACGACCGAAGAAATCCTTGCGAATATATTCGCCAGTTTCGACGCTGTACTTCTGGAACTGGCCGTCAACGACTTCTGCCAGTGTTTTTTCCAGCAAACCGGATTCGTCCGCTTCGAAAAGGGCGTCCCATTCGGTCCCCCAGACGACTTTAATGACGTTCCAGCCGGCTCCTCGGAAAAGACCTTCCAGTTCCTGAATGATCTTGCCGTTGCTTCGAACGGGACCGTCAAGTCGTTGCAGGTTGCAGTTCACAACCCAAGTGACATTGTCGAGCTTCTCACGAGCCGCCATCGAGATGGCACCGAGCGTTTCCGGTTCATCGACTTCACCGTCACCGATAAACGACCAGACTCGTGATTTGGAGGTATCCATCAGGTTTCGGTGATGGACATATCGCAGGAATCGGGCCTGATAGAGTGAGCAGATCGGGCCGAGGCCCATCGAAACCGTGGGGAACTGCCAGAAGTCGGGCATCAACCAGGGGTGCGGATAGGAAGAAAGTCCCTGTCCTCGTGGAAGCTCACGTCGGAACCTGACGAGATTCTCTTCGGTGAGTCGGCCTTCGACGAATGCTCGGGAATACATCCCAGGGGACGAGTGTCCCTGGAAATAGACCATATCGCCGGTGTGGTCTGCTGTCCGGGCGTGGAAAAAGTGATTAAAGCCAATTTCGACCAGCACTGCCGACGACGCGAACGTGGAAATGTGTCCGCCAACGTTTGTTGTCTGAGCACCTCGGACCACCATTGCCATGGCGTTCCAGCGAATAATGCTTCGCAAGCGTCGTTCAAGAGCGCGATCACCCGGAAATGGCACCTGGGCTTCAACAGGGATTGTATTGACGTAAGGTGTTGTCACCGCGGGGACGACAGGGACCGACTGAGCCTGAGCTCGAGAATAAAGCCGCGTCAGCAACTGGCTGAGGGCGTCTGGTCCATAACGATTTAGCAGGTCGTCAACCGACTCCAGCCATTCATCCATCTCCTGTGGATCGATGGCTGGTACGGTAACGTCGGTAATTTCATCTGATGCAGGGGCAACATTTCCCACGGTTGAGGACTCCGTTCGTCGAATTGCAGGTGTTGCTTGAAGTGTGCTTGCCATATTGTTTGCCAATCTCGTCTTAAAATCAGGCACGCCGAGCACGTGTGGACGAACCGCCTCCGGCGGTTCACGGACCATCATCGTCCAGCCCGATAACCGATTTCCAGTGTATCGCTGAATCCCATACGACACCGCATGGTAGCAGTTCATTTCCCATCTGCACAGATTGCGCCGGTCCGGTTTTGCCCACGAATTCTTTTGACCACCATTCAAGCAGAAATGTCACCGGAGAGCCATCGAACTTCACCAATTTGTTAGCCGATCATGCGCAAAGCACTCGGAGAACGAGTTTATTTGGCGAATTCTCATAACCATAATCTCAATAATATGTTGTGACACGGCGTGACTTCTGAAACGGCGGCAATGAGATCGATAGAACAACGAGAGATGGAATTCGACTGATCGAGCGAACCGGCTTGATTGGAAACCGTTAAGAATTCGATTCTTCTGACGGAGAAGCGAAGATCATCGATCGAACGACGACATTGTGAGGTATTTTAACGCTTCCGCAGATTTTCCGTCGGCGATTTGGCTCTAAATCCCGTTAGGTACCGACAAGTATTGCGGATACTCTATTGATTTCATTGATTAGGGTGTTTCGCGACCGAAAGGAAAATGATGCCATCGTTGGGAAAACCGTCGCATGACGTGCTTTGTCATTTCCTGGCGGAACAGTCAGAGCGAGAATTCAGCTACCTCGATGTGGGTGCGACCGCGACTTCTCCGCCGGTCGGATTCGTGGCGGATCAGACTCGTATCAGGTTGGGCGAAGGGGAATCGACTTTTCGCAAAGCGATAGCCGCCTTACAAGGCTGGAAGCATTTTCAACTGGGATGGGTTGACGCGTGGCCTTTGGAAACACCAATCAAGCCAGATGAAACCGTGGTCGTGATGGGACGCGCATTGGGTTTATGGTGGTTAAACTCATGTCGCGTCATTTATGTAGTGGATGAATCAGGGCCGATTTGTCGATTCGGCTTTGCCTATGGCACCTTACCGAAACACATCGAGAAGGGTGAAGAGCGGTTTCTGATTGAATGGGACCAGCATGATAACGGAGTCTGGTATGACATTCTGGCCTTTTCACAACCAAATTATCTCATGACCCGTGTCGGTTATCCCTTGGTCCGACGAATGCAAAAGCAATTCGGACGCGATTCAGCAGCGGCCGTTTTCAGGGCGGTCAACGAGTTTGATTCAATCCCTGAAATCGGCCAAAGCACGAATTGGGGATAAACGGTGGCGACAGATTAAATATTAGTCCGTAGCCATCGGCGCAGGCAGAACGGCAATCTGAAACGGCTATTTAGTAGATGGGAGAGAGTCAAGGATAGAAAATGCGTTGCGTCGGCTACTCTTTGTTTTCATCCTGTCTATTTATTAAATTCAACTCGTCAACTTTCTAGCCGCTTAGACTCGCCGATCTCCTCAAACGTCGCTGAGCATTGATTCGGTGGATGTCTCCTGCCCCCGCGCAAGCCGTCTCGTTGTGTGACGGGCTTGCATGGAACGGAGCCACGGCAATAAATTCGCTCGCTTCTCCGGTTCCGCCGGATTATCCCCGGAACCAGTCAACGGTTCCTTTGAAAACAATCCAGCATCGCTGATGTAAAGTGGTTTTGAGAGTCAGGGTCTGGAGATTAACCAGCCCATTCAACTGAGCGAGCCCTTCGTCTGTCAGTTGAGTTCCAGCGAGATCCAGCCACGTCATTTTTCCAATCTGAAACAGACTCGCGTCGGTGATCCGTGTATTCTTTAAGACCAGAATATCAAGTCTGGTCGATTTCGTCAGACACATCAAACCGGCGTCGATCACTTAAGAACCTGCCTGAATCAGTTTTTTCAGTTTGGGCAGTTTGGTGAATTTTGCCAATCCATCATCGCTGATGCGAATATCAGTCAGGTCGATGTGCGTCATCCCGGCCAAGGATTCCCACAAACACTAAGAAAGTTGTCGTCATCTTCCGTTGACATGCGACTACATATTTTTTAGTGTGTTGTCGTATGTTGCTTAAAAGCGACAAATAGAATATGGCTAGTTGCCCCCAAACCACACTTCGAGGCGATGTTAAACGAAGGCGATAAATCTGGGGGGAGCCGAAGCGGCTGGAAAATAGTCACGAGAGAGTAGAAAGTTGATGAATCAAGGAATCGCTTTTTCTTGATCTGGTCTACTTTCCACTTTCTCCTCAACAACTCTAGGGCCGCTTCGGCTTGTCTGGGACGAATAATGGGAGTCGAACTCGATCGAACCGCGTCGAAGTCGTACACGGCAGAAAAATGGCAAAGCACTACGACCACCCTATGAATTACGAGGAAAGGTCGAACTTGATCGAACTTTGACACGAAATTCTGCGGTCCGTGATGACACCAGAACTGAAGAAATGATTTTTCAATATAAGGCAACGAAGAAAACTAAGGGAAGAGAATCACTTGAGACGACCTTTTGTCAGGTCTATTCTCAAAACAGGTTTAGGCTGGGGCCTCGTCGAGTCGACGCCAGCCTAAACCTGCTTTGAGAAATCGCTTTGTCTACAGTTGCGCAAATGCCGTCATGGTCGATCAGCCGGGTCATCAGGGATCGGCGCTAAGGTCCGGCCAGAGTCACGCACCAGAGTTGCGCAAACTCTCAAATCCCTGAAATGTCAGAAACGGCCTGGTTTCCGCCATAGTTGCTCAAAAATCCCATAGTTGCGCAAGTTTAAGATCGAAGAGCACTGGCGAGCGAAGACGCACGCCAGTGGCACACAGTCCCACAGAGAAGCATCGGCGTACGACGACCGCTTCGCATTGAGAATTCGTACCGGCTCCATAGTTGCGCAAATGCCGTCATCATCGTTGCGCAAACTTTTAAATCCCTGAAATGTTAGAAACGGCTTGGTTTCCGCCATAGTTGCGCAAAAATCCCATAGTTGCGCGAGTTTAAAATCGAAGAGCACTGGCGAGCGAAGACGCACGCCAGTGGCACACAATCCCACAGAGAAGCATCGACGTACGACGACCGCTTTGCATTGAGGATTCGTACCGGCTCCATAGTTGCGCAAATGCCGTCATCATCGTTGCGCAAACTTTCAAATCCCTGAAATGTTAGAAGCG